>JBJXGX010000314.1:0-28659 GCA_046160305.1 Burkholderiales bacterium
CTCCTGGTGGCCAAACCGCTCATGATCGATCCGAACTTCGAGCGCACCGTGGTGCTCGCCGTGCGCACCGAGGACGGTGGGACGACTGGCTTCGTCCTGAATCGACCATTCAATCGATCGCTCGCGCAAATCCTGCCGCGCAACCCGGTGCTCTCGAAATTCACCGATCCCTTGTTCAATGGCGGTCCGGTCGAACCCGAGGGCCTCTTCGTGCTCTATCGCGGCGCGAAACCAATGGGCACCGCGGTGTCCGCGAGCGAGAAGCTACATCTGGCGATGGATCCGGCGACCGTCGAAACACTCATGAACGAACCCCAGGCCGCGGTGCGCTTCTACAACGGGTATGCAGGCTGGGCCCCCGGCCAACTGCAAAACGAGATCGATCGCGGCGGCTGGTGGCGGCTGGATCTGGACGAAGAGATCATCTTTCGCAAGGACACGTCCAAGCTGTGGCACGATCTGGAGCAGCGCACGAAGCGAATGACCGCCCACCGCGCGCGCGCTACGCGCGTTGAGTAGACGGCGCGCGCGGAGAATCCGGTTTTCAAAACATCAAAGGAGCTCCCATGCAGCGAAGCGAGCGACGCATCCTTACAACGCATGTCGGGAGCTTGCCGCGTGATCCGGCATTGCGCGACTCATTGATCCGACAAGAGCGTGGCGAGGCGATTGATCGCGAGGCGCATGCTCGCCTGGTGGCGTCCGCCGTTGACCGGGTCGCCGTGAAGCAGGTCGAGGCGGGCATCGACATCGGCAATGACGGCGAACAACCCCGCATCGGTTTCTCCACCTATGTCGCACAGCGCATGCGCGGTTTCGGAGGAGAGAGCAAGCGCCCGCTGGCGCTCGACCTGATCGATCATCCTGACTACGCCGAGATGCTCGCGCAACGGCGCAAGGGTGCCGCTCGCGTCGCGAATGCGCCGCAGTGCATCGGGCCCGTCCAGTATATCGGCGAGGAAGAAGCCAAACGCGAAGGCGCCTGCTTTGCGCAAGCGCTCGCCCGCGCCAAGCCGCGCGGATTCACGGAAACATTCATGACGGCCGCCTCGCCCGGCGTCGCCGCATGCATTCTGCTGAATGCCTACTATCCGTCGCATGAGGCCTATGTCGATGCGTTGGCCGTCGAGCTTCGCAAGGAGTACGAGCTTATCCATGCGGACGGCCATCTCTTGCAGATCGATGCGCCGGATCTGGCGATGGAAAAGCCGCGGCTGTTCCAACGCGACTCGCTCGAACGCTTTCTCGAAATTGCCGCGCATCATGTCAGCGCGATCAATCGCGCCACCGCCAACATTCCACGCGAGCGGATCCGGCTCCATGTGTGCTGGGGCAACTACGACGGCCCGCATACCCACGACATCGCGCTTGAACCGCTGCTGCCGATTCTTTATCAGGCAAAAGTTGGGGCGCTGTCGCTCGAGATGGGTAATCCGCGGCACCAGCATGAATGGAAAGCGATCAAACGCAATCCACCGCCCGAGCACATGCTGTTGCTGCCCGGGGTGATCGACAGCACATCAAACTATGTCGAGCATCCAGAAGTCGTTGCCGATCGGATCTGTCAGGTGGTCGATGCAATCGGCGATCGCACGCGCGTGATCGCATCGGTTGATTGCGGATTCGGAACATTCGCCGGCACCGACATGGTCGCCGACAGCGTGGTGTGGGCAAAGCTCGCCACCTTGGCGGAAGGCGCGCGCATGGCGACGAAGCGGTTGTGGGGTAGTCAGGGCTAACCCTTCGACATCTCCCGCAAGTGCCGCCGCAGCACCTTGCCCATGCTGTTGCGCGGCAAGGCATCGACGAAGCGGATTTCCTTCGGCACCTTGTAAGGCGACAGGCTCTCGCGACAGTTGCGTAGGAGGTCCTCCGCCGACACATTCATGCCCGGGCGTACCGCAACGAATGCCGTGACGGCCTCGCCCCAATACGGATGCGGCACGCCCGCCACGCCACACTCGGCCACCGCCGGATGCGCGAGCAGGATCTCTTCGATCTCGCGCGGATAAACGTTCTCGCCGCCGGTGATGATCATGTCGTTCTTGCGATCGACCAGATACACGTAACCTTCCTCGTCGATGCGCGCCATGTCGCCGGTGACAAACCAGTCCCCGCGCGTGGCCTTGGCGGTCGCCTCGGGCAGATTCAGATAACCGGAAAACAGGTACGGCGAGGCCACCGCCAACTCGCCGATCTCGCCTTGCGGCGTTTCGTTGCCCGCGTCATCCAGCACGCGCAGATGCGTGCCGGGTAACGGCTGCCCGACGCACGCGATCTTGCGCAGTTGATCGGCGGGCCTGAGCGCAGTGGCAATGTTGGTTTCGGTGGTGCCGTAGCGCTCATAGAGCTTGCCTGCACCGAAGTGCTCAATGATGCGTGCCTTCATTGCTTGCGCGAGCGGCGCGGTGCCGGAGATCACCGCTTTCAGTGATCGCATATCGTATTTCTTGCCGGCTTCGCCAAGCGCGAACATGGCCGCGAAATGCGTTGGCACCATATAGACGCTCGTCGCCGCATTCGCGCCCACCGCCGCGAGCAGGCGCTCGATGTCGAAACGCGGCAGGATCTCGACCGATCCGCCGAAGAAAATCGGCACCAGCGCCATCAGAAACCCCGCGCCATGGAACATCGGCGTCGTGGCGACCGCGCGATCATCGGGTCCATAACAGCCATGCTCCGCTGCCATGACGAAGCAGGCGAGGACGCGACCGCGATGCGCGAGCATGACCCCCTTGGGCCGACCGGTCGCCCCCGATGTGTACGGCACCGAAAAGATGTCCGACTCGGTCACCGCCACCGGACAGTACGACGCCGATGAACGAGCAAGCAGCGCCTCATAGTCGTCTCCCAGCACGACGATGCGCTCAACGGTGGACGGAACCGCCGCTCGGGCCGCCGCTTCTAATTCCGGCGTGGTGAACAGCACGCGCGCGCGGGAGTCGTCGCAAATGAATTGGATCTCGGGCCCCGCGGCGGCCGGACCAATCGTCGCACACGCCACACCCGCCGACGACAGTCCGCAGACGAGCTCCATATACTCGAGCCGGTTCGGCAGGAAGATCGCCGCATGCTCGCCATAACGAAGCCCGAGTCCGCCATGCGCGAGGTTTGCCACGCGATCGATACGCTCTACCAGTGCGCGAAACGACAGGGATCGGCCGCTCTCCTTGATCGCGATCTTGTTGGGTGTGCGGGCACCCGCGGCACGAATGCCATCGGTAATGAGAATCGAGCGCGAGCCGCCGGGGCGGATGGTGTCAGGCATTCACTCTCTCCATCAGAAACATTCCGCAATCTTTACATGATGCGCACCACCGGCAGGATGAAAATTTTCGGCTCGCTTCCGGGTAGTATCATGCCGCCGAATATCGCGGTGTCGAACGCTCGCCGAGGAGAAGATCAGCATGTCAAGGGTTGTCGCCGCAACATCTAGCACGCACAAGCGCGCACGCATCGCTGCGTTCGGGACAGCACTCGTTCTCGCGGCCACGGCAGTCGCGCAGGACAACACATTCATCATGGCGATGACGACGACGCCAAAAGGCTTCGACTCCGACATCTGGGTACCGGGCCAGATCGAAACATCCGTCAATGTCTATGAAGGGCTCACCCGCTTCGGCACGCGCCCTGGCGCCAACGGTCAGCCCGAGATCGAGCCGGGCAAATTCGAGCCGCACTTCGCCGAGAGCTGGAACGTGTCGGCTGACGGGAAGACATACGTCTTTCGGCTGCGGCCGGGCGTGAAGAGTCCGTTCGGCAATGAGCTCACCGCCGAGGACGTCGTGTGGACCTTCAACAAGTCGATCAACCAGAAGCGCACTGGGCTATTCATCAAGAACGTCGCGCGTATCGACAAGGTGGAGGCGGTGTCCCGCAGCGAAGTGCGCTTCACGCTCACCCATCCGAATCGAATTTTCCTCGCGGTGATGACCTTGCATATCCCCGCGCTCTTCGATTCGACCGAAGCGAAGAAGCATGCGAGCGCGGACGATCCGTTCGCCACCAAATGGCTCGCACAGAACACCGCCGGATTCGGCCCGTATCATGTGCAATCGGTCCAGGCGGGACAACAAACGGTCCTTATCGCCAACCCGCACTATGTGTTCGAGAAGCCGTTCTACACCCGCGTCATCTGGCGCGAAGTACCGTCCGCTGCGACGCGCGTCGCGCTGGTGCGAACCGGACAGGTCCAGTACGCCGAGCAGATTCCGCTCCAGCAGATTCGCGATCTGCGCAACGACAAGGGCGTCCGCGTGGAATCGTTCGCGAGCCCGGGCAGCGCGACGGTGCGGATGAACCCCAAGTTAGCGCCGTTCGACAACGAGAAGGTCCGCCAAGCCGTCGCTTACGCCACCGACTACAAGGCAGTCGGTGAGGCGGTGTTCTTCGGCCTTGGCACGCGCTCGCGCTCGATGCTCAACGCGCCGATTCCCGGTGCGATCGATGCCTACCAGTACGAGACCAATTACGATCGGGCGAAGACGCTGCTCGCCGAAGCCGGACATCCGAACGGGCTCGACATCACCCTCGAATACAGCACCAACTGGTGGTGGGAAGAGCCCCTTGCGTTGCAGATGCAGGCCTCCCTTGGTAAGGCGGGCATCCGCGTGACACCGAAGCGCATCCCCGCGACCGAGATGAACGCGCGCCGCGCCATCACCACCTGGTCACTGCCCTTCTTCACGCACCTCACCTCCAGCTTCGTGCCCGACCCGTCCTACAATTTGTTCCTCACCGCGCATTGCAAGGGCGGCTCGAATGTGAACGGCAACTGCAATGCGAAGCTGGACGAGCTGATCGATGCGTCGGTAGTTGAGCGCGACGACAAGAAGTGGCTCGAAATCGTCGCGCAGGCGCAGAAGGTGCAGACCGACTACGCGACGTTCGTCGAGACCTATTTGCCCGGCACGCACGAAGTATTCGTCGCCTGCATGAAAGGCTTCATGTGGCGGCCGCACAACCGGATGGTGTGGAAGGACCTCGCGTGCAAGAAGTAGTGCCTCGCGGCCAACGCACTCGTTCACCCCAGCGCCGCGGCCAGCCCGCGCATCGCGCACATAGTGTCTCCCTGCGGTGAACGACGAAATCCGTGATCCTCCGCTTTCTTTTCATCCGCCTGCTGGTCGCGATCCCGGTCGTGCTCGGGATCGTGTTCTTCACTTTCATGCTGGTCCGCATCGGCCACCAGGATCCGGTCAACATGCTCGCCGGTCCGATGGCCGATGCGAAGATGCTGGCGCAGATCCGCGCCGAGCTCGACCTTGATCGGCCCTTGCTCGATCAGTTCATTACCTACCTCGGCCGCTTGTCGCGCGGCGACTTGGGGCAATCCTGGCAAGGCAGCAAACCCGTGCTGGACGAGATCCTCGCCCATCTGCCGATCACCCTCGAATTGGTGGTGCTTGCGGTGGGTCTGGGTGCGCTGATCGGCATCCCGATCGGCTTACGCGCGGCGTTCAATCCGAACGGCTGGTTCGATCAGATCACGCGCTTTGGCGCGCTCGCCGGATTCTCAGTGCCGACGTACTGGCTTGGGTTGATGGCGATCTTCGTGTTCTTTTATCTGCTGCGCTGGGCGCCGCCTCCGATGGGACGCCTCGGCCTCGAATTCGCGGCACCGGCAATGGTCACGGGTAGCGCACTCCTCGATTGCATCATCGCCGGCAACTGGGTCGCGGCGCGCTCGGCATTTCAGCAACTTATCTTGCCGGTCGCGTGCTTCACGCTGGTCGCTGCCGCGCCGATCATCAAGCAAACGCGGGCCATCGCCATCGAGATCGTCGGCAGCGATTACATTCGCCAGGCACGTGCTGGCGGACTTACTGACCGCACGCTGCGCAAAATCGCATTGCGCAACGCGCTGGTGCCGGTCATTACATTCCTTGGGACAGAGCTGACTTCCTTGCTGGCAGCAGCGTCGCTCATCGAGTTCATCTTCGCCTGGGGCGGGCTTGGCCAGTGGGGCCTCAACGCGATCCTGCAAGGCGATTTCGCCGTCGTGCAGGGCTACGTGCTGACCTTGGCGCTCGCCTCGGTGGTCGTGTTCCTCATCGTGGATCTGGCGGTACTCGTGCTAGAGCCACGCATCCACCGACGCGCATGAGCGCGGCCGTCGCGATCGCCGCACCTGTGGGCTGGCATGCGCGCCTCGCGGGCATCGCACGGCGCAGTCCGACGTTCGCGGTCGGTGCCACGATGGTCGGTGCGATGCTCGTCATTGCCCTCTTCGCCGACCTGATTGCGCCCTATTCCCCGACCGAATCGTTTTCCGCGCAGGTGCTGCAAGCGCCCAGCACGCGCTTCGCGTTGGGCACCGATGGGAATGGCATGGACATGTTATCGCGCGTGATTCACGGCACGCGCTATGCATTCGGGATTGCGCTTCCCGCCGGACTCATCATGGTGCTCGTCGGCGTGCCGCTTGGCGTGGTGGCCGGCTACAAGGGTGGCCTCATCGACGAGGTGCTGCTCCGCATACTCGATGTGCTGCGGGCATTTCCGACCATTATCCTCGCGCTCGCCGTGGTCGCTGCGATGGGTCCGAACGTGTTCCACGTCATTCTCGTCGTGGGGCTGCTCGACAGCCCGATCCTCGCCCGCATTGTTCGCGCCGAAGTGCTCGCGCTACGCGAGGCGACCTTCGTGCGTGCGGCCGTGGCCGTCGGCAATCCGCCGTGGCGCGTGATGGCACGACATATTCTGCCTAACGCTTTGCTCGGCGCCACGGCGCAGTTACCGGTACGCATGGCCTGGGCGGTACGCATCAGCGCGACGCTCGCGTTCATCGGGGTTGGCGTGCAGGCGCCCGCCCCGGAATGGGGCGCGATGATCCGGCAAGGCGCCGAATATGTGATCAGCGGCGAATGGTGGGTCGCAACGTTTCCCGGCCTCGCACTGATTGGCCTCGTGCTCGGACTCAACCTCTTGGGCGACGGATTGTCCGATCTGCTCGATCCGCGGCGCCGCGCCACCGGCAAATGACGCTCCTTTGCATCGATAACCTGCACGTCCACTTCGTCGCGCGCGGCTGGGACAACGCGGTTCGCACCGCGAGAGCGCTGAACGGCGTATCGCTCACCGTCAATGAAAGCGAGATCGTCGGTTTGGTCGGCGAGACCGGTGCGGGCAAATCGCTCACCGGGCTTGCCTTGCTTGGGCTCTTGCGCCCACCTGCACGGCTGGTGAGCGGCGCCATCACGTTCGCCGGCAGGCCGCTTGATCCCACCGCAATGGCGGCGCTGCGCGGCAAGCAGATCGCGCTGATCCCGCAATCGCCGCTCACTTCGCTCGATCCGCTCTGCCGCATCGGCAATCAGCTCGTGCGGGTGCAACAAGCGCATGAACGCGTACCGCGCGCCGACGCGTTGGTGCGTGCCGGCCAATTGCTAGCCGAGGTACGCATCCCCGATCCGGAGCGATGTCTCAGCGCCTGGCCGCATGAATTGTCGGGCGGCATGGCGCAGCGGGTGCTGATTGCGATGGCACTTATTTATCGACCACGCCTGCTCATCGCCGACGAGCCCACGACCGGTCTTGATGTGACCGTCCAGGCCGATGTCCTTGATACGCTGCTCAATATCGTCCGCACGCACGGCATGAGCGTGCTATTGATCACGCATGACCTCGGCGTGGTCGCACAGTATTGTGATCGCGTCGTCGTCATGTTCGCGGGCAAGACGGTCGAGCAGGCGCCTACGCGCGATCTCTTCGCCGCGCCACTGCATCCGTACACGCGCTCACTCATCGACTCAACACCGCAGGCGATACGGCGCCTTGGTTACGTGCAAAACGCGAGCACACCGCCCGATCTCTATGCGCTTCCCGCAGGCTGTGTGTATCGCACGCGCTGTGCGCGCGCCACGTTGCAATGCGAACAGGATCCACCGACGATTCACCAGTCGCCCGAACATTCGGCCCAATGCCACCATGCCACAATGGAGCAACCCGAATGAGCACGAGCCCGGTCGCGCCGCTCATAAAGGTGGAAGAGTTGGTCAAGCGCTTCCCGGCTGGCGCGGCTGACGTCGTGCACGCAGTGAATGGTGTCTCATTTGCGATCGCGCCCGGTGAAGCGGTGGGCTTGGTGGGAGAAAGCGGATCGGGCAAGTCCACCATCGGATTACTTGTCACGCGGCTATTGATGCCGACGACCGGCCGCATCGTTTTCGATGGCGAGGACATTACAACGCTAACGCAGGCGCGCATGCGCCCGTTGCGCGCCGCGCTGCAGATCGTCTTTCAGAATCCGTGGGGCGCTTTCAATCCGCGCATGACTGTTGGCAGCGCGTTGGAGGAACCTCTCCTTTTGCACATGAACTTAAGCAATTCGGAACGCGCGGCACGCGTACGCGAGCTTGCGGACCAAGTGCGTATCCCGAGCGCTGCGCTCGATCGCTATCCGCATGAGCTCTCCGGTGGTCAATTGCAGCGTATCGGCATCGCCCGCGCCTTCGCCACCCGGCCGCGGCTGATCGTATTGGACGAGCCGACCAGCTCGCTCGATCTGTCGGTGCGCGCGGGAGTCCTGGCGCTGCTCGATGAGATTCGCCGCGCAACCGGTGTGGCGCTGCTCTACATCAGCCACGACTTGGAGACCGTCGAACTCGTTACCGACCGCGTGCTGGTGCTTTATCTCGGCACGGTCGTTGAAGCGGCACGTACCGCGGATCTTTTTGCGCGTCCTGCTCATCCGTATACCCAGGCATTGCTCTCGGCGACGCTCAAGCCCGATCCTCTGCAACGGACGCAGCGTCATATCTTGCAAGGGGAGATTCCGCGACCGACCGTGCTGCCATCGGGTTGCGTGTTTGCGTCGCGCTGCCCGATCGCGGTCGCGGCATGCGCGCGCGAAGCGCCGGTTGCGATCACACTTTCCAATAACCACGTCGCACGCTGCTCGCGTATCGAGCACCACCGACTTCCTGCCACGACCGCCAGCTAGAGGAACATTATGCCCCGCTCATCACGCGCGTTCGATCCGACCAAGACCCGGCTCGGCTATGGCGCGATCGACATCGTCGTCAATGTCTACACGCCCGAAGCCTTTGCCGAGGGACGCATTCCGACCGACGATGGCTTTCGCGAGAAGGTCGGCGTCAAACAGCCGTATCGCCGCGGCATTACGCTCCCGCAGTATCTTGAAAAGATGGATCGCGCGGGCATCGAGCGCTCGTTCTTGATCGCGGTCCGTTGCGGCGATCTGCGCATCAAGGGCTCGACCGAGATTCCGTATGAATGGGTCGCGAAGATGTGCGCGAAGTATCCCGACCGGTTCTCCGGGCTTGCGGGCATCGACCCGACCCGCGGCATTGCGGGGCTCAAGGAACTGGACAAGGCCGTGCATGAGTATGGCTTCGTCGGTGCGCATCTTTATCCGCACTGGTTCGGCGAAGCGCCCGATAGCGCGATCTACTATCCGTACTACGCGCGCTGCGCGGAGCTGGGCATACCGATCATGATGCAGGTGGGTCACTGCCTCGTGTATCAGAAGGATCGGCGCTTACCAAGTGTTGGCCGGCCGATGACGCTCGATCGCGTCGCGATGCATTTTCCCGAGCTGACGATTATCGGTATCCACTTGGGTTACCCATGGACCGACGAGATGATCTCGTGCTGCTGGAAGCATCCGAATATCTACATGGCGGGCGACGCCTACGCGCCCAAGCATTGGCCGGCGCAAGCGGTGCACTATGCGAACACCTATGGGCAGAACAAATTCCTGTTCGGCACCGATTGGGCGGTGATCGATCCGGAGCGCGCGATGGACGATATTCTCAATCTCGATTTCCGACCCGAGCCGCTGAGAAAAATCATGCGGGACAATGCGATGCGAATATTCAAGCTGGGTGATGTGAAGAAGTCCAACGTAAAGCGAAAGCGATGAATTCACCTCCGACGCTTGCGAGGGCGCTCGCCGATATCGTCGGGGCAGAGCATGCCCTCACCGATCCGGCGGCTTGCGATCTCGCCTCAAGCGACTTGTTCGTCTGGCCCGCGCGGCAGCGCGCAGAGCTGGTCGTTCGGCCCGGCAACCTGCGCGAACTCTCTGCGGTTATGAAACACCTGCATGAGACCGGTATGCCCGCCGTTCCGCGCGGCGCGGGCATGTCGTACACGGGCGGCGTCGTGCCAAGCACGCCGGCTGCCGTGCTCGATCTCACGCGTCTCGCTACGATCGCAGTCCACGCCGAAGATCTGTACGCGGTGGTCGGCGCGGGGTGCACCTGGGAAGCGCTCGCCGTCGCGCTGAAGCCGCACGGGTTACGTGCTGTGCAACCGAATCCAATCTCCGGCACGGTATCGACGGTCGGTGGCGCCGCCGCGCAGAATATTCCAGGTGGGATGCAAGGAATCGTCGGGCTGACGGTCGTGCTCGCGGATGGCACCGTCGCTCGAACCGGCTCAGGCGCGATTCAATCCACCGCCCGCGGGCAACGCAATGCCGGCCCCGATCTGACGGGCCTCTTCCTCGGTGATTGCGGCGCATTCGGCATAAAGGCCGAGATCGTGCTGCGGCTCGCGCCGGACTATCCCGTTGCGTTTGCATCGTTTGCCTATGATGATGCCGATGCGATGTTGGCCGACATGGCGCAATTGCTGCGCGAGGGCTTGGTGACGCGCGTGTTTTCGCTGGACCAGGCGAAAACGCAATCGGCCACCCATGTCAGCGTTGCAGAGGCCGCCGGCATCGTCGGTGCAGTCGTGCGAAGCGCTGGATCGGTCACGCAAGCGGTCCGCGACGTTGCGCAACTGGCATCCAGCAAGCGCGCGGTCGGTGCAGCGGCATGGTCGCTGCACTGTGTGGTGGAGGCGCCAACGCAGGCGCTCGCCGATGCGCAGCTCGCACTCGCCAGGAAAATTTGCGTTCGAGGCGCCAAGGAGATCGATAATGTTTTGCCGAAGACCTTGCGCGCCAAACCGTATTCGATCCGCGGATTCGTTGGACCGGCAGGCGAGCGCTGGATCCCGATCCACGGCATCGTTCCGCTGTCGCGGGCACGCGCATGCATGGCGGCATTGCAGTCGCACCTCGCGTTGCACGAGCCCGTGTTGTCCGCGCTTGGCATCACGCACTCGTGGATGATCTCCTCGGCTGGCGCCTACATCACGATCGAGCCGATGCTCTATTGGCCGGATGTGCTCGATCCGATTCATCTGCAACATCTGTCGGCGCGCAATCGCGTTCGCTTCGGTAGCTTCGCGCCAAACCCGGCGGCGCGTGAGCGCGTCCGCGCGCTACGCATGGAGATATGCGAGCTCATGGACCGGCACGACGCTATTCACGCGCAGATCGGGCGGTACTACCCCTACGCCGATCGCATGGACACCGGTTCGCGCGAGCTGCTACAACGCATCAAGCATGCGCTCGACCCAAACGGGACGATGAATCCCGGCGCGCTCCTGCCTTACTCAAGGAAAACTCCATGACGCCTCGTATCACTCGCCACTTCTTGACGGTCGGTAACCGCCGCGTGCATTACACCCGCGCGGGTGAAGGGCCAGCGGTTGCTCTGCTGCATGCCTCCGCGTGTTCGGCGAAAGTGTTGCGCGAGCCGCAAACGATCTTTGCGACGCGCTTCACCGCGCTCGCGTTCGACACGCCCGGCTTCGGAATGTCGGATCTCCTCCCCATGGAGCAGCTCGAGACCGAAGATCTGGCCGACGGCTTGGCCGAGGCCCTCACCGCGCTTGGCATCGAGCAGGTCGCCACCTATGGGCGTCACACCGGGGCGCAGGTTGCTGTGGAATTCGCCGTCCGCCATCCAGCACGCTGCTCGCTCGCGTTGACCGATGGTTATCCGATGTTCTCGCCCACGCAACAATGGGCACGTCTCAACGAATATCTCGTGCCGATCGAACCAACCTTCGCCGGCGAACATTTGTTGTGGCTCTGGTTTCGCTATCGCGACCAGCATGTCTTCTGGCCGTGGAACGAGCAGCGCCTGGAGAAGCGCGCCGATGCCGATCTGCCCGATCTCGACTATCTGCATCGTGGCGTCATCGAGCTCCTTGAGGCGGGCAACGATTACAAGATCGGCTATGCGACCGCCTTTCGGCATGACGGACTCAAAGCGCTGCGAAACGTGAAGGTGCCCACCTGCCTCGGCGTGCGTCCGGGTGACAGCCTCTTTCGCACCAAGGCGGCCTATCCGGCCGGGTCGTGGGTCGAGGAAATGCCGCGCGATGCACTCGCCGCCGCATGCGCCGAACTCGCGGTACTGCTCAAGCACCCGGCGCGCGGTACTCCGCCGCCAGCGCCACAGGGCCGGCCTATCGATGGGCGCACGACGACGAATTACGTCGATCTCGGCACGACGCAGATCCTCGTGCGAAGTATCGGCGACCTGCAGCGAGAACCGCCCGTCGTGATCATTCACCACGTTCCGGGCTCCTCGTTCCTTTACGATGAACTGATACGCGAGATCGGCAAGCGCCACGCAGTCGTCGCTTTGGATCTGCCAGGGAATGGTGAATCAGACCCAATTGCCGGGCGAACGCCAAATGTCGCGGACTGGGCCGACGCGGTGCTCTGCACGATGGATTCGCTTGGCATCGGCGCCTTTCGCTTGTACGGGCACAACGGCGGCGCAGCGGTCGCGGTGGAAGTCGCGTTGCGCGCGAAGGATCGCGTCCAGTCGCTGCTATTGGACGCGCCGATGTGCTTCACGAGCGCGGAGCGCGCCGCAAGCGCAGTGCGCTGGCTCGACGGCGTGGCGCCAGTGACACCGGTCTGGGACGGCAGTCACCTCACGCGCGTCTGGCATATGCGCCGCGACATGGAACTGTGGTGGCCCTGGTTCGATCGCCGCAACGCGACCACGAAGAAGACCGAACCGCGCATCGATCCGGCGCGCTTGACCATTGAATTGCGTGAAGTGATGAAGCAGCCCGCGAGCTTCGTGCCGGGATGGCGCGCCGTGCTCGACTACCCACTGGCCGAGCGACTGGCCCTCACCCGCCAGCGATGCAGCATTCTCGTCGCCGCCCAGGATGTGTTCGCGCCCTGCGCGGGGTACGCGCGCGCAGTACGACCGGATGCTCGATTCATCGAAATCGACGATTCAGCAGCAGGGCGCGCGGAGGCTGTGCTCACCGTTTCTTAGTGTGCGGATTGCGGCATTCCTGCAACGGGGGACAGGCCGCGTAATTGAATAATAGGGGACATACCAGAATGGCGCTTACTTAAGCTCGTTCATGCTCAAGCCTTCGTTCGCCCTGAGTCTGTCGAAGGGTAACGCAGGCGTGCCTCTCGCAGACGCGCTGCTTCCGCGCTGCCGTCGATGGCGACGTGAGTCGCGAGGATCTCTTCGATCTCCGCTTCGCTGTACCCGGCATCGCGCAAGATCTCGACCGTCTGCTCACCCGGGTGCGGCGCGAATCGATCAATGCCGGGTCGATAAGCCGAGAGCTTGGTGGGCGGGGGCATGTGCCAGTAGCCGCCTTGCGTCGGATGTTCAACCCGCTCGAAGAATCCAACCTCTTGCAGATGCGGGTCATCGAAAATCGAATCGAGCGTGTGGTACGGCATCGCCGGCACGTCGTGACGATCGAAGATTGCGAGCCACTCCGCTGTCGTCTTCGATTGCAGCGACTTCTCCCGGATGCCGTAGTACGCGCGCGTATTCGCCGCTCGATTCGCGACCGACTTGAAGCGTGGATCGTCCTTCAACTCCGGCATCCCGAACGCCTCGAACAGCCCGGCCGCCTGCTGATCGGTATTGGCGGTGATGCAGATGTAGCCGTCCTTCGTTCGCAGCGGACGCGCATCCGGATCGAGCAGACGTTTGTCACCCGCCGGTCCAAGCGGCGGATCGTAGGCGCGCGTGTACATATGATCGTTCAATACGAACGCCGCCATGTTCTCGAACATCGGCACATCGATCGATTGGCCTTCACCGGTGCGCTCGCGATGCAAGAGCGCGGTGAGAAGCGCATTGACCGCCATGAGTCCGACGATCCGGTCGGCGATCACCATGCCGACATAGCGGGGTGTGCCCGTCGATTGCTCGGAGAGCGACGCGAGGCCGCTCGAACCCTGGATGATCGAATCATAGGCGGGCTTGGCGCGATAGCGCCCCGGTTGGCCAAACCCGTAGATGCCACAGTAGATGATGCGGGGATTGACCGCGCGCACTTCGTCGTAGGTGAGCTGGAGGCGCGCCATCGCGCCGGGCCGCACGTTGTATACGAGCACGTCGGCGCTCTTCGCGAGCCGCAACAACACTTCCCGCCCGCGCGACTGCTTCAAGTCCAGCATGATCGTGCGCTTGTTCCGATTCAAGTGCAGGAACTTCGATGACATCCCCGGCGTGGGCGACGGTCCGCCGATCGTGCGCGACAAGTCACCCGACGGCGGCTCGACCTTGATCACATCGGCACCGTAGTCGCCGAGATACGACGTTGCGTAGGGGCCGACCACGACCTGCGTCATGTCGACGACCCGATAGCCTTTAAGCGGTGCGCTCATCGTTCAGGCGAACTCGCACTGTCCGTCGAGACTCTTCTCGCCTTGCGCGTCCGCGACCCAGAGCACTGCACTCGAATCGTCAAGGCTCGGTTCAACGCACACGGTGAACGGCTGATTGCCGAACATGGGACGAAGATTGCGTGTGCGCATGACCTTCAACGGCCGCTGCGCACGCTCGCGCAAGAGCTCGTACAGATAGAGCGTGGTGAGCCCGCCGTTGACGACCAAACCCGGGTAGTTCTCGACGCCGGTGACATAGGGCAGGTCGTAGTGAATGCGATGGCCGTTGAAGGTCAGCGCGGAATAGCGAAAGAGCGTCACTTCGTCGGCCACGTGTTCACGCATCCAGCGTGCGGTGCGAGGTGTATCCGTTGGTTTGGCGGCGGCCGGTGCTACGGCACTCGATCCAACCGCCTCTTCGCGATAGACGACGTCCTGTTCTTCGACAATGGCCAGACCGCGCGCGGATTCGATCGAATGCCGCAGCGTGAGAAAAATCATCTGTCCGCTTTTGCCTGTTTTCGGCGTGATCGATGCAATGACCGATGTGCAGGTCACCGCGTCGCCCAACAACAGGTCGGCGATGAATTGCGTGCGACGCCCCGCGAACATCCGTCGCGGCAAGGGCATCGGCGGGAGAAAATCCCCCAGCTTCGGATGGCCGTCGCGCCCGACCATCGAGCGGCGTGCGATGCGCGGGAACAGCAACGAATGCCAGCCGATCGGCAGCTTGTCGCCAAGTTGAGGCGGAGGATCGTCGCGATCGAGCGTGGCGGCCATGCGCTCGGCCATCGGCACGGTGACATGGTCGTGGCGGACTTCTGTCCTGCCGATCCAGTGGTCCAACGCGGGGGCGGTCATTTAGAGCCTCAAGAGGACTGCCTCAAAAATTCACCACGGAGGACGCGGAGGACACAGAGGAAAGGCAAACGGATGCCGGAACAGATGCTGGAACAATCGCGTCCGCTACGACGGCTCGAATCATCCGGCGTCCCTCGTTCGTTGCTCGCGTTCCGCGATCGCGTTCTCTCGTGCGAGCATGCGCTCCGCGCGCTCGACGACCGGGATGTCGATCATCTTGTTGTCGATCGCAAACGAAGCGCGTCCGGCGCGCTTGGCGGCCTCGTAACCTTCGACCACCTTGCGGCACCATTCGACTTCAGTCGCCGAGGGACGATACTCCTCGTTCACGATCTTCACTTGCGATGGATGAATGCAACCGGCGCCCATGAATCCATAGGCGCGCGAGCGCCGGACCATCGCGCGAAACGCGGTCATGTCGCCGTAGTCGGCGATGCTCGCGCTGTAGCCAAGCGGCATGATCCCGGCCGCGCTCGCCGCGATGATCATGTGCTGCTTCGGATAGAGCAGCGTCTCGTCGGTGGGCTCCATGTTGCAGGCGGTCGCGAAATCCTCCCCGCCGATATTGGTGGCGACGATGCGCGGCACGGACTTCACGATTTCGCCGATAGACAGAAATGCGGAGGGCGTCTCGATCATTGCGATCAGCTTGATATGGCCTTCGGCAAGGCCGCGCTGCTGCTCGAGCTCGCTGATCAATTCATCGAGCAGTTGCAGATGCGAGGCGCTTTCGGCTTTGGTGATGGCCAGGCCATCGACCTGCGGCAGAACGCATGCTTCGATGTCTCGCACCGCAAGCGACAGCGGCCGATTGATCCGCACCACGACATCAGCGCCGGCTTGTCGGACCCGCGTCGCCGCGGCCTCGACCATGCTGCGTGCATGGGCCTTTTCCGCCGGCGGCACGCTGTCTTCCAGGTCGAGCTGAATGACATCGGCACCACGCGTGTGGGCTTTCGCGACGAATTTCTCGACGTTGGCCGGGACGTAAAGGAGCGAGCGCCAGACCGGCAATATACGTTTCAGGGTAGGCATGAGGATGATTGTAGTACGAGCCGGCGCGACGACCTTCCGCCGGACTACAATCGGTGCTGACAGATCATTGCGAGCCGGCAATCATGAAATCAACTAGCGCCCCGACCATGCCAGCCACGCCGGGCGCACCCAATCTGCAGGAAATCCTGATCCAGACCCGCGACATGCCGTGGCGCGCCAAGTCGTTGAAAGGCGTCCACGAAAAGATGCTGTGGCGCGATGAGGCCACGGAAGCGACCATTGCCCTGATCAAGTTCGAGAAAGGTTGCGGCATTCCGCAACCGCATCGCCATGCATCGAATCAGTTCATGGTTTGCCTGGAAGGCCGCTATGAGTACACGGCGACCGGCGTGGTTTTGACGCCGGGCAGCTTCTACTGCAATCCGAAGGGCAACGTGCATGGTCCTACGATCGCGCACGAGGAAACCGTGGTCGTCGAGATGTACGACGGACCGCACTATCCCGTGAAGCCCGATTGGTATGCGGATGAGAAGGACGCGCATTGACGAGCGTGTTATCCCGGCGCTTCAGCGTCGCGCCGATGATGGACTGCACCGATCGTCATGCGCGCTATTTCCTGCGGCTGCTGTCACGCCGTGCGCTGCTCTATACCGAGATGATCACGACCGGTGCGTTGCTCCACGGTGATCCGAAGCGTCATCTTCGTTTCGATCCCGCCGAACATCCGGTGGCGATCCAGTTGGGCGGCTCCGATCCCGGCGAAATGACGACCTGCGCACGCATGGCGGCCGAAGAAGGGTATGACGAGATCAACATCAATGTCGGTTGTCCAAGCGATCGGGTGCAATCGGGCCGCTTCGGCGCATGCCTGATGGCCGAGCCGCAATTGGTCGCCGACTGTATCGCGGCGATGCGCGCGTCGGTGGCGATTCCGGTGACGGTGAAGACGCGCATCGGGATCGACCGTGACGAATCCACCGACCGGCTGTATGCGATTGTCGAAGCGTGCCGGCTGGCGGGTTGCGCGACATTCATCATCCATGCGCGCAAGGCTTGGCTGGATGGGTTGTCGCCGAAAGAAAACCGCGAGTTGCCACCCCTTCGGTACGAGGTTGTCCACCAGTTGAAACGCGATTATCCGGCGCTCGAGATCATTATCAACGGTGGACTCACGACGATCGACGCCTGCGTACGCGAGCTATCGCATGTCGATGGCGTGATGCTGGGACGCGAGGCGTATCACAATCCTTATCTGCTCGCCAATGTCGATCGCGATGTGTTCGGCGCCGCCTGCGCGCCGCCTGCGCGCGAAGACGTGCTGGCGCGCTTCACTGAATATGTCGAGCGGGAACATGCCGCCGGCACGCCTCTACCGGCGATGACGCGCCATGTGCTCGGCCTCTTCCAGGGAATGCCCGGTGCGCGCCATTGGCGCCGCGTGTTGAGCGAACAGGTGCGCCGCCCCGGCATCGGCGCCGCGGTGATCGACGAAGCCATGCGCGCGATGCGGAACGCCTCGCTTCGCCGGGATGTGGTGGCTCAGGCTTAGGAATCCGCGCGGCCTGCCGCGTCAATTCCTAACGTGGCACGCTTATCGTTCAACGAGCAGTGATGCCACCATCGACCGGCAGCAATACGCCGGTAATGGCAGAAGCGTCCGCGCTGCAAAGAAACACAGCGGCTGCCGCGACATCCTCAGGTGTGATCAGGCGCTTCAACGGGATGCCACCCCGAAACGTTTCGATATCGCCACCGCCTGCCTCCACGATCGAGCGAAAGAGGGCGGTGTCGACCGGACCCGGGCCCACGGCGTTCACGCGAATTCCGTCGGGTGCGAGTTCGAGCGCGAGGGTGCTCATGAGCCCGCTCACGCCATGCTTGGAAGCACCGTAGGCCGTGAAGTTCGGTCGCACCATGATCGACTGGATCGATGCCGTGAAAAGAATGCACGGTGCGCGATTGGCCTCCGCGGATCGACGCAGGGCAGGGATCGCGGCCTTTGATGCGAGAAACGGGCCGATGAGATTCACATCCATCAATCGTCGCAGCACCGCCTCATCGAGTTTATCGAGAGGGCTGCGTTGCGGCATGCCGGCGTTGTTGTAGAGGATGTCGAGTGATCCGAATTTCTCGACCGTCGCGGCGACCATGCGATCGTTGTCGGCCGATTTGCAGTGATCGCCTTTGACGAAGGCAGCCTGCGGGCCCAATTCGCGCGCGAGCGCCTCGCCTTTCTCGGCATTGATGTCGCTCAGCATGACGCGGGCGCCCTCCGCGAGGAACCGCCGTGCGGTCGCCGCGCCGATGCCGGAGGCGCCGCCGGTGATCAGTGCGACCTTGCCGTCCAATTTCCCCATTGCGTTGTTCCTTTCCCGTTGAATGCGATGATCAAGTCCTCGGAACGCGGATGTTAGCGCGCCGGCAGCGAAACGACGAAGAAGGCAGGTAGGATGGGACGCGTACGTAATCAGACCGATCGCGCTTCTGTCCGAGGAACCCAATGATGATCGGAAACAGACTGAAGGGATTCGCGATGCTCGCCATCCTTCTTGGTGCGCTTGGCGGGTATGGGCACGCAAGCGGCCAAGCGTGTCGCGCGGGGCTTGACGGCGCAGAGCGCCTGGAGTCGAAAGGCTACGTCCTTGCCTATCGGACGGAGCCCGCGAGGATCGCGATCGGCGAGCACTTTGCGCTCGACGTTGTCGTGTGCGCAAAAGACGGCGGCGTGGAACCCGCCTCCATTCGCGTCGATGCGTCGATGCCGGAACATCGGCACGGCATGAATTATCGTGCGAGTGTGACCCGTCGAGGCCCGCACGAACATCGTGCGGAAGGACTGCTCTTCCACATGCCGGGTCGCTGGGAATTGGTATTCGATGTGCAAGGCGCCGGGCCGGTCGAGCGCCTGACGCATGGCGTGAACGTCCGGTAGTCGAGCCTTACCGCGGGCGTTCGATGAACTCTTCTTCGGTGGCGCTTGGCCGCCCTTCCATTTTTCGGAACACGTATTCGACCAACCCGCTCACGATCAGCGCGCCGAGCAATACCAAACCGGCCGGGCCGTGTGCACTGAGTTGCGCGCCACCCGAGCCGATGCGAACGTTTGACGAACCTGACGTCGGACCCGGCGTGCCGATCCGCGCGCCGGCGCTTGGCGGATGAACCCCTGCGCGCGCATGCCCGCCGGTCGCGCTCGCGCCGGTTGATCCCACCGAGACATGGGTCGTATCGGATCGTACCAGGACTGATCCACCACTACATCCGCTGATCGCGAGAGCCGCTGCGATGGCGAATCCGAATCGGCGCAGGAGCATGGCAAAGGTCTAGCTCGCCATCGCGCGTTCGGGCGCGAGGACCGGGCGTTTCACGATCGACCAATGAAGGACGGCGCCGACAAAGCAAAGTACAGCAGTCGCCAACAGGACCGCGAAGCCGGTCGCGCTCAAACCAATGTCCCAAAGCAGATTCGAGGCCGCGATACCGAACCCGAACGGGCCGCGATCGATGTCGAGATCGGCTGCAAGGGGCGGCACGAGGAGACCGAAGTCCTGCCGCAATCCCATCACGAGAAACAGGATCCAGGCAGCGGAGAATGAGATGATCCAAAGCGGCAATCGGTTCATGCGATGCAGATTACACGATTCATGCTGCGCGGCTACTTGAACAGCGACCTGCTGAACAACGTCTTGCTCCCGACGACCCATCGGTCCTTTGAAGGCCTGCGAGGACCTACGAGGACCTTCAAGAATCCGAACGGGCCGATGATCGTGTTTGCGATCGTCTGCCGGCATCGATATGATGCGGCTTGCCGTGTTCAATCGTGGAGGTTGCCGTGATCAGATCGTCGAGAATGCGTGCGCTGGCTGTCGTCGGCCTGATATTGCTTGGCTTGCATCAATCGGTGTCAGCCGCGTATCCCGATCGACCGATCAAGATGATCGTTCCCTGGGCGGCCGGCGGCGACACGGACAATATTTTTCGTCCGTTCGCGCCACTGCTGCAAAGAGCGCTGGGTGCCGGCGCGACCGTCGTCATCGCCAATGTGGGCGGTGCCTCCGGGACCACCGGTGCTCGCGAAGCCAAGGGTGCTCCGCCTGATGGTTATACCGTGTTCTCGGTGCACGACTACATCCATCTCACCTACTACACCGGCATTGCCGATGTGAACTACAACGACTTCGATCCGATCTGCATGATCTCCTCGACGGCCTCGGTCCTGACGGCCAGTCCCAAGACGTCATGGAAAACCATGGGCGATCTGATTGCCGACGCGAAGGCGCGATCCGGTCAGATATCCGTTGGCGCGACACTCGGTTCGACCAGCCATTTTTTTCCCGCCATGATCGAGAAGGCGGCCGGTGTCAAGTTCAAGTACGTTTCGTACGACGGACTGGCGCCACGTATGAATGCGATCCTCGGCGGGCATGTCGATCTCACCGATGCGAATCTCACGCAGAAAGGCAAGGTCGACGCGGGTCAACTGAAGTTCCTCGCCATCGCGACCGAAAAACGCATTCCGGAACTCCCGAACGTGCCGACCTTGAAGGAACTCGGTTTGAATGTCGTCTACGATGTGTCGCGCGGCATCATGGTGCCGAAGAAAACACCACCCGATGTCATTGCCAGACTCGAAGCCGCCTGCGCGGTGGCGGCGAAGGATCCTGCGTTCGATGAGGCGATGAAGAAACAAGGAACCAGTGTGCGCCATATGGATCGCAAGGACTTCGGTTCGTTTCTCGAAAAGAACGACGCGCTCAATCGCGATCTCGCGAAGGATCTCGGGTTGATGAAGCGCCAGTGAGCGCCTCGCGGGGCTGAGGCGAAACGGCGAGCATCTTGCGGCGCGACACCATTAGCGGCTGTGTCTGTTTGGTGATAAGCATCGTGCTGCTCGGCGCAACGCGCGGGCTTCCCGAGGCGTCGATCCTCGTACCGATCGGGCCGGGCATCTACCCGCGAGTCGTTCTTGCCATTACCGCCGTGTTGTCGATCATCGTCATCGCAACCGGGCTTCGTGCGAGGAAGGCGATCCGATCCACCACCGAGCCCGTTGACGCGGGCGCTCGCAACTATCCGCTGGTCATCGCCGCCTTCGCGGTCTTCGGCCTCTACACGCTGCTCCTTCCGATCGCCGGATTCAGGATTGCCACGTTCCTCTTCGTCGCGGCCCTGCAAGGATTGCTGGAGCCGCCGCGTACGGTGCGCGCGCTGTCGATCCTGATCGGCGTTGCGCTTGCGACTTCGCTCGTTTCGCATTTCATCTTCGAGCGCAATCTTGGCGTGCTGCTGCCGCGCGGTAGTCTCACCGGACTGTGACGATGTTCGATCTGCTTGGTACCGGCATCGTCGAGATCGTGCAGTGGAAGTACCTGATTCCGCTCGTGCTTGGCACACTCATCGGGATCATCGGTGGCGCGCTGCCCGGCGTGACCATCACCATGACCATCATCGTGGTACTGCCGTTTACTTTCGGCCTGGATCCGCTGCAGGGGTTGTCGGCCATGGTCGGGGTCTACGTCGGGGGTGAATCGGGTGGCTTGATCACCGCCTGCCTGCTTGGGATTCCCGGCACGCCGTCGGCGGTCGCGACAACCTTCGATGGATTCCCGATGGCACGCAAGGGTGAGCCGGGGCGTGCGGTGTGGCTCGGTGTGTGGGCTTCATTTTTCGGCGGGCTGATCGGTGGTGTCTTTCTGATTGCGGCTACCACGCCGCTCGCGAAACTCGCATTGGAATTCGGTCCGTGGGAGTATTTCGCGCTCTTCATCCTCGCGTTATCGATGGTCGCGGGCCTGGTCGAGACATCGATCGCGAAGGGGCTCTTGTCCGGCGCAATCGGATTGGTGATCACCATCATCGGTACCGATCCGATCCTGGGCGTTCCGCGTTTGCATTTCGAGACCGATTTCTTGAAGAGCGGCTTTCCGTTCCTGCCGGTGCTGATCGGGATCTTCGCTTTCGCGCAAATCATGTCGGAAATCGAGGCGATGAAGCCGGCGGGCGCTGTCGCCAACGCCGTGACCGCTGTTCCGCGTCTTGTCGTGTCGCACCTGCAGGTCATCGGCGAGATTCTGTCGCGTCCTATTCTGCTTGCATGGTCGTCCGTCATCGGACTCATCATCGGGATCCTGCCCGCGATCGGCGGCAGCGCCGCGAGTATGATGGCCTATGACCAGGCGAAAAAATTCTCCAAGCATCCTGAACAGTTCGGAACCGGTATCCCGGAGGGCATCATCGCCTCCGAATCCTCCAACAACGCGAATGTCGGAGGCTCGCTCGTCACCATCATGGCGTTCGGCATTCCGGGTGACGCGGTGACCGCCGTGATGCTTGGCGCGATGACGATCCATGGCATCCAGTCGGGCCCGCTCTTCATGCTGCAGCAACCGGCGCTCGCGTACGGAATTTTCGCGGCCTATCTCGTCTCGCTGGTGGTGACCGTGTTGATCATCGCCGCGACAGCGCGCTACATGCTTGCGATCACATCGGTGCCGAAGTCGATCCTGATTCCGATCGTTCTGGTACTTTGTGTGATCGGGGCCTATGCGCTCAACAACACGATCGGCAATGTGCACGTACTGCTGCTCTGGGGAGTGATCGGCTATCTCATGGTGAAGGGCGGGCTGCCGCTTGCGCCGCTCATACTCGGGGTGATCCTCGGTGATCAGATCGAGATTAATCTCATTCGCGCGATTCAGACCGATTCCGATCCATGGCTTTTCGTATCGCGTCCGATATCCGGGGGGCTCCTCGCGCTTTCCGCTGTTTCCGTTTTCTACGCGCTTTGGCAACATCACCGCCAACAACGGGACGCACGGCATCATGGCGATGCGGATTTCTGAGTCATGAATGCGGAGAGCCTCACGATGCAGGAGACCGCTTCGGCCATCGGTGCGTCCGTGCCGCGAAGCACGGCTCGTCGCCTCGTGGTCGGACGCGGACGTTACGTCGATGATCTGCGCTGGCCGAATCTGCTGCATGCGGCGTTCTTGCGCAGCCCCTACGCCCATGCGGATCTGCGTATTGCAGGGGTTGACCGGGCCGTCCGTGCGCCCGGAGTCGTCGCGATTTTCGATGGTGCGACGATCGCGACGGTCTGCCGTCCTTGGACGACGGTGCTTGCGACCCTGCCCAAACACGTGTCCGCGCCGCAACCGCCGCTCGCGGTCGATCGCGTGGTCTATCAAGGTCAACCGGTCGCGATGGCCATTGCGCGATCGCGTGCGGCCGCCGAGGATGCCGTCCTGTCGATCGAGGTCGAATGGACGGAGCGTCCGGCTGTCGCGCGTTGGCGCGATGCGCTGTCGGATGCCGCCGTGCCGATTCATCGCGGGCAGACTTCGAATCTTGCGTTCGCGCACGCCATTGAATTCGGCGACACATCCAAGGCATTCGCGGGCGCGCACCGGATCGTCAGGCGAACGTTGCGTTTCCCGCGACTAACCGGTGTATCGCTCGAACCCCGCGCGATCGCCGCCGATTTTGATCCCACCGAGCGCCGACTCACCGTGCATGCGTCAACGCAAGTGCCGCATCAACTGCGTGCGATACTTGCGGCGCAATTGGGACTGAAAGAAAGCGACGTACGCGTCCTCGTCCCTGACGTAGGCGGTGGCTTTGGCGTGAAACTGCATGGCTATGATGACGAAATGGCTGTCATCGGCGCCGCGGTTCTGCTCGGCCGACCGGTAAAGTGGGTGAGCGATCGCCTCGAAGCGTTCACATCGGACGTGCACGCGCGAGAGCATGAAGTCACCGCGGAAATCGCCATGGCGCGTGACGGCGCTTTGCTCGGCTTGCGATTCGATGGGGTCGTCGAGGCCGGCGCGTTCTCGATCTATCCGCGTTCGAGCGTGCTCGAAGGGATGCATGCGATCGGTGTCGCTGGCGCGCCGTACGACCTGCCTGCCTATTCGGCAACGCTGCGGGTCGTCTACGAGAACAAGGTCAATACAGGCTCTTATCGTGGCGTCGGCCAGCCAATAGCGTGCGGTGTGACCGAGCACATGATCGATGCGGCGGCAGCGGCAATCGGCATGGATCCTGCGGTGGTGCGTGAGCGCACGTTACGCCGCGGCGCACCTGCCGGTGGCAGGACGGCGGGTGGACAGGAAATCGACGCGTTGTCCCAGCATGCTTGTCTTGCGCGATTGCTATCGCTCATGCGCTATGACGCGCTCCGGCACGAGCAGGCGATGGAGCGCCGTCATGGCCGTTATCTTGGCATCGGGCTTGCTGCTTTTCTCGAGCAGACTTCGCCCGGCCCGGGCTTCTATGGCGCGAATAATGTCGCGATCTCGTCCGCGGACGGCTGCGTGCTGCGCATCGAGCCGGATGGAAGCTTTACCTGTGTGACGACGTCACTCGATCAGGGCCAAGGTGTCGAAACCGGATTGACGCAGTTGATCGCAAGCGCGCTGTCGGTACCGGTTTCCGTCGTGCGGATCGTGAATGGCGATACCGCGGTCACCGCGGTCGGCGGAGGCACGTTCGCGTCCCGCGGCCTCACGCTTGGTGGTGAAGCGGCCTTGCGTGCCACCAAGATGATGCGCGATCGGCTAGTGATGGTCGCGGCCGTCCTGTTGGAATGCAAGCCGGAATCGTTGACGCTCGCGGGTGGCGCGATTCGGGATGCACTCGGTTCGCTCACCATCACGCTCGTGGAGCTCGCACGCGTGCTCCACTTTCAGCAGTACAAGCTTCCACGCGATATCGAAGCGCAGCCGATGGTGGTCGCGCACTATGTGCCCGAGCGTCCGTACTACTTTGCAAATGGCGTGCAGGCGAGTCTGCTATCGATTGATATCGAGACCGGATTTATTCGCCTGCTAAAACATTGGATCGTCGAAGACTGTGGTCGGATCATCAACCCGCAACTGGTGGATGAGCAACTCCGCGGCGGCATCGTGCAGGGCATCGGCGCGGCGCTCCTTGAGGAACTGCGCTATGACGAGCGCGGGCAGCTCACGAATGCGAGCATGATCGACTATCTGGTACCGATGGCCTTCGAGATGCCCGATATCGTGGTCGCGCATATCGAGACACCGGTCCCCGGCACCTTGATGGGCGGGAAAGGTGTCGGCGAGGCAGGCACGATCGGCGCGGGGGCCGCCGTGGCCAACGCGGTGAATGACGCGCTCTCTCCATTCAATTGTGTGCTGACCGATCAGCCGTTCACGCCGGAGCGCGTCTTGCGCGGTTTGGGTAAAGTCCGGTGACGCTCCCGTCCGGCATCGCCCAGAACGCCCCATGAAAATCATCGCGATTCGCGCAGCAACGATGCCGATCGGCGCAGCCATGGCGAACGCGTCGATCCGCTTCGACTCGATGACCGCCTCGGGCGTGGCCATCATCACCGATCGTCGTAGGGATGGAAAGCCTGTCATCGGCTATGCGTTCGACTCGATCGGACGTTACGGAACGGGAGCACTGTTGAAGGAGCGGTTCCTGCCACGTCTGCTTGCCGCCGCTCCCGATGCATTGCTCGATGCGCAGGGCATTGTCGATCCGGACCGTTGCTATCGCATCGTGATGGCCAATGAAAAAGACGGTGGACACGGCGAGCGGTCCGGTGCCGTCGGTCTGCTCGATGCGGCGCTTTGGGATCTTCGGGCCAAGCTCGAAGGCAAGCCGCTCTGGCGTTCACTTGCGGATCGCTACGCGCGTCGGGACGCGAGTGATTGCATACAGGTATACGGAACGTGCGGGCACTTCCGGCCCGGTGCGGGGCTGAACGATTTTCAGGACGAAGTGCGCCGCGCCGTGGACGCAGGCTTCCAGCGCATCAAGATCAAGCTCGGCGGTACGCGGACGGCCGACGACTGCGCGCGGATCGAGGCGGCCCTGAAGATCGTTGGCGCAGGCGATCGCCTGGCAGTCGACCTCAACGGTGGTCTGGAACCCGATATCGTCGGGGATTGGCTGCATCACGTCGAACCGCACAAGCTCGCGTGGATCGAGGAACCGGTTGCGCCGCTCGATTATTCGTTGCTGGCAAGCTTCATCAAGCTCTGCGACACGCCGGTCGCGACGGGCGAGAATCTTTTTTCCTGGGACGATGCGCGCAATCTGTTGCGCTACGGCGGGATCCGCGCTGACCGAGACCGCATTCAGCTCGACGTGTCGCTGTCGTACGGCATCTGTGAGTATCTGCGTGCAGTGGGTGGGTTCGAGGCGGCCGGTTGGTCACGCAAGCGCTTCTGGCCGCACGCAGGCCATCTCTTCGCGGCGCATGTTGTCGCGGGGCTTGCCATTGGCGGTCATGAAGCCGCCGCCGATTCGAGCCTGCCGTATGGCGGATTCTGGGATGGCACGCGGATAATTGATGGCCAAGTCCGGATGCCCTCGCTTCCCGGTGTCGGCTTCGAAGGCAAGGCCAACTTCTACGATCTACTCGCTCCGCTCGCGGTATCCGCGCGGTGAGCGAGTCGTCTCTTCGTATCGTTGTTTGAAAAGAGGTGGTCCCGATGAGTACCTCAGAGCGCGAGCTGGTCGCCATCGATGTGCGTCCCGGCGCGGCAATGGAAAGCCAATCCGGTCTCGCAATGCTTCATCCGCGCGTCTGGGGTGCGATTGAACGCGCCGATGACCGGCGTATCGCCACGATCGTCATGCATCCCGCATCCAACTTCATGGGGCACTATCTGATCGCACCGCTCCGTGAGCGCGGCGTGACCTGCATGGGTCTCAACTCGCGCTATGTGAACAACGATAGTCAGCTCATCATGGAGCGCGTTATCCAAGACCTTGGCGCGGGCGTGAAGTGGCTGCGGCAGGAAGGCTACAAGAAGATTGTCCTGATCGGAAATTCCGGGGGCGCCGCATTGGCTTCGTACTATCAGGCGCAGGCCGAGCGGTTGACCGCGACACGCACGCCGGCCGGCGATCCGATCGATCTCAGCGCCGATGAATTGCCGCCCGTCGATGGCATCGTGCTCGCGGCGGCACATTCGGGTCGGTCGCGGTTGATCGCCGAGTGGCTCGATCCATCGGTGGTCGATGAATCCGATTCCCTATCGGCCGATCCCGCGCTGGACATGTTCAATCCGAAGAACGGTCCGCCATTCAAGACGGACTGGCTTGCCAGTTACCGTGCAGCGCAATTTGCGCGCCGTGCACGGCTCGATGCCTGGGCAATTGCGCGGCTCAGGCAGTTGCGATCGATCGAGAACGGTCCACGTGATCAGGCGTTCATCATCTACCGTACCTGCGCCGATCCGCGGCATCTGGATCTTTCGATCGACCCGAACGACCGGGAAGTCGGCACGATTTGGGGCGATGCACGCATGGTGAATTACGCCGCCAACAGCGTCGGCCGTTACACGACCCTGACCGCGTACCTCTCGCAGTGGTCGGCGATGTCCCAGGCGGATGGTCCGGACAACCTCGCGCGCACCCATGTGCCGGTGTTGCTGTTGGAATACACGGCCGACGCCTCGGTGCTTCCATCCACGAATGCATTGTGGGCGGCTGCCTCGAAGGGACGGGTCGAGCGTCATGCGATCAAAGGTGGCAACCACTATCTGGCCGGACAGCCAGGTTTGGTCACCGAAGTCGCTGACCGGATCGCGAACTGGGGCAAAGGGCTCTAGGACGTCCTCCCGGTAATTCGCCCCGGGCAATTCAGCGACTCTCAATTTCTCGAAAAGCGGGGAGCGCGCAGCGCGTCGTCTATCCGGGAAGTTCCCGTCGGTGCTTCAGTCAGCCGAACGACGCGCGACGCGTTATGGATGCGTGCGGCGTGCATTGACCCGCCCGGGTTTGTCTCCCGGCGCGGCAGGACTGCGTCTCGGCGCATCGCAATTCAATTCAACGAGGACCTAACCATGTGGAAGAAGCTGCTGACTGTCATAGCCGTACTGTTGCTCACGATGCGATTCGCATTGGCCGCGGTGGATATCAATACCGCGACTGCGGATGAGCTCGACAAGCTGAAAGGGATCGGTCCGGTGAAGGCGAAAGCGATCGTCGACTATCGCGCCAAGAACGGACTGTTCAAAGCGATCGAAGATGTAAAGCAGGTCCCGGGTATCGGCAATTCGTTATTCGAAGGAATCAAGGGGGAAATTGCTGTCGGGACATCGCGGGCGACCAAGGGCGGCGACACCAAGCGAACGGGTGAATCCGCAAAAAAAGAAACCAAGAGCGCCGAGAAAAGCGATCGTTCGGCTGAAAAGAAGTAGCCTGTTTTCGATCAACGATCAACGATCAACGATCAACGATCAACGATCAACGATCAACGATCAACGATCAACGATCAACGATCAACGATCAACGATCAACGATCAACCATCAACGATCAACGATCAACGATCAACGATCAACGATCAACG
>JBJXGX010000315.1:0-14502 GCA_046160305.1 Burkholderiales bacterium
TGATCGCAGTCAGCCGATCGGCGCGGTCGTAGCCGCATTTCGAGGCGTCTGCGCCGTAACCGAGCGCCATGACCGCCAGTGCGTACATTTCCCTTCGAATACGAAACGTTCGTCGCGGAAAAATAACGCTGACTCCATTTACCTTCACTCGTCGGTGACACCGCGCTCGGCCATCTACCGGAGCACGAGAACAGCAATCTCGCTTCGACCGCTATTTCGGCGCAGGCGACAGGAGGACATCCAGCGAAGGTGACGCGCCCCTCGCTTGCAGGGCGCGCAGCCCGTTGCATCGGGCTGCCGTTCGACGAGCGGGAAGCATGCTTCCCGAAACCCTCGTCTCACCCCCAACCCCTCTCCCGCCGTGGGGCGAGGGGCTCTCGAGCGCGTGCAAATTATATGCGGATCAACCTCACACTCGTCTTACTCGTGTCCCCGCCGATGCGGCGTATGCGGATGCGAGTGATCATGTTCCTCGTAATGCTGGCGTAGAAGATCGCGACCGTAGTCGTTCCCGTTCGGCGTGCGGACCACCGTATGAATGTGCCGACGCGTGGGTTCCTTGTTGTCCCACACGATGCCGGGCAGGTGATCGAACTCGATCAGGATCACCGGACTTTGGATCCGATAGTAGAACGGGCTCGATTCCTCGCACGCCCCGATCCAGCCGAAGTACGTTTCATCGAGATGCTGCTTCACCTCATCGAGGCGGATCTCGGCGTGCCCCGGACGGATCCGATTGGTGTAGGTGGCGATCACATCGAGCATGAGTGCTTGCTGATGCGCCGTGAGTTCTCGATACGGGATGCCAGCAAAGGGCAGCACCGCATTGTCAACTTGCGCGATGGTGATCACTTCGCGTGGAATGGTCGTGCCGATCGTTGCTTTCGTGCGTTGGTCCGAGGAGAGCGATTGCATCAGACGATAGCCCTTCGCCTCTTCATCCTGAAACGCGTGCGTGCCGGCGTACTTGCCCGAGTGGGCATGCACCGGCTCCGACCCCTGAAAATCAGGCGTCAGCACGATCTGGTCACCGAGCACGAAGCAGTTGATTGACAGATGATGTCCATCGATCTGCCAGCCCCACGGTTCGGCCTCGGACGGCGTGCCGAATACGCTCATCCAGTAATACCACTCGCCATATTCTTCCGAGCGGCCGGTGAGCTCGCTGACATGCTCGTTCAATTTCATGACATTGCGAGCGCCCTCGAATCCGGCTGCACTCAACGTGGCGCGCACCAGCGCGAGCGCGGCTTGTCGTTGTGTCTCGTTCATGTCGATGAGACATACGCCGTGGCGAAAGAGAAAGATATGCATGTTGTGCCACGAGCGCCACGCATCGCTCTCGACCGGAAAGAAGACGTCTTTTCTCTGGTCGTCGGCGAGCGAGGCCGCGAATGCAATTGCCGCATCGATAACGGGCTGGACCGAGACGCCGGTCTTCGAGAGTGGGAATAGTCCCGGGACCGTCGTGCCATCGGTCGTCGTGCCCTTGAACCTATCGGCGAGGGCCGCTTTCGCGCGCGCCATCGCACCGCCGACGACGCCTTGCAATCGCTCCGGAAATTCGGAGAGCGGTGTCGGCTTGAGTGCCGAGGCATGCCCCGACATGATCAGCTTGGAGGGTTCGGTGGCTGGCATGGGGGCTCCTTGATGGGGTCGCGATTACGAATTGAACCACAGGGGACGCAGAAAAACAGGGAAACGAGAAACGTGAATAGGGGAAACGCCAAGCGCCCATTCCCTTCGCCCTGCCCCTGAGTCCTCTGCGTCCCTTGTGGTTCAAGAATTAGAAATCCGTACTAGAAATCTATACGCTACTCAAAGCAGCAATCGAGGCAATATCAGCACCACCCACGGCACATACGCAATCGCGAGCAAGGTCGCGACGAGGATCGCGATGTACGGAATCATCGGCCGCGTGGCCGCGCTCAGGGTGACGCCGCCGATCTGACAGACCACCACAAGCAAAAGTCCGACCGGCGGCAAGACGAGCCCGATGCCCACCGCGGCAACACTCAGCAATCCGAAGTGAAGCGGATCCACGCCCACTTTCGCAACCGTCGCCGAGAAGATGGGAAAGAAAATGATGAGCGCGGGCAGGCCATCGAGAATGCTGGAGAAGATGATCAACGCGATCGCGACCATCGCGAGCAGAAGGAAGGGCGAGCTCGTGATTTGCGTGAAGATTCCCGCGATCGCTTGCGGAACCGCCAGGGTGGCGAATACCCACGACATCGCGGTCGCGATCCCGGCGAGCATCGACACTGCGCCGGTCGTGATGCCGGTCTGGATAATGATCCGCTGGATGTCCTTGCGCTTCATCTCGCGATACACGAACAGATCGAGCACCAGCGCGTAGAGAATGGCGAGAACCGCCGCTTCGGTCGCAGTGGTTACGCCACCGAGAATGCCGCCGAACAGCACCACCGGCATGCCAAGCGGCAGCACGGCTTCCTTGATCGATACACGCAGGCGGCTCCAAACGAACTTGCCATGGGTGCCCGGCAATGTGCCGCGCCGCGCCTGGATGTGGATGACGATGATGAGGGTGAGCGCCATCAGAATGCCGGGCAGGAAGCCGGCCATGAAGAGTGCCGAGATCGAGAGCCCCGACATCGCGCCGAGAATGACCATCACCAGACACGGCGGAATCAGGATACCCATTCCGGATGCGGCTGCCACGATCGCCGCCGCGCGTTCCGGCGGATAACCGGCCCGCACGAGCGAGGGGATCAGGATCGAGCCGATCGCCGATGCATCGGCAACGGAGGACCCCGAGATCCCGGAGAACAGCAATTCGGATACGACCACAACGACGCCGAGCCCACCGCGTATGTGGCCTACGAGCGCGGTCGCGAAGGCGACCAGGCGGCGCGAGATGCCGCCTGTTTCCATGAGGCCGCCGGCGAGAATGAATAGCGGAATCGCGACGAAGGGGAACGGCTCGATGCCGGCGAGCATTTTTTGCGCGATGGTCTCGAGCGGGATATCGAGCGCGATGAATCCGCCGATCGTCGCCACCGCCATGCTGAAGGCGACCGGGACACCGAGCGCCAGGGCCGCGACGAAAAGAACGATGAGAATGATCATTTGTCTACGCTCGCCCGCCGCTCACGCATCACGGCAATATCCATCAGGATGAACAACACACCGGCAATCGGCAGGATCGCGTAACCCGTGCCGACGCTGAACCCGAGTGTCGGATACATCTGTGCCCAGGACGATTCAACGATGCGCAAGCCATACACGATCATGAAGAGCGCGATCAACCACACGACGAAATGTCCGATCCACGTCAGGATGGTTGACCAGCGCTCGAGATGTCGCGCCACGAAATCGACGCCGAAGTGCGCGCGGTAGCGCACCGCCAACGCCGCGCCGAGGTACGACACCCACTGATAGCAAAGCGTGGTGAATTCTTCGGACCAGACAATCGGTTCCTTCAAAAAATATCGGAACACGACCTGGGCGCCCACCAGCACGACAATCATGACCACGAGAACGCCGACCACCACGCGTAATATGGCTTCTACCGCGCCCAACGCGCGCCCGAGTGCACCGCTTGCGGCGGCCGAAGGTTCCGCGCCAGCATTCATCGTCAAGCCCTCACCAGGAATCGCCGTGGCTTATTGGTAGCCGGCGTCTTTTAGCGCCTGATCAACGAGCGGCGACTTCACTCTGGCCTTGAATGCCTGCACGACCGGCAGCGTTGCCCGGCGGAACGCTTCGACGTCAGGCTCGGTGACGATGGCACCGGCGGTTCGCAGCGTCGTCACGGTGTCGTCATTGCTCGTGCCGGGGTTGGAAACGAAGTACGCGGCATCGGTCTTGAAGAAGGCATTCGCGCCCTCGTCGATTGCCGCTTTCTGGTCGGCCGACAACGAATTCCATTTTTTGAGATTCATCACCACCACCGCGGCAGCACGACCGTGGCGGGTGAACGTGAGGTGCTTGGCCACCTCATGATTCTTCAGCGCCCAGAGAAGCTGCGGGCCGGTGGCGTTGCCATCGATCTGACCTTGTTGGATGGCGGTATAGACCTCTGCTGTTCCCATCGGCACCGGAATAGCACCCATCGCCCTGATCATGTCGACCTGCATGGGATCTTGCATCACGCGCAGTTTCAATCCCTTCATGTCATCGGGTGTGCGCACCGGTCGCTTGCTGTTCATAACGGCCAGGACGCCGCCGTCGGCGAATGTCAGCACCTTGAAGCCGTGCGCTTCCATTTTCTTGCCTAGCTCGGCAACGATCGGGCCCTGTAGGAATTTCAGGTAATCGTCGTGCTTGAGCCACACGAACGGCAGACCGAAGATGCCGTGCTCGGGAACGAGCTGCTGGCTCACTTGTGAGGCGATGACGGCAATATCGAGCGATCCGACCTTGGCGGCTTCCATCAGCGCTTTCTGATCGCCCAGCACGCCTTCCGGAAAGAGCCGTATCGTCAGCTTGCCTTTGCCTGCTTCATCGGCGACTTTCTTGAATTCGTGCATCGCGCCGTAGTAGCTGAATGTCTTGGGCAGCGCATCGGCGAATTTGATCTCGACCTGTGCGAATACGGTGCCCGATGTGAGTGCGACCGCAACGGCCGCCTTGCCGACGAGCGAGCCGATGCGTGAACGTGTGCATGACATGGTGTCTCTCTCCTGCGCGAATGCTTCGCGCGATTGCGGCCGCGACGCGGCCGATTATCTCCGCGCCTGACAGGGCGTGGGCCAATGTAGTGAAGGGCGCCGGTTGTGTCAAGGCGCGCCGGGCGGCGTGTCGGAAGGCGAAAATCCGGTGAGCGCGCGATCCCAGGTTCGGTGACGCAACCAATGTTCCAGCATCCACAGCCGATCGCCGCCCCAGATCTTCTGGCCATCGACAATAAAGAAAGGCACACCGAACACGCCTTCCGCGACGGCCTCGTCCACCGCGGTCTTGAGCCTTTCCTTGATTGCATCGGTCGAGATCGCTGCGATCAGCGCATGCGTATCGACGTCGAGCGCCACCGCCTCCTCCGCGCAGGCTTCCACTGCGGTAATGTCCTTGCCTTGCACCCACAGGCGCGCGAAGACGCGATCCGCGTAACGCCTCGCAAGCGTTGGATCCTGCGCTTTGAGCCACAGGAACGCGCGCATGGCCGCGACCGAGTTGATCCCTTTCAGGCCATGATGCCGGAAGGGCACGCCGAAGAGCCGGGCCATGCGCGGCGCATCTTCGTGCAGGTAGGGACCCTTCAGCGGCGTGTCCGGTAAAGGCTTCATGCCCATGATCTTAAGCACGGTGATGCCGAGCAGCACCGGACGCCAATCGACCGCGCGACCGTAGCGCGCGGCGATCGATTCGATCTGCGTTGCTCCGAAGTAGGCGTACGGGGAGATGAAGTCGAAGTAGAAGGCGATCGGTGCGGACATGATTGGGATCAGTGTTGTGTGGTCTCTCGCCGATCGTTGAGCCATTCGCATCAGAGCCCCAACTGATCCGCCAGATCCAGAAAATCCGTCGCGTTCACTTGGAAGCGTCGCTCGAACTTAAGGTCCGGTTTCGTCGACATGCCAAATTCGTTGGGCCGGGTCACAAAGCCGGTCGCCAAGCCGCACTTCGCGGCGGCATCCAGATCGTTCTTGTGCGCGGCCACCATCATCACCTCACGCGGTTGGAGTCCGAGAATGTTGGCCGCGCCCAGATACGTTTCAGGATCGGGTTTGTAGTGCGCGAAGATTTCAGCCGAGAGCACGCAGTCCCAAGGCAGGCCACCTGCTTTGGCCATATTGGTGAGCAGCGCGACATTGCCGTTCGACAGGGTGCAAATGATCAGGCGTTTCTTCAACCTGCGAAGGCCGCGCACCGCATCGGGCCATGGCTTCAAGCGATGCCAGACGCAATTCAAGTGCGTGCGTTCGGCTTCCGAAAGCGCATCGAGGCCGAATCGCGGAATGAGCGCATCGAGAATCATGCGATGCAGATCATCGATACGGGTCCAGGGCAACTCGCCCGTGCGCACGCGGTGCATCGCAGGCTGATAGCCGGCCCGCCATGCATCGGCGAATGCAGCGGCATCGAGCTTCAGTTTCTTCTTCGCGGCGAGTGCGGCGGCTTCGCGGATGATCGATCCGCGCCAGTCGACGACCGTTCCAAAGACATCGAATGTCAACGCCTTGACCGGCTTCAAGCGGCGCTTCATCGGCTTAATCCCCTAAGAACAGTTGTAGTAGATCGTTTAGAAAATGCCGCCCGCGCTCGGTCGGCCGAATGTGCAGATGATCGCGTGTGATGAGTCCTTTTGCTTCGGCTTCGAGCAACGCTCTCGAGGCGGCGGAAATCTGCAGGCCGGTGCGTTCGGTGAATTCGCTGATCGCAAAACCATTCGCCAGTCGCAGCGCATTCATCGCGAATTCGAACGGCAACTCGGCAACGGGGACGTTTTTGCGATCGACGACGTGCGTGCCCGCGGCCACACGCTCCATGTATTCGGCCGGGCTGCGGGTGCGGGCTTCACGGGTGATGCGATCGGCAAACGAAATCTTGGAATGCGCGCCGGCCCCGATGCCCAGGTAGTCGCCGAAGCGCCAGTAGTTGACGTTGTGGCGTGATTCACGTCCCGGTCGGGCATAGGCCGACGTTTCGTAGTGGACATAGCCCGCCGCAACGAGCCGCGCTTCGACATGCTCATGGATCTCCGCCGCAGCATCTTCATCGGGCACCTGCGGCGGGTACTTCGCGAACACGGTATTGGGCTCGATCGTGAGGTGATAGAACGACATGTGCGGTGCGTTTGCCGCAAGGGCGCGAGCGATGTCTGCCTCGGCTTCATCGAGCGATTGCGCCGGCAGCGCATACATCAGATCGATATTGAAGTTGTCGAAATGCTCGTGTGCGATTTCGATCGCGCGCTGCGCCTCCGTTGCGTCGTGGATGCGCCCGAGCGCCTGCAGATGGCGCGGATTGAAGCTTTGAACCCCGATCGAAAGGCGGTTGATCCCGGAATCGCGAAACGCGCGAAACTTGTTCGACTCGAATGTACCGGGATTCGCCTCGAGCGTGATCTCGGCATCCGCATTCACCGGCAGGCGCGCGCGCACCGCCGCAAGAATCGCATCGATGCCGGTCGCGGAAAACAGGCTCGGTGTGCCACCGCCAAAAAAGATCGTCTGCACCCGCCTGCCCCATACCAGCGGCAACGCCTGTTCAAGATCGGCAATGAGTGCATTGATGTAGGCCCGTTCGATGTCCGCTGATAATTCCCTCTCCCTTCGCGGGAGGGGGGCAGGGGGAGGGGCGATCGCTGGGTCGGGCTTCAGCGCATGCGAATTGAAATCGCAATACGGGCATTTGCGGACGCACCAGGGTAGGTGAATGTAGAGCGCAAGTGGGGGCAGTGCCGCGAGCTTGACGCGGGTGCCGGAGGTCGGGAGCAGGGTGGCAACGAGCATTCTGGAAGGTCAAGGCCTCATTCGGTCCCATTCGACCCCTTTCGCCTCGGTCATCGAGCAATGAAAGGTGGGCCACTCTACCGCACTGCAAGATCCGACACTCCGGTCAGCAGGCGCGTATTTGTGCGCCGAGCGCCGTCAAGCATGCGATCCCGCGCGTAGAGATTCCCTTCGCCTGGACGGGCGACACGGAAACCTTCTGCGCGACCTTCAGTATCCGGCTCGATCTGTCGACAGAATCCATGATTGGCGGTGCATGCCCCATTCGGGAATTCCAGCATCGCCTCGCTCTGCAACCGAAGTACCGCTGAAGGAAATCGACCGTGATGAAAATCATTCTGGGGGCCGGCGTTACCGTTCTCGCAGCCGCGGGTGGGATCGCCGGTGGAGCCATTTATCTGGGCAACATCACACACCAACGTCTGGATGACGCCACCCACAAGATCGCGGCGCAAACCTCCTTCATGCGGGTCGCCAAGATCGAGCATATCAAACGTGTGCTGAGCTCTACCCGAATGACCACGCTCGAGTTCGGCTGCGCCGATGCGCGCGGAAAATCACCGCTGTCGATCGTGCTGAAGGAAGACATCCGTCACGGTCCGCTTCCCATGTGGAATGTTGTCGGCGCAGTGATCATCAATAGCGAGATTCGGCCATATTAAAGTGCACGGCGAGGGCGAACTCATGATCGATGCATTATGGGTATCGCCGGGCAAATCGGACATCACCATCGACTTGGCCGAATTCTCGTTCCCATCGCCATCCGGACAGACGTATAGGCTGAGCATGGATCCGTTACGGATTACGTCGGACACCACGGTTGAGCAAGACCTATTGTTCTCGTCGACCCGATTCGAGGGCTCGGCAAAATTCAATGATGTGAAATTGGACTAGTTCGAAATGCAGGCATCGATGAAGCGCCTGCACCGCCCCACCTTGACGCGGATCATGCGGGACCTCGCCAAGAACACATTCAATTGCGAAACGATGGGCGATCCGAATGCGATCCCTGCAATGTCGCAGGCCATGAGCCAGGCGTTGATGCAGTTGCTCCTGCACAATCCGGTGTATGGGCTGGACATGCTGCGCGTTGCGTACGCGGGAAAGGAAGCGTCGATCTCCTACTCGGTCGGCATCGACGGCGTGACGGCAGAGGATATCAAGGACATTCAGCCCGCCAGCCTGATGCCCATCCTGATGCGAAGGGTCGAGTTCAAGGCCGCGGCCAAACTGCCGGTCGCCTGGATCGAGAACATGCTATCCGCCATGCCCGGCCAAGTGATGCAAACCGGCATGCAACCCGCGGCGCTGTCATCGATGCTGAACACCGCGGTGGAGAAGGGATGGATCTCGCAAGAAGGCGAATTTGTCGCCGGCAAGGTCAACTTCAGCCAGGGCAAGATGCTCGTCAACGGCAAAGCGTTCTAGTCCGGGCCACGACCGCACACGGCCCCTTTCATGGTCGAACGGTAGCGACCCTGGAAATTCCTTACACTCCCCATACGGTTCGTTTGTTGGAGCCGGCACTGGGGAGAGGCTATGGCCACTTTCATTGTTGCGCACGGCGCCTGGTCGGCTGGCTGGGCGTGGAAAAAAATGCGCCCCCGCATGCGCGAGCGTGGCCACGAGCTGTTCACGCCAACGTATACCGGCATGGGTGAGCGATCGCATCTGGCAAGCGCGGTCATCGATCTCGAGACGCATATCGAAGACATCGTGCGTGTGCTCGACTTCGAGGGCCTTCGTGATGTGATCCTGGTCGGCCACAGCTATGGCGGCATGGTGGCCACCGGTGTCGCCGACCGGTGCGCACCGAGCATCGCGAAGCTCGTGTATCTGGATGCGTTCGTACCGCGCAATGGACAATCACTCTTCGAGCTGCAAGCCGAAGAATCACGTGCGCGCATGTTGACGGGCGTCCGCGAGTCGGGCGACGGCTGGCGCGTTCCCGCCAATCCGATGCCCCCCGATACATCGGCGGAAGATCTTGCTTGGGCGATGCCGCGGCGAATGATGCAGCCGGTCAAGACGTTCACCCAGCCGGTCCGCCTCACCGGCGCGGTCGACCAGTTGTCGCGCACTTATATCTACTGCAGGAAGAACGGCCCTGGCGACGTGTTCAGGCAATTCGCCGATCGCGCGAAGAGCGAACCCGGTTGGCGATACCACGAGCTCGATGCAAGCCACAATCCGCACATCACAATGCCGGATTCGTTGGCGCAACTATTCAATGAGATTGCCGGCGCCCACGAAAATCGTGCTTGACCTGAGCGCACGCGACGTAGGCGATAGCGGCGATCGCCTATGCGGCCGGCGTGGCGTCGAGGTGCGACAGTCTCTTGGCAGGCGCAGCGTAAGCGTCAACGGATCCACCGACCCCGCGCGAGCACTCGCTATACAATCGTCCGCTTCGTTTGATCGATCGTCGGGATCCGGATGACCGCCGCGAAACGCATTGCCATCGTTGGAGCCGGACTCGGCGGCTTGGCCGCGGCAGTCGCGCTCAGGCAGCAACACTTTGAAGTGGATGTCTACGAACAGGCCGCCCAGCTCGGTGCGTTCGGCGCCGGCATCAATCTAAGCGCCAATGCGGTCAAGGTTTTCGATGCGCTCGGCTTGAAGCCCCGCCTGCATGAAGTGAGCTTCGAGCCCGAAGGCCATGCGTGGCGCAACTGGACGAGCGGTGTCGCCGCGCGAATCCTGCCGCTCGACCAATCGATCAGCCGCTATGGTTCAAACTACTACATCATGCATCGCGGCGATCTCCATCGCCTGCTATGCGAAGCGGTGCCCGCATCGAACATCCATTTGAACAAGCGTTGCGCAGGCGTCGAGTCGAGCGATCACTCCGCGACGATTGCGTTCGACGATGGCACGAGCGCCGAGGCAGACGTAGTGATCGGTGCCGATGGCATCCACTCGGCGGTCCGCAAGCATGTGTTCGGTGGCGCGGGCGCCCGTTACGCGGGAACCATGTGCTGGCGCTCGCTGATTCCGGTCGAGGCGTTGCCTGCGGATATTCACGACCGTTGCGTGAATCATTGGACCGGCACGGATCACAACCGTTTTGTCATCAGCTATTTCGTCCGCCAAGGCAAGTACATCAACATTCTCGCGGTGATGCGGCAGCCGGAATGGACCTCCGAATCCTGGTCTGAACCGAGCACGCGTGAAGAGATGCTGACTTCGTTCGGCGACGTCGGCCCCAACCTTGCGAAGCTGCTTGGGAGTGCGAAGGAGGTATTCAAATGGGGTCAGTTCACCGGCGAGCCCGCGGCCGAATGGACCCGCGGCCGCGTCGCGTTGTTGGGCGATTCCGCGCATGCCATGCTGGCCACGTGGGGGCAGGGTGCCTGCATGGCGTTCGAAGATAGCTACATCCTCGCACGCTGGCTGGCGCACTTTCGCGATGATCCTGCAACCGGCCTCGAACGCTACGAGGCGATTCGAAAACCTCGCGCAGCGCGCATACAGGCCATGTCACAACTCGAAGTCCGCTTCAAGAAGCAATCGTCGATATGGGACAAACTGTATCGTGAGTGGGTCTACCTCAGCCGGTTCGGTTCGACGACGCCCGCGATATACAAATGGATTTACGGCTATGACCCGGTAAGCCAATGGAGCCAGGCCGCGTAGTAGAAAAAATCATTGTGGCAACGAGGAGGCTTCGATGCAAACAGATCGCCTGGTGGTCGCCGTGTCCATGCTGCTCGCGGCAGGAATCGCGATGGCGCAAACGTATCCGACCCGGCCGATCACACTTGTCGTCACGACGTCGGCGGGTACCACCCCCGATGTGCTGGCACGACATCTCTCGCCGTTGCTCTCGCAGCGCCTCGGTCAACCGGTGATCGTCGACAACCGGCCCGGCGCAAGCGGCAATATCGGCGCTGCGCAAGTCGCTAAAGCCGCGCCCGACGGGCACACGCTCATGATGACGGCGCTGTTGTTCTCGATGACCCCCGCATTCAACAAGGATCTTCCATTCGATCCGGATACCGATTTCGCGCCGATCGGAACGTTGGCGAAGGCGACGCTTGCGCTCGTTGCGCATCCTTCCAACCCGGCAACATCAGCCCGGGAGTATGTGGCACTCGCGAGAAGTCGCCCGGGACACGCGAATTTCGGCACCCCGGGCATCGGCACGCCGCATCACCTCATCCTTGAACTGCTCAAGCGGCAGGAGAAAGTCGATATCGTGCACGTGCCGTACAAGGGCACCGCCGGAATGGTCGCGGGATTGCTGGGTGGGGAGATCGGCGCGGCATTCTTCCCTTTGGTTGGCGCGATGGCTCCGGCGAAAGGCGGCAAGCTGAAGATCCTTGCGATTCTCGCGGAGAAACGCATCGAATTGGCGCCGAACGTGCCGACCTTCCGCGAGGAGAACATCGACGACATGGACATCGATCAATGGATGGCGGTGTTCGCCCCGGCGAAGACACCGCGCGAGATCATCAACCGCGTCAATCAGGAACTGATGGCCACGATGGAGTCGCCGATCGTCAAGGATTTCAACCGTAGTCAAGGCATCTTGCCCATGCCCGGCACACCAGACGAATTGGGCGTGCTGATGAAAAGAGAACTAGCTCGGTGGAAGAAGGTCGTTGCGGAAGCAGGGATCAAGGCGGAGTAATTGCATACGGTGTGTTGCGCGATCACGCCTCCGGAAATCCCGCTTCGCGACGCTTGCGCACAGCCGGCACCAGCACCGCGACAAGAAGCAGCGCGGACGCGGCGAGAAATCCAGCGCTGATCGGACGCGTGACGAACACTGACAGATCACCGCCTGATATCGTCATCGAGCGCCGGAAATTCTCCTCGAGCATTGGGCCGAGAATAAATCCAAGCAGCAGCGGGGCGGGCTCGCATTTCAGTTTGCGCAACACGTAGCCCACCACGCCGAACACCGCCATGAAGACGACTTCCATCATGCTGTTCTTCAAGCTGTAGACGCCGATGCAGCAGAAGATGATGATCGCCGGATACAGGAAGCGATACGGGATCTGCAAGAGCCGCACCCAGATCCAGATGAGCGGCAGGTTCAGGATCACGAGCATCGCATTGCCAATCCACATGCTCGCGACCAACCCTCAGAAGAGCTCCGGCTGTTTCTCGATCACCTGCGGGCCGGGCTGGATGCCGTGAATCATCATTGCGCCGATCATGAGCGCCATGATCGCGTTGGGCGGGATGCCAAGCGAGAGCATCGGGATGAATCCGGCCTGCGCACCGGCGTTGTTCGCGGCTTCGGGCGCCGCCACGCCTTCAACCGCGCCTTTTCCAAAGCGCGATGGATCCTTTGCGATTTTCTTCTCGAGACTGTAGGCGGCGAACGAGGGAATCGTCGAACCCCCACCCGGCAGCATGCCAAGAAAAATGCCGAGCAACGTGCCGCGCGCTGCGGCCGGCGTTGCTTTGCGGAAGTCGTCTTTGCTTGGCCAGAGCCGATCACGCAGCTTGGTCACGATTGCGCCGCCCGCCCGCGCTTCCAGGTTGAGCATGATCTCCGCGATGCCGAACATGCCCATCGCCACCGGCACGAAGCCGATGCCGTCATAGAGATCCTGGATTCCGAGGGTGAAGCGCTGCTCGCTCGTGGTGACGTCGGTGCCGACCAGGCCGAGGAACACGCCGAGGATAATCATTGCGATCGCATTGAGCAGCGGTCCTTGTGCAAGTACGACCGCGGCCACCAGGCCGAGAATCATCACGCTCACATAGTCGGTCGACTGGAAAAGGAGCGCGATGCCAGCGATCGCAGGACCCGCGAAGGCGATAACGAACGTAGTGATCGTTCCGGCGAACAACGAGGCCAACGCGGCGATCGCGAGCGCAGCGCCCGCGCGCCCCTGTTGGGCCATCGCGTAGCCGTCGATGCATGTGACGACGGAGGATGATTCGCCGGGCAGGTTGACGAGAATCGCAGTGGTCGAACCGCCATACTGCGAGCCGTAGAAGACCCCCGCCAGCATGATCAGCGCGCCGGTCGGTGGCAGCCAAAAGGTGATCGGCATCAACATGGCAACCGTTGCCGTGGGGCCGATGCCGGGCAGCACGCCGATCAATGTGCCGAGCAGACAGCCGATCAGGCAGAGCAGCAGATTCGTCGGCGTCAGCGCAACGAGGAGTCCTTGTGCAATGTTGGCGAGAACCGCTTCCACGCTACCAAGGGCTCCGCGGCAACGCACGCAGCGGCAGTCCGAGTCCCCATACGAAGATTGCGAGCACGGCAATCGCGAGCACCAGGGCAAGGACCGCTACACCGCGGGCCCGCATCGGCTCGCCCGCGAAATTGGCGAGCACTACCGCTACGATCACCGCCGCAACCACACCCGCGAATTCGAGCACGAGCGCGAACCCGAGGACAGCCGCGGTGACGAAGCCGACCGACCTCCAGGCGATTGACGCAACCGGCTCGCCAGCCCGGATCCAACCGAAGGTCGCGATGATCGCGCCAAGACCCACCAGGAGCCAGCACATGAGCAAGGGGAAGTATCCCTCGCCCATTTCGCTCGCAGAGCCCACGTTGAGCGAGCGCCCGACCCATAGTCCTGCAAGGCCGACCGTCGCGAAGACGAGGCCGGCAAGAACTTCCGTCTTCGCGAGACGCAGCACGCTACTTCTGGCGCGTCTTCACGAGCCCCGCTTCCAGAAAGATCGGATACATCCCGTTGTCCTCGTCGGTCAGGCGCTTGATTGTATCGGCCCGGTTCAACGGAGCAACGATGAAGCCTGCGTTCTTCGCGCGTTCCTGAAAGTCTTTGTCCCGCAAGGCGTCGAGGAATTTTTCTTCGAGTATCGCAATCCGATCCGCAGGCAGGCCTTTCGGGCCCGCGAGTGCACGCCAGGCGCCGGCGATGAAATCGATGCCCTGCTCGCGGAAAGTCGGCACGTCGGGCGCGAGGAAGTGGCGCTCGTTCGCGGCCACGCCGAGAATGCGCGCGGTACCGGCCTTGTGATGCTGCACGATATCGGGCGCGGCGACGGTTACCGTGTCGACTTCGCCCGCGAGCAGGCCTTGCACCGTTGGCGCGAAGCCCGCGTACGGCACCTTGGTGACGCGCACGCCGAGCTTCTTTTCCAT
>JBJXGX010000316.1:0-17123 GCA_046160305.1 Burkholderiales bacterium
TCCTTGTTGCTGCGGCCGATCGTAACGAGGCGGAGCACTTCGACTTCGCGGGCGGAGAGGCCGGCTGGGAACGCGGCGGGACCGGACGGTTCACCGAGTCCTTTCTTCAATTGCGCAAGCTGTTCAGCAAGGCGAGCCATCCCGAGGGCTGCGGCGGTTTCAGATGCTTGCTCAGCGAGCGTCGTGGCGCGCTGGCGATCGCCTGTTCGATCCCGGGTGATCAGCATTCGGGCGTGCTCGTACTGCGAATGCGCCACCCAGGGCAGTCCCCCGTTTCGAGCATTCATTGCAATCGCGGCGCTGAAGTGTGCGTCTGCATCGTCCCAACGTTTCATCGTCGTGGCCAACATGCCGAGGTGGCGGTCGGCGGAACCGAGGCAGGCAATGTTCGATCCCGTCACCAGATTTCTTCCACGATAGGGGAGCAGGTGCCGATAGAGGACCGCAGCACGGCCCGTGTCATTGAGATAGGTGCATGTTTCGGCGAGGTAGCTGATCGATGTGATCCACAGGGCATCGCGCGTCAGTGCACTGAATTCGTTGGCAGCAAGGAGGTTGAATTCGCGGCTGGCCTCGTCGCGCATGTCGAGCTCGGCGTAAATGAGCGTCAACCCCGGGTGCCACGCCGCGGAGGTTGGCGTCGACGAGACGAATTGTTTCACGACCGGTGCGACTTCGCGCAAACGACCCTGTTCGCGCCGAATATTGAACATCTGCACGCCATAGATGCCCAGTGTATCGATGCCCATCTGGCGTTGGCCCATCGCGAGGGCCCGTTCGGCTTGACGTTCGCTCTCCTTGAAGCGTCCTTGGAACAGTGCGATGCTCGACTCTGAGGTGGTAACAACGTAGCTCTGGAATGGCGAGCGTCGCGCCTCCGCGCGACGCCGCACCTCTTCCAATTCGCTGAGATACAGAGGGAAGTCTCCGCTTTCCAGGATATCAAAAGCGTAGAAGCTGATTGCTTCCAACGCGCGCAAATCATCGCCGATTTCGTTGGCCAATCGGAAAGCTTCGCGGCCGTTCGCGATGCGCGCCTCCAGGTGATCGATTTGCCAGCGAGTACCCAATCCTGCGAGCAATGCAGTCGATAGCGTTGCAGGATCTCGGAGTTGCCGCGCCATGTTGATCGCGCGATTGTTAACCGTGTTTGCGCCTTCGAGTTGTCCGGTAAGGATGAGGGCACGGGTCATTGCCGACAACACACGGGCCTTCTCAATGGTGTCGCCGACGCCCAGGACCTCAAGGGCTGTCTTCAGCAATTGCACGGCCGCGTCGCCCGGATCGCCTTGACGCCAGCTCGCGTCCTCGAATCCGATCGCCGCTCGCGCAAACAGTTCTCGTGCGGCCGGGTCTTCCAGCGACGAGATGCTTACCGCAGCCCGCCGAAAAGTATCGCGCGCCTCGATGTGCTCAGCCGCCTTGACGAGGGCGCCACCCATTGCTATGAGCAGCTTGGTCCGCGCAAGCGGATCCCGCGTCGCCAGCGCATCGAGTGCCTGCAGTGCAAGGCGAAACAGCGACGCCGCTTCTTCATACGCATACAGCGCATCGGCCCGCACAGCCACCATCTGTGCGAATTCGAGTGCCTTGGCTGCATCACCACCGGGCAGCGCCGCGCAATAGTGATGCGCGATCGCAGCGAGGGTCGCCATTTCGTTCGTGTCGTCGCCCGCCGCGAGCATGGCGGCAATCCGCTGGTGCAACCGGGAGCGGTGCACCGCCGGCAGTTCGTCATACAACGTTTCACGAATCAACGCGTGGGTGAATTCAAAGGTGCCGGGCTCGTGCCCGCCTTCCACGATACGTGCCGCCTGCGCTTCCTCGACCGCGGCTAGGCACTGTTCCCCCGCAAGCTCGCCGTCCACCCGCGCCAGCATGTCAAAGCGAAACGCACGACCGATCACGGCGGCGGCGCCAAGCACTTCATTGCACGTCCCGGAAAGCCGATTGAGTCGCGTGCCGATGACTTCGCGGATGCCTTCCGGAATGCGACCTACGAACGCAGGTCCACGCGCCGGGCGGCGATCCCGCTCGATCATCCCCTCATGCGCGAGATAGCGGGTCATCTCCTGCAGGAATAGGGGATTGCCCTCCGTCTGCTCGAAAATCGCATGTAGAAGATCGCGCGGTGCCTCGCTTCCAGCGATCGCCTTCACCACCTCCGCTGTTTCATCGAGTGTCAGCCCGCCCAGGCGCAAGCGATGCAACCACGCGTGCCGCGCCAATTCACCAAGCGAATTTGACAGCGGATGCCGGCGCGACAACTCGATGTCGCGATAGGTGCCAAGCAGCATGATGCGTTCATTGCCGATCTCGGCGGCGAGGAACTCGAGAAAGCGCAGGGACGCCGTATCGGCGACGTGCAGGTTGTCGAGAATGATCATCAAACCGGCGTTGCCGGCCACCCGCTTCCAGAACGCGGTGAGCGCATCGAAAAGCTGGAAGCGCGCCTGATCCGGATCGGTCGCCCGCACGGTGACGGAAAGATTCGGAAAGCGGTCGGCGAGCTCCGTTGAAATCGCAGCGATATGCGCGGCGCCGCGTCCGAGGGCGGTGTGCAACGCGGCATCGTCGCTCGTGTGCACGTGCGCGTCGATTGCCTGCAACCAGGGCCAATACGGTGGTGCGCCTGGCTCTTCCTTACAGCGTCCCCAGAGCACGAGCATGCCGCGCGCCTTTGCCTCCGCCGCAATGCGGGTGGCGATGCGCGTCTTGCCGATACCGGGTTCGCCGGCGACCATCACGATCTGGCCGTTGCCCGCGAGCGATTCGTCGAGGCTCTTGGCGATTCGAGCGAGCTCGACCGCTCGCCCGACGAAACCGTCGGCGGTCGTGCGGAACGGCGCGGGCGTTTCTATTGGCGACGACGCCACCTGAAGCGCGCTGCCGCAATGGTCACAGAAGCGGGCTTCATCGCGATTTGGGTGCTGGCAAGTTGGGCAAAGCACGCGGATTCCTGATCGCAGGCGGGAGAGGTTGTCAGTTACCGTCCATCGCCGAGCGAAGACCAAGGTGGTCCACGAACGGATCGAAGTCGATGTCGCTATAAAGCAGCGTCAGCCGACTCACGATGCACCGCGTCGCGATAAGTGTGTCGATCGTCTTTCGGACCGTGACTCCAAGCGCCCGCAGAGCGCGAATGTTTCGCGCTGCCTGAATCGATACCTCCCGCCCGCCAATGTCCACAACGATAAGCGAAGTCAAGAGTGTTCTCGCCTGGTAGAAGTCCCTGTCGGTTACGAAGCCCTGCAAGACTTCGGTAAGGATGAGATCGCCCGCTGCAACGGATTCACTGCCAAGAAGGGAGTCGAGCTTGTCTGTCTGGGGCGTCGTGGTGCCGCGGAAGTAGTCGATCCATACGCTGGAGTCCACCAGAATCACTTGTCGGTCCTCATCGCGTCGAGATCGCCCTGCCATTTCAGCTTCCCACGGAATTGACGAATGCTCTCCTGTCTGCGAAGTCGTAGCAACGTCTGTAGACCAAGCTCCACAACCTCACGCTTGGTCTTGAGTCCGGTCGCCCGCAAGGTATCCTTCATCAGCTTGTCGTCGATCACGATGTTGGTTCTCATGGTGTGTATCTCCCAGTAAATCCGTACACATTGTACCCCGGTCCCATCGCAGCTCGGCCGCCCCAATTCCCAAATCCTCATTAAACTCCCTCCCTAAAGGAGACCCCACCCCATGAATACACGTCACATCGTTTTTTCCTTGATTGCCGGGACCCTGCTCTCCGCACCCTTCGCGCAATCCGTCGTCGCCCAGGCCTTCCCCTCGAAACCGCTGCGCATCATCGTGCCGTTCCCGCCGGGTGGCACCACCGATATCGTTGCGCGGATCATTGCCGCGAGAATGGGCGAAACGCTCGGCCAGACGGTCACCGTCGAGAATCGTGGTGGCGGTGGCGGCACGATCGGTGCTGACGCGGTGGCCAAGTCGGCACCCGATGGCTATACGCTTCTCATGGCGAATGTGACGTTCCCGATCGGATCGCTCGCTTCCGCGCATCGGCTGCCGTACAACATCGAAACGGATTTCGCCGGGGTATCGATCTCGGTGTTCGTGCCGACCATGGCGACCGCGCATCCGAGCGTTCCGGCGAAGAATCTGCGCGAGCTGGCCACGCTGCTGCAGAAGGATCCGTCACTCCAGTACGCCTATGGATCGACCGGCCCTGGATCCTTTGGGCATGTGATGTACGAGAACTTCAAGCGCGAGGCAAAGGTCGACATGGTCCATGTGCCGTTCAAAGGTGCGGCCCCGGCCAAGCAGGAATTGGTCGCGGGCCGAATCCAGGTCGGTGGCGATCAGCTTTCGTCGTCGCTCGCGGAAATCAGGAATGGATCGCTTCGCGCACTCGCCACGTACGGTACCAAGCGCGTTCCGGAACTGCCGGATGTGCCCACCACACGTGAACTCGGCTTTCCAATGCTCGAATCGGACGGTTGGAACGGTTTGTTTGCCCCTGGCAAGACGCCGCGCGAGATCATCAACCGGCTCTCGAAGGAAGCGAGTGCGGCCGCGAAGCACCCTGATTCAGTGAAGCGCCTCACCGAGCTTGCCGCCGAACCGATCGGCTCCACGCCCGAGGAGCAGGACGCGATCCTGAGAAAGCAGCTCGTGGCATTCCGGCAGCTCACGCAGCATATGAAATTCGAGTGAACGAGGGTTGCGGCGAGCGTAACGTGCGAGGTTGGACGCGCTTGTGAAAATCGCTATTGTCGGCGCGGGGCCTGCCGGCCTGTATCTCGCGTATCTGCTCAAGCGCAAGCGCCCCGATGCAGACGTCCGCGTCTATGAAGCAGGACCGGCGGATGCGACATGGGGCTTTGGCGTGGTGTTCTCCGAGCAGGCGCTCGAGTTTCTTTCGGGCGACGACCCGGAGACGGTTGCATCGATCACGCCGCATATGGAGACCTGGCGCGACATCACGATGTTCCATCGCGGCGAGCGGGTGGTCATCGATGGCATCGGTTTCTCGGCGATCGGGCGCCTCGCGCTGCTCAGGCATCTTCAGGCACGTGCGGCCTCGGTGGGGGTGGTGCCGACGTTCGAGCGCACCATCGAGTCGCTCGATGCGCTCGGTGACGTTGACCTGATCGTCGGCGCGGACGGTCTCAATTCCATCGTCCGTCGTACCCACGAAGCGCGCTTCGGCACGAGCCTTTCGTATTTGACCAATCGCTTTGCCTGGTACGGTACGTCGCAGGTTTTCTCGACGCTTTCCCATACGTTCGTGCAGGAGGGGGATGACGTATTCAATGTGCATCACTATCGGTTCTCGCCCACCATGAGCACGTTCCTGGTCGAGACGGACGCACGAACCTTCGAGCGGCGCGGCTTTGCGCAATTGGACGAACCCGCTTCGCGGCGTGAGTTGGAACGCTTGTTTGCCGATACATTGCACGGCCATCCGCTCGTCAACAATCGGTCGATCTGGCGGCAGTTCCCGTGGCTCAGAAACGAACGATGGCATGTGGACAACTGCGTGCTGGTGGGCGACGCCCTGCATACCGCGCATTTCTCGATCGGCTCCGGAACGCGCCTCGCGCTGGAGGACGTGATCGCCTTGATGGATGCGCTGCAGCGATTCGACTATGACGTCGCACGCGCCTTGCCCGCCTATCAGGCCGCGCGACAGCCGGCGCTTGAAAAACTCGTTGCCGCTTCGCATCGAAGCGCCAACTGGTATGAGCAATTCGGTGCGCACATGCGGCTTACGCCAAGAGAATTTGCGATGAGCTACATCACGCGCTCCGGCCGGATCGCGCCGGAACGGCTGCGTGCGATGTCGCCGCGCTTTGCCGCGCTCTTCGGTCACTGAGATCCGTTCATGCCAGGAATCCTGCATCCCCTCGATGGCATCGTCTATACGGCGCCTGAGCGTGCGGCGTTCTATTTCAAGACCGGCGCCTGGATCGATCGCACGATCGGCGGCCAGTTGCGCGACATCGCATCGAGGTACCCCGATCGCGCGGCCTTCATCTGTGAAGGCCGCACGATCACGTTTCGCGCGATCGACGAGTGGAGCGATCAGCTTGGTGCGTTGCTCATGCAACGCGGGTTGCGGGTGAACGATCGTGCCATGTTCCAGATGGGAACGGTGATCGAAACCGCGGTCGCGCTATGCGCATGCTACAAAGCGGGCGTCTTGCCGGTCTGCACGATTCCCCAATATCGCGACATCGAGATCAGCAAGCTCGCGGCGGTCACCGAGCCGCGTGGCTATTTCGTGCAAGCGGACTTCGATCCAAAGTTCGATCTCGCCGACTTTGCGAAGCGGATGTGTGGGGCGTGCGCGATTCCGCATCTGTTCGTGGCGCGCGCGGGCGCGGCCGATGATCCCTGGCAGGCGGCGCGGTCGATCCCGCTCGCCGATGCGAGGAAGCTGCTTGCGGGCATCGGTCCGGGTTCCGAAGATGTGTGCGCCATGCAGCTCTCCGGCGGCTCCACCGGCGTGCCGAAAGTGATTCCACGTCACCACGCCGAATATCTAGGGCATGCGTTTCACTGGTCCGAGAAGCTTGGCATGACGGCAGACGATATCGGCTTGTGGGCGTTGCCGATCCTGCACAATGCCGGGATGCTCTGGGGTTTTCTGCGGACGATTCTCTATGGCAGCACGGCCGTCCTGATGCCGCGCTTCGAGGTACGCCAATTCTTCGAATTGATCCAGGCCCACAAGGTGACCCATTGCTTCACGATCGGTCCGCTCGTACCCGCCATCGTGGGCTTTGCCGATGTGGAGAAATTCGATTCCCGCTCGGTCAAATTCTTCTATACGTTGCAGGGCGCCGAGCAGATCGAACGCCGGACGGGGTTCACTTCGTCGAACATGTTCGGTATTACCGAGGGACTGTTGCTGCAGGGCCGCGCAACCGATCCCATCGCGATGCGTCATCTGACCGTTGGCAGTGTCAACGCGCCATGGGATGAAGTGCGCCTCAAGACGCCCGATGGGGTGGACGACGTGCCGCTTGGCGAAGTCGGCGAGCTCTGCTTTCGCGGACCATCGAGCCTGCGCGCTTATTACAACGCGCCGGAAGCGAATGCGACCGCGTTCACGCCGGACGGATTCTTTCGGACCGGTGATCTGATGAGCGCGCATGTTTTCGGCGCGCAGCTCGCGTATCGGTTCGAAGGCCGCATGCGCGACAACATCAATCGCGGCGGCGAGAAATTCGGCACCGAGGAGCTTGAACAGCTCATGGTGCAACATCCGGCGATCGCGGACGGCAAGGTCGTGGCGATGCCCGATCCTGTCTTCGGCGAGAAAGCCTGCGCATTTCTTGTCGCCAAGCCCGGCGCAACGTTACCGACGGTGATGGAACTCGGCGACTATCTCTCCAACAACGGATTGGCAAAATACAAGCTGCCCGAGCGGATCGAGCGCATCGATTCGTTTCCGGTCACGCGCGTGGGGAAGCTCGATCGGGCGCGGCTGCGCGCGATCGTTGCCGAGAAGATGGGTGCGGAGGGAAAGGAGAAATAGGAAACGGGATTGCGCGCCCGCGCTACTCGAGGCTGATCCCTGCTTCCTTGATCACCTTGGACCATTTGTCGAACTCGGCCCGGATGAACGCGGCCATTTTCTCCGGGTTGCTCGGGAATGGTTCGAGGCCCATGGCGGCGAATTTCTCGCGTACGTCTCCTTGCTCGATCGCGAAGTTGGTCTGCTGACTGATCCGATTGACGATCGCAGGAGGAGTGACGGCGGGTGCCACGACCCCGAGCCACACGCCAAACGAGAGGCCGGGGAAACCCAGTTCGCCGAATGTCGGTACATCGGGCAGGGCGCTCGCCCGCTTGTCTCCGGTCACCGCCAGAACGCGAAGCTTGCCCTGCGCGACCGCGCCACGATAGGGCGCAAAGCCATCGAAGGAGAGATTGATATCTCCCGCCAGCAGAGCCGCGAAGGTCGGTGCGCTGCCCTTGTACGGGACGTACAACATCTTCACGCCAGCAAGCTGACTGACGCGCTCAGCAATGACCTGCGTTGTCAGGGTGCCGGATCCGTAGGACTGTTTGCCGGGCGCCGCTTTGGCGAGCGCGAGCGCTTCGGCGAGTGTCTTTGCCGGCGACGATGCATTGTTGAGCGCAGCGACCCATGAATTCGCGACGGTGGTGACCGGCGCGAAATCCTTCAGCGCATCATAGGGCAGCTTCTTGTACGCATGCGGATGCATGGTCAGCACGGAATCGACGGCCATGAGGAGCGTGTAGCCGTCCGGCGTCGCCTTGGCAACGGCCTCCGTGCCGATGATCTGATTGGCGCCGGCCCGATTCTCGACGATCACCGGCTGTGCCCACGCTTCACTCAGTTTCTGTCCGACCAGACGCGCGAGAATATCGGTGGGGCCGCCGGCGGGCGCGGGCACGACGATGCGAACCGGGCGCGACGGATAGTCCTGCGCGAGGGACGTACTCGCAACAAGCATCGGCGCTACGCACGATGCGGCAGCGACGATTTTATTGAGGTAGGTAATGAAGCGCATGATTTCTCCTGTTGCCTTCAACTTGGCGTGTTGATCCGCTTCGTCACCGCGTAGGAATCGCCCCAGGTCGGAATCCATAACGCGTGATAGCCGCCGAGGCCGCCCGCGACCACGAACATGAACTGTTCCGGGCGGTAATGAACGGGCACCTTGCCGTTCTCCACTCTGCCTTCGCCGATGAGTGCTTCCTGTCGCTCTTTCGGAAAATGCGACAAGGGAGTCTGGTTGGCATGCGTCATCAGGAATTGCCGCATGTCGCCCTTGGACCATCCTTGCCGCGCGATCATCTGCGAATGATCGGGCGACAGGATCAAGAGCGATTCGCCGGCTCTGGGCACCACCATGTTGTTGCTGCCGACCCAATCCATCGAGTGGGCGCATGAGGTGAGGAGACTTTCCGCGGACCGGCTCCAGACGTCCATGATGTTCGTCGTTCCCGTGGCTGAGAACACCGTGACCGTGCTGTCCTCGGCCTTGAAGCCGCGCTCGACATGCAAGGGCTGCCACGGATTCTTCTCCTCGAATTCGCCCATGCACATGGTGAATCGGCCGGGCGAACCGTGTGTGGTCTTGCTGACCGGACCGGGTATGCGCCCGCCGACATTTTGCTGCACCAGCGCGATCGCGCGGCCGATCGTCGCATTGGCGCGCCGTCCCGGGCCGAGACAGCCGTAACTGCTGTTGATCTCCAGTTGCTCGCGAATGGGACCGTTGACGACCGTGAGCACGCACACGCCGCTGGTGGTCGTGTCGACGCCGAACAGATTGAATGTCGGGTCCGCGATCGCCTCCACCGCGGCCAGCACAACGGGAAAGTAGGACGGCAGGCAACCCGCCATGACTGCATTGATGGCAATTTTTTCCGCTGTCACGATCGCGCGCCTGGGCGGGATCTCCGCGATTTCGTGGTTCGGAGCAAGACGCGCCGCGTCGAGCATCGCCGCTACGCGCTCGGGTGTTGGTGCGACGATCGGCAAGCCGTCCGTCCAGCCGCGCCGAGTGTAGTCCTCGTAGACGCCCGCCTCGGCATCGACCTGCACCCGCTTCGACTTGAGCTCAATAGCACGCATGAGCGCGATGTGCCTCCTGTTATGAAGCGACGACCTTGTCCAAAATCTCCTGGAACTTACTTTCGGCCAACCGCTCGACCACGTCTTCAGCCAATACCTCGAACGGGTGCGGCACGATGACCATCGGCAGATCCGCGTAACCAAGCGAGCGCGCAGCGGCTTTCGCCAGGCTCTTGAATTCCTCGGTCACGATACTGACCGTGGCAATGCCCTTCTTCTGTGCAGCGATGGAGTCATGGATACACCACGACGTGCACGAGCCTCAAGCCGCGAGGCCAATGACGGCCCACCGACTCTTGTCGTAGAACGTTTTGACCAGGGCCTGCCGCTCACTCTCGTCCAGATGCCTGCCCACCATGATTTCCGCGACGCCATTGGTTTTGCCGCCGGCGACGTCGCCCATATGCCCGTAGTACTTGACGATCTCCCCGACCTGGAAGCGCTCGCGGAGCAACGCCTCGAAGCGGCGCATGAAGATGTCGAAGCGATTCCAGAAAATACGAAAGCCCACATTCTCGCCTTCGATGCTCGCCAAGAGCGGTGCCATCTGCCGCTTGACGCTGGGCCCCTCCATCGTCGGATCAAGGACTTCGATCATTCGCATTGCCTCCTGTCATCTACTCCGATTGAAATGTTCAGCACAGAACCTTGGTCAGCTCTGACACCTTGTCGAGGCGCTCCAGGCCTCTGATGATGTCAAGCGCTGCCTGCGCGCGGTGCCGATCGATGGGTACCGCCGCGTGATCGATGCAATCCCAGTACTTGCTGGTGCGCTCGTCCGCGCTCATCGGCCACTGCGGGCTTCCTTTTGGATAGTCCACCTGTTTCGTGTACCGCTGTCCACCGTGCGTCGCGATTTCCACCGCCTGAGGTTGTACGTCCCGGTTGCGTACCTTGAGCCGCTCATCGACAATCGTGCTCACGCGATCCGCCATCGCGAGCACCTCGGGGTCCGCCAGACCCCCGTCGGACAGATGCTTCAGCGATACCTCACCCTTCACCAGGGCGGTCGCGACCGTATAGAACGCGCTGAACTGCGCATCGACCACGCTTCTCGGATGGCGCAGTGCGCCTTCTCTGGTCTTGTCGCCACCGCCACCGACCGTCACGTAGTCCCGCGGCGGCATGCGCACGGTGACTGCGGCGACGTCGCGTGGGTTGAGGCGATGCTCACCCATGAGCTGCAACGCAGCGTCGATTGATCCATGGGTATAGCGACAGGTCGGATAGGGTTTCATACCGAGTGTCATCACTTCGAACCGCTGCCCGAGGCCATCGACAAGTTCGGTCATATCGCCTTCTTGTCCCTCGTACAGCGCGTAATAGCCGGTTGGGCCATGAAAGACGTCGCGGGTTGCCGGATAGCCTCGCTTCGCCAGTTGCGCAGCCCACACGCCGGATCGCGCCGCGATGCCAACGCCTAACCGTTTGGTGAGCGAGGGGGCGACGGTCGAGATGCCGCCCAAGCCCACTTCGCAGTGCGCCAGTCCAAGCGCGTTGTGCAAATGCGTCTCGTCCAGCGACATCGCCTTGCCCGCCGCTGCCGCCGCACCGTAGCATCCGATTGCTCGTCCAAACGCGTGAGTGGGTTTCGGTTGGATGGCAAGACCGACGCGACATCCCAGGTCGATGCCCATGCATACTGCGGTGATGAGGTCCCTCCCGCTGAGGTTGAGCGATTCAGCCACCGCAAGCGCGGCCGGCACCGCTGCCACGCTGCCCTTGTACGCGATGGTGTCGTGGTTGTCGTCGAAGTCTCGAGCGTGGCCCATCGTCCCGTTGACGAGCGCTGCGGCCGGACCCGGCAGCTTGCCACCATAGACGAGGACGCTCGATTCCTCTTTACCTCCCCACTCGCGAAGCTGATCAAGCAACAGTTTGCAACCCGGTGCGGAAGATCCGCCGATCGCCACGCCGATCGTGTCGACGAGATGATCCTTGGTGGCCTGCACGACTTCGGCGGGCAAACTCTCGTATCGTGTATTGACGATATGCCGGACGAGTTGCTCTTCGACACTCATTGCGCTCATTGCTCGTCCACCTTGATCTTCGCGGCCTCGATCACTTCTCGCCACCGGCCGAATTCGGTGGCAATGTACTTGGCGAATTCTTCGCGCAAGACCACTTTGCCGCCGATCCCGATGGCTTCCGCCCTTTTGCGAAACTCGTCCGATGAGGCCGCCACCTTGATCTCTTCGCTGAGATGTTTGATCACGGGCTCGGATAACCCCTTGGGGCCGAAAACACCGAACCAACTGGTCGCAATGAAAGTCGGAAATCCGCGCTCGGCCATCGTGGGCACCGCCGGCAACAGGTTCGAGCGTTCCGCACTGGACACCGCCAGCGGCCGTAATTGATCCGCCTGAATCTGCTTGATGATCACCGAGACCGCGGTCGAGATCATCTCCACGTGGCCCGCAATCGTGTCGATCGCGGCCTGTCCCCCGCTTTTGTACGGCACGTGGACCAGGTCGATGCCGGTGCGGTACTTCAGCATCTCGCCCATCACATGCAATGTCGTGCCGGCGCCCGCGCTCGAATAGCGCAATGCGCCCGGCTTCGACTTGGCGAGCGCGATCAGTTCTTCGATCGTGTGCGCGGGTACCTTTGGGTGCACGGCGAAAACGAAATCGGCGGTGCCCACCTGGGCGATTGGCACGAAGTCCTTGAAGGGATCGACCGACAGGTTCTTCCGCAGCAACGGCAGCGTGCTGATCGCGTCGGGACCGCTGAAGAGCAGTGTGTAGCCGTCAGGTGCCGCGCGTGCCGCCGCCTCCAGGCCGACCGCGCCGCTCCCCCCAACGCGATTCTCCACCACGACTTGCACGCCGAGCCGCTCGCCGAGGAAATGCGACGTGATGCGTGCGGCGACATCGGTCCCACCGCCCGGCCCGTAGGGCACGATCAATCGTACCGGCTTGACCGGATAACCCTGTGCCGATGCACTGCCCACAGCAAGAACAAGAGCCGCCGGCAACAACCATCGCCGTTTGCAGTGAATGCGCATGTCCTTCCCGTCTAAACCGTCTGACGATTGGCGCGTGCGATCCTACATCGCCTCCCCGGGGCCGTGGATACTGAGCTTGCGCGGCACCTTCCATCCGGCGGCACGCTGCAATACTTCTTCCGGCGTGCGGCACTTCGGATCCTGGTACCAGGGCGCATCCATCAGCAGTGGAAAATCATCGTACGTCCCGTGATCGTTGCCCATGTAGCGCCGCGCGACAGTGAACTCGCGCTTGACGGGCAGGCTGAGACCGTACTTCTTCCAGATCTCGTAGCGATTGGTCATCAAGCGGATGTAGAACTCGGTCGGCACCGGTGGCTGCTCGTGTTCCTTCACAAGATTTGTCTTGGGTTCACGCCGCCATTGATTGAAGCGTGGGTCGATTCCATGCGCCATCATGAAATCAATGCCTGTGGTGGTGGAGTCGACGGCTTCTTTGATCGTGGCGAAGCCGTGGGGCTTGGCCATCTCGATGCCGCCCACGAAGTTCGGCCGCACATTGAATTCGCCGAGCACATCCACAGAATCGACCATCCGCTTGATCCACTCGTCGTAGCCGATGCGCCGGTTCTTGCCCGGATTGATCCATTCGAACAGGCGCCGATCCCATACTTCCATGTTGGCGTTGTGCTCGTCCATGCCCTCGCGGTGCAGCCACTTGGTTTCGTCTTTGGTCTTCGCGTTGGTTTGCAGCGCAACATGCCGGCGCGGGCCACCGTACTTGAGGGCACGCAGGTACTTCGCGTAGAACTCGTCCTCCGTGGCGCCTTGCAGGGTCTTGGTGATCGTGCCACCGGTGATCAGGAAGCGTACGCCCGCCTGGTGGCCGTCGCTCGCGAGCACCTCGCGGCTCACCTCGCGGCTCACTTCCTCGACGTAATCGGCACGTTTGACCGGCGCGTTGACCGTGAAGGTCTTCGATTCTTTCATCTGCCGCGCGTTCTCGTTGATGTCGCAGAAGCGGCATTCCTCTTTCGGTCCCCAATACTGGCATTGGCGAAAGACGGTTACGAAGTAGCCGTACGCGATGATCTCGTGGTAGAGGACGCCGTCGTCGAATTTTTTCTTGTAGTAGTCAGGTGCGATCGGATAGCTCACGTTGCAGATAATCCGGCCGCCTTCGGTGAGCACCAACCGGCCGTCCACCACGTCGACGATGTAAGGCGATTTCGGATCCATGGTCGTCTGGACCATGATGGGCCGAAGGTCGTAGGGGCCCTGGAAAATGAAGAACCACTCCGGAACCTGCCGTGCTTCGCCCCGCTTGAGCGAGTCCATCGGTACCAGATCGTACGAGAAGAGCCGATATGACTTGACGAGCGAGCCCTTGGTTGCGGCGAGCGCGGCATCGGTGAACCATTGGCCTCTGCTGAGGAGCTCGACCTTGAGAACGACTTCCCGCGGCACGTCCGGGAAGGCGCGGAAATACCCCTCGAGATCCGACATCATCGATCGTGGCTGCAAGACGGCGCTCATGAAATCACCTTTCGGGAAACGCTGGCCATGTATAACGGACTCAGATCACAAGAATGGTAGAGTCAATCCGCGTGGGATGTTGTTCAACATTGATTGCCGCTCAACATGGCCAAAGCAGAGCGCTCACGGACCGACGACGCGAGGACCGCAGCCGCCTATCTGACCCGCGACGAGGTGGTGGCGCTGCTCGGCATCAAGCCGCAGACCTTGTATGCCTACGTCAGCCGAGGCTTGATCCATAGCGTACCCAAGCCCGAGGGCGGCGCGAACTTCTACCTGAGAGAAGACGTCGAGCGCATTCGCGTGAAGAGCGCCGCGCGGGCAGGCTTTGGTGCCGTCGCGGCGGGCGCGATGCGATGGGGCGAGCCGGTCATCACCACCGCCATCACCCAGATCACCGAGGCGGGGCCGCGCTACCGCAACCGCCTCGCGCTCGATCTCGTGCGCGCCAATGCGTCGTTCGAGACGGTGACTGATTTTTTGTGGGGCGGAAACTGGATCGAGCAGACAGGCGGCTGGAGCGCGCCGGAGACCCCCGCCAAGGTTGTTGAGCAGCTCTCTCACGCGGCGCAACTAGGCAGCGACCCGCATGTCAATCAGCTCTTCGTGCTCGCCGTCGGCATGCTCGGCCTGTCGCACGGTAGCTTACGTGATCGGATGCGGTCGGGCAGCACGCCGGTGCTGCTTGCGCGCCAGGCGATCCGGACGATGGCCGGCGTGTTCGGTTTTCTTGGCCCACGCCGACGATTCACCCCGCTCCGGCCCGGTGAGTCCATCGCGAGCGGTCTCGCGCGCGCGATGGACATCGAGCCCACGCCGGCAACGCTACGGGCGCTCAATGCGTTGCTCGTGTTGGATATCGATCATGAGCTCACTTCGTCGACCTTCGTGGCCCGCATCGCCGCCTCGGGTGAGGCCGACTTGCACGCGTGCATCGGCGCTGCGCTCAACACCCATCACAGCACGATGACCGGTAGTCGTGCCGACAGCGTCGAGGAACTGTTCGCCGCGCGCGCGCCCGTGTCTTCGATCGTTGCACAAGTGAAAGGCATGATGTCCTCCGCACAACGCGTACCGGGATTCAACCATCCGTTTTATCCGCAGGGGGACCCGCGGGCTGCGATGCTTATCGAGCTCGCGCGGGAGATCGGCCGCCCGAAGCGTGCGATGCGGTCCATGCTCGATACGATGGGTCTGCTCCAAGCCGAGTTCGGCCTGCGCCCCGCGTTCGAGCTCGGTTCCGTGCTGCTTTGTCGCGCACTGAGCCTGCCGGCGCAATCATCGAGTGGTCTACGGTCTCTGGCGCGCAGTGCCGGCTGGGTCGCGCATGTATTCGAGCAGCGCCTCGCCGCCTTCATGATCCGGCCGCGTGCGAAGTACGTCGGCGCGTCCGACGCCTGAAGGACCTTTAATTGGCGCGCAGGCCGGCCGCCTTGATGACCTTGGCCCATCGCGCACTCTCCGATTGGATATGCAGCGCGAATTCCTCCGGCGTGATCCCTGCGACTTCGAAGCCGATGCCGTTCATCCTGGCCTTGAAGTCGGCATGTCCCAGTACCTTGAGCGTGTCGCCATGCAACTTGTCGCGCGTTTCGCGCGTGATCGCCGCGGGTGCCATCAATCCATACCAGGAGCCCATCTCGTAATCCGGGAGCCCGGATTCGGCAAGCGTCGGCAACTCCGGGGCGAGGGTGGTGCGGGTTTTGCCGGTTACCGCCAGTGCCTTCATTTTTCCGGCTTTTACTTGCGTGAGCACCGTGGGTACGTCAAAGAAGATTGCGATGTCGCCTACCATCAGCGCCGCGTGAACCTGCGGCACCGTGCGATAGGGAACATGCAGGAGCTCGAGTCCGGCCTGTGCCTTGAACATTTCACCCGCCAAATGCGGCGCGGTGCCGTTGCCAAGCGACGCGAAAGTCAATTTTCCCGGCTCGGACCGTGCGATGCGAATCAGATCCGCGACCGAGTTTGCCTGGGATGCAGCCGGCACCGTCAGCACCTGCGGGGCGCTTGCAAGCAGCGTGATCGGAGCGAGATCGGCGACGGGGTCATATGGAATCGTGGCATAGAGGCTCTGATTCACGACGATGGGCGCAGAGTTCGTGACGAGCAAGGTGTAGCCGTCAGCGGCGGCCTTCGCCACCGCATCGACGCCGATACCGCCACCGGCCCCAACGCGATTCTCGACGACGACGGACTGGCCCCAGATCTCGGCCAGTTTCTGCGCGAGCATGCGTCCCACCAGGTCGGACGGCCCACCGGCAGCATTCGGGACGATGACGCGCACAGGTTTCGCCGGATAGCCCTGCGCATGGCATGGTGCGCTCACGCTAAGAAGTACGATGACGAGAACGCCGGCCAGCAATGATGTCTTCACTGTGTCTCCCGCTTCCAGCTGAACTAAGCGCACAAGGTGCGCCGTTGCTTCACGATCCCGTTCGCGGCGCAAACATGATGATCGCCATGCCGATCAGGCAAACAAGTACCCCGACAATATCCCAAAGCGATGGGCGAACGCCATCGATCGCCCAGAGCCACACGAGCGCGACCGAAACGTAGACGCCACCGTATGCGGCGTAGACGCGGCCCACGGCAGTGGGGTGAAGCGTGAGCAGCCATACGAACAGCGCGAGGCTGCACGCGGCTGGAACGAGTAGCCATGGTGAATCACCCTTGACCAACCACCGGTACGGAAGGTAGCAACCGACGATCTCAGCGATCGCGGTCAGGACGAACAGGCCGACGGTCCTGAATTCAAGCGCGAGCATGCGATTTCGTGCGGATTGGATCGATACCGTCGCCCATCAGGAATCCGAACGGTTCGCCGATCGGATTCCTACCCCCACAATTGCCCGGTCGCCCGCCGCGCGCCTTCGGTCAATGACGCGAGCTTCGCCCAGACGATCGAATCATGGATTTCATCGGCGCCCGCGAATGAACCGAATCCGCAATCGGCGCTTGCAACCACATTCTCGCGCCCGACCACGCTCGCAAAACGCACGATGCGCTCGGCCACCAGATCCGGATGCTCGACCAGCATGCTCGATTGCGTGATGACACCGGGCATCAGGA
>JBJXGX010000317.1:0-4129 GCA_046160305.1 Burkholderiales bacterium
GCAAAAGGCATCAAGGAAGTGGGCTACTTCGATTGCGCGGGCGGCGGGCAGGTCGTCGTCAAGGGAACCACGGCTTACATCGGCAACATGGCGGCACCCGATGGCACGGTGATCGTCGATGTGAGCGATCCGGAGCATCCGCGTGAGCTCACGCGCCTTGGGATGATGCTCGGCACGCACTCCCACAAGGTGCGCGTGGCGAACGACATCATGGTGATCAACCACGAGCGCAATCCTTACCAGTTGGGCGCGCCCGACGACTACAAGGGCGGCGTCGGCATCTACGACGTGTCGAGCCCCGCCAAACCGAAACTGATTCACCGTTGGGAGACGGCCGGTTCGGGTGTGCATCGCTTCGATTTCGACGGACGTTATCTTTATTTCTCACCGACGGTCGAAGGCTACGTCGGCAACATCGTGATGATTCTCGATCTCGCTGATCCGGCGCGTCCAAAGGAAGTCGGGCGCTGGTGGATGCCGGGTCAATGGACCGCGGGTGGCGAGAAAGCGACCTGGCAGGGCGCGGCGCACAAATGCCACCACCCGCTTCGCATGGGCAACCGGCTCTATACGAGCTACTGGCATGGCGGGTTCGTGATTCTCGATATCGAGAACATGGCCAAGCCCGCGTTCATCTCGGGGATCGACTGGAGTCCGCCGTTCGCGCATCCGACGCATTCCGCGCTGCCCGTGCCGTTCCCGGTGCGCGGCAAGCGCCTGTTGCTGGTCGCCGATGAAGACGTCGCGAAGCTCTTCCCAGCACCACCCTCGTTTCTTTGGGTCGTCGACATTACCGACGAGAAATATCCGGTACAGATTGCGAGCGTGCAGATCGGTGATCTCGATGGTTCACCCCAGCCGGTGATGATGGGTTGTCACCAGCCCTGCGAAATCATCACCAGCACCGAGATCCCGGTGGCATGGTTCGCGCAGGGCCTGCGGATCATTGACATCGCCGATCCGCATGCACCACGCGAAGTGGCTTCCTATGTGCCCGACCCCGCGCCGGGTGCGAAATTCGCGCAGAGCAATGATCTGACGGTGGATGATCGCGGACTGATCTACCTGCTCGACCGGATCCGCGGGCTGCACATCGTGGAACGACGCGCCTGATCAGAACATCGCGGCCTACTTCACCGCGGTGAACCACTTCTTGTCGAGCTTGTCGAGCACGCCTTCCTTCATCATCGCCTCGAGATGCTTGTTGATCTCGGCAAGCAGGTCGGCGTCGTCCTTGCGCGTGTTGATGCCGACCACGCGCTTGTCCCACACTTCGGTGACGCGCACGTCCTTCGCGCCCTTGGCGTTGTGGCGCAAGACCGGGATGGGATTCACCACCGCGTCCACCCGGCCGTTCTCGAGATCTTTCACCGCGAGCAGGATCGCGTCATAGGTCTTGATCTCCTTCACCTCTTTGCCGAGTTGGGTGCGCACGAACACTTCACCCGAGCTGCCGAGTTGCACGCCGACGATCTTTCCTTTCAGGTCGTCCGGCTTCGCGATCGGCGCGTTGCCGCGATAGAGCGCGCCGATGCCTGCGTCATAGTACGGAATCGAAAATGAAACCCGTTCGGCGCGCTCCGGCGTCCAGGTGATCGCCGAAATAAGAACGTCCACCCGCTTCGAAGTCAGCGCGGCGATGATGCCTTTGAAATCGATCACCTCCCATTTGATCGACACGCCCATGCGCTTGCCGAGTTCATCGGCCATGTCGACATCGAAACCGATGAGCTTGTTGCCTTCCATCATCTCGAACGGCGGATAGGAGCCCGAGTTTCCCGCGACCATGACTTTCGCTTTCATGACCCGCTCGAGGGTGCCCTGTGCGAATGACGAGGGCGCGAATACCGCAGAGACCGCAAAGACCGCGATGCCAGCGAGACTGGTGATTCGTTCGAACGAGAAAAGGCTGTGTGGATTCATGAGTGTCTCCAGAGGGGACAGCAAAAAAGTTAGCCGCACGCTTACCTGCCTGGTTGGCGTACGGTCAAAATATGGAAAACGTGCGCGTTACGGTCGTCTCGGCGACGACGCGGCCGCGGGCGATGACCCAGCGGCGCGGCGGCTGGAAGCGGATCGCTTCGGCAGCCGACGTCGCATCGATCACGACAACATTCGCAGGGTTGCCCGGCACGAGGCCATAGTCCTTGAGCCGCAATATTTTCGCGGCGTTGATCGTTGGCATCGCGAACACCGACTCGATCTGGTCGGGCATGCTGAGATGCGCGGCGTGCGAGGCGAGGAAGGCCACTTCCAGCATGTCGTTCTGGCCAAAGGGATAGAACGTGTCCTTCACGCAATCCTGCCCGAAGCTTACGTTGATGCCGCGATCGAGAAGCTCCTGCACGCGGGTGATGCCTCTGCGCTTCGGTTGCCGGTCGAGCCGGCCCTGCAGCATCAGGTTGGTCGCCGGATTGGTGATCATGTGCATCTTGGCGGCCGCGACCTTGTTCATCACCGCATCGGCATAGTCGTCGGGATAGCCGGCGAGCGCACACGTGTGTCCGGCCGTGACGCGGCCATGCCAGCCGTTTGCGACCGTCTGATCCGCGAGGATCTCAAGGGTGCGCGCTAGCGGATCATCCGTTTCATCCACATGCATATCAATATCGGCATCAAAGCGCTTGGCGATCTGGAACGCGATCTCGATATGCCTCACACTCGCGTCGCGCGAATCTTCATTGAATGGCATTCCACCGACGACGTCGGCGCCGCGTTCCATCGCCTCCCACATCAATTTTTCGGTGCCGGCGTTGCGCAGGATCCCTTCTTGCGGGAACGCGACGATCTGAATCGTGGCAGCGTGCCGGTAGCGTTCGCGCGCCTTGGCCACGCCTTCAATCGGCCGCAGTCCACCGATGTTGTCGACATCGACATGGGTGCGAATGTAGGTGACGCCGTTCGAAATCGCCGCCTCGATGACGCGGCCCGCGCGCTCCGCGATTTCATCGACCTCATAGCGGCGCTTGCGCTCCCAGATGATCTCGATCGCCTCGGTGAGAGTCCCCGAGACGTTCGGCCGCACCGAATCCAAGATCAACGCCTTGTCGAGATGAATATGCGGTTCGATGAATCCCGGTATCGCAAGACGGCCCGCGGCATCGATCGTACGATCGGCGCTCATGCCGGGCGATACCGCGGCGAGGCGTCCACCGATGACGGCGAGATCGCGCGTGCCCGCCTCACCCCATGGTCGGAGATTGCGAAGAACCAGAGACGCGTGTTGGGGCATCGGAATTCCTCTATCAAGTGTCTAACAGGCGCTTCAGGAATGCCCGCGCCCGATCGCTCGCAGGCTGCGTGAAAAAGCGATTCGGCTCGTCGGCCTCGATGATTACACCCTCGTCCATGAAAACGACGCGATCAGCGACGTCGCGCGCGAAACGCATCTCGTGGGTCACGACGATCATGGTCATACCACCACGCGCAAGATCGCGCATGACCGCGAGCACTTCGCCCACCAGTTCGGGATCGAGCGCCGAGGTTACCTCGTCGAACAACATGACTTCCGGTTCCATCGCCAATGCCCGCGCGATCGCGACGCGCTGTTGCTGGCCGCCTGACAGCTCGGATGGGAACGCCGTCTCCTTGGCGGCAAGCCCCACCTGCGCGAGGAGCGCACGCGCTCGGCTGATCGCCTGCTCGCGAGCGCGCCCGAGCACCTGCACCGGCGCTTCGATTAGGTTGTCGATGACGCTCATGTGCGGAAACAAATTGAATTGCTGGAACACCATGCCGATGCGCGTTCTGAGCGTATTCAGCGCGCGCTCGGGCTGCCGGATTCGCGCACCCGAAGCATCGACGCTGAATCCTACCCATTTGCCGCCGACCTGAATCGTCCCGTTCTCGAACGGCTCCAGGAAATTGATGCAATTGAGGAGCGTGCTCTTGCCCGATCCGGACGGTCCGATGACGACCACCACTTCGCCGGATGCGACATCGAGATCGATGCCGCGTAACACCTTCAGGGCGCCGAAGCTCTTTTCGAGTCCGCGAATCCGCACCTCGGGCAGGACGTCAGTCGGTGGATCGGCATTCATGCTTCAGGATGGGTCGGGAAAAGCAAGCTACTTGCCGATTCGAGAAGTGCCGCTTCATCGAAGGTCGTGATCGTGTGATCGTACACGAC
>JBJXGX010000318.1:0-4518 GCA_046160305.1 Burkholderiales bacterium
CCGATCGCAGCAAAGCTTTCGTACCGCATCGTCGGCGCTTTCGCCGGATCGAATGTCGAGGTCACCGAAAAGCCGATGAAGGTGGTGAGTGGGCCGATCGCGGGTTGCTGCGCGATCAACGCCTCGGACAACGTCAAGGGCTCGGTGCTGTTGTGTCCGACCACGACGATATCGCCCGCTTTGATGAATCGGCCGAGATCGAGCGCCGCCGCGTCGACTTCAAGTGGCGCTCGCCGATCATTCACAGAACGTTCTCTCTCATGAGCGCATCGACTTCGGCGTCCGCATACCCAAGACCATTCAGGATTCCTCTCGCGTGCTCGCCCAACGCGGGCACATGGAAATTCGGCTCTCCCGGTTCATTCGCGAATTTGATGGGCACGCCAACATGCGGAATGCCTTCCTCGTCACGCAAGAGCATGCCGCGCTCAGCGGTCGCCGGATCGAAGAACGCTTGATGCAGATCGCGAATCGGCGCCCAGCCCGCATCGACATCGGCAAACCACGCCTGCCATTCATCGAGCGTCCTGGTCTTGAAAAATTCCCTGAGAAACGACTTGACCGGGTCTTGAACCGCCCCGGACGGCTGCTCACATAGCGGTACCAGATCGGGACGCCCCGCTTTGGTAAGGACGTTTTTCGCGAAGTGGACTTCCATCCCACCCATCATAAGGAAAAGGCCGTCCTTCGTTTCGTAGGGATTGTTGAATGCGCCACCACCCCAAGAGCGCTCATGTTGCGGAACGGGCGCGCGATTCTCAAGGAACACCGGTCCGAGTACCTGCGGCATGCAGGCCATGAGCGAGTCCATCATCGCGACATCGAGATAGTCGCCCTTCCCGGTCGCGCGTTGCGCGACGAGCGCCATCAGGACGCCGGACAGCGCCATGAGCGAGCCCGTCATATCGGCGGCCGCAATGCCGGGCATCGCGGGATAGCCATCGCGCCCACGGGTCACGCTCACCACACCCGCCATCGCTTGGATCGCGGGATCGTGCGCGGGCTTCGTGCTGTATTTTCCTGATTGTCCGAACGCGGAGATCGAACAATAGATTATCTGCGGGGCGCGCGCTGCGATGACCTCATAGTCGATGCCCAATCTTTTCATCACGCCCGGACGAAACGATTCGACGAACACATCCGCCTTGTCGCAAAGCTTGAAAAGGATCTCCTTGCCGCGCGGATCCTTGAGATTGAGACGGATACTCTTCTTGCCGCGCGCGATATTTCGAAACCACACGCTGTGGCCCGCTTGCTGGTACGGCGCATGGCGTGCCGGTTCGCCGTGCGGATACGGCTCGACCTTGATGACCTCCGCGCCATGGTCGGCCATGATGCCGGTGAGATGCGGACCGGGCAGGAATAGCGATAAATCGATGACGCGAACGCCGGTGAGCTTCATGGGAATCGAGGAATTGGCGAGACGAGCAGTGTACTCAAGCCATCGCACTCGCGCCGCGATCGGCGGCGGGGGTGAAGAATGCAGGAGACTCCCATCGACCGTTACCGCGGAAGCGGAACAGGAAAGGGCGCTCACCCTGCACCGAAACCCAGACCCAAACCCTAACTTACAAGCCGCCAGTAAACATGAACGGCGCCCAGAACAACGGGTGGGGAAATTTCTTCTTCACCGTGAGGACGGCGCCGCGCAATGCGCTGGGTTTATCCATCTTCCCCAGGTTGTCGTACAAGGTGGTCGAAAACAACGATGCCGATTCATCTTCGATTTCCCAAAGCGTGGCGATAATCGAACGTGACCCGCCATAGAGAAAACCGCGCACGAGCCCGATCAGCTCATCGCCTTTGTGTACCTTGCTCATGCCGGTTTCACAGGCGCTCAGCACAACCAGATCCGCGTCCATCCGCAACCGGTAAAGATCGCGGACGGTCATCAACCCGTTGTTCCCGCCCGACGGTGCGAAGAGGATCGCCGATTCGAGCGGCTTGTCGACATAGAATTTTGCGTGCGCCGCGATATGGATCCGGCCAAACAGTCCGGCATTGCGAACGAACGTATCGCGGGTGGCCGATTCGCGCAGAAAAAGCTGCACCCCGGGAACCTTCGCGGCCAAGGACTTTGCTTCGAATTCCGCGCCCGGCAGATCGAGCGTAGGGTTGCCGAACACCAAGACATTTTTCGATATGGTGGGCTTTTCATTGCCGAGAATGCCGGCCAGGCTCGCGCTTGGCAAGATGCGAATGGTATGGTCATCGATCAGCACTTTGTCGGCGCCCGCCGCATGGAGCGCACCGAACGGCACATAGTGCAGCGATCCGTGCGGCACGAACGTCAGGTTTTTGCCGCGGATGTGCGGCTCGATCGGCGCGATCAGCTCGGCGTACACGCGCGCACTGACCTCGGCGATGGTGCGCGGTGCCGACTTGTAGTTCGATGCAAGCTTGTACAAGGACTCGACATCCTGCGCGATCGCACCGCTTGATCGCGCGACGGCGAACTGTCCTTCCCGGCTCAACACCGAGATCGCAAGATAGCCGCTGCCAAGGTAGTACTGGATGATCGCCTCGTTCGGCTGTTGCGTCTGCGCCAATTCCTTGGCCGTGAGCGTGAGGACGCCGAAGTCCGACTCGGGATCTACCGCGGCCGGAAGCGGTACGCCCAACTTCGTGATCTCGGCTTTTCCACCGCCTCGCGCCCGGCGCAGCGCCGACACCTCGATCTGCATCCGATCGGGACGCGCGTTGGCGAATGCCGCCGCCCCGCCTTCGAATGTGAGCCCGGGTTCATTGAAGGTGACCTTGCCGGCCAGGAGATCGAGCATCGCACGGGACTTCGCGCGCTCGATAAAATCGAACACCTCGCCCTGGCGTCCCGCCTCGAACAACAAGCGGATGATCCGATCGAAGGGCGCCTGCTTGTCGCGCAGAAACCCGATCTTGCTGGTTTCGTTGGAGATCGATGAGCGCTGCTCCTCGATCGTTTCGATCGCGCGCCGAAACAATTCGATCGCCTTCGCTCGGTCGCCCTCTTGCGCCGCGATCGTTCCTCGATCGAACAAGGTATTCCAATAGATCTCGCCGTTCTGGCTGATTTCCGAAATCGCGAGCAGGCGATCCAGGCTTTCTTTCGCATCCGGGATTCGCCCCAACCGCAACAACGCGTGGCTCACGATATACAAGCGCGGAAGCTCTTGCCACCGCCATGCATTGCGACCTCGCGCCGAGGCGCCGCTCATGAAATTGTCGATCGCAGCATTGAATTTGAACGCCTTATCGCTTTCGATCGCCCGGAGCGCGTCGGCATACCGCTCCAACGCGATGTATGCACGCCCCAACGCAATCGATTTGATCGTGCCGAAATCGCGACTGCTCAATGCGCCACCGCCCGCGGGTACCTTCTCGAGTGCCACGAGATGCGTTTCGGCCGCCGATTTGTTCCCGGCCAGCGCCTCCCCGATCACGAGCATCGAAAGCGCATGCATCTCCATATCGCGATCGAGACCGCTTTGCTTGCGGATGACGCCAAGGGCCGTGGATCCGGCCGCTACCGCCTCGGTGTAGCGCGCCAGATCGACATAGGCGCCCGCGCGCATCAACAACGCATCGGGGGTGGCATCATCGAGCGCGAACAGGATGGTTTCGGTGTCCCGCTTCGTTAGCCGCGCATCGAGCTCATCCAGACAATCGAGCAACTTGCGATAGCGCTTGATGCGCGAATACGCGAAGCAAAGCGCGTGGACGCGGCCGGTGCTATCGAGCTTTGGCAAGCTCTCCGACTCAAGACCGTCGACCAACTTCAGGAATTCGCTGTTTCCGGCAAGATCGACAATCTGCCGATCACTGACCCGAATTTGGGCAACGGACGCCGATGCCGCGAGTAGAACGGCCGTCAACGCGATCCGGAGTAACGAAGCGATCGGCATCAGAACAGGTAACTCGCTTGCATCGTGAGTCCCTTGTACGACGTAGAGCGGAGATAGCCAAGGCTCAGCGATCCGTAGTCCCGCGCGAGATTGACCCGCGGCCGCGAGCCGACCGTAACGCCGACTTCCTGCCAATCATCGACGAATAGCGCGGCCCCCGACGTTCGCGTATCGTACAGATAGCCTTGCACGGCGCGCTGCGCGCCGAATATCGGCACGGGGCGCGACACCACGACGCCATTCTTGAAGGCGACGTTCGAGATCCCGGGGTCATAGCTGTAGTTGCTCCCGGGGGCAGCGAGGCTCCTGAAATACCCGACCATGTTGGCGACGACCAGATCGACACTGTCAAGCTTGAATCCCAAGGCACTTGTGACGGAGCCCGAAACCATGCTGCCGACCGTCCCGAGGTCAGTGGAGGCGGTGAGGCCGTAACCGACCGAAGGCATTATGATCCAGCGTCTGGTGATCGGATAGCGGTAACCGAATGCGAGGTTCACGCCACCGGCCACGGAGCCCTCATAGCTTGAGACGTTCAACGGAACGCGAAACGAAAAGCCCCGCCGCGGATCGATGTCGCTCCGCGCGTTGTACTGCAACGGCAAGGTCGCCCCGTTGGCACGAATCTGCTGAAAAT
>JBJXGX010000319.1:0-15715 GCA_046160305.1 Burkholderiales bacterium
GCCGCTGCCAGCAACTCGCGGAGCACATACGGCATGATCCCGCCGTGTTTGAAGTAGTCGACTTCGATCGGCGTGTCGATGCGGGACAGCGTGCGGATTTCGCGGCGTGAGCCGTCGGTCGCGCGAATGACCAAGGTGATCTGCTGCTGCGGATGGATATCGTCGAGGCCCAATACATCGACCACTTCATCGCCTTTCAGTCCGAGGCTCTCGATTGAGTCGTTGCCCTGGAACTGCAACGGCAGCACGCCCATGCCGACCAGATTCGAGCGATGGATCCGCTCGAAGCTGCGTGCGATCACCGCTTTCACGCCAAGGAGTTGCGTGCCTTTGGCTGCCCAGTCGCGTGATGACCCGGTACCGTACTCCTCGCCGCCGAAAATGACGGTCGGGACACCACGCTCGACGTATTGCATCGCCGCGTCGTAGATCGGCATCTCTTCCCCGGAGGGCTGGAACCGGGTGATGCCGCCTTCCACGCGCGACCCGTCGGCCTTGGTGGGGATCATGAGGTTCTTGATCCGTACGTTGGCGAAGGTGCCACGCATCATCACCTCGTGATTGCCGCGTCGGGCACCGTAGCTGTTGAAGTCGACGCGCGAGACGTCCTGCTCGAGCAGGAAGATGCCGGCCGGTGAGGTTGCCTTGATCGAGCCCGCGGGGCTGATGTGATCGGTCGTTACCGAATCGCCGAACAGGCCAAGGATGCGGGCATTGGTAATGCCCGCGACCGCACCCGGGGTCATCGTGAAGTCCTTGAAAAACGGGGGCTCGGCGATGTAGGTCGACTTCGGCCAGTTGTAGACCTGTCCGCTGGCGGTGGTGACGCTTTGCCAAAGCGGATTGTCCTCGCCCAATCGGCTATACAGGCGCCGGAAGGTCTTGGGATCCATCGCATGCTTCAGGCATTCCCAGATTTCGGCGTTGGTGGGCCAGATATCGCCGATCCATACATCTTCGCCGTTCTTGCCCTTGCCGACCGGCTCGGTCATCAGATCGCGCATGATGGTGCCGGCGAGCGCATAGGTGACGACCATGGGCGGTGAAGCCAGAAAATTCGCACGGATGTTCGGATGGATGCGCGCCTCGAAATTGCGATTGCCCGACAGCACCGCGCTGCAGACCAGATCGTTCTGCACGATCGCCTCTTCGATCGTTTCACTCAGCGGCCCGGCATTGCCGATGCACGTCGTGCAGCCATAGGCGGAAACCCAGAAGCCGAGCTTTTCGAGGTAGGGAAGGAGCCCCGCCTTGGTGAGGTAATCGGTGACGACCCGCGAACCCGGCGCAAGCGACGTCTTGACATGGGGTTTGACGCGCAGGCCCCGCTCCGAGGCTTTCTTCGCGAGCAGCCCGGCGGCGATCAATACGCTCGGGTTGGACGTGTTGGTACACGACGTGATCGCTGCGATGAGAACATCGCCGTTCTTGATCTCGATGCCATCGCGCGTGCGATGCGCCTTGCCGAGGTCATCGGCCTTCTTGGCAAAGCCGTTCGCCGCCTGAGATGCCGAAAAAAGGTCGGTAAACTTCGTTTTGACATTTCCGATTTCGATGCGATCCTGCGGGCGCTTGGGTCCGGCCAGCGAAGGCGTCACCGTGCCAAGATCGAGCCGATGCACCTCGCTGTAGTCGATAGCGCCGGCTTTCGGAATACCGAACATGCCCTGCGCCTTGAAGTACGAGGCCAAGGCGTCGATCTCGTCCGCGGTGCGTCCGGTCGACGTAAAGAAATCAATGGTGGATTGATCGACCGGGAAAAAACCCATCGTCGCGCCGTATTCAGGCGCCATATTCGCGATCGTCGCGCGGTCGGGCACCGAAAGGCGCTCGACGCCTTCACCGAAGAACTCCACGAATTTTCCGACCACTTTCGCCGCGCGCATCTTCTCGGTGATCGCGAGCACGAGATCAGTGGCGGTGACGCCGCCCCGCAATTGCCCGGTCAAATGGACGCCCACGACGTCCGGGGTCAGAAAATACACCGGCTGACCGAGCATGCCTGCTTCCGCTTCGATCCCGCCCACGCCCCAGCCGACGACGCCGATGCCATTGATCATGGTCGTGTGGGAATCGGTGCCGACGAGGGAATCGGGGTAGTACACGCCGTCCTTCTTATGCACGCCGCGGGCAAGATATTCGAGATTCACCTGGTGAACGATGCCGATACCGGGCGGTACGATCTTGAATGTATCGAAGGCCTGCATGCCCCATTTCATGAACCGGTAGCGCTCTTCGTTCCGCTTGAACTCGAGCTTCATGTTGAGATCGAGCGCCTCTTTCGAACCGTAGTGGTCGATCTGCACCGAGTGATCCACGACGAGGTCGACGGGCACGAGCGGCTCGATGACTTTGGGATTCTTGCCGACCCTGCTCGCCACGCTGCGCATTGCCGCCAGATCCGCAAGGACAGGCACGCCGGTAAAGTCTTGCAGCACGATGCGCGCCAGCACAAAGGGAATTTCGTCGACCCGCGTGGCGTTCGGTTGCCAGTTCGCAAGCTGCCTGATGTGCTCTTCGGTGACCTTCTTGCCGTCGCAGTTGCGCAATACCGATTCGAGGACGATGCGAATCGAAACCGGCAGGCGCGAGATCTTCTTCTTGAGTGCTTTTTCGAGGACAGGGAGACTGTAGAGCTGGCCGCTCTTGCCCGAGGCGAGATTGAATGGCTGCAGCGTTCCGAACGGGTTATTGCGTGTCATCAGGATTCCTTCTTGCGGGAAGTCGGGCGTGATCGCAGGTCGGCGGATTCGGGCTTGACTGGTCGCCGGGGCGCTTGGGATCAGGAACGCAGGAGACCCGAAAGCGTACCGTAAGTCGATGACGGACGCCATGCCCGCGCGCCGTCGCGGAGTCGATCACCCGAGGGTGCCGACACTGGCGTGATGGCGATTATTTTGCGTCGTTGGCTGCGCCGAGCAATGCGCGGGCGGTGCGGCGCATGAACGGCAAATTCGCCCGGGCGATGGCCGGGCGGGTTGGGAAGAACGGGCCGGTGAAGAACTACCCCAGGCGGGGCAATCGGGTGCAACGGTAGTCAGCGCCGGATTCACGCCGCAGAACCATGGTCGCTTGGCGTCCCGTTTCCGCGAGGCTGGAGACGGTCAGATTCTGGCCGGCCTTCAGCGCGATGTGCATCGAGCCGTTCGCATCGGCGGTCACGTCGCCATGGCCATACACTGTGCCGGCAAACCCATCAATGCCGACACCGGTGTCGGATGCGCCGAACCAAAGAATCGGCGGCTTCATGGGATGCAGTTGCCCGGGGCCCTGGCACTCCCAGGTGCCGAGCAATTGCGTTACACCGATCTCGGCCTGCACCGACGGGACCGCGACGGTTGCCGATACGACGATGATTGCTGCGCACACTTTGCCAAATCCAAACCGCATGACGATCCCCGAGGAGCCTGATAACTATGAATTGTCGGACGAGGCTCGACGGGCTGAAGAAGGCGACAGGGCGGCAATGTGAGCCCGGTCACACAATGTGATGAAAATGTCACAAATCGGGGGCGGATCGCTGGATTTCGCCCCGAGGGACGCCCCATTTCTACGGGAGCAGATGCTTTACGCCGTCTTGCTCCTCAAGAAGCTCCTTGAGCGTCGCATCCATTTTTTCGCGGCTGAACGCATCGATCTCCAGATTCTTGATCGTCTGGTATTCACCATTTGCGCAGGTGACCGGGAACCCGTACATGACGTCGACGGGAATCCCATACGATCCGTCGGATGCGATGCCCATCGTGACCCATTTGCCGTTCGTGCCCTGCGTCCAGTCGCGCACATGATCGATCGCCGCGTTCGCCGCGGAAGCCGCGGACGACAAGCCGCGCGCCTCGATGATCGCGGCGCCCCGCTTGCCGACCACCGGAATGAAGGTGTCGCGGATCCACTGCTCGTCGTTGACCAGCGCCTTGACCATTTGACCGCCTACCGTCGCGAATCGATGGTCGGGATACATGGTCGGCGAATGGTTACCCCAGACACACAGTTTTTCGAAATCGCCGACGGATTTTCCGATCCGGATGGCGAGTTGCGACAGCGCGCGATTGTGGTCGAGCCTTAGCATCGCGGTGAAGTTGCGCTTGGGCAGGTCGGGGGCGCTTTTCATTGCGATGTATGCGTTGGTGTTCGCGGGGTTGCCCACGACCAGGACCTTCACTGTCCGCTTGGCGTTGGCGTTCAGTGCTTTGCCCTGCGCGGTAAAGATCTGCGCATTGGCGGCCAGCAGATCTTTTCGCTCCATTCCCGGGCCACGCGGACGCGCGCCGACCAGAAGGGCGATATCCGCATCCTTGAATGCGACATTCGGATCGCCGGATGCTGTCATGCCGGTAAGCAGCGGGAAGGCACAATCGTCGAGCTCCATCATCACGCCTCGCAGCGCCTTCTGCGCTTTCTCGTCCGGGATTTCGAGCAATTGCAGGATGACGGGTTGATCGCGTCCGAGCATGTCGCCATTGGCGATCCGGAACAGCAAGCTGTAGCCGATCTGACCGGCAGCGCCGGTAACGGCGACGCGCATTGGGGCTTTGGGCATGAGAGGCCTTCGAGGGTTGCGGTGACTGAAAGGGGAGCAAGTAAAGCCTTGTTGGACTACGATAAGTTTATCAGGGCAGCGAAGCGGTGCGCAGGCTTCAATCGAGGGCGCGCCCCATCTGAACATGGTGCTGCAAATCGGCGCTCGAACGCACGCGCCACATAAGAGTTGGTCTCACTGCTATAATTTTTCGGATCCGGATCAAACAAGACGCGGTTCCACTTCAAAGCGGCCAATCGTGCTGCATGCCTGGGCTGGATGCCTCAGCAACGAGGAAGCGGAGCGCGAAGCGGCACGACGATTTTCCGCCCGACATGCGGACGCTTTCGACCCGGGTCAAATAACAGGACCCCCTAATGGCCGAGCTGCCCGCGAAAAACAGGTATTACAAGCCTTGGTTCAATATCGATCTGCGCAACCTGCCGTTGCCCGGTCTGGTTTCGATTTTCCACCGCATAAGCGGGTTGTTTCTATTCATCATGCTGTTCTGGCTGCTTTGGCTGCTGGATCAGAGCCTCGCCTCGCCGGAAGGGTTCGCCGCGGTCAAGAGCGTGCTCGGTCATTGGTTCGCAAAATTGATCGTCCTCGCGTTGAGTTGGGCCTACCTGCATCACTTCTGCGCCGGCATCCGATTCGTCCTTCTCGATGTCCATAAGGGTATCGATCTCCCCACGGCACGCGCTACCAGCGGCTGGGTGTTCGGCGTGAGTCTCGTGCTCACCGCGCTCGTCGCCTGGAGAGTGCTATGGTGAATCGAATCATCGTAGGCGCCCATTACGGTCTGCGCGACTGGCTCGCCCAACGTGTGAGCGCGGTGGTGATGGCGGTCTATACGCTGATCGCGCTCGTCGCGCTCTTCATTCAACAACCGGTGGACTACGCGGCCTGGAAATCGTGGTTCACGCAGGGGTGGCTCCGCTTCGCGACATTTTTGTTCATCGTGAGTCTCGTCTATCACGCCTGGGTGGGCGTGCGGGACGTGCTGATGGATTACATCAAACCCACCGGGACGCGGCTTTTTCTGCAAGTCCTCGTGATCCTCGCGCTCGTCGGCTATGGCGGTTGGGCGTTGCAGATTCTTTGGAGAGCCTGAAGGCATGGCCCTCGTTCGTCGACAGTTCGATGCAGTGGTGGTCGGTGCAGGGGGCGCGGGACTACGCGCGTCGTTGCAACTTGCCGAAGCAGGACTCAAGGTTGCCGTGCTGTCCAAGGTATTCCCCACACGGTCTCACACGGTTGCGGCGCAAGGCGGGATCGGCGCCGCGCTTGGCAATATGGGGGAGGACAACTGGCTGTGGCATATGTACGACACGGTCAAGGGCTCGGACTACCTCGGCGACCAGGACGCCATCGAGTTCCTGTGTCGCGAGGCCCCGCAGACCGTCATCGAGCTGGAGCACTTCGGTTTGCCGTTCGATCGCAATGATGACGGCACGATCTACCAGCGGCCGTTCGGAGGCCATTCGATGAACTATGGCGAGAAAGCGGTACAGCGAAGTTGTTGCGCCGCGGATCGGACCGGTCACGCGATGTTGCACGCGCTCTATCAGCGCAATGTGCGCGCCAAAACCCAGTTCTTCGTCGAATGGATGGCGCTCGATCTGGTGCGCGATGCCGAAGGCAATGTGCTTGGTGTGACCGCGATGGAAATGGAGACCGGCGAGGTCTATATGATGCAGGGCCGGGCCACCTTGTTCGCCACGGGCGGCGCGGGGCGGATATTTTCGGCGACCACCAATGCGTTCATCAATACCGGCGATGGGCTGGGCATGGCGGCACGTGCCGGGATCCCGCTCGAGGACATGGAATTCTGGCAATTCCATCCGACCGGTGTCGCCGGCGCAGGCGTCCTGATCACCGAAGGCGTGCGGGGCGAAGGCGGATATCTGCTCAACAAGAACGGTGAGCGATTCATGGAGCGGTATGCGCCGAACATGAAGGATCTGGCGAGCCGTGACGTCGTCGCACGCGCCATGGCAACCGAAATCAAGGAAGGGCGCGGGGCGGGAAAAAACGGTGATTACATCCTGCTCAAACTCGACCATCTGGGTGTCGAGACGATCGAGAAGCGCCTGCCCGGCATTCGCGAAATCGCGAAGAAATTCGCCAATGTCGATCCGGTGAAAGATCCGGTTCCGGTCGTACCGACCGTGCACTACCAGATGGGTGGCATCCCGACCAACTACATCGGCGAGGTGCTGGTGCCCGGCAAGAACGGTCCGAACACGGTGGTCGGTGGGTTTTACGCGGCCGGTGAATGCGCGTGTGCCTCGGTCCATGGCGCCAATCGCCTCGGCACCAATTCGCTCACCGACCTCGTTGTGTTCGGCAAGGCAGCCGGGAATACCATGATCCGGTATCTCCAAGACAATCCGGGACAACGCGCCTTGCCGGCGGACGCGGGTGAATTGACCCGCAGCCGATTGGCGCGGCTCGATACACAGAAAGGCGGCGAGAATTTCTATAAAGTCGCCACCGACATGCGCCGCACCATGCAGCTGCATTGCGGCGTGTTCCGTTTCCCCGATCTGCTCACCGAAGGCGTGAAAAAGATCAAAGAGATCTCCAATCGCGCGGCACGCACCGAGATCCAGGACAAATCGAAGGTGTTCAACACCGCGCGGGTCGAGGCGCTGGAACTCGACAATCTGATCGAGGTGGCACGTTCGAGCATGGTGTCGGCGGAGGCGCGCAAGGAATCGCGCGGCGCGCATGACCGCGCGGATTTTCCGAACCGCGACGATGCGAAATGGCTCAGGCACACGCTCTGGTTCAAGGAGGGCGATCGGCTCGACTACAAGGCCGTGAACCTGAAACCACTGACCGCCGAATCGTTCGAGCCGAAGGCGCGGGTGTACTAGTTTCTTAAGATTCATCGCAACCACACGAGAACAACATGCGACTGCGCATTCAGCGCTACAACCCCGATCAGGATGCCAAGCCCTATTTCAAGGACTATGACATCGCGCTCGAACCCACCGATCAGATGCTGCTCGACGCGTTGGTGCGAGTGAAGGAAGCCGATGACAGTTTCGCCTTCCGCCGCTCGTGCCGTGAAGGCGTGTGCGGTTCGGATGCGATGACGATCAACGGCAAGAATGGTCTTGCCTGCATTACCCGCATCGCCGATGTGAAGGAGCCGGTCGAGCTCCGGCCGCTGCCCGGACTGCCGATCATTCGCGATCTGATCGTCGATATGACGCAGTTCTTCAAGCAGTACGAATCGATCAAGCCGTATCTCATCAACGACAACCCGGCGCCCGAGAAAGAGCGGCTGCAATCGCCCGCGGATCGCGAAGAGCTGAATGGGCTCTATGAGTGCATCCTTTGTGCGTGCTGCTCGACGGCGTGCCCCTCGTTCTGGTGGAATCCGGATAAATTCGTCGGGCCGGCCGGTTTGCTGCATGCCTATCGTTTCATTGCCGATACGCGCGACGAAGCGACGAACGAGCGCCTGGACAATCTGGAAGATCCCTACCGGCTCTTTCGATGCCATACCATCATGAATTGCGTCGACGTGTGCCCGAAGGGGCTCAATCCGACCAAGGCGATCGGCAAAATCAAGGAAATGATGGTCAAGCGTGCGGTGTAGGCAGAATGCGCGTGAAGGGTGAAGGGTGAAAGATGGCATTTCGGCGGAAGACTGGCGTCGTTTGCGCTGGAACTGCCGGCGCGGGCTGCTCGAGAATGATCTCGTCCTCGAGAAATTCCTGTCCGTTCACGGCCCGAACCTCAATCAAGACCGGCTCGATCGGTTGAAGGAATTGCTCGAGCTTGGGGATAATGATCTGTGGGATCTCGTCTGCGGACGCATGGTTCCGGAAGCGCGGCACGCGGAGATCGTCGGGTGGCTGCGTGCCTGTTAGGAATCCGCGCGGCGGACCGCCCGGATTCCTGACGATTGACGCTAAGAGTAACGGCAGATGTGCATACAGGGAACGGTCAATACCAAGCGAAGCAAACCACCTTGGCGAAGCGAAGCAAACCACCTTGGCAGGCAATCAATCAACTGAACTAGTAGGCGTATAGAAATCCGTATGGCATGCCGCATGGATTTCTGAACCGGGAGATGCAAGTGAGTTCCAACCGCAAAGCAACACTGAACTACGGCGATGGCAAGACGGTCGATTTTCCGGTCCTGAGCGGCTCGATAGGCCCGGATGTGGTCGACATCCGCACGCTCTATGCCAAGACAGGAATGTTCACCTACGATCCGGGATTCCTCTCGACCGCGAGTTGCCAATCAACCATCACGTACATCGATGGTGATGAAGGCGTGCTCCTCTATCGGGGCTATCCGATCGAACAGCTCGCCGAACAGTGCGATTTTCTCGAGGTCGCCTACCTGCTGATGCGGGGCGAGCTTCCTTCGGCGGCCGAGAAGGCGGAGTTCGACAACGTCATCACGCACCACACGATGGTGCATGAGCAACTCAATCGTTTCTATTCGGGCTTCCGGCGTGACGCGCATCCGATGGCGGTCATGGTCGGCGTAGTGGGCGCGCTGTCGGCGTTCTATCACGACTCGACCGACATCAATAACCCCGAGCATCGCAAGATCTCGCAGCACCGGCTCATCGCCAAGCTGCCCACCATCGTGGCGATGTGCTACAAATATTCGATCGGCCAGCCGTTCATGTATCCGCGCAACGATCTGTCGTACACCGCGAACTTCATGCGCATGATGTTCGGCACGCCGGCCGAAGAGTACAAAGTCAATCCTGTGCTGGTGCGCGCGCTCGATCGGATCTTTATCCTGCATGCGGACCACGAACAGAACGCCTCGACCTCGACGGTGCGGGTAGCGGGTTCTTCGGGTGCGAACCCGTTCGCTTGTATCGCCGCTGGTATCGCCTGCCTGTGGGGTCCGGCGCACGGCGGGGCGAACGAAGCCTGCCTCAACATGCTGGAAGAAATCGGCGACGTGTCGAAGATCCCTGAATTCATCCGGCAGGTGAAAGACAAGAACTCGAGCGTGAAGCTGATGGGCTTTGGGCATCGCGTCTACAAGCACTACGATCCGCGCGCCAAGCTGATGCGCGAGACCTGTCACGAGGTGTTGGGCGAGCTTGGCCTGGGCGACGATCGATTGTTCAAGCTGTCGATGGAGCTCGAGCGGATCGCGCTGTCGGACGATTACTTCGTCAGTCGCAAGCTCTATCCGAATGTCGACTTCTATTCGGGCATCGTGCAACGTGCGCTCGGCATTCCGGTGAGCATGTTCACCTGCATCTTCTCGTTGGCTCGAACGGTGGGCTGGATCGCGCAATGGAACGAAATGATCGGTGATCCCGACCTGAAGATCAGCCGGCCGCGCCAACTCTTTACAGGCGCGACGCAGAGGTCGGTTCCTGCGATCGGGAAGCGCTGATCGCTACAGTCTTCGCCGCGCACGAACGACGGGCCAATGCACGGACGGGCGCAACCGTCCGTGCCAAGTGCGATGTGGGTCAGCGCCTTTCGTTTAGCGGCGCCGCATTGGCTCGGCCGACCGCGAAGATCCGCGCGTGACCGAGCCGTTCCCGAATTCCTATTGAAACAACTCGGTCTGCTCGGAGGGCCCCCAAGATGATGAACGAATTGCTGTCGAGCTCGTACCTCTTCGGTGGCAACGCGCCATTCGTGGAGGAACTGTACGAGGCGTATCTCAGCAATCCCCAGGCCGTGCCGGAGTCCTGGCGCGCCTATTTCGACAAGATGCAGATGCTTCCCGGCGGCGAGGGTAATGGGCGCGATGTCGCGCATGCCCCGATTGTCGAGGCGTTCGCCCAACGCGCGAAGGCCGGCTTGCTTCGACAACCCGTGGCGCCGGCCGATCTGGAAGTCAATCGCAAGCAGGTGTACGTTCTTCTGCTGATTGGCGCGTATCGGATTCTTGGCTCCCGTTGGGCCGATCTCGATCCCCTGCGCCGGATGACACGCCCGCAAATTCCCGAGCTGGAGCCCGCGTTCTACGATCTGACCGAAGCGGACATGGAGCTCGAGTTCGACACCGGCACCCTGGTCGGTCCCGAGCGCGCAACGCTTCGCGAGATCCTGCAGATCCTGCGCGATACCTACTGCGGCACGATCGGTGCCGAGTACATGTACATCAGCGATCCCTCGCAGAAGCGCTGGATCCAGCAGCGCCTGGAGCCCGCGCGCGGGCGCCCCAACCTTGATGGCGACGTGCGCAAGCGCCTCCTTGAGCGGCTCACCGCGGCCGAGACGCTCGAAAAATATCTTCACACCCGCTATGTCGGACAGAAGCGTTTTTCGCTCGAAGGCGGCGAGACCTTGATCTCGTGCATGGACGAGATCGTCCAGCGCGCCGGTGCGCATGGCGTCGAGGAGCTCGTGATCGGCATGGCGCATCGCGGCCGGCTGAATGTGCTGGTGAACACGCTTGGCAAGGCGCCCAAGGAATTGTTCGCCGAGTTCGAAGGCAAGCACGCGAGCGACCTCACCGCGGGTGATGTGAAATACCACAATGGATTCTCATCCGACGTATCAACGCCGGGCGGACCGATCCACCTCACCTTGGCATTCAATCCCTCCCACCTGGAAATCGTGAATCCGGTGGTCGAGGGTTCGGTGCGGGCACGCCAGCATCGCCGCAAAGACAATGCCGGCGACAAAGTGTTGTCGGTCCTGCTCCATGGCGATGCAGCCTTCGCGGGGCAAGGCGTGATCATGGAAACCTTCAACCTCGCGCAGACGCGAGGCTACGGTACCGGTGGCACCGTCCATATCGTCATCAACAATCAGATCGGTTTCACAACGTCTGATCCGCGCGACGCTCGCTCGACGATCTACTGTACCGATGTAGCGAAGATGATCGAGGCGCCGATCTTCCATGTGAATGCGGACGATCCGGAAGCGGCCCATTTCGCCTGCCAATTGGCGATGGACTACCGCAAGGCGTTCAAGAAAGACGTCGTGATCGATCTGATCTGCTTCAGGCGATTGGGACACAACGAACAGGACGAGCCGTTCGTCACGCAGCCGCTGATGTACAAGAAGATCGCGCAGCACCCGGGCACGCGCAAGCTTTACGCCGAAAAACTGGTTGCGCAAGGGTTGGTCAATGCGGAGACCCCGGATCAACTGATCAAGGACTACCGGCAGGCGCTTGACGAGGGCCGTCAGACGTCAAGTCCGGTTCTTTCCAACTTTCAGCGCAAATACGCCGTCGACTGGTCGCCCTATGCCAATGCGAAATGGACCGATAGCGCCGAGACCGCGGTGCCGCTTGCCGATCTCGAACGGCTTGGTGATCGGGTCACGCACGTCCCTGACGGCTTCAAGCTCCACCCCTCGGTCGAGCGCGTCATGCAGGCGCGCCGCGATATGGTCCATGGCAAGCGTGGCCTCGACTGGGGCATGGGCGAGACGCTCGCCTACGCATCCTTGCTGGTGAACGGCTTTGGTGTGCGTGTGTCCGGGCAGGACTCGGGGCGCGGCACGTTCGCGCATCGTCATTCGGTCCTGCATGATCAGAATCGCGAGAAATGGGATCAGGGAAGCTATGTGCCGCTCGCGAATCTCGCCGAGCATCAAGCTGAGTATCAGGTCATCGATTCGGTGCTGTCGGAGGAAGCCGTTCTTGGTTTCGAGTATGGCTACGCGTGCGCGGAGCCCAACGAGTTGGTGATCTGGGAGGCGCAGTTCGGCGATTTCGCGAATGGCGCGCAGGTCGTGATCGATCAGTTCATTACTTCCGGCGAATCGAAGTGGGGGCGCCTCTGCGGACTGGTTCTGATGCTGCCGCACGGTTACGAAGGCCAAGGGCCCGAACATTCGTCGGCGCGCCTCGAGCGCTATCTGCAGTTGTGCGCCGAGCACAACATTCAGGTGTGCGTGCCGACCACCCCGGCGCAGATCTTTCATGTGCTGCGGCGACAGATGGTGCGCAATTTCAGGAAGCCGCTCATCATCCTGACGCCGAAGTCGCTGCTGCGTAAGGCCGAAGCGGTATCCTCAATGACGGACCTTGCCAAAGGCGGGTTCCAGACCGTGATCGGCGAGATCGAAGAGATCAAACTCGAAGCGGTCACGCGGGTCGTCGCTTGCAGCGGCAAGGTCTACTACGATCTGCTCGCCGCGCGCCGCGAGCGAAAGACGGATGACGTGGCAATCATCCGGGTCGAGCAGCTCTATCCGTTTCCGCACAAGCAGTATGCGGCGGAGATGAAGCGCTATGCCAATGCGCGCGAGGTCGTGTGGTGCCAGGAAGAGCCGCAAAATCAAGGTGCCTGGTACCAGACGCAACACTATTTCGCAGAGAACATGCGTTCGGATCAACGATTGCACTATGCTGGGCGGCCCTCGTCAGCATCACCGGCGGTGGGCTATGTCGCCAAGCACAATGAGCAGCAGAAGAAACTCGTCGAGACGGCATTCGGCAAGTTTCGGTAGTCGCAAGTTTCGGTCGTTGCAAGTATTGGCAGTCATAAGTATTGGCAGTCATAAGAGAGCGGGGAGTTGCTCCCCGTTCGACAAAGGGTCGGAGACGCGGTGCGAGGCCGACCCCTCGTCCGGCGCGTTACGCGCGGTGTTTTCTGATGTTCATCGCAGCGGGGCCGAGTCCTGCGCGATGTTAGAAACCGAACGGAGAGCTCTTACATGTTGGTTGAAGTGAAAGTTCCGCAGTTGTCGGAATCGGTTGCCGAGGCCACGCTGCTCAGTTGGCACAAGCATGAAGGTGAAGCGGTCAAGCGCGATGAGAACCTGATCGACATCGAGACCGACAAGGTCGTGCTCGAATTGCCCGCACCGATCGATGGTGTGCTCGTCAAGATCGCGAAAGGCGACGGTGGATCGGTGGTCAGTGGCGAAATCATCGCCACGATCGACACCGATGCCAAGGCAAGCACGGCGAGCGGCACCGCGACGCAGGCGGCACCCGGTGTCAAGCCGCCCCCCGCGATCGTGCCGCCCACACAGCACCCAGGGAGCGCCGCGGCGCAGGATGCTCGCATGATGCCCGCCGCGCGCAAGATTGCGGAAGAGCAAGGCGTCGATGTGAGCAAGATCGCCGGCACTGGCCGCGACGGTCGGGTAACAAAGGCCGATGTACTCGATCATGCGGCGCGCGCCTCATCATTGCCGTCTGCCGCGCCACCGGCCACCGCGACACGCGTTGGTGCATCGGCTCCTCCGCTCTTGCAGCAACCCCCGGCACCGATGAGCGTCGAGGCGATTTTGGGGGGCCGTCCACAACAGCGCGTGCCGATGTCGCGATTGCGTGCGCGCGTTGCCGAGCGGCTGGTGCAGTCGCAATCGAATGCCGCCATTCTCACGACCTTCAACGAGGTCAACATGGCGCCGGTGATCGAGCTGCGAAAGAAATACGGTGAGCGCTTCGAGAAAGAGCATGCCGTGCGCCTCGGATTCATGTCGTTCTTCGTAAAGGCGGCCGTGCACGCGTTGAAGAAGTACCCGGTCGTCAATGCATCGGTCGACGGGAACGACATCGTGTATCACGGCTTTTTCGATATCGGGATCGCGGTCGCCAGCCCGCGCGGACTGGTGGTGCCGATCGTGCGCGACGTCGATCAATTGTCGATCGCGGACATCGAGAAGAAGATCGCCGAATTCGGCGGCAAGGCGAAGGATGGCAAGCTTTCCATCGAAGACCTCACCGGCGGCACATTCTCGATTTCCAATGGCGGCGTCTTCGGCTCAATGCTGTCGACGCCGATCATCAATCCGCCGCAAAGCGCGATTCTGGGCGTCCATGCGACCAAGGATCGGCCCGTCGTCGAGAACGGCGAGATCGTGGTGCGACCGATGAACTATCTCGCCCTGTCCTACGATCACCGGATCATCGACGGTCGCGAGGCAGTCCTTGCTCTCGTTGCGATGAAGGAAGTCCTGGAAGATCCCGCGCGTCTGCTGCTCGATTTATAGATCTGGAGATCGGGCAATGCCTCAGCAATTCGATGTGTTGGTGATCGGTGCCGGCCCGGCGGGCTACGTCTGCGCCATTCGTGCCGCGCAGCTTGGGATGAAGACCGCATGCGTCGAAGAATGGAAGACGCCCAAGGGCGACTTCGCGCTCGGCGGCACCTGCCTCAATGTCGGTTGTATCCCGTCCAAGGCGCTGCTCGAATCATCCGAGCACTATGAAGCAGCGACCACCAAGCTGATCGATCACGGGATCACGGTGACGGGTGCGTCGTTCGATCTCGGGAAGATGCTTGCGCGCAAGGATGCGATCGTGGGCAAGATGACCAAAGGGATCGACTATCTGTTTCGCAAGAACAAGGTCACCTGGCTCAAGGGTCATGGCCGGTTGGTGAACAAGACCGACGACGGATGGCAGGTCGCGGTCGATGAGGCGACGGTCGCGGCGCGCTTCGTGATTATCGCGACGGGTTCCAGGGCGAGACATCTTCCGGATGTGCCGGTCGATCAGGAGCAGGTCTGCGACAACATCGGCGCGCTCGCGTTCAAATCCGTTCCACAACGACTTGGCGTGATCGGCGCAGGGGTCATCGGGCTTGAACTGGGCAGCGTCTGGCGACGACTCGGCGCGAAGGTCACCGTTCTCGAAGCACTGCCGACATTTCTCGCTGCCGCCGATGAAGCCGTCTCGAAGGAAGTCTGGAAGCTCTTCACCAAGGACCAGGCCCTCGACATCAAGCTTGGCGCGAAGATCAATGGCATTGCAGCGGGGAAAGCAGGGGTCGTCGTCGATTACGCGCATGAGGGCAAGCCACAGCGGCTGGAATGCGATCGCCTCGTGATCTCGATCGGCCGGGCGCCCAACACGGACAATCTTGGTGCCGATGCGGTGGGGTTGAAAATCGACGCCAAGGGCTTCATCGATGTCGATGATCACTGCCGCACGAATCTTCCGAATGTCTACGCAATCGGCGATGTCGTCCGCGGGCCGATGCTCGCGCACAAGGGTAGCGAAGAAGGCGTCATGGTCGCAGAATCGATCGCCGGCCAGAAGGGGCACGTCAATCTGAATACCATTCCCTGGGTCATTTACACGTCACCCGAGATCGCATGGGTGGGGAAGACCGAGCGTGAGCTGAAGGAGACCGGCGTCCCGTACCGGGCGGGCATATTCCCATTTGCCGCGAATGGACGGGCGCAGGGTCAGGACGAAACGGATGGATTCATCAAGATGCTCGCACACGACAAGACCGACGAGATCCTGGGCGTGCATATCGTCAATTCCCA
>JBJXGX010000320.1:0-6208 GCA_046160305.1 Burkholderiales bacterium
AGCTGCAGGCATTGATCGAATTCAGGCCGCTCAACCTGCTTGCGCCGCGCTACGACGTCAGCGGCCCATTCGATGTGATCTTCTGCCGCAACGTGATGATCTACTTCGACAAGCCGACGCAGCGGACAATACTGGAGAAGTTTGCTCCGCTGCTCGCACCGGACGGGCTGATGTTCTGCGGGCACTCGGAAAATTTCACCCAGGCACGTGATCTCTTCCAGTTGGACGGCAAGACGGTCTACCGCTTGGCGGCCGCCCGCTCTGCCAAGGCGGCGTGATCGATGTCGACTGCGCTTGCCAAGGTCAAAAGCGGACGCCTCTTCGATCGGAACCTGGGGTGTGACACCGTTCGGGTCCTGCCTGGCGATTATTTCGTCACCGACGAAGAAATCGGAATCATTACGGTGCTCGGCTCCTGCGTCGCGGCGTGTCTGTGGGACGAGGGCTCGGGCCTGGGTGGCATGAACCATTTCATGCTCGCCGACGGCGGTGCCAATGACGAATCCGGCGGTGCACCGGCGCGCTACGGACTCTATGCGATGGAGGTATTGATCAACGACCTTCTCAAGCGCGGGGCGCGCCGCAGCAAAATGAAGGCGAAGCTCTTCGGCGGCGGCGCCGTCATTCGCGGGATGACGACCATGAACGTCGGCGATCGTAACGCGGCCTTCGCCCTCGAGTTCCTCCGCACGGAGAAGATTCCGTTGGTCGGACAGGACCTGCGCGAAGCCTACGCCCGCAAGGTCGCATTCATGCCCAAGTCGGGCCGCGCGATGGTGAAGCGCATCGATCCGAATGCCGATTCGTCGGTTGTCGAGTTGGAACGCAAGTACGTGACCACGCTCGCCAAGAAACCGGTCGGGGGCGACATCGAGCTGTTCTGATATTCGTTAGGAACTTAGGCGGCAAGCAGCACGGACTCCCGACGATGCCACTCCTTAACCTCAATAAGAAAGCTTTTCATGCAGCCGATTCGTGTATTCGTCATCGACGACTCCGCGCTGATTCGCGCGGTTCTCACCCAGATAGTCAACAGCCAGTCCGATATGCGCGTCGTCGGTACGGCGGGCGACCCCTTGCAAGCACGCGAGAAAATGCGCGACATCGAAATCGACGTCGTCACCCTCGATGTCGAAATGCCGGGCATGGATGGCATCGAGTTCCTCGAGAAACTGATGCGCTTGCGGCCGCTCCCGGTGCTCATGATCTCTTCGCTCACCGAACGGGGAGCGGATGTGACGATGCGGGCGCTCGAGCTCGGCGCGGTCGACTTCGTCACCAAGCCGAAAATGGCCATCAACGAAGGGATGCGCGAAGCCACCGATGAGATCACCGGGAAGATTCGCGCCGTGGCGATGGCGCGCGTGCGCAAGCGTGAAGTTTCAGCCGGCGCGTCGACAGCCGGCCCGGTCCTGCAATGGAACAAGCAAATCGGTACCGAGAAGCTGATCGCTATCGGGTCATCGACCGGTGGCACCGAAGCGGTAAGGGAAATTCTCATGCAATTGCCACCGAACAGCCCAGCGGTAGTGATCACGCAGCACATGCCGCCCGGCTTCACCGAAAGCTTTGCCAAGCGGCTCGACGGACTGTGCAAGATTCGGGTCCAGGAGGCGCGGCACGGTGAGCGGATTCTTCCCGGTCGTGCTTACATTGCCCCTGGCGGTCATCATCTCGCGGTCGCCCGCAGCGGTGCGACGTTCAACACGGTCCTCTCCACCGATGCGCCGGTGAATCGTTTTCGCCCTTCGGTCGAGGTCTTGTTCAAGTCGGTGGCGCGCGCAGCCGGCACGAACGCGGCGGGGGTGATGTTGACGGGCATGGGCAAGGATGGCGCAACGGCGATGCTTGAGATGCGCCAGGCCGGCGCCTTCAACATTGCCCAAGACGAAGCGACCTGCGTGGTGTTCGGCATGCCGAAGGAGGCCATCGCGGTGGGCGCAGTCCATGAAGTGCTGCCGTTGGGACAGATCGCCCGGCGAGTATTGGATCATCTTGGTACGGCTGGGATGGTCCCGGGCGGCGCCGGCAGCGGGTCGAAAACGGCACGGGTGTGAGACGGACATGGATGCACAGCCGCTCTCCCTGAGCCTGTCGACGGGCTCAATACGCGTGCGGGTTCGACAAGCTTGTCCTGAGCCCCAACGGATTCTTGCCTGACTTATCAATAATTGATAAAATTGTGAAGTAAGGTTATTGGCTGTCGAATTGAAAGAAGCCCCATGCCATCCAGTTACGCCGTTGGCGATCATTTCGAGCAGTTCATCAAGCAGCAAGTCAAAGGCGGTCGCTATGCAAGCGCCAGCGAAGTGGTGCGCGACGCCCTCCGCCTTCTCGAACAGGAAGAACAACAACGGATTGTGGCGCTCGAAGCGCTCCGCGCCGATGTTAGGAAAGGTATCTCGAGCGGCAGAGGAAAACCGGCCACAGACGTGCTTGACCGCCTTGAGAAAAAATACGCGACCTTGGCGCTAGACCAGCGCAAGAAGTAATGCAGGTCGTTTTTACCGCACAGGCAGAGCAGGACCTCGAAGAAATCGGCGATTACATCGCCGCCGATAATCCGTCGCGTGCGGTCACTTTCATTCGCGAAATCCGCGATCACTGCGACAAGATCGCGAGATCACCGCTTTCCTACATCGCGCGCCCCGAGCTTGGCGACGACATCCGCGCCTGCGCGCACGGGCGCTATCTCATCGTGTTCCAGCCATCCGATCAGGAGGTCCTGATCGTTCGCGTTCTGCACGGCGCACGGGATATCCCGTCCTTCTTTCAAGGCGCAGATTTGTAGGCTCATAGGGGAATGACACTTACTTAACCCGTCTGTGCTCAACCTTCCGTTCGCCCTGAACCTGTCGAAGGGTAACGCAGGCGTGGCTCGTGATCGCAGCACCAACGTGAATCGCGTCCATACCGCGCAATAAGAAGCGTTCGAACGCGGACGAATCGAAGAAGACTCGCATCAGGGTCGACGATCTTCGAGGATGCGCTTACCGATCGCCACGCCGCCCAGCGCAAGTGGGCGCGCTGCGCGTCGCTTCCATGAAGGGATGCCGGCGCGTATGGGCTGAATATCCGCGATCGGCCGGCCATTGCGAAGCACTCGCACGGTTTCACCGGCTTCGACCAGATCGAAATAGAGCTTTGCCTGGCTGCGCAATTCGGTGAAAGTGACTTCCCGCATGATGGCGTCTCCGTACAGTAATGTACATCGTTGTACATCGATATTCCGCTTCGATCCGGCTACTCCATCGATTTTGTCGGTACTGCCCTTCCCGCCGACGCCTGGTACCGCCGCGATTTTTCCTCGCGTTTTCCGCCCTGGCGAACGGTCTTCGCCAGATGTCCCATTTCTTGTGCGAGCAGCTCGACGGTCTCCGCAAGATTCGCGTGCAGGAGGCATGTCATTGCGAGCGGATCCTGCCCGGTCGCGCCTACATTGCCCCGAGCGACCAGCTTTTGGCGATTGCACGCAGCGGGGCGACATTCACGAGCGTGCTCTCGAACAACGCACCGGTGAATCGCCATCGCCCTTCGGTCGAAGTCTTGTTTCGTTCGGTGGCGCGCGCAACGGGCGCTAATGCGGCCGGCGTCATGTTGACCGGCATGGGCAAGGACGGCGCCACCGCCATGCTCGAAATGCGCCAAGCCGGTTCGTTCAACATTGCGCAAGACGAAGCCACGTGCGTCGTGTTCGGGATGCCGCGCGAGGCGCTCCGCGCCGATGTTAGGAAAGGTCTCTCAAGCGGCAGAGGAAAACCGGCCACAAACGTGCTTGACCGTCTTGAGAAAAAATACGCGGCCTTGGCGCTAGACCAGCGCAAGAAGTAATAGGCTTTTGCTCCCGCGCTCTGGCGAAGGTCGGCGAAGACGAGCACTGCGGCTTGACTCGTGGCTTCGCCGCTGGCGGCACGGTAAAGTTCAGGCTCAGGTGGCATGTTTTGCCGCTGATCCGCCAACCGCGCTCGTCGATGCGAAGCCATCCCCCTCGAATGGGGCCGGTCGATGCGGCGCACGATTTCTTAGGGAGTCTGCCATGTCCGCCACCCTGACCCGCGAATCGCCCTCCGTTCACCACGAGACCGTCGTTACCTATCAGTCAGGTTTCAACAACGAGCTTGCTACCGAAGCATTGCCCGGCGCGCTGCCGATCGGCCAAAACTCGCCACAGCGCTGCCCGTACGGACTGTATGCGGAGCAGCTCTCCGGAACGGCCTTCACAGCGCCTCGTGCCGCCAATCGGCGGACCTGGACCTATCGGATCCGGCCGTCCGCCATGCACGAGCCGTTCAAGCGCATCGACGATGGCCAGATGACCAACGACTTTGGCCAGACGCTCACGCCCCCCAATCAATTGCGCTGGAGTCCCCTGCCCGTTCCTCGCGATCCCACCGATTTCGTGCAGGGATTGATCACGATGGGCGGCAATGGCGATCCCGCCGCGATGAGCGGATGCGCAATCCACCTCTACGTCGCCAACCGCTCGATGACCGGCCGGTTCTTCTTCAACGGTGATGGTGAGCTCTTGATCGTGCCGCAGCAGGGTCGATTGCGCATCGACACCGAGATGGGTCGGCTCGATATCGAACCGCAGGAAATCGCGGTGATTCCGCGCGGCGTACGATTCAGCGTCTCGCTCACCGATGGCGGCGCACGCGGCTACGTCTGCGAGAACTTCGGCGCACCGTTCCGGCTGCCCGATCTTGGCCCGATCGGTTCCAATGGACTTGCGAATCCCCGCGACTTCCTCTACCCGATCGCCGCGTTTGAGGATCGCGAGGGACGCTTCGAGCTCGTTACAAAGTTTCTCGGGCATTTGTGGTCGGCCGACATCGGGCATTCCCCGCTCGATGTCGTGGCTTGGCACGGCAACCACGCGCCCTGCAAGTACGACTTGCGGCGTTTCAACGCGATCGGCTCGATCAGCTATGACCATCCGGATCCCTCGATCTTTCTGGTGCTGCAATCGCAGTCGGATACGGCCGGCGTCGATGCGATCGATTTCGTCATCTTTCCGCCGCGCTGGCTCGCGATGGAACACACGTTTCGCCCACCCTGGTTCCATCGCAACGTCGCGAGCGAATTCATGGGGCTGGTACATGGCGCCTACGATGCGAAGGCCGAGGGGTTCGTGCCGGGGGGCGCCTCGCTCCACAACTGCATGGCGGGCCATGGTCCGGATAGCGAAACCTTCGCCAAGGCCAGCGTCGCGGACACGACCACACCCCATCACGTCGCCGACACCATGGCGTTCATGTTCGAGACCCGGTTGCCGATCTGCCCGACGCGATTCGCACTCGATGCGCCTCAATTGCAGCGCGATTATTTCAAGGCATGGCAAGGACTTCGCAAGCACTTCGATCCGGAGCGACCGTAGAGCGCGGCCGGTTCCAAGGGGCTCACAGAAGTGCCTGGTCGATCGGATCAGGAATCTGCGCGGTCTGTCGCGCAGATTCCTAGCTGGCCAATTGGCCCGGCGGCGGCGGCGAAGCCGACGCCTGATAATGCCGCGATTTTTCCTCGCGTTTTCCGCCCTGGCGAACGGTCTTCGCCAGATGCCCCATTTCCTGCGCAAGCAGCTCGACAAGATCGTCGAACGCGACGATGCCGACGAGGCGATCATCCGCATCCACGACCGGCAAACGGCGAACTCCGGTCCGCTGCATCCGCTCGAATGCATCGAACACGGCATCGGTCTCGCGCACTGTCGTCGGATTGCCGGTCATGATGTCCCCGGCGGTGAATACCCGATAGTCCAGTTCAAGCGCGAGCACTTCGACCACCAGGTCCCGGTCGGTAATGATGCCGATCGGCCGGTTCTTCGGCGGTGCGTCCTCGATGATGATGACCGCGCCGATGTGGTTATCGCGCATGAGCTGGGCCACCTTGAGGATCGGTGTTTCCCGTTCAGCCACCACGACGACCCGGCTGGCGATATGTCCAACGTTCAGTGCCATGCTGCACTCCATGTCGATCGATGCATGCTGACCGGGACGAATTCGTACCCTGCCGGCTGCATCACGCAAATTGCCTTATCCCTCATGCTATTCAACACTCGCACACGGATGCGGGCTTGATCCCAGTCAAATCGCCAGCAGATTCTTGGCGGTGCAAGTGCCCGCCAGCGGGACCCGGCGGTCGGCAGGCGCCGCAATGTGATCGAATGCGGCCCATGATGCCTTCGGCTTGGAGAATCTGAACCTATGAG
>JBJXGX010000321.1:0-22764 GCA_046160305.1 Burkholderiales bacterium
GCCGCCGAGACGGCCAGTGAATAGGGCGGCAGTTGCGGTGCGTTGAAGCCAAGGTACTTCTTTTCGATCTCGCGCGCCTTGTCAGGATTCTGCGCGATGAATGTCATGCCCTCGGCAAGCGATTCACGGAAATCGCGTACCGCCTGCGCGTTCGCGGTCACCCAGTCGCCTTTGGCGAGCCACATCGCGGCCAGCATGTCCGGGCGCAACTCGGCGAGATAGTCGGCGACCTTGATTCCGGTCTCATCGCCGGTGATGCGCGAGCGGAATGGTTCGATGACCGCGACGGCATCGAGCGTTCCGCCTTTCAAGAGGTCGCGCATCTGCGGGAACGATGCCTCGACGATGTTGACCTCGGCCGGTTTGACGCCCTTCGTCAGCAGCCATTTTCGGAACGACACGTCCATCATGCTGCGAAAACCGGGCACCCCCACGCGCTTGCCCTTGAGGTCGGCCGCCGTGGTGATGTTGGCACCGGCGCGCGCGATGATGCTCACCACCGGCTGCTTGTCGGTCATGCGCGAGGTGCCCGCGATCGCAACCAGCCCAAGACCCGCATCGGCCGTATCGAGCAACAACGTCGCAGTACCCATGCCGATTTGCAGGCTGCCGGCGATGATGGCCGGCGGCACGTTGGGGGCCAACGCGACGCGTGTCAAAGTGACATCGAGCTTTCTTTTTTCGAACAGACCCACGTCCTTCGCGACGAAGGCGGGCAGGAAATCGCTGGTCGGCACATAACCCACGTTGAGCTTCGTTTGTGCCAACGCCGGGATCGATGCACTCGCGCAGGCAAGCAGCAAAACGGCAAATCCGAGCAACTGCGTCTTACGAATGGTGGGGATCAAGGTCTTCTCCTTTGAAATCGGTGAAACGTTATGCCGGCACCGGCCGCCAGCGCAACAGGCAGCGCTCGAGGCCGAGAATGCATTGATTCGCGATGAATCCAAGTAGTCCGAGCACCACCACGCCGGCATAGAGCTCAGGGCTCTTGAACGAACGCTGGGCGAGGAGGATATTCTGTCCGAGACCGGGAAGCGACGCCTGCATTTCGGTGACGACCGCAAGGATGAGCGCGATGCCAAGGCCAACGCGCACGCCGGCGAGAATGTCTGGCATGGCCGACGGTAGCGCGATCTTCCAGAGCCGCTGCCAGCGTGTGAGGCAAAGGGTCGAGGAGACTTCCATCAATTGCGGCTCGACCGTCGCGAATCCATGCACCGCCGCGAGAAGCACCGGCCAGATCGAGCCGAACGCGATGACGGCGGTCGACATCTGCGTGGACAGCCCAAGGAACAGCACAGCGACAGGAATGATCGCCGATGCCGGCAACGGACGCATGAATTCCAGCATCGGTTCAAGGTAGTCGCGCGCGGTTCGCGAGAGGCCGATCGCAGCGCCGATCACCACGCCTGCGATCGACGCCGCGAGCCAGCCCCATAACATGCGCATCGTCGTCGCACCGAGCGGTTGCCAGAGGCGTCCGTCGATTACCTGCTTGAAGAGTTCATCGAAGGTACGTACCGGCGAGGGAAAAAATATCGGCGAGATCAACCCACGGTCAGCACCAATCTGCCATATGCCAAGCAGGAATGCCGCGAACGCGAGCGCGCCGACGATGGTGCCGATGCCGCGTTTCATGGGGCCCCCGCAGCGTTATCTTCTTCCGAGAAATTCCGCCCACGCGCCCAGCGTGCCGCCACGGCGAGTGTAAGCCGATTCAAGGTCCACCCAACGAAAGCGAGCCAGAGCAGTTGCGCGTACATGAGATCCGGACGCAGCGACTGCTGTGCACCCATCATTCCATGACCGAGTCCGCGTGGATTGAGCACGATCTCGACCGTCACCGCAACGATCAGCGCAATGGCCAGTGCAAGCCGCAACCCGACGACAATGCGACCTAACGCGGCCGGCAGGATGATCGAGAAGGTACGGGTCACGAACGACAGTTCGAGTGCGCGCGACACCTCGAGCAGTCGAGGTTCGATGCCCCGTACCGCCGCGATCGTGACAATGAGGATCGGCCACACGCACGCAAATGCGATGACCGAAGCCTCCATGCGCAAGCCGAATCCGAAGAGCATGAGGGCGAGTGGAATCAGCGCAACCGCTGGAATCGGCCGCAACGCATCGACGCTCGGGCCAACGATGCGTTCGAGTCGCGGGGTAAGGCCGAGCACGATGCCGATCAGCACGCCTGCGAACGCCGCGATCGCGAACCCGGTAAACGCCGCTTCGCACGTTTCCCAGGTGGACAGCAGGATCGAACCATCGGCAAATCCGTCGCGCGCGGCCGATACGATATCGCTCGGGCGGGACATCGTGTCCATCGGCAGGAAACCGGCGCGACTCCCGATCTCCCAGACGATGATCAACGCGACGGGGATCGCGAGACCACGCAGCGTTCTACGGGTAGGCATCGCCGCCATGATCCATCAGTGATCCTGCAGCAGACCAAACAGGCGATGCCGGTGCGCGAGAAACAGCGGATCCTCGCGTGTCGCAAGCTGACTGCGCGGACGCGCAATGGCCACCTCGATGCGCTCAACGATCCGCCCAGGGTTGGCAGCGAGCACGATAACGTGATCACCGAGATAGATCGCTTCTTCAAGATCATGCGTGATAAAGACCACCGTCGTGCCGCGTTCCAATGCAAGTCGGGTCACCTCGTCTTGCAGGCTCTGACGCGTAATGGCGTCGAGCGCACCGAACGGCTCGTCCATGAGCAACACGCGGGGGCGCTGCGCGAGGCACCGCGCGATTTGAACACGCTGCTGCATCCCACCGGAGAGCTGATTTGGATATTGCGCGGCCGCCCGTGACAGCCCCATTGTCGCGAGTAGTGCGGCGACCTCGGCGCTGCGGTCGGGTTCACGCACACCGCACGCTTCCAGTGCAAGTGCGACATTGCCCGCCACGGTTCGCCACGGCAGCAGCGCCTTCGAGTAGTCCTGGAAAATGATCGCGCGATCGCGGGACGGAGCAGTCACGCCTTCGCCGTGGCATCGGATTGCACCGGTCGTCGTTCGCAGCAGCCCCGCGAGCAACCGCAACAAGGTCGTCTTCCCGCAGCCGGACGGTCCGACGATGCAAAGGAATTCGCCGGATTCGACGTTGAATGAAATGTCGCTGAGCACCGCGCGCGCGCCGCTGCCTTCGCCGAATGACATGCCGACGCCGCGCACCTCGATCACCGGTAAGGCTGATTGAGATGATGGCCGTGCCGACGAATGTTCCGGCGTCATGCCGGAGGACGCACGCGCGTCACGTCAACCGGACGCAACAAGTGCGGCGCGCCGTAATCGAGAATGATCCGTATTGGGTCACGCACGACGGGTGGGGCGTCAGGCAGGCTGCCCAGTCCAGCGCCAAGATAGCGGGAGTGCGCGACGAGCTTCGAGCCGAAGTCGTGCTGCTTGCGATTGAATTGCTCCAGCGCTGCGACCACATCGTTGCCGGCTGCTGCAAGTTGGTCGGCAAGGCATTGCGCATCGAGCGCGGCTTTGGTGACGCCCGCCGCGACGTGCGGGCGTGCGATGAATGCAGAATCGCCGACCAGTGCGACGCGACCGAACGTCATGCGCGGCGATTCCATGTCGGTTATCGCCTGCAAAAGCGGCTGCGCCGCAAGATTCACGATCTCGGCCAAGGGCGGAGCAAAGATCGCGTGCGCACGCGTCCTGATCTCCTGGATGAATTGCGGACGGATCGAGGGCGGCGGAATCGACTGACCGTGATCGCGCCCGGTCGCATCGGTGAAGAGCGCACGCAGCTTCGACGCCGCGTGGGCCGGCCGATACCAAATGAAATAACATCGTCGACATCCGGGACGCGTATCTTCACCCGCTCCCGGGCTTGGCATCGTGAGCATCAATTCGCCATCGGGAAACGAGTAGACGATGCGCCCGAAGATCATCGCTTGCGCGGCGGGCGACATGTCGCGTTCTTCGACGATGCCGCGCCAGGCAACGTAACCGGCGTACTGCGGCTCGACGTCGGGCAGAAGCTGTCGTCGCACAGTGGAGGCGTTGCCGTCGGCCGCTACGAGCAGGTCACCCTTCACCGTCGAGCCGTCGGTAAAGACAGCGGTCACACTGTCCGCGTCCTGTTCGACGCGTTCGAGATTCACTCCCGCCCGGTAGAACGCATCGGGCACGAGCGCTCGCAACGGCTGGTACAAGCGCGGCCAGGCACTGGCGAACGACGGCCGCGCGATGTCCCACTTGGTGCGACCGGCAGCGTCGACCCATGCATAGCGATCGATCACCACGCCGGTAGAGGGATCGATATGCGCGCCGGCTCGCCGCAGCACTTCGAGAAGATCTTCGCTGATGCCAAGGCCCGCGCCACGACCGGCGAGATCACCCGCGGATCGTTCGAATAGGGTGACCCGCCAGCCGGACTGCCTGAGCAGGGCGGCAGCGAGCAGGCCACCAAGTGAACCACCGATGATGAGAGCGTGAGGCATGGGGCGCGTGAGTTGGTTCGCAGGATGCAAACAATACTCGATCGGCCCGAGTGTGGTCAGCTCACGGCATAATGGTTGAGCTTGGCCGCGCGCCGTCCGGATCGAAGCGCGATGCATACGGCAGCCAACATTCAGAGACGATTCTTTTCGATAGAGAGCGCGATGATTCAGGGTGACATTCGTGATTGGCCCAGGCGCGTCTGCTTCGGTCCGGGCAGCGTTCGTGAACTGCCGCGCTTGCTGCGCGAACTCGGGACGCGGCGTGCGCTCGTGCTATGCGGGAAGACGGTGGCGGGCAGTGAAATGCTTGCGCGCGTGCGTGGCGCGTTGGGCGAGTACTGCGTGGGCGTTTTTGACGGCGTGAAGGCGCACACGCCGTTTGAAGACGTAGAGTCGGCAACGGCGCTCGTGCGGCAGCGCATGGCCGATATGATTGTATCGGTAGGCGGTGGCAGCGCGATCGATACGGGCAAAGGCGTTGCGATAATGCTTGCAACGGGCGGCGACTTTGAGCCTTACGCCATCGATTTCGGAACAAAGGGGATGGCGCGTGCATCGCTTGGCCCCGTGCCGATTCGCCATATCGCGATTCCAACCACGGCGGGGTCTGCAAGCGACGTGATGCCTACCGCAGGCATCCGGGATCCCAAGCTCCTGAAGAAAATGTTGTTCTGGGATGAGCGACTCGTCCCCGACGCGACGGTTCTCGATCCGGAGATGGCGGTGTTTGCCGATGCAACACTCACCGCGGCAACCGGCATGACGGCCATGGCGCGCGCGATCGAGTGCCTCTATTCCAAGCACCGGCATCCGATCTCGACCGGCCTCGCCCTGCACGCCGCGCGACTGTTACGCACCGCGCTGCCCCGCAGCGTGACCCATCCGAACGACCTCGACGCGCGCGCGGATTGCCAGATGGCCGCCCTTATGTCGGGCACGGCCTCAATCAACGCGATGGTCTCGGTGGTGCATGCGATCGGCCACGTCATCGGCCCCCGGTTTCACTTGCAGCATGGCGTGTCACACGCGATGCTCCTCGCACCCGCCCTGCGCCGGCTGCTGCCTGCGATCGGTGGCGATGCTCGATATGTGCTGGAGGCGCTGGGCTGCGCAGCCGACGGATCGGTGGATGATGTCGCGGCGGCGCTACGGGCGCTGCTGAATAAACTGCCGTTACCGCAACGGTTACGCGATGTGGGCGTCAAGACGGATGACATCGCGGTGATTGCCGGTGGGACGATGCGCGACTACATGATGGCCAACCTCGCCGTGCCGATGTCCCAGGCTCACGTCGAGTCACTGCTCCTCGAAGCATGGTGACCACGCACGAGACATTGTCGCGGCAACTCGCGGAATGGTGCGCGGGTTTGACCGCCGATGCGATTCCTCGCGCGGTTCGGGACCTGATTCCGCTTCGCGTGATGGACACGCTGGGCCTCATCATCGTCGGTGCCGAGACGAAGGCCGGGGTGGCCACGCGGGCATATGCCCTCGATCAAGGTGGCGTCGCGCGGAGCACCTTGATCCATGGCGGCGCGAAGGTTCCCCCCGCGATGGCGGCATTGGTCCATGGCACCTGCGCGCATTGTCGCGATTTCGATGACACGTTCATGGATTCAGTCGTGCATCCAGGAAGCGTGGTCGTGTCTACCGCGCTTGCTGTTGGCGAGGCATGCGAGGCGACGCACGATGATTTCATTGCAGCGATCGCCGCCGGCTACGAAATCGCGGCGCGTCTGGGTGCAGTGGCCGGTCGCCGCTTCCATGCGCACGCGCTCCACGCGACCGGTGTCATCGGCCCGATCGCAGCGGCCGCCACGGCAGGGCGCCTCCTTCGGTTGAACGGCGAGCAAATCGCCTGGGCGATCGGGCTCGCCGCGAGCATGTCGGGCGGATTGATGGCCTTCATCGTCGATGGCGGATGGTCGAAGTGGCTGCATGGTGGTTGGGCAGCGCATGGTGGGATCGTTGCGGCGGACCTTGCCGCGCGCGGCTTCGTTGGACCGGCGCACAGTCTCGATGGCGGCCACGATCTGTACACGGCCCTTCTGCGGGACGAACCGATCGATCGCGCGCCAATCACCGAAGCGCTAGGGGTCGATTGGCGTGGTGCCGCCGCGGAGTTCAAATACTATCCGTGCGCCCATGTCATTCAGCCCTATATCGATGCGGTGCTCTCGATCGTGATCGAGCACGATTTGCGTCCCGATGATGTTGCGTCCGTCGAATGCGCGATTGCGCCGTGGGCGTCTGCAATCGTATGCGAGCCGCGCGAAGCGAAGTTGCGATTCGATACCGAGCTCGAGGCGATCGCGAGTCTGCCTTACCAACTTGCTGTCGCGATCACCGAGCGCGGCGTCGGCCTCGCTGCGTTGGGTGAGCCGATGCGCAGCCGCAGCGACCTGAAGCGGCTCGCCACACGCATCCAACATCGCAACGACCCATCGCTTGGCAGGAACTTCGATGGCGTCGTGACCATGCAAACCACATCGGGGAAAGCGCTGGGTCGTCGCGCGTCGACGCCTGGGCTCAATCCAGGCAGGCTCGCCGACAAATATCGAGCGGGCGTCGGTGCGTTGCAAGGCAAGAAAATCGCGGATGCGCAGGTGCATCGCCTGCTCGCCGATTCCGGATGGCGAACGGCTGCCGCGATTCTCGGTTCGGTGTAAAAAGGTCTGACCAGACGCACCCCATCGACGCTGAACCCCTGATCTGCCATGCAACGACTTCCTGTTGAATCGCCTGCCGCCTGGCGTGGCCCTGAATTGCTCAAGCGCTCCGATTGGATCCATACGCTGCGCGGCGCCGAAGTCGACGAGATCGAACGCGCATTGGTATTGGCGAAATCAAACGGCGCAACGCTCGCATCGCTCGACACGCGATCGTTTCCACTCGTCGCATTTCCTCGCGTTGTCGAACGGGTTCGCGAGGCACTCGAACACGGTCCGGGGATGTTTCTCATTCGCGGCTTTCCAACCGAACGTTATCAGGCGTCCGATTTGCGCATGATCTACTGGGCGCTCGGGAAATACCTCGGGACAGCGGTCACGCAAAGCGCTGAAGGCGATGTGCTGGGTGACGTACGCGACCTCAAGGTCGATCTCTCGGGCCCCAAAGGGCGTGGATACAAGACCAACGCCGAGTTGGAATATCACACCGATTCGTGCGACGTTGTCGCGCTGTTCGTTCTTCGCACCGCGAAATCCGGCGGGCGCTCGATGATCGCAGGCTCAGTGGCGATTCACAATGAAATCCTGCGTCGACGGCCCGACCTGCTCGAAGTGCTCTATCAGCCGTTCACATGGAGCCTGCAAAACCAGAATCGCGCAGGCGACAAACCGACGTACGAGCAGCCGATCTTCACGATGCATGATGGGCATTTCGCCTGCCGCTACATTCGCACGCATATCCGGTCGGCGCAGCGCTATCCGGAAGTGCCGCGCCTGACTGACGCCCAGGACGAGGCGATCGCGCTCCTTGATTCGATCGCCGCCGATGAATCGATGCACTTCTCGATGATGTTCGAGCCGGGCGACATTCAGATTCTCAACAACCATGTGTGCCTGCACGCCCGCACCCATTTCGAGGACTACGACGATCCGGATCGCAAACGTCATTTGCTTCGCATGTGGCTGTCCATGCCGAACACCCGACCACTTTCACCAGCGCTTGGCCAGATCTACAAGGATCGGCGTGCCGGTGTCGTGCGCGGTGGGTTTCCATCGAGGACCGGCAAGATCGTGTTCGAGACGACTGAGGATTGATGGCCGCGTTCGAGGTGGAATCCTCGTTTGATATGAAGCACCACGGCCCCAAGGAGTGCGCATGACCAGAAAGACATTTCGGGATTTACTCTCGGTCGAAGGACCGCTGGTGTTGCCGGGCGCCCATGATGCGCTTTCGGCTCGGCTCATCAAGCAAGCCGGTTTTCCGGGTTATTTCATCGGAGGCTTTCCGGTCGTCGGTGCTCGCTATGGTGTCCCGGACATCGGATTGAAGGGACTCGGTGAGATTTCCGCCGCGGTCGGCGACATTGTTGCGGCCTGCGATTTGCCGGTGTTCGTGGACATCGACGATGGCTATGGCGATGTGAAGAATGCCGTGCATACGGTCCATCGGTACGAGCAACTTGGCGTGGCGGCCGTGCAGATCGAGGACCAGAAGTGGCCGAAGCGTTGTGGACATATGGCAGGTAAGACGGTCGTGGCGGCCGAAGAGATGGAAGCGAAGGTTCGCGCGATCACCCGCGAGAAAATGAATCCGGATACGTTTATCTGGGCGCGCACCGATGCGCGCGGACCGCTTGGCCTCGACGAAGCGTTGCGTCGTGGCGAGCGCTATTTGCGCGCCGGTGCGGATGCGATTTTCATCGAAGCGCCACGCACGATTGAAGAGCTGGAACGCGTCGGTCGCGCATTCGAGGCGGTGCAAGCCTGCAATCCGCTCGAAGGCGGCGTGACGCCGATCCTGAAGCCGCACGAGTATCACGCGCTCGGCTTCAAGGTCGTCATCTACGGGATTAATCTTGTTTTGCATGCAACGAAAGCGATGCAACACGCGCTCGACGATATGCGCTCCGGCCAGTTTGCGATTCAAAGCCGTGGCGCATCGTTCAAGGAATTCGTGACCGCAGTCGGTTTCGACGAGTGGGCGAAGGTGGATGATCAGTACGGCACGGGTTCGACTGCGCACAAATGAATGGGGAGGGGAAACGGGAAACGCCAAGTGCCTTCTTCGCCGTGACTTGACGATGACTTGCTTTGCCGATTGCGTTCGGAGGGTGCATCCCATCGCTGCACGTCCCGTCCTATGCGACACTTGCGGATCGAGCGGTTAGCGTCGAGTTAGGTTCGCGAAACTCGCATCCTGCACACCGTTGGTTTCGATCCTGGCGGCGAGAACGCGTTCGGCATGGGCGGTCCTCGCCCATGCTGGTGCCGATGTATTCGAACGAAAAATGGTCTGCGCGGCCGGCGGCAAATCTGGCACTGTCGGCCACGTAGATTCACTTCGGGGGGCGTGTCTCCTGCACGGCGTACTGGTTCCCAAGAGCGCGAACCTAACGAGCCATTCGAGGTGGACCTTCGCGAGCGGGCGATGCCCGTTCGCTCGGCTCCTCAAGCACGGCGTTATGGTTCCTTGGGGTGGTCATGACGAAGATTCCGTTGTATTGGTTGAACATCGCGGCCCTTATTGCTTTCCTTTCGGTTGGCATTCCGGTTTGGGCTACCCCCCTATAGCAACCTTAACGTCCCTGATGGATTGGATGGTTTTGGCTTGGCCGTCATGTTGATTTTTTCATTGCTACTTCGCGGCCTTGGCGTGGCATTTTTTTCCAGAATCACTAGTGTCCTGGCTGCCACGGTCCCGGCCGCGGTCATGGTGCGTATTGTTGTTGAGGGATTCATGGATCCCACCAAACATAACCTTTGGCCTTTGGTCATTATGATCGCCGCTGTGGTCGGTTATGTTGTCGCCCTTCCGGGCACGCTGATTGGTCACCGTCTTGGTCGTATCACGTCACACCGTGCTCAGCGATAAGCCAAGATCGACTTCGATGAGAAACGGAATGGCCGCTGGTCAGCCTCGACATTTCTTGTCGCAGGCGTAGTCAACATGATCGGGTCGCGGCGGGCTTCCAACCCGCGGATCCCACACGACTTGGCATGCGGGTCTGCACCGGCCGGTTCACGACAGCGGAGCACACGTTGGTTATCACGCGTATTCCTGTACCTTCATCCACAAGGCACCGATACTCCTGGTCATCTCCGGCGGCGACCTCGAAGCGGATAGTGTAGAAGGTGCAATCCGTCATCTTCAGAAGAGCGTTTGGAAAGCCATCATGCGATTCGCACTCAACGTCTTGCGCCTCGGTTGCACGCTTGCAATGTTTGCCGCACCGTTCGCGCAGGCACAGGCGCCCCTGTTTCCTGATTGGCCGCAGCGTCCGATTCGCATCCTCGTCGTCGCGGCTGCCGGTGGTTTGCCCGACATTTGTGCGCGGACTGTCGCCGGCCCATTGTCGAAATTATTGGGGCAGCCTGTCGTGGTCGAGAATCGGGCGGGTGGTGCCGGCAACATTGCGAGCGATGCGGTCGTCAAATCGCCCGCGGACGGCTATACCCTGCTTGCAACCGGAGCGAACCAAGCCGCCAATCAGATCCTGATTCCGAATCCGGGATTCGATTACGAAAAGGATCTCACGCCGGTGGCGATGATCGGTGAGGCGAACATGGTGCTGGTGGCCACGCCTTCGCTCGCGGCGAACAACATCCAGGAACTCGTGGCGCTGGCCAAGCGCAAGCCCGGCGAGATCGCGATGGCGGTTTCGGTGTACGGATCGCCCAATCATGTCGGGGCCGAGCTGTTATCCAACATGGCCCAGGTCGATTTCAATTTCATTATCTACAAGGGGATCGGCGCGACGATGCCTGATCTCATGGCGGGCAATGTACACCTTGGTATTTCGTCGTTGCCCGCGGCGATCGGACCGGTCAAGGCCGGCCGCCTGAAAGCCCTTGCGGTAACGCGCACGAAACGCACCGCGCTCCTCGCCGACACACCCACCGTCGATGAGCAGGGGCTAAAGGGGTTCGACATCAATTCATGGGTCGTGCTGATGGCCGCGGGCGCAACGCCCCCCGCGATCATCGAGCGGTTGAACAGCGAGACGCGCAAGGTGTTGCAAATGCTCGAAGTGAGGACGGTGCTCGAGAATCAAGGGATGGAGGCGCCGTCGATGTCGCCGAAGGAAGTGGGCGACTATATTCGTGCCGATGTGAAGAAGTTCGCTCCGATCCTCAAGAACCCAAAGCTCAAGCAAGGTTGAGTTTTGCTTGATGACGGTTGATTTCTTTTCCACCGAGTATGCGGTTGCGAGGCAGCGTTTTCGGGACGGCGCCGCAAAATGTTCTTGGTGGCAAGCTGCCTATCCGATTGATGCGCAGGGTCCGCACGGTGAGCAATTGTCGATTGATGTCGCCGTATCGACGCGAGGTCCGTGCGAACGTTCGCTTGTGGTCTCGAGTGGACTGCATGGGGTGGAGGGATTCTTCGGGTCAGCGGTTCAACTTGCCGCGTTGACGACGTTAGCCGCGCCGCTCACAGCCGATGGGGTACGACTCGTCTTCATTCATGCGCTGAATCCGTACGGGTTTGCGTGGTCGAGAAGAGTCAACGAAGATAATATCGACCTCAATCGCAACTTTCTGGCGGAAGATGAACGCTACTTCGGAAGTCCTGATGGATATGCCGGCCTTGATTCGTTATTGAATCCAAGAGCGGTTTCGCGTTGTTGGGACCACTTTCCGTTGCGGGGACTCCCGGTCATCCTGCGTGAGGGCGTGCCGGCGTTGAAGCAGGTTGTCGCCGGCGGGCAGTACGACTATCCGAAGGGCCTCTTCTTCGGCGGTGAGGGTGCATCGAATACGCTTCGTATTCTCTCGGCGCATCTTTCCGATTGGATCGGCGACAGCAAACGGGTGTTGCATCTCGACCTGCATACCGGGTTGGGGCGCTGGGCGACGTATCGACTCCTTGCCGACGAGCGCATTTCTTCGGCGTGGTCGGGGCGGCTGGGCGCAATCGTCGATGCGCGGCGCATCGACCCGCCTGCATCGAACAATACCGATTACCGGATCCGTGGCGGGTTGGGCCGATGGGTCGGAAAGCGAGTCGCGGATCGGGATTATCTGCTGCTCTATGCCGAGTTCGGCACCTACGGTCCGATCCGCATTCTTCTCGGGCTCCGCGCCGAGAATCAAGCGCACCATTGGGGCGGGCCGAACACGGCTTTGCTCGGGCGCGTTAAAGGTCGCCTGCGTGAATTGTTTTGTCCGGCTTCGATGCGTTGGCGTTTGCAGTCGCTCTCGCAAGGCGTGGATCTCATCAAGTCGTCGATAAGGGTTCTTTCCACGCGGTAGAAGGGAGGCCTGTGGGCGGCGTTGCAGTTCAGGTGATGGTTTCCGGATGTCGGCGGGTCGATGATTCCTGCGCGCTTTATTTGGCTGCGCGATAATTGACCCGGGATTCCGCTCAACCGGCAACCGCTTAGTGATTAGTGAGCCAAGATCATGCAAATTCTTCAACCGAGTGGGTGGACGAAGCCGCGTGGCTATTCGAACGGTATCGCCGCCGCGGGGCGGCAGATTTTCGTGTCGGGCCAGGTTGGCTGGGACGCGCAATGCCGGTTCGTTGCCGATACGTTTGCAGGCCAGACCGCGCAGACGCTTCGCAATATCGTAGCGGTGCTTGCCGAGGCCGGCGCACGACCGGAGCACATCACCAGAATGACGTGGTATGTCACCAGTAAAGCGGAGTATCTGGCCGCCGCGAAAGAAATCGGGGCGGCCTATCGGGAGATCATCGGCCGGCACTATCCGGTGATGACCGCGGTACAGGTGGGTGCGCTGATGGAGGACGCGGCGAAGGTCGAGATCGAAGTAACCGCCGTCGTGCCGGATTGAAAACGGGCGTTGTCGAGATTGTCTAGCCGAGGGACCGACGTGACTTCTGAATACGATTTGAAATACAACCCGCGCCTTACTGTCAGCAATTTCCAGGAGCTGATGGCGCGCTGGGCGTCGGAGTCCGAGGGCGTGCGAGCGCGTGCCGATTGCGTCGTTGATGTTCCGTATGGTGAGGATCCCACCGAGAAAATGGATATCTTTCGCGCGGACGCCGAGAGCTCCGCGCTATTGATGTTCATTCACGGTGGATATTGGCGCTCGCTCGACAAGAGCGATTTTTCTTTTGTCGCGCCGTCGTTTACGCGCTCCGGAGTGACCGTCGCGATTCCCAACTATGCATTGTGTCCGGCCGTCACCGTCGAACAGATCGTCAAGCAGATGCTGCAGGCGACGTCGTTCATCTATCGCAATGGGGTCAATTTCGGTGCGCCACGGAAACCGATCTATATTGCCGGTCATTCCGCGGGCGGACACCTCACTGCGATGATGATCGCGGCCCTCTGGAATGTGTTCTCGGACGATCTGCCAATGAATGTCGTGAAGGCTGGGCTTTCAATCAGCGGCGTCTATGATCTCACCGAGATCGCACGCACGCCCAGCATCAACGGAGATGTCCGGCTCACGGAAGCCGATGCGATCAAAGTAAGCCCGACCAACTACCCGCCCCCGACGGATGCGCGGCTATACACCGCCGTGGGTGCGCATGAGAACGAGGGTTTTCATATTCAGAACCGCCTGATTGGCGAGCGGTGGCATAGCGTTCACGAAAGCGATGTCCTCTGCCCCGGCGCCAACCACTTCACGGTGCTCGATCGTTTCATCGACCCGGGCAGCAAGCTGCACAAGACCGCGCTCGAGATGATGGGGATCGACTAGCCGGAAGTTCCTCGGCTACACCTTGATCAATTCGTACCCTGATGGGATTCATGTAGCGCTGGTTCGTGCGCGTTACTGCGACGGTGCTGCCGAGGGGCCAGGCCCCTCGGTTGAACCAGCTCAGGCGGCTTTTGCGGCGGCGGCGTCCACTGCGGCTTCGTCGGGCCGGTCCATCAGCTCGACAAGGGCCATCGGTGCGTTGTCGCCCTTGCGAAACCCGAACTTCAGGATCCGCAGGTAACCGCCGTTGCGTTTCGCATAGCGCGGCCCAAGCTCGTCGAAGAGCTTCACGACAATGTCGCGATCGCGCAGGCGATTGAAGGCCAAGCGTCGATTGGACAAGGACGGCTGTTTGCCCAATGTGATGATCGGCTCCACCACGCGGCGCAATTCCTTCGCCTTGGGCAAGGTTGTCTTGATCAACTCGTGCTTCAGCAGCGAATTGGTCATGTTTCGAAACATGGCCAATCGATGCGATGAAGTGCGATTGAGTTTTCTTAATCCGTTGTGGTGACGCATGGTGTGAGCCCTACCCTCTACATGCGCGAGTGCTCGAGTCCGGCCGGCGGCCAGTTTTCGAGCTTCATGCCTAACGTGAGGCCGCGCGCTGCCAGCACTTCCTTGATTTCGTTGAGCGACTTGCGTCCGAGGTTCGGGGTCTTGAGGAGCTCCGTCTCGGAACGCTGAATAAGGTCACCGATGTAATAGATATTTTCGGCTTTCAGGCAGTTCGCCGACCGTACCGTGAGTTCGAGATCATCGACCGGCCGCATCAGAATCGGATCCACTTGCGGGGATTTCGGCAATTCCGGCGGCAGCGATGTCGGCGATATATCCGCAAAGACAGCCAATTGATCGACCAGGATACGGGCCGAGTAGCGAATCGCTTCTTCCGGCTCGATCACCCCGTTCGTTTCAATGTCGATGATGAGCTTGTCGAGGTCGGTGCGTTGCTCGACGCGCGCGCTTTCCACCGCATAACTCACGCGACGAACCGGCGAGAACGAGGCATCGAGAATGATTCGACCGATTCCTTTACTCTCTTCCGGGATCGCCCGCACGTTACCCGGCTGATAGCCGCGGCCACGCTCGACTTTGAGCGTGAGTTCAAGCTTACCGCCGGTCGAGATGCGCGCGATGACATGATCGGGGTTGATGACCTCGATATCGTGCGTAAGCTCGATATCGGCCGCCGTGACCGTGCCCTCGGTGCGCCGTGTGAGGCGAACCGTCGCTTCATTGCCGCTGTGCAGCTTGAAGACCACGCCCTTCAGGTTGAGAAGGATATCGACGACATCTTCTTCGACGCCTTCGATGGCCGAGTACTCATGGAGCACGCCGGTGATACTGACTTCGGTTGGCGCGAATCCAGGCATCGATGACAGCAGTACGCGACGCAACGCGTTGCCGAGTGTGTGGCCATAGCCCCGTTCGAACGGCTCCATGACGACCTTGGCATGGTACGGGCCAAGATTCTCGACATCGATGATGCGTGGCTTCAAAAATCCAATGCTTTGCATAGAAAACAGCTCCCGCAAGCGTTACTTCGAATAAAGCTCGACGACCAAACTTTCGTTGATGGTGTGCGAGAGGTCGGAGCGTTGCGGCAATGACTTGAAAGTGCCTTTCAGCCCCTTCGCATCAACTTCCAGCCACTCGGGAAATCCCCTTGACTCGGCGGCTTCCACTGCGGCTTTGATACGCAGGTGCGCCTTCGCCTTCTGCGCAACCTCGACGACATCGCCGGGGCGGCAAAGGTACGATGGGATGTTCACCCGTTTCCCGTTGACCATGACTGCGTTGTGACGCACCACCTGCCGGGCTTCCGAGCGCGAGGCACCGAAGCCCATCCGGTAGGCCACCGTATCGAGACGGGATTCGAGCACCTGGAGGAGGTTCTCACCCGTCACACCCTTGCGCCGGTCGGCTTCCGCATAGGTCTTGCGAAACTGGCGCTCAAGGATGCCGTAGGTGCGGCGAATCTTCTGCTTTTCGCGCAACTGGGTGGCATAGCCCGACTTCCGGCCCTGCTTCTGACCATGTTGACCAGGCGGATAGCTGCGCCGGTCGATCGCGCATTTGTCGGTGAAGCACTTGCTGGCCTTCAGATATAGCTTCTCACCTTCACGCCGGCACTGCCGGCACTTGGCGTCCAGATTACGAGCCACGGCTTCGCTCCTGAATTCGTTAGATGCGACGACGCTTGGGCGGGCGGCAGCCGTTGTGCGGTACCGGCGTCACGTCGGAGATGCTGCTTACCTTGATACCGAGCGCATTGAGTGCGCGCACCGCGGACTCGCGGCCCGGGCCTGGTCCTTTGATGCGAACCTCGATGTTCTTGACCCCGCATTCCACCGCGACGCGACCGGCCTTTTCGGCGGCGACCTGCGCGGCGAACGGGGTGCTCTTGCGAGAGCCCTTGAAACCCGCACCGCCGGAGGTTGACCACGACAAGGTATTGCCCTGGCGATCGGTGATCGTGATGATGGTGTTGTTGAACGAGGCATGCACATGCGCAATCGCTTCCGAGACGTTCTTGCGCACCTTCTTGCGCACGCGTGCGGCTGCGGTCGCTTGGTTGCTTGCTGGTCTTGCCATGGCCGGTTCCTAGGATGTTGCGTGATCGCGCGAAACGGATTTCCCGCGGTTCAAGTTTTGGTAGCTGCCTGTTTGCCGGCGATTGCCGCTTTACGCGGGCCCTTGCGGGTACGGGCGTTGGTGCGCGTGCGCTGGCCGCGCAACGGCAAGCCTTTGCGATGCCGCTGTCCCCGATAGGAGCCGAGATCCATCAAACGTTTGATGTTCATCGATACTTCGCGGCGCAGATCGCCTTCGATCGTCAGTTTGGACACCTGCTCGCGCAGACGCTCCATGTCCGATTCCGAGAGATCCTTGATCTTCGCCGAAGCTTCCACGCGCGCCCCCACGCAGATCGCTTTCGACCGCGTGCGACCTACGCCGTAGATCGCTTGCAGCGCGATCCAAGCGTGCTGGTGATTCGGGATGTTTACTCCGGCAATACGCGCCATTGTTCGCTCCGAGCTGGTTGATACGGGATAGGACCGGCGTGGCCGCTTTACCCCTGCCGTTGCTTGTGCCGCGGATTGGTGCAAATGATCCGCACCACCCGCTTGCGGCGGATGACTTTGCAGTTACGGCAAAGCTTTTTCACCGATGCCATTACTTTCAATGCGTTCTCCTAGTCGTTCGCCTGTGCCTGGCCTACTTGGCCCGGAACACGATGCGCGCGCGCGATAAATCATAAGGGGTCAACTCGACGGTGACCTTGTCGCCAGGCAGGATGCGGATGTAGTGCATTCGCATCTTTCCCGAGATGTGCCCAAGGACAATATGATTGTTCTCAAGCTTGACCCGAAAGGTTGCATTCGGCAGGGTTTCCACGATCTCACCCTGCATCTGGATAACGTCTTCCTTTGACATGGCTAGCGCAGCATCGGGGATCCACCCCCTTTGAAGTTCGCCTTCTTCAGCAAACTTTCATATTGGTGCGTCATCAGATACGCCTGTACCTGGGCCATGAAGTCCATCGTGACCACCACGATGATGAGGAGCGACGTACCGCCGAAGTAGAACGGCACATTCCATTTGAGGATCAGGAATTCCGGAAGGAGACAGATCGCCGTCACGTAGATCGCGCCTACCAAGGTGAGTCTGAGCAGGATCTTCTCGATGTACCGCGCGGTCTGATCACCAGGGCGGATGCCGGGGACGAATGCGCCGCTCTTCTTGAGGTTGTCCGCGGTTTCTTTCGGGTTGTACTGGACGGCCGTGTAGAAGAAACAGAAGAAGATAATCGCCACGGCGTAGAGGATCACGTAGATTGGTCGCCCCGGCGACAATTCACCCGCAATATCCTTGAGCCACGTCGCGCTGTCCGCGCCCCCGAACCACTGGGCAAGCGTCGCTGGAAAGAGAATGATCGACGAGGCGAAGATCGGCGGAATGACACCTGCCATATTCAGTTTGAACGGCAAATGCGAGCTTTGTCCGCCGACGATCGTGCGCGCACCGATCTGCCGCTTTGCATAATTGACGAGGATCTTGCGCTGACCCCGCTCGACGAAGCAGACGAACCAGGTAACCAGCACGACGGCCACGACGATCAGGATGGCAGTGAGCGGATGCATCGCGCCGGTGCGAACCAGCTCGAACAGGCCCGCGATCGCGGCGGGAAGTCCCGCGGCAATACCAGCGAAGATGATGATCGATATGCCGTTGCCGAGCCCGCGCTCCGTGATCTGTTCGCCGAGCCACATCAGGAACATCGTGCCGGTCACGAGCGTCGTCACCGTTACGAACCGGAACATGAGGCCGGGGTCGAGGACGAGATTGGGGACCGATTCGAGAGAGATCGAGATGCCGGTCGCCTGGAACAGCGCCAGAACAACCGTGCCGTAGCGGGTGTACTTGGTGATCACCCGTTGACCGGACTGGCCTTCTTTCTTCAGCGCTTCGAGCCGCGGCGATACCGCGGTCATGAGCTGCATGATGATCGATGCCGAGATATAGGGCATCACGCCAAGCGCGAAGATCGTAAAGCGGGACAGCGCCCCACCCGAGAACATGTTCAGCAAGCCAAGAATGCCGCCTTGTTGGCTCTGAAACTGTTTGGCGAGCTCGATCGGATCGATGCCGGGCACGGGAATGTGCGCGCCGATCCTGAAGACGATCAAGACCCCCAGCAAGAAGAGAAGCCTCTTCTTGAGGTCGCCATACTTGCCCGTCTTGCCAAGTTGTGATGCCGCGGTGACCACGCTTTATCGAGTCCGTTTCTGAATGCTGCGAATTACTTTTCCTTGGCGGGTTTGCCCGCCGCTTTGCCGGCCTTGACCGGCGCCCTGCTGCCTTCTTTCGGTTCTTTCGCCTGCTTGGGTTCGACGGCCGCTTTCTTCGCCGTTGCCTTGGTCGGAGCGACCTTGGCGGCAACCTCGCGCGCCTTGTCGAACTTCGCGGCCACTTCTTTGATCTTTGCTTCGCGTTCTTTGGCGTGGGACTCCTGCGCCTCGACTGCCGCCACCGTGCCGCCCGCCGCCTCGATCGCCGCCTTGGCGCCCTTGGTGGCCACGACGCCTGATAAGTTCACTTTGCGCGTGATTGCGCCCGACAGGATCACGCGGGCACGAACAGAACGGATCGGGATGACGCCGGCTGCCTTGAGCGCGGCGAAATCGATGGTGTCACCTTCCATGCGCTCGATGTCGGAGAGCCTCACCTCGGCGGTGGTGGCTTTCGTCAACGACGTGAATCCGCGCTTCGGCAACCGACGCTGTAGCGGCATCTGACCGCCTTCGAAGCCGACCTTATGGAAGCCGCCCGAACGCGATTTCTGACCCTTGTGTCCGCGTCCCGCGGTCTTTCCAAGGCCCGAGCCCATACCCCGACCGACCCGTCGTCGGTTTTTCTTGGCACCTGGTGCCGGGTGTAAATCGTTCAACTGCATGTCTGTTGTCCTTGGGCGGTCGGTCGGCTTCGCGTGGTCTTGTCGCGACAGTGCGCGGGTGTGTTTCGGTTATTTCGTTTCTGCGCGAACCAGATAGCTCACGCGGGTAATCATGCCCCGGACTTCGGGAGTATCAGGCAATTCGACCGTGTGATTGATCCGACGCAGACCGAGTCCTCGTATCGTGGCACGATGGGTCGTCTTGCAACCGATCGGGCTCTTGACGAGGGTAACTTTGAGTGTCTTGTCCGCCATGGCCTGTTCCTATGACGTCAATTCTTCAACCGTCTTGCCACGCTTGGCAGCGATTTCGGCGGGGGTACGCATGGCCTTCAAGCCATGCAAGGTCGCGCGAACGACGTTGTACGGGTTGGTCGACCCGAGACATTTCGCAAGGACATTCGTGATGCCGAGCACTTCGAAGACAGCGCGCATCGGACCGCCCGCGATGATGCCCGTCCCCTCGGAGGCCGGCTGCATCAGCACGGTTGCGGCCCCGTGCTTGCCCGTTACGGCGTGATGCAACGTGCCGTTCTTCAAGCTGACGCGGAACATCCGGCGGCGGGCTTCGTCCATCGCTTTTTGCACGGCGACCGGTACTTCACGGGCTTTGCCTTTGCCCATGCCAACCGCGCCGTCACCGTCGCCCACGACCGTCAAGGCCGCGAAGCCAAGAATGCGACCGCCCTTTACGACCTTGGTCACGCGATTGACCGACACCATTTTTTCGCGCAGACCATCGCCCCGATCCTCGGAGGCCTGCATGCGTTGCATTCTTGCCATTGCGAGTCGTCTCCGTGATCAGAACTTGAGGCCGCCTGCGCGGGCCGCATCGGCGAGCGCCTGCACACGTCCGTGGTAGCGATAGCCGCCACGATCGAATGCAACACTCTCGATGCCCAATTCCTTGGCCTTGGCGGCGATGCGTTTGCCCACCGCCACGGCAGCTTCCTTGTTCCCGCCATTCGCTATGCTCGTACGCACTTCTTTCTCGACCGTCGAGGCGCTGGTCAACACGCGCGTGCCGTCGTCAGAATAAAGCTGGGCATAGATATGCGTATTGGTACGATGGACCGCGAGCCGCGGCACACGCAGCTCCCGGATTTTCAATCGGGTCTGACGCGAGCGGCGTAACCGTGCAACGTTTTTGTCCTTCATATGCGCCTCTTACCTGCTACTTCTTCTTGGTTTCCTTGATGATGACCTGCTCGCCGGCATACCGCACACCCTTGCCCTTGTAGGGCTCCGGCGGCCGGTAGGCACGCACTTCCGCGGCTACCTGTCCGACGAGTTGCTTGTCGATACCTTTGATCAGGATTTCCGTCTGCGTGGGCGTCTCCGCCTTCACGCCTTTTGGCATTGGATGCACCACCGGGTGGGAGAATCCAAGCGTCAAATTCAGCTTGTCGCCTTGCACCTGTGCGCGATAGCCGACGCCGACGAGATTCAACTTGCGCTCGAACCCCTTGGTCACGCCCTGGATCATGTTGGCCACCAGCGCCCGCGTCGTGCCGGACATGGCGTTTGAGCGGATGCTTTCATGCAACTGCTCGACCAGGATCGTGTCGCCTTCCTTCTTGACGCGAACCTCTTCGGTCAGCCGTTGCGAGAGGCTGCCAAGCGGACCTTTGATGGAAATCTGCTCGGCCGAGACGTTGACTTCAACGCCTTTTGGAACGGCGACCGGGCTCTTGCCGACTCGAGACATGGCGGGTGTCCTTCCTTAGACCACGATGCAGAGCACTTCGCCGCCGACGCCTGCCGCGCGCGCCTTGCGGTCCGTCATCAGGCCTTGCGAGGTCGACACGATCGCCACACCCAATCCGTTCAACACCTTCGGAATATCGTTGGCGCCCTTGTACACCCGAAGGCCCGGTCGGCTGATGCGTTCGATTTTCTCGATCACCGGTCGCCCCGCGTAATAGCGAAGCCCGATGTCCATTTCGCGTTTGCCCAGATCGGCACGCACCGCGAAGCTGTCGATATACCCTTCGTCCTGCAGCACTTTCGCGATTGCCATCTTGATCTTCGAAGAGGGCATCGACACGTTGGTCTTGCCGACGCTTTGCGCATTGCGGATTCGCGTCAACATGTCGGCGATCGGATCGGTCATGCTCATCGTTCGCCTCTCCTACCAGCTTGCCTTGACGAGGCCGGGAATTTCTCCCCGCATCGCGGCTTCGCGCAGCTTGGTGCGCCCCAAACCGAATTTTCGATAAGTCCCGCGCGGGCGACCGGTGATCTGGCAGCGATTGCGCAGGCGTGAGGGCGAGGAATTGCGCGGCAACTGATGAAACTGGTCGCGCGCCATCTGCCGCTCATCGTCGGATAGCCGCGGGTTGTCCATCACCGCGGTCAGTTCCGCGCGCTTGGTCTTGTACTTCGCAACCACCTTGCGCTTCTTCTTTTCCCGGTTAATCAGTGAAAGCTTTGCCATTGCCGACCCAGTCTAGTTGGTTCTCAACGGAAACTTGAACGCCTGGAGCAGCGCCCGCGCTTCGTCGTCAGTCTTCGCGGACGTCGTGATACTGATGTTCAAGCCACGTACCGCGTCGATCTTGTCGTATTCGATCTCGGGGAAAATGATCTGTTCCTTCACCCCGAGGTTGTAGTTGCCACGCCCGTCGAACGCCCGATTCGAGATGCCGCGGAAATCGCGTACCCGCGGAATCGAGATCGAGATCAGACGGTCCAGAAATTCGTACATCCGCCTGCCGCGCAACGTGACCATGCAGCCGATCGGATAGTCCTTCCGGATCTTGTAGGTCGCAATCGACTTGCGCGCCTTGGTGGTGACCGGTTTTTGGCCGGCGATCTTCGTGAGATCACCGACCGCGTTGTCGAGAATTTTCTTGTCGGCGACCGCTTCGCCGACACCCATGTTGAGGGTGATCTTCTCGATACGCGGCACCTGCATGGTGCTCTTGTACCCGAACTTTGTCATAAGCTCGGGGACAATCGATTTTTGGTAGTAATCCTGCAAACGTGCCATGGAGAGGCCTTCCGCTTCGCCGCTACTTGACAGGATCGACGAGTTCACCCGTCGATTTGAAGATTCTTACTTTGCGCTCTTCGGCGCCCGTGCCGATGGTCTTGATACCGACGCGATCGGCCTTGCCGGTCTGGGCGTTGAACAACGCGATATTGGAGATGTGGATCGGCATGTCCTTGTCGACGATACCGCCCTGCTGCCCTCGCATCGGATTGGGGCGCTGATGCTTCTTCGCCCTGTTCACGCCTTCGACCAGCAAGTGTTCGTCCCCCACGCGTTGCAGGACGCTTCCTCGTTTGCCTTTGTCCCGTCCGGCGATGACCATCACGTCATCACCCTTTCGAATTCGTTCCATGAATCGGCCTTTAGATGACTTCCGGTGCGAGCGACACGATCTTCATGAATCGCTCGGTACGCAGCTCGCGCGTCACCGGTCCGAAGATACGCGTGCCGATCGGTTCGAATTTGTTCGAGAGGAGCACTGCCGCGTTCGAATCGA
>JBJXGX010000322.1:0-8066 GCA_046160305.1 Burkholderiales bacterium
TACCACAGCCTCATCCTTCACTTGCGCGAGCGGGAGAAGTATCCGCAGCGGGACGTGATCGCGCGATTGACGGCGATGCAGTATCAACGCAACGACACCGATTTCAGGCGTGGGACGTTTCGAGTGCGTGGCGATGTGATCGACATTTTCCCGGCCGAGCATTCCGAGACCGCGATCCGTATCGCCTTGTTCGACGACGAGATCGAAGCGCTGACCCTCTTCGATCCGCTTTCCGGTCGGATGCACCAGAAGGTGTCGCGGTTCACGGTGTATCCGTCGAGCCATTGGGTCACGCCGCGCGCCACCGCGTTGAAGGCAGTGGAGGCGATCAAGCTCGAGCTACGCGAACGACTCCTGCAGTTCCACAACGAAGGCAAACTCGTCGAGGCACAACGGGTTGAGCAGCGCACGCGCTTCGATCTGGAAATGCTGGCCGAGCTTGGGTTTTGTAAGGGCATCGAGAACTATTCGCGCCACTTGTCGGGTCGCAATCCGGGCGAGCCGCCGCCGACATTGCTCGATTACCTGCCGCATGACGCGCTCATGATCATCGACGAAAGCCACGTTACGATCGGACAGTTGGGCGGCATGTATCGCGGTGACATGTCGCGCAAGAAGAATCTCGTCGACTACGGATTCCGGCTGCCCTCGGCGATGGACAACCGTCCGCTCAAGTTCGAGGAATTCGAGCGGCTCATGCGACAGACCATGTTCGTTTCCGCGACGCCGGCTGATTACGAAACCGGACGGTCGAGCCAGGTCGTCGAGCAGGTGGTGCGGCCGACGGGTCTGGTGGATCCGCTGCTCGAGATCCGGCCCGCCGGCACGCAGGTGGACGATCTGCTGTCTGAGATCAGCATTCGCGTCGCGCGCGAAGAGCGTGTGCTCGTCACGACCCTCACCAAGCGGATGTCGGAGCAGCTTACCGACTACATGGCCGATCACGGTGTGCGCGTCCGCTATCTGCACTCGGAGATCGAAACGGTCGAAAGAGTCGAGATCATTCGCGATCTGCGATTGGGCAAATTCGATGTGCTCGTCGGCATCAACCTCTTGCGCGAGGGGCTCGATCTTCCCGAGGTGTCGCTGGTCGCGATCCTCGATGCCGACAAGGAAGGGTTCCTGCGATCCGAACGCTCATTGATCCAGACGATCGGTCGCGCCGCGAGACATATCAACGGCACCGCGATCTTGTACGCGGATCGGATCACCGATTCAATGAAGCGCGCGATCGAGGAAACCGATCGCCGTCGCAACAAGCAACTGGCCTTCAACATCGAGCACGGGATCACGCCCCGCGGGGTCGTGAAGCGGATCAAGGACATCATCGATGGCGTCTACAACCCGGACGACGAGCGCGCATCGCTGCAGGTGGCGAAGGAGCAGGCCTACTATGAAGGGATGACCGAGCGCGATCTGGCGCGCGAGTTGAAGAAGCTGGAAAAACTGATGCTCGAACACGCGAAGAATCTCGAGTTCGAGAGTGCGGCAATGATCCGCGACCAACTGGCGAAGCTACGCACCAAAGCGTTCGGTGCCAGCCCGGGAGACCGGTTACCGGAGCCGCCCGCGCCACCCATTCGGGCACGGCACGCCACTAAGCGGCGGTAGAAACCTGCGCCGGAAAAGGCGCAGGTTTCGTGGAGGCGCCGGTTACTCTTTCTTCGTTTCGACCTGCATCAGCGGCTCGCTCAAATCGCTTGGCGGCGGGCGCCGCTCGCGACGTGGGCGGGGCAGAGCCGATTCCCCCGATGAGGGGCTGTCCGAGACCTGGGCAGCCTTGTTAGGGTCCGTTTCGACCCATTGCAATCCAACCCGTTCGATCGTCGTTTTGAGATCGACAGCCGGCGCTGCCGCAGGCCTTGGTCGTTCGACTTCAGGTGCAGGAGGCGTTGGTGGGGGCGCATATACGGGCGCCGCTGCCACCGGAGCATTGGACGTCGTTTCGGAGGCACGGGACGGCGATTCCACGGGCGGCGGCACGAAGGTTACTGGTGCAGGTTCGTGCCGCACGCGGACTTCTTCCACCGGTCTTGGCTCGTGGGTCGGTGCGGCGCTTGCAGTGACTGGCGCCTCATCGCGCCCGGCGAAAGGCCAGGCATCCGATCCTTGTGGGGCCGCTGCCCGTCCACCAGCGGGTTCTCTCGATGGGGCATTGGATTCGCCGGCCATGCCCGCGTCATTCGACGACTGCTGGCCGGCGAACATGTCAGCGGAGCCTTGCGGCGCTTGATCACGGACTTCGTCGGGTTGGCGTTCGCGGCCGCGGTCGCGCCGGCCACGTCCACGCCCGCGTCCGCCACGATCCTCGCGCGGCAAACCCTCTCGCGCTCCAACCTGACCGTCTGCCTGAGGCGACGATGCATCCGCTTGGCTAACGGCGTCTAAGACAGGACGATCGGCGTCGGCCTGTTGCGGTTGCCGCGGCTCTCCGCGACGGGGCCGATCACGCCTGCCGCCGGCCTCGCCTGATTCTCCCTCGACGCGTTCACGCGGGGGATGCTCGGGTCGTGGTTGCCTCGGCTGGTTGCGCTCATTGGGATTAGGACGATCGTCGCGGTTGCCTTTGTCGTCGCGATTGCCGCGATCATCACGGTTACCACGATCGTCGCGATTGCCTTTGTCGTCCCGGTTACCACGATCATCGCGATTGCCGCGATCATCGTGGGTGACCTTATCGTCCCGATTACCACGATCATCGCGATTCCCACGATCGTCAGCCCGGGGCGGACGTTGTTCGCGGTTGCCGCGATTATCACGATTGCCGCGATCGTCGCCGCGATTCCCACGATTGTCGCGCGCCGCGCCTTCGCGGCCGCGCTCACCGCGTTGGGCGCCGCCGCGGTCACGCTGGCCGCCGCGATTGCCGCGCTCCCCGCCTTGACGGTCGCGACCGCCGCGGTCGGATCGTTCTTCGCGATCAGGACGGGGGCCTCGCTCCGTCCTTCCTGCGTGGCCGCCCGCGGCGCTAACGGGCGCGGATGAGGCGACCGGCGGCTTGCCGCGGAACCAGCCGAAAATGCGATCGATGATGGTTGGCCGGTCGCCCGTTGAACGCACGGCCGGAGCCGGGGCGACCGCGGCCTGTGCTTCCGGAGCCGGCCGGGTCGGGGCCGGTTGTTCGGGCGTGACGGTCTGCACCGCGGCTTGGGGCTTCGGTGCACGAGCGGCTTCGGCAGCCGCCAGCGCGTCCTCTTCCTTGGGAACTTCCGCCATCGCGTAACTGGGCGGCAGCACGCCTTCCTGATTCAAATCGTCGTGTCGCAGCCGCTCGATCTTGTAATTCGGTGTTTCGAGATGGATGTTCGGCACCATCACGATATTCACCTTGAGCCGCGCCTCAAGAGCGTGGATGTCGGTGCGTTTCTCGTTCAGGAGGAACGTGGCGACATCGACCGGCACTTGCAGGTGGATCGCCGCGCTGTTCTCTTTCATCGCTTCTTCCTGAATGATTCTCAAGATGTGCAACGCGGTCGATTCGATCGAACGAATGAAACCGGTGCCGCTGCAGCGCGGGCAGGGCTGGTGCGCGGTTTCGCCGAGCGAAGGGCGCAGCCGTTGCCGCGAGAGCTCCATCAGACCAAAGCGGGAAATCTTGCCCATCTGCACGCGGGCCCGGTCCGGACGCAACGCATCGCGCAGCCGATTCTCGACATCGCGCTGATTGCGCGTGACTTCCATGTCGATGAAGTCGATGACGATGAGACCGCCCAGATCGCGCAGGCGCAACTGCCGGGAGAGCTCATCGGCTGCCTCGAGGTTGGTCTGCAGCGCTGTCTGCTCGATGTCGGCGCCGCGCGTGGCACGGGCGGAGTTCACATCGATCGCGACCAGCGCCTCGGTGTGATCGATGACGATCGCACCGCCCGAGGGCAACTGCACCTGCCGCGAATACGCCGACTCGATCTGATGTTCGATCTGGAAGCGCGAAAACAGCGGGACGTCATCGTGGTAGCGCTTCACGCGGCTCACGTTATCGGGCATCACGTTGGCCATGAAGGCCTGCGTCTGCTCGTAGATCGGATCGGTGTCGATCAGGATCTCGCCGATGTCGGGCGTGAAATAGTCGCGGATCGCCCGGATGACGAGGCTCGACTCCTGATAGATCAGATACGGCGGAGGATTGAGGAGCTTGCGCTTGTTCTGCGGCGGTGCTTCCTCGCCCTCGGGGGGCGACTCGTATTGCGCGTCAGCGGCTTCGGTGATCTTGGACCAAAGCTTGAGCAGATACTTGAGATCCCATTCGAGCTCTTCGTAGGTGCGCCCGATGCCGGCAGTGCGGCCGATGATGCTCATGCCTTGCGGCACCGGCAACCGGTCCATGGTTTCGCGCAGCTCGTTGCGTTCTTCGCCCTCGATTCTCCGGGAGACGCCGCCGCCGCGCGGGTTGTTCGGCATCAGGACGAGCGAGCGACCCGCGAGACTGATGAAGGTGGTAAGGGCCGCGCCTTTGTTGCCGCGCTCGTCTTTTTCTACCTGGACGATGAGCTCGGCGCCTTCTTGCATGGCGTCCTGGATGCGGGCGCGCCCCGGCTCGACGTCGCGCTTGAAGTAGCTTCGCGCGATTTCCTTGAACGGGAGAAAGCCGTGCCGGTCTGTTCCGTAGTCTACGAACGCCGCTTCGAGACTGGGCTCGATGCGGGTGATGATGCCTTTGTAGATGTTGCTTTTGCGTTGTTCTTTACTGGCCGATTCAATGTCGAGGTCAACCAGTTTCTGGCCGTCGACGATGGCGACACGGAGTTCTTCGGCCTGTGTCGCGTTGAAAAGCATGCGTTTCATTATTTTTCTCCTGCGCGTCCGGACAGGTGCGAAGCACCTTTCGTCTGGGCAGGGCAAACCGACATGCTCGCGCCGTTACCGGCTCGGTTCGGGCATCCGCGCACGATCTTTTCGGGGCGGTTGCCTGGAGCATATCTCGCTCGATTGTCATGAGCGCTTGGGACTCATCGGTTGATGCATGGTTCCGTGGAGGAAAGAGTCGTCGACCCGGATGCGATGCTGTCGAGAAATGATGATGGGGCCTGGTTGTTTGCCATATTGCCCCCTCGCGGCGGTGGCCGTAAGTGGGCGAGTAATCTGCCAGTCGTCTGCTGCTAACTGCGTACGCGCTATCGAGTACCATCGCTACTTTCTGGTGAGCGAAGTTAACCAGGCGTGACTACCACGCCGCGATCACGGGAATTTGAGAGCCGCGCCTCGTCGTAAGCCGGGCGGCTGGATTGCGGCCGCGCCACGGCGCTCGAAACGTGCATCGAGCCCTTCAGCGACTATCTTGAGATTTCTCTGGAGAGTGCGTCTCTGCCGGGTGGCTTATGGCAGCCGCCTCGGTAAAGCCTGAAAGGCTCGGGTAAGAAAACCCGGATCGTCTAAAGAGTATAAGCAGAATGAAAGGGTTAGGCAATGCGGGCGCGCGGCTCGCGATCATTGGAGAGGGCGAAGACGGCCAGCGAATTGACAATTTTCTCCTCCGCGAGCTGAAAGGGGTGCCGCGAAGCCATGTCTACCGGCTCGTGCGCGGTGGCGAGGTCCGGGTGAATAGTGGTCGGGTCGACCAAACCTATCGCCTATGTGCTGGCGATCGGGTGCGCATTCCACCGGTTCGAGTCTCCGCGAGCCGCTCGACGCGTCCGGCGCCGCCTGCCGTTCTGGCGACTCTGCCGATCCTTTATGAAGACGCCGCGCTGATCGCGATCGACAAGCCGGCGCATCTCGCCGTGCATGGTGGAAGCGGTGTGGCCTTTGGCGTCATCGAGCAATTACGCATCGGCCGGCCGCAGGCCAAGTTCCTCGAACTCGCGCATCGGCTCGATCGCGACACGTCGGGCGTGCTGCTCGTTGCCAAGAAACGCTCGGCGCTCACCGCGCTGCACGCTGCCTGGCGGGTAGGCGGAATCGAAAAGCAGTACCTGGCGTTGGTCAGCGGCGCGTGGGAGCGTGCGGGGCAGGTGGTCTCCGAGCCGTTGCATCGGTATCTGACACCGGAAGGCGAGCGGCGCGTGCGGATCGATCGCGAAGGTCAATCCGCGCGGACGGTGTTCCGGCGCATCGAAGTGGGCCCGATCGCGACGTTGGTCGAGGCGGACCTCGAAACCGGGCGCACCCATCAGCTGCGTGTTCATCTGGCACATCTTGGGACGCCCATTCTCGGTGATGAGAAATACGGCGACTTCGCTTTGAACAAACTGCTGGCCAAACGCGGATTGAAACGAATGTTCCTGCATGCTTGTCGAATGCGAATGAAGCATCCCCTCACCGGCGAACAATTAGACCTTGTGGCCCCATTGCCGGAAGACCTTTCGTTATTCGCGCAACGCATGCTGAAGGCCCGCGATGTCGAAGCGCTTTGAGCTCATTGTGTTCGACTGGGACGGCACGCTGATCGACTCCGCCGGGGCCATCGCAACGTGCATTCAACTTGCCGCGCAGGATCTTGGGCTTCCGGTGCCCTCGACGGAACGTGCCCGCCATGTGATCGGATTGGGTCTGCGCGATGCGCTCGGCCACGCGATCCCTGCGCTCAAACCCGACGATTACGGCCGTCTTGTCGAGCGTTATCGGCAACACTTTCTTGAGCGCGACGAGGCGCTTCCGCTGTTCGACGGCGTGCGCGATCTGCTCGATGCGCTGCGCGATCGCGGATATCGCCTGGCTATCGCGACCGGCAAGAGTTCATTGGGACTGTCGCGCGCGCTGGCGACCGCGAAGCTCGGGTCCTTGTTCACTGCCACGCGCTGCGCCGATCAGACCGCACCGAAGCCCGATCCCGCGATGTTGAATGAACTCTTGGTCGAGCTGGACGTGACGCGCGGCAATGCGCTCATGATCGGGGACACTACGCATGATCTGATGATGGCATCGGCGGCCGGCGTGTCCGCGCTGGCCGTCACCTATGGCGCACACCCGATCGATGCGCTTGCGGAATTCCCGGCCCTCGCAAGGCTTGATTCGGTGAGCGCGCTCGCGCAATGGCTGGCGACGAACGGGTGATCTGCGCATCGTCGGCGTTGCAGGATGGCGGCGACGGTGTGCGGTTCACGATTCCATCGGGCGGTGGTCGATCGGAGGCGTTCGCGATCCGCTTTCGAGGGAGCGTGCATGCCTATTTGAACCGGTGCGGGCACGTACCGATGGAGCTTGATTGGAATTCCGGAAAGTTCTTCGATGCCGAGGAGACCCAGTTGATATGCTCGACGCATGGCGCAATCTATGATGCGGCAAGCGGTGCATGCCGCGGTGGGCCCTGTCGCGGCAACGGACTCATACGGGTGCCGATCATCGAGCGCGACGGCCTAATACTGATCAAGGAAAATAACGATGGATGATTTAAAAGAAGGTTGGGAGCGGCTGGTCATCGAGCGTCTCGCCTCCGAAGGACTCAAAGAACAAAAGCGCGCGCGTCGATGGGGCATCTTCTTCAAGATTCTCGGCTTCGCCTATGTCACCTTCATTCTGGTGATGGCCATCGATTGGGGATTTGGCAGCAAGGGCGGCAAGCACACGGCCCTGATCGAGATTGCCGGTGTCATCGATTCAAAAGGCAATGCCAACGCAGACCGCGTCACCACCGCCTTGCAGAACGCCTTCAAGGACGTGAATACCCAGGGCATCGTGTTGCGGATCAACAGTCCGGGTGGCAGCCCGGTGCAAGCCGGCATCATCTACGATGAGATCGTGCGCCTGCGCGCGAAGCATCCGACTACACCGCTATTCGCGGTGATCGAAGATATTTGCGCATCCGGTGGCTATTACATCGCGGCGGCGACCGACAAGATCTATGTCGACAAGGCGAGCATCGTCGGGTCGATCGGTGTGCTGATGGATGGATTCGGTTTCACCGAAACAATGGAAAAGCTCGGTGTCGAGCGACGGCTCGTGACCGCTGGTGAAAACAAAGCCTTCCTCGATCCGTTTTCACCGATGAATACGCAGCATCGCGAGTTCGCCAAAGGCCTGCTCGGCGACATCCATCAGCAATTCATCACCGTCGTGAAGAAGGGACGTGGTGATCGCCTGAAGGAAGATCCGGCGGTATTCAGTGGTTTGATCTGGACCGGCGCGAAGAG
>JBJXGX010000323.1:0-4162 GCA_046160305.1 Burkholderiales bacterium
GGATTGAGCGGTTCACCGACGCTTGCGAGGAATCGAAGCGCCGGCAGGCGGCGGGCGCGCGCCAGATCCAAGCCCGCTTTCATCATCATGCGTATAGCGGTCGGGGCGGTGTACCAGACCGACACCGCTTGCTGCTCGAGAATCTCGTACCACCGTTCGGCGTCGAAATCCTGTTCGTCCACGATGCTGGTCACACCGTTCGTGAGCGGCGCGATGATGCCGTACGAGGTGCCGGTCACCCATCCTGGATCGGCGGTGCACCAGAAGATGTCGTCCACGTGCAGATCGAGCGCGAGTTTGCCGGTGATGTGATGCGCGACGACCGCCTCGTGGACATGCACTGCGCCCTTTGGCGTCCCCGTCGTGCCGCTGGTGAAGTGCAGCAACGCCGGGTCCTCGGGAGCGGTGGCGGGGATCTCGAACAGATTGCTCGCCTTCGCCATCAAGCTCGCGTAGCTGAGCGTCCCCGGTGGGACCTGGGAAGTGGCGTCCTCATCGACGAGCAGCACATGCGCGAGGCTGCCCAGGCTGGCGCGAATCGGGGCGATCTTCTTTTCGTAGAGCGAGGCGGTAGTGATCAGGACCTTCGCCCCGCCAATCGTCATGCGAGAGCGAATCGGTTCGGGCCCGAATGCCGAGAACATCGTGCAAAACACGCCTTTGGCTTTCCAGGTGCCGAGTGCGGCGATGTAGAGCGCGGGGATCCTTCCCGCCAGGGCGAACACGCGATCGCCCTCACTGACCCCGAGGTGCCGTAACACATCCGCGAATCGACTCGACGCCTCGCTAAGCGCGCTGTAGGTGAAGTCATGCCGGCTACCGTCCTTGGCGAGCCAGCGCAATGCGACCTTGCCGCCGCGCCCGTGCGCCACATGGCGATCGATCGTCTCATGGGCGATGTTCAATCCTCTGCCATGCGGCAGGCCATCGAGCTCGGCGCGCGCGTGCGACCACGAGAACGACGCGTAGGTGGTCGGATAATCGCGAAGATTGGGCAATGGGTCTGTCTCCCTTGCAATCTTGTCGATCACTGCGATCGTCATGGTTGGTGCGCTCGATTGGGGATTTCGCGTGGAACATCCCCGTTAAGAAAAATCGGGGAACGAAGCGCTCTACGCGCCCCGACTCCCCGATAAACCACCAGGAGGACGGTGTATCGACATCCTAGCCGCGCGCGACGCCCGGCCTTTGACCGGGATCAAACGGACCCACGCCGTGTATTCGTCTAATGGAGATGTGTTCTGGACCGGCAAAGCTCTTTGGCAACGTACACCCCTCGAACGACAGCGCAGGCGCGATGAACACCCGTGATGAATGGATTGCGTTGTTGCTCATGGCGCTTCTTGTCGTTGCGCTCCTGTCGATCTTGCCCGGCGTAGGCTGACATGAGCGCCGGTCCTTTGGTCTTCGCCCTCGCGGAAGCGAGCGCGCTCGGGCGAAGCGTGACCGCGGCGATGGGGATCGAGCTCGGTGCAATCGAGGAGCGTCAGTTCGAAGATGGCGAACACAAGTGCCGCCCGTTGGTGAATGTGCGCGGACGCAGCGTCTTCGTCATCCATTCGCTCTACTCTGATCCGCAGGCCTCGGTCAATGACAAGCTGCTACGGCTGCTTTTTTTCATCGGGACATTGAAGGACGCCGGCGCCGCCGAGGTTACCGCCGTGGTACCGATGCTGTGTTATGCGCGCAAGGACCAGAAATCGCAGGCGCGTGATCCGGTGACGACGCGCTACGTCGCGCAGCTCTTCGAGGCGGTGGGCGTGGACCGGGTGGTGACGATCGATGTCCACAACGTCGCGGCGTTCCAGAATGCCTTTCGGTGCAACACCGTTCATCTCGATGCCGCGGGCCTCTTCACCGATTACCTTGTTCAACGCGTTCACGAGCAAAAGGTCGCGATCGTGTCCCCGGATCCCGGCGGGATCAAGCGGGCAGAGCGGTTGCGCAAACGGCTGGTTGCGCACCTGCGGCGACCGGTTGGCATGGCGTTCGTCGAGAAGTATCGAGCGCTCGGGGTCGTCACCGGTGAGGCGTTGATCGGCGACGTGGAGGATGCGATCGCCGTAGTGGTCGACGATCTCATCAGCACCGGCGGAACACTCGCCCGGGCCGCGAACGCCTGTACGAGCAATGGCGCGCGCGGCGTCTACGCGCTCGCGACGCACGGACTGTTTACCGGAGCAGCGGATGCAACCCTTGGAGCAAGCATCATCGAATGCATCACGGTGACCAACACCGTGCCGCCTTTTCGCTTGCAGAGCGCGCCCACTCTGGCGAAACTGACCACCTTGGACGTTACCGGTTTGCTGGCCGAGGCAATCACCCGTATTCATTCAGGCGGATCGATCGTTGCATTGTTGGACCAATGATGGCCGGTAGGATCTTCCGGCCTTCGGTAATGACCAACGTGCCGGGTTATTCCAGCCGCCTGCACGCCAGATCGAGATACCCGATCGTTCGATGGCGCCATTTCATCGAGTCCTTGAAGCGGTCCTCGTGGAGGTGAGCGGCGGCGAGCTTGGCGCGCAGCGCGGCGCGAAAGGCCTGGTAGAAATCGAGCAGCGTCTCCGGGAAATCGTCGTTTGAAATAGTGCGGTAGGTCGCGAGGACGAGATTGCCGGCCTCCGGCGCACCCAGGCGCTCACATTCGAGGGCGAGGAAGCCGAGGTCGTCGATCGGGTCGAGAATGCGAAGCGCGTCATCGAACTCGAGGCAATCGATGATGACAGGGTCCGCTTCAAGGCAGATATGCTCCGGGCGAAGATCGCCGTGACCATCCACGATTCTTCGCTCGCCTGCACGCCTTTCAAGTGCTGCACGGTTGCGGTGCAGCGATCCGAGCAGCCGTCTGCATGTGGTGTGCACCGATAGCAGGGAAACGCCGTGTTGGTGCGTGTCGAGCGCGTGGCTGATATCTTCGATCTCCGTGCGCAGGCGGTCGACGTACGCAGCAGGTTCGACGCGGATCGGATCCGTGGATCCGTAGTAGCGGGAGAGCAGGGTCGCAACCGCACGCAGGTCATGCGTCGACCACGTTCCGCGAGCGATGCCTTGATCGAGCATTCGTGATTCGTCGAGCCGGCGCATCTTCACGAGCCAGTCGATGACCTCGCCGGCGCCATCCACCTTTATCCCCTCTCGGGGATCGTATGTGACCGGGATCGTATCGAGATAGACGCCGGCGGCGAAGCGGCGGTTCAACCGGATCTCGGCAACACTATTTCTGTGGCGGGCGTCCAAGGACCTGTGGTCGAAATAGGGAGTCCGCAGCGGCTTCTTGAGCTTGAAGGCATGTTGATCCGTTTTGAAGACCCACGACATATGCGTCTCGATCGCATCGACCGACAAAGTGCGCTCTCGATAGGCGTTCGGGCGGCGCAGCGCGTCAACGATCCGGTCGGTCCCGATCGGGCACGATTGGTCAGTCGCCATGCTGATCGTATTCGCGCTTGATGAGGAAGCTCATTCCTCGGGGTTCTCATGCGTGCGATCCGTGCCCGCATGACGCAGGATATCGATGACCTCTGCGTCGTCGACCTGCGGAAAATCGCGATAAAACTGGCCGACTGCCCAGAACTCCCTGGGAACCTCCAGACAAACCACCTCATCCGCCAATGCCTTCACGCGACTCAGGGCGTCCGATGAGGCGACTGGAACCGCGCACACCAGCCGCGCCGGCTTGAGCGCTTTCACATCATGGATGGCCGCGAGCATGGTCGCGCCGGTGGCGAGGCCATCGTCGACGATGATCGCGATCCGATCGGCAACGGCGACTTGCGGTCGATGCGGCGTGTATCGGGCGCGGCGTTCGGCCATCAACGCGCGTTGTGCCTTGATGGAGGTTTCAATGTATGCGTCGGACGCGCCAAGAACCGCGGCGCGCGTGTCAAGGAAGTACCAACCCGATTCACCCACCGCACCAATGGCGAGCTCCGGATTACCCGGCGCCGGGATCTTGCGGGTCAATACCACATCAAGCTCGCCCCCTAAGGCATTCGCGATGATTCGTCCCATGGGTACGGCGCCGCGTGGGATCGCCAGAACGACGGGGCGAACCCCGCGCCATTTCGCGAGCGCCGCGACAAGCAGGTGAGCCGCTTGATTGCGGTCTCTAAACGGCATGCTCATCCTCCGTTGGCTGATCGCAGCATACGAAGCCATG
>JBJXGX010000324.1:0-15717 GCA_046160305.1 Burkholderiales bacterium
CGCGCGGCGAAGTCGTCGGTCCCCTTCGCGCCCAATCGACCGGCGGTCGCGGGCATGATCACACGCCAGCGCCATGCGATGGAGACCGGCTCGTTCGGTTCGACCCGCACTGCGTGACGCAGCGCCGCCACGCCTGCGTCCGATTCGAGCGCGAGAACGCGTTCGTCGCCATCCGCCACGATGGTAAATGCGGTCGTTGCAGGGCGATCGCGCAGCGCAAAGCGGGTCCACTCTGTGCCTTGCTCCGGGAAGGTGCCCGCTGCAAGCCGACTGAACGCATCGAGATGAATGGGTGAAGCGTCGCGGGCAGCCGCAATCATCGCCACGCTGACCGGCGCGATGGTTGCCGATATCATCAGTGAGGCAAGGACGAATGCGTGGACCGCATGCATGGTTACGCGACGGCGCAACATTGGCTCCCTGAGACATCGACGCTCGTTATACTAGAAAAGGCGCGCGATCTGCAACCTCCTTGGCAACCGCCCGGCGACCAGCATCGCGTGCGTTCAGGAGAAGCGCATGTCTTGGATTCGATCGATCTCCAGTGTCGTGTTGATGGGTTGCGTCCTTGCCGCCACGAGCACGAGCGTGAGCGCGCAAAGCAACTATCCCAATCGACCGATTCGAATCATCGTCGCGTTCTCCGCCGGCGGCATATCCGACGTCATTGCGCGCGCATTGGCCGCGAAAATGTCCAACACGATCGGGCAGCCTGTCGTCGTGGAGAACAAACCCGGTGCGGCGTCGACGCTCGCCGGTGACCTGGTCGCGAAGTCTGCTCCCGACGGTTACACGGTTTGGCTGCAGGACATCACCACGCATTCGATCAATGCAACCTTGTATGCGAAGCTGCCGTTCGATCCGATCAAGGACTTCGCGCCGGTGACGCTCGTCGCCTCCACGCCGTTGATGCTGGTCGTTCACCCAAGCAACCCGGCGAAGAATCTGCAAGAGCTGGTCGCGTTTCTCAAGTCCGGAGACGGCAAGCACGCCTACGGATCGTCAGGATCGGGTTCACCGAATCATCTGGCCGGTGAGCTGCTGAAAACGGCAAATGCAATCGACGTCCTGCACGTCCCGTACAAGGGCAGCGCACCATCAACCCAGGCGATTCTTGCCAACGAAATCGCGTTCGTGTTCTCGAGCATGCCGCCCGCGGTATCGAATGTGAAGGGTGGACGGCTCCGCGCGTTGGCCGTTACGTCCACCAAACGCGTGTCGGCGGCGCCCGATGTGCCGACCATGATCGAAGCAGGCATGCCGAATTTCGACATTGTCGTCTACACCGGCATCCTTGCCCCGGCCGGCACGCCCGCGCCGATCGTCGATCGGCTCAACGCCGAATTCGCCAAGGCGGTGTCGGCCGATGAAATCAAGGTGGTCTACGAAAGAGTCGGTGCCGATGCCATCACCAATACCCCGGAAGCGTTTCGTACGATGATCGCGCAGCAGATCGCGACCATGGCGCCGCTCGTGCGCGCGTCCGGTGCGAAGGCGGACTGAATCCGTGAAACCCATCAGACTGATCGTTTTTCCCGGTGGCTTCAATTGGCCGGTGTGGGTTGCGGAGGAGCGGGGCTTCTTCGCCGCGCATGGGGTCGAGGTCGCCGTTACACCCACGCCAGGCTCGGTCTATCAGCTCACGCATCTCATCGATGGCACCTTCGATATCGCGATCACCCTCATCGACAATGTCATTGCCTATCGATCGGGCCAGGGTGAAGCGCCGGTGACCGGGCCGGATCTGTGCGGCTACCTGGCAGCCGACTCCCGCGCGTTTCCGACACTGGTGACCGCGCCCGATGTGAAGCGCTACGCCGATCTGCGCGGTCGCACGCTATCGGTCGATGCCATGACCACCGGCTACGCGTTCGTGCTGCTTGCCATGTTGGAGAAGGGCGGGCTTGCAGAAGGCGATTACACCCTCGAAAGGGTCGGTGGCGTGCAGCAGCGTTACCAGGGCCTCTTGGACGGCAAGCATGCGGGCTCGCTGTTCATCTCACCATTCGAGACCCTGCTCAAGGCGCGCGGTTGCAATGTGCTCGATACGGCGATCAGCGTGCTCGGCGGGTATCAAGGGCATGTCGCGGCGGCGCGACGCAGTTGGGCCGATGCGAATCGCGACAGCTTGGGCGGATTCGTGCGCGCGTTTCTCGATGCCGTTGGTTGGCTATACGATCCGGCCAATCACGCCGAAGCGCTCTCGATCTTCTGCCGTCATACGCCGCATGCCGATCGAGATGCGGCGGCCGGTGCGCATGCGATCCTCTTTCATCCGTCGAACGGCTTTCCGCAGGACGGCGTGATCGATTTCGATGGCACGCGCAAAGTGATCGAGCTGCGCGCGCGATACGGCAAGCCAGCGGCAGCGCTTGGGCAGCCGTCCGATTACTTCGACCGTACCTACATCGACACGGCGCGGCCAGGCGCCCACACTCAGGGATAGCCGACCCACAAGTCGACCGCGATCGAGCACTCCGGAACCTGCAGCGGTCCGCCCACCTGCAGCGTCGTCGTGGCGGGCTGCCCATCCGGAAAGCAGGGACGGCGTGCCCCGATTGCATGCGCATACTCGTTGAGGTCGGTGTGCATCGTGAGAAGCCTGAGCGCGTGACGCAGATCGGTGCCCGCCGCCTCGCAAATCGCCTGGGCGTTTTGCATGATCGCTTCCATCTGCGCACCGGCACGATTGGCGCCATAGGGATAGTGGGGATTGCGTCTGGCCGCGGGCACGATGCCATGCTCATCGGCGGCCAGGAGCCCGGACAGAAAGAGAAGTTCGCCTGCGCGTACCGCCTGCGACTCGTGAAAGAGCGGTGCCGGCGCACGTGATGTGTTGACGACCTCTTTCTTCGTTCGGCCGTCCTTGCGAATCGCCACCAGGGTGATCTCGATGCGTCCATCGGGCACGACAATGCATTGCACCGGCATGATCGTGCGCGCGGGCGGGTTCTTTGGGAAAAACTCGCGCCACACCCGATCGAGGCGCGGTATGTCGTTGATGTCGGTCAGGTACACCCCCGCCTTGACGACGTGCTCCATCGAGGAGCCCGCTGCCTCCAGGGTAATCGCGAGATTCTGCAAGGTGAAGCGCGCCTGCTTGTCGATCTCGTTGCCTTCCCAGAAATTCGGATTCACGCGTGCCTCGGGCGCGAGGCCGGTACGAAAGTCACTCGGGACCTGGCCCGATACGAAAATGAAATCGCCGCAGGTGATCGCTGGTGTATAGCCGCCGATCGGTTGCGGAATCTTGTCGGTCGACACGCTGCCCTTCTCGAAACCCGATTCCGGACAAATCGCGACGATCTCGACTTCGGTATTGCAGTCCGGAACCATGAGTCCAGGAATAACGACGGACGTGCTCGCAGGGCGTGGAGGTTTGATGAAGTCGCGCCGTTCGATATGGTACGGATCGACCATTGCGCGGGATGTAGGGAACTGATCGATGCGAACGGCGTTCGCCATGCTCGTGCCACATGCCTCCAGCAGCCGTTGCAGTTGCTGGAGGATGTGGCGGCTCTCCAGCACCATCGGATGTTCGCCGGCCAGGGGAACGTTGGGGTTGCCGCGCGCTTCCGGAGCGATCCCGGTGGCGAAGTCGGTCGCCATCACGCCGGACAAGAATACCCAGCGGCCGTACTTGAGCGCCGGGGTAAAGGTGGGATGCGGAACGGGCTGCCCTTGTGGGCGAACGATCTCTCGCTTGGGCATGCGGACAGGTTCCTCTCAATTGGTGGCGATGAAGGCCATGTATCGGTGCAAGGTGCGCTCGACGACCCATCGGAAGATGCGATCAGTGATGAAACCGATCAGACTGATCGTCGCGAGCGCAACGAAGATGCGCTCGGTCTGCACCAGCATCGCGGAAGTTTGCAACAGGTAGCCCAATCCGGAGTCAGCCGCCAGAATTTCCGCAGGGATGATGCTCATGAACGCGGAAGCCATCGCGACCCGCATTCCGGTGACGATGTACGGCACCGCTGAGGGAACAATCACCTGCACGAAAATCTGGAATTCGCTGGCGCCCAGGCACTGCGCTGCCCGGTAACGTGCAACCGGTGTGCGAATGACCCCTGCGATCGTGTTGATCAACACGAAGAAGAAGGTACCCCAAAAGATGAGGAAGTACTTCGAATTCTCGCCGATGCCAAACCAGATCACCGCGATCGGAATCATCGCGGTGGGGGAGAGGTAGCGCAGAAACTCGATGATCGGATCGAGCAGCTCGTTGACCGCTTTCATGCGCCCCATGACCACGCCAAGGAGGATCGCGAGCACCGTGCCGGCAACAAACCCGATCACCACCCGCATCAAGCTGATGCCGATGTGCTTGAAGATTTCGCCCGACTGAATCATCGGCACGGCGGTCGCAAATACCTTCGTGGGTGGCGGGATCAGGTGAGGATTGAAGACATAGGACGAGAGGACCTGCCATGCGACAAAGAAGATCGCGAGCGAACTCACGATCATTGCGATCGGGCGCACATGTACCCAAAGGGTGCGTGGCGGGGCGAGCGGGTGAGGCGCAGCGCGCGGATTTGAGTGGCTTATGGTGGACATGGATCGCTAGATCTTGAACCACAGGGGACGCAGAGGAATCATTGGCATTTTCCGGCTCGCTGATTACGTCGCAAATTCATAGGAAATGGATCAGGAATCCGCATGTTCGTATTCCCCTGTGTCCTCTACGTCCCATGCGTCACCTGCGTTTCAATTTGTACTGTTTAGCGTGCCCTCGACGTCATGCTCGAGCAGCCCTTCGATCCGCCCGTACAGCTCACCGAACTTGGGTATCGCCGGATCGCGCGGTCGCGGTAGTCCCACGTCGATAATCTCCCTGAAGCGTGAACGCGGCCCCACCGACATGATCGCAATGCGGTCAGCGAGCAGAATCGACTCGCCGATGTCGTGCGTCACGAATACGATCGTCTTGCCGGTCTTGGTCCAGATGTCGTGCAGGAACGTGTGCATGCGACGGCGCGTCAACGCATCGAGCGCTGCGAACGGCTCGTCCATCAGCAATATCTCGGGTTCGATCGCAAGGGCGCGGGCAATCTGCAGGCGTTGGCGCATACCACCGGAGAGTTGCGCGGGATATTTGCCGCGGTGGTCGGCCAATCCCACCATGCCAAGATAATGATCGATGGTTCGATCGGCGTCCGCGCGCGCGATACCGCGCACCTTGAGCCCGAACCGTACGTTCTCTTCGACGCTTAGCCAGGGAAACAGCGCCGAGCCCGCGTCCTGGAAAAACATGACGCGATCACTACCCGGCCCGGTAATCCGCTTGTCGTTGAGTTTGGCGGTGCCGCTCGATACGTCTTCAAATCCGGCGAGGATGTTGAGGAGTGTCGTTTTGCCGCAGCCGGAGGGGCCGAGGAGGCACAAGAACTCACCCCGCCGGACTTCCAGAGAAATATTCTCGAGGGCGTGATAGATCGCGGGCGCTTGCCCGTATGTTTTCGATACTGCGTCGACGACCAGCATTGCCGTCTTCAGCAGGGATTCGGTGCTGCCTTCACCAGCTTCGGATCGATCGCACGCCAGCCGTCGGTCCAGATGTACTCGTTGAAATCGAACTGGCCCTTCATCAGGTTGTTATCGCGCATCCACCCGGCGAGATTGCAGTGGTCGCTGAAGAACGTTTCGTCAAAACCGATGTGCCGGCCGCTCACGTCCCATTGATCTTTGGTCGCCTGCCGGCTGAGGCTGTATTTGTCTTGCGCGTACTTGGCGACCGCATCGAAGTCTTTTTCCGCGACTTCCTTGCCCTTTTGCATGGCGCGGAGGAATTTGATGGAGATGTCCTTGCCGTCCGGTGTCGCGAGCCAAGCCGGGCGCGCGCCCAGCACCGCATAGCCGTTGATCAGACCCTCGGCCGAACCGATGTAATGGGCACGGTCCGGACAGATCTCCAATGCGCGCGCACCGAACGGCTGCCAGATGAAGAACGCGGCAATCTCGCGCTGGCATAACGCGGTGGGCAGCACCTGGGTGTCGAGATTCTTGATCGTCACGTCCTTGTCGGTCATGCCGTTCTTTTGAAGATAGGTGGAGATGAACCAAGAGCCGGTCGAGCCGACGCGCGTTGCAATCGTCTTGCCCTTGAGATCCTGTGGCTTCTGAATATCTTTAAGCGCGGTGATGCGATAGGTAATGGCATCGCGCTCGATCACGGATATCAGTCGGTAGTCCTTATTGGCGTTGACCCAGTGTGCGACGCCCGGCAATTCGCCGTTGGTGATGAGATCGCCCTGTCCGGTGCGAAACGTTTGCAGTGCGGTGGTGCCCGATGGGAACAAACGGAACTGCACATCGAGCCCTTCGGCCTTGAAAAAGCCGCGCGCATCCGCCATCCAGATCGAGTCGTAGATCGGTGCCGGGCCGATGAACACCGTAACCTGCTTGGTCTGCGCGATGCTTTGGGACGCCATCAAACACGCGGCGCTTGCGACGACACCGGCAATGGTTCGCATCCTGGACAAGACAGTCATGTGAGCCTCCACTTGAATGATGATGTGTTTAACCGGAACGCCGTCGTGACGCGACATCGAGCGCCGCCAGCGCATAGACTTTCGTGCCTTCCACCAGATCGGTAATCGACGTGTGTTCGCCGTCGTGCGGATCGAAGCCGTCACCGCCCGAACGCAATCGCCCGGACAACCCATAGTTGACCGTCGGAATATCGAATCGGTTTAGATAGGCGGCATCCGAATAGAAATTCACGCCGCCTACTTTCGGAGCGGATCCGAACACGTCGTGATGTGCGCGGGTGATTGCGCCGACGACGAACGCATCCTTCGGCACGACCGTGCCGGGGCCGGCGCAATAGAACTCGAGCTCGCTCCTCAGGTTTGGGTGCGCGCGTTTGAGGTCCGTCAAGAAATCCTCGAGCTCAGCCTTGAGTTGCATGACCGTCATGTTGGGCGATAGGCGCACGTCCATGAACAGATCGCAGAAGACCGGCGTTCGCGCGACCCGCCAGGGCCAGCCGCCGCGAATGGCCGCGAGGCTCACATTGGGTTTCATGCCGTCGTAGATGTTGCGGTTGCGATAGCCCTCGACCCATTGCTTCAACGCGGCATGGATGATGAGCGTTTCGTCGATTGCGTTGACCGCACGGTCAGCCCAGGCCGTGTGTGCCATCGTGCCCTTAGTCCGGAACGCCACCCAGACCGTACCGAAATGCCAGGGCGTGACCTGAAAGAATGTCGGCTCGCCGATGATCGCGCAGTCGACCGCGATACCGTGACGAATAAGTTGCAACGTACCAATGCCATGACCCGCGTAATCGCAGCCCTGGAATTCATCCACCGGGCCGATCTCGATTTCACCCGACACACCGGCAATCACCACGTTACCGGGTAGCTCGACACCGGCTTCCTTGATGGCGCGCACTGCCTCGACATAGCCCGCGATCGCGCTCTTCATGTTGTTCGAGCCGGCGCCGTAGATCCAATCGTTCTCGACGATGTACGACTGTGGTTTGTAGCCGCCGCCTTCGAGCACCTTCTCTTTGCCGCTATAGGAGGTGTCGAGATGGCCGTCGAAAAGCAAATTAAGGCCGCGTCCGGTGCCCCGCAAGATACCGATCGCGTTGTAGCGATTGTCGGCAATTTCCTGCAGCTCGGTCGTGAGGCCGATCTCGCGCATCCGCTCGACGAGAAAGCGTGCGCAATCGGCCTCATGACCGGTGGCCGACGGTATGTCTACCAGAGCACGAGTCAGCTCAACAAGCCGCTCGCGCCGGATGTTGGCAAGAACCTTGGTCTTTTGCTCTGTGGTAACAGGCACGATGTTCTCCGCGGGGACTACGGCGCGTAGGCGATGAGATCGAGCATGATCGTCGTATCCGGTACCGGCATCGGCGCAGTCGTGCCCACCGCGCCGAACGGCAGCGGCATGCCCGGAAGCCGCTCGTTCCATGCGCGCAATGCGGGATACACCTCGGCGAGATCGGTGTGGAAGTGCTGCGCCCGCACGACATTCGCAAGCGTGGTGCCGGCCGCTTCGCAGGTACGCGCCGCTGCGTCGAGCATATAGCGCATCTGGCGCTTGGCCCCGACACCCAGGTGCCCCAGCCCATTTTGCGGTCCAATATTCGCAATGGGTCCGTTGGCATCGGCCGCTACGAGTCCTGACAGGCAGACGAGATCCCCGGCTCGCACGGCGGCCGGCCCGAATCGCATTGCTTGCGGCGTGTTGACTTCAACGATCTGTTTTTTCGTACGGCTATCATCCCGCACACCGAAGAGATTGATCTCGATGATGCCGTCCGCCAGTCCGAAACTCGCGGTCGGAACGATCGTGAGGGCGCACGGCGATTTCCCGAAGTACGCGTTCCACACGTCGAGAAATTCCGGCAGATCCTCGATGTTGCCAAGATACACCTGTGCCTTCACCGCATTGGCAAGCGATGAGCCACCGGCGCGCATGGCCGGATCGAGCCGATCCGTGATCAAGAACTCGGTCTGCAAACGAATATCCGTACCGCCCCACATGGCCTTCGGTGGGCGATGCGCTTTCGGATGCAGGCCCGCCATCGAATCGCTTTCATTGGCCATTTGGCCGGCGACGAACACGTAGTCACCGGAGATGACACAGGGCGCGAAGCCAGACCAGGGCGGAACCGGAACATCCTTGGGGTCGGCGCGGCGAGGCGTGCGATCGCCACCGGGCATGACCGCTAGCATCGAAACGTTGATCCCGGCGTCCTTGACCAGGAGCTCTTTCATCACGACCGACGTGCTGGGCGGAATGCCACCTTTGCCAAAGCGTGCGCGACGCGCAGTGTGATACGGATCGACGGCGCGCCAGGTCGGATAGAACTGATCGAGCCGGACAGCGTGGCGCAGGTCGCTGCCTTCCGCCTCAACCAACCGCGAGAGGCGTTCCATCAACACGTCGCCTTCGCGTCTATACCGTGGCAGACCATGTAAAGGTAACCCCGGTTGCCCATGTACAGCGGGTGCAAGACCCGTCTCGAAATCGGTGGCTTCATGGCCGGTGAAGAACAACCATGACCCGGCATGCACACCTTGGGCGAAGACGATATCGGTGCCGCCGATGGTGACGGGGGAAATGGGTTTGACGGATCCAGACGCAGGCATGTTGCGGCTCCACTAGGTTCTACCCAGTACGCTTTATTGATCAGAAGCTCACTCGAAGTCAAGCGGCAATCGAGGCGGGCACCAAAGTGGTGAGATCGCTCAAAGAAGTGCGCCAACGCGGCGATGTCGAGCGATGCGTGTTGCGGTCGGCAAATGACGGGTCGCGAGGTAACATGCCGTCACGTCACGGTGTACATGCCATCACCCATCTCCGATGCCGAATCATCCGCTCGAACCCTTGCTCCGCCCGCGCTCGGTCACCGTGCTCGGCGCCTCGCCACGGGCGTCCTCCCTCGGACAAACCGTTGTTCGCAATCTGATTGATGCGGCCTATACCGGCGCGGTCTACCCGATCCAACCGAGCGCGTCCGAGGTCGACGGCATCCTCTGCTACGCCGCGCTGCGGGCATTGCCGACCGTGCCTGAATGCGCGGTGGTGTGCCTCGGCGCCGATAAGGTGGTCGATGCGTTGGAGGAAGCGGCTGCACTGGGCGTGCGGGCGGCGGTCGTCCTGGCGAGCGGGTTCGCTGAAACCGATGCCGACGGCCAGGCTCGACAACATGCGCTGGAATCACTTTGCGCGCGAACCGGCATGGTGATCTGCGGGCCCAATTGCCTCGGGCTGGTGAACGTCGCTGCCGGCATTCCGCTCTATAGCGCGTCCCTTGGTGCTGATCTCAGGCGCGGCAACCTTGCGGTGATCTCGCACTCAGGATCGTGCTGCATTGCGTTGTCCGGGGTCGAACGGCTTGCGCTGAGCCATCTCGTCTCTGCCGGAAACGGTGCGGTGGTCGACATGGCCGATTATCTCGACTACCTCGCCGGCGATGCAGCGACGCGAGCCGCCGCGCTATTCATCGAGACCATTCGCGATCCCCGGGGTTTCGCTCGCGCCGCCGCAAAAATGCATGCGGCCGGCAAGCCGATCGTCGCGTTGAAAGTAGGCCGTTCCGTGAAAGGGGCGACTGCCACCGCCTCGCATACGGGGTCATTGGCCGGATCGAACGCTGTGTACCAGGATTACTTTCGACGTATAGGGGTGATCGCGGTCGACGATTACGATGAGCTGGTCGAGAGCTGCGTGTTGATGCAGAGCACGCAGCCTTTGCCGCGCGGTCGGGGTGTTGCGGTACTCAATGTGAGTGGCGGCGAAATCGCGCTGACTTGCGACCTCGCGGAAGACACTCGCGTCGAGCTGCCGGTACTTTCACCCACGACCGTGGCACGATTGCGCGGTGCGCTACCGGCGTTTGCCACGCCACGCAATCCGCTGGATGCGACCGGTACCGCGGTGTTCGACATGACCATGTACCGCGCATGCATCGAGGCGCTCGCCGCGGATCCCGCAATTGCGATTGTTGCGGTATGTCAGGACTGTCCCGCCGGCACCGGCCCCGCGCAGGCTGAGACCTATCGAACGATTGCCGCGACCGCCGCCGTGACTGCGAGCGCGATCGAGAAGCCGCTCATTTTCTATAGCAATCTAGCCAGCGGGCTGCATCCGCGCGTCGTCGAACCCTTGCATGAAGCGGGGGTGCCGGCGTTGCAAGGTGCGCGCGCGGCACTGCTCGCAATTCGGAGGTTGATCGACTATGCCGCCTTCAATCCCAAGGACGCCGCAGCTTACACAGATCACCTCGAAGGCCTGATCGACATGGGTCTGGTGCCGATCGCGGCGTGGCAAGAGCGCTTTAAGCTCGGCACGGCGCTCACCGAGCGCGAAGCCAAGCAGTTTCTTGCGGCGCACGGGTTGCCCGTGACGCGCGAGCGGCTGGCGCGCAATGCGGATGAGGCGGTCGCCGCAGCACGCGAGATCGGCTTTCCGGTCGCCCTCAAGATCGAGTCAGCCGATGTGCCGCACAAAACCGAAGCGGGCGGCGTTCGATTGAATGTGCAGTGCGAAGCCGATGTGCACAACGCATTTGCGAGCATCGTCGCATCGGTGAGTCGCTTTGCGCCGCACGCAACGATCGCCGGTGTCCTGGTTCAAGAGATGATCACCGGTGGCGTCGAGGCGCTCGTGGGAGTGTCCTGTCAGATACCGTTCGGATCAGCGATCGTGGTCGGATCAGGCGGGGTGCTGGTCGAATGGGTGCGCGACAGCGCGCTTGCACTCGTACCGGTGAACGAGCCCCATGCGCGAGCGCTCGTTGCGGCGACGCGGCTCTCAACCTTGCTCGCGGGATTTCGCGGCGCACAGCCTGCCGACCTCGATGCGCTGGTACGCCTGGTCGTGCAAGTCTCCGACATTGCGAAAATCTACGGAAACGTCATTGACTCCCTCGATCTGAATCCCGTGTCGGTGCTGCCGCGCGGGCAGGGGGTACGAGTGCTCGATGCGATGCTCATGCCACGGATCGCTGCCCACCATCAGTGAGGATGCTCCCATGGACTACACCTGTATCGAGCTTGCCATTGACCGCTTCATCGCGACCTTGACATTGAATCGCCCGGACAAGATGAACGCGCTCAACGACGATCTCCTGATCGAGATGCAACACGCAATCGATGCCATCGAGAAGAATGCTGAAGTGCGCGCCGCCATCATCACCGGCGCCGGCCGTTCATTCTGCTCGGGCTTTGATATCAGCCCGCGCGAGAAGCCTTTCACGACAATCCAAGACTGGCGCGACCATGTCAAGCTCGGCAATGACACTTGGTTCAAGATCTGGCGCTCACGCCTGCCGTTCGTTGCTGCGGTCAACGGGTTTTGCCTGGGCGGTGGCTGCGATCTGTCGATGGTCTGCGACATCACGATCGCCGCCGACAGCGCGCAATTCGGCGAACCCGAGATCCAGTTCCAATCCGCACCACCTTTCCCGATCATGCCCTGGGTCATCGGCATGAAGAAGACCAAGGAGCTGCTGCTCACTGGTGACCGCGTCGATGCGCGCGAGGCCGAGCGGATCGGATTGGTCAACCGTGTCGTGCCGGCCGATCGACTGATGCACGAAGCACGGCGGCTGGCGCAGAAACTCGCGATGATTCCGCCGCCCGCGATGCAACTCAACAAGCAGGGCCTCAACCGCATGTACGACATGCGCGGGCTTCAATCGACCGTTGACTATGGTGCGGAGATGTTCACGTTGGTATTGATGTCCGAATCGGAAGAAGCCAAGGCCTTCTTCAAGGTCGCGGGCGAGCAGGGGTTGAAGGCAGCCTTCAAGTGGCGGGACAAGAAATTCGCGCTGGATGAGGACGCGAGCGGGGCATGATTATTCGCGTTGCCGGACTCAACAAAACCTACCGCACGCGCGAAGGGCGCGACATCGAGGCACTGCGGGATGTGAACTTCACGATCGACGAAGGCGAGCTCATCACCGTCGTCGGGCCGAGCGGATGCGGAAAATCCACTTTGCTCAAGATACTCGCCGGTATTTTGCGGCGTACGTCCGGAACGGTAATGATCGCCGATCGCAAGGTCGAGGGGCCGAGCCGGGATGTCGGCGTGGTCTTCCAGGCGCCGGTACTCTTGCCATGGCGAAACGTTCTCGAGAACGTATTGGTCCCGGTCGAGATCCAGAAGCTTGATCGTCCCCGCTTCGAGCAGCGTGCGCGCGACTATCTGAAGTTGGTCGGGCTCGAAGGCTTCGAGCAGAAGTATCCGAACGAATTGTCCGGCGGCATGCAGCAACGCGTCGGCATTTCGCGTGCGCTGGTGCACGATCCGACATTCCTGTTGATGGACGAGCCGTTCGGTGCGCTCGATGCAATGACGCGCGAGTATATGAATCTCGAGTTGCTCCGCATCTGGTCGGAAAGCAAGAAGACGGTGTTGCTGGTAACGCACAGTATTCCGGAAGCCGCGTTTCTGGCCGATCGGGTGATCGTGATGTCGCCGCGGCCGGGTCGTATCGCCGAGATTCTGCGCATTGATCTGCCGCGCCCACGCACATTGGAGATGATCAACTCCGAACGCTTCGGGCAGTACGTGTCGGCGATCAGGCGACACTTCTCGTCGCTGGGGGCGCTGGACGCGTGAGAACGCTTGCGGTCCACGGTATGGATCTTGTTGATCGGTGACCGTCCGAGACGGCGGTTACAGCGCCTTCGCTCCGCCGGTCCCTTGCTCCATCCGTGACGCCGCGCTCATCTAGTCAGGATGACCACAGAAAATCCCTAACGCGCGCGACCGCGCCTGCAAAGCCTCCACGCAGCCGTTGGCGCCTTCAGGATGCCAAGGCGCGCTTTAGCGAACTGGTGCGCCTGGCGCACAGTGATGGACCGCAGCACGTCACCCTGCATGGCCGGGATGCCGTCGTAGTCGTCGATGCCGACGAGTTTCACCGCCTGAAGGGCGGGCGCACCGGGCAGTTGCTGATCGACGCCCTGCAGGCGTCACCGCATCGCGAGATCGAGCTCGAGCCACGCCGCTCGGCGATGCCGGTTCGGGCCGTCAAGCTGTAAGGGGCTGGCTGCTCGACACGAAGGTGATTTCTGAATTGCGCCGACCGCGCCCCAATGCAAGGGTGCGTGCGTTTGTCGCCAAGCAAGCGCTGGAGGACCTGTTCGTCAGCTCGGTGACATTTGCCGAGATCCGCTACGGCATCGAGACCATTGGCGATCCGATCCGCCGCGCCGAGCTCAATGACTGGTTGGTGCACAAGGTGCGGCCGATGTTCGACCAGCGTGTACTTGAGGTGTCCGAGGATGCCATGTTCAAGTGGCGCCTGCTCGTCGAGGATGGACGCAAGGCCGACCATACCTTTTCGCAGCCCGACTTGATCATCGCGGCGACGGCCCTCCACCACGGCCTGACGGTCGTGACCCGCGACACCGGCGACTACGTGCTCGCACGGGTCTCGCTGCTGAATCCCTGGGTCGCCGGCACGCAGTAGATTCGCGTGCCACGGCTGGCCGGCAAAGTATTGGCAAGATGAACCGGAACGGCAGCTTTCGAGACCCCGGTTTGACAGTCCGACCGTGGATTTAGGTCGGAACCGGGCGCCTACGAATTATTTCAATCGGCCAGCACCAAACCACCTAGACCGTCAGCTGCCGTTACCCATCATCGAGTTCGATGATGGGCCCGTCGGCCCAGGTTGAGGATCACTCTGCCGACGTAGAGAGAAGTACTTAGTCTTCAAAGAACCGAAGTATCTTTGCCCGCTCAACAACGTCACGTCCCATCGTTTCTCTAATGGGTCGACGCGACGCGCCGATCAAGGATCGCTCAGCGAGTGCCTTCAATTCAGGCGAAGTTGCGACACCAGACAGTCCGGTCGGATCAACAATGAATAGTTGTAAACCTTTTGCTTCGGCACGGAGGAGTGCATGGTTAATGTGCCGGTCACGAAACCCGTAGCCGATCACCATCAATCGCGTGCCATTTGCTAGCCATGAATCGAAGCGCCCTGCGTACCACTCAAGCACTTCGAACTGCTTTATCGCGCGTGACTTTTCACCGCCAATGATGAGCAATGGCGTGCCCCCACCCACCGCACGCCATTGCGATGAACCGTGCAGTTTGTAGATCGGTTGCAGGCCGGCTTCGGGCTGCGCAGGAAATTGATCTGCCGGTGCCGGCTCCCACAAATATTCGGACCAGAATTCGACGCCTCCGCTGTGTCCAATCTTTTCCATTTTCTTCATGCCAGGAAGAGTTGCGCCTTTCCATATCTTGCGGCCAGCGGTCATGTACTCCAGCCGGCGCGCATAGAGTCTTTCCAACAACATGTCTTGATTCAGGGTGAAAATCGCGTCGAAGCTTGCGAGAAACGACCCCATATTGTCGTCAATCTCCGATTGCGAGTTGTACGCTGCGTTCATTGCTTCGAACATGCGCTTGATGGCCGCTTGAAGTTCGCCGGCCTGTGAGCGAAGCGGCACTTTGTTATCCATGTACTCCATGCGGTACTCGGGTCGAGGGCGCGGCTGTAGCGACTCTTGGAGCTCAGCGAGTGCGTCTTCAAATCCGCCTTTGTCCTGGTACCGCCAGAGCAGTTTTCGAAGCCCCGGATCAGCCATTGCCTGAGGTGTGCCAATCAAGTATTCGAAAGCCTCGTTCGCCAGCCAGCCGCCCCAGTTGCGACTGAAGCCAGCGCCGAGCAGCGCTACATAGTTCATCGTCTTAGCCCCTGTTTGTGTTGACCTAAAGCTCGAAAGAGCCCGACAGCGCGCGTCAGCGGCGCTGGCATTCCTCGCGAGGGTGACTTCAGCGCCTTCGCTAGCGTAGCAGCGTCCGCTTTCCGCTTAGCAATTCGCGCTCTCGACAGACAGCAACGGGTCGTTCGCGCTCATCCGACCAGAAATCCGCTCGAGCGAACGACGCGCACAGCAGACGCATCGGTGACAGATCTTGCTCCCGCGTCGCGGGTCCAATCAAAGCAAATTAGGAAACCGCCGCCACCTCAGTTATCCGCCCTCACGCCCGTGTTCGCGATGATCTCTTTCCAGCTTCCAGCCTCGCTTCGCATGCGCTCACCAAATTCCTTGGGTGAGTTGCCAACGGGGACCGCGCCCATCTCTGCGTACCGCTTTCGAACGTCTTCCTCGGCGAGAATCCCACGCACCGCTTCGCTCATACGGTTTGCGATCGCAGGGTCCAACCCGCGCGGCCCAGCGATGCCCCACCAGTTGCCGAGGATCACGCCTTCGGGCAGACCGA
>JBJXGX010000325.1:0-37866 GCA_046160305.1 Burkholderiales bacterium
CTCGATTGATTGCACACCCCATAACCTCCGTTTGCCCTGAGCCTGTCGAAGGGTGAGCGCAGGCGCGTTTGTCTGCAGTCGGTCCCACTTCGATTTCAGTCTTGCAGGTCTCAACGCCGCCGCCCCATTTTTTCCCAAACCGCGTCCGGCCGCGGCAATGGCGCGATGGCGCCGTAGCCCGTTGTCGATAGCGCTGCGGCGACGTTCGCATACGCCCCCGCGTCCGATAGCGAGTCGCCCTTCGACAGGCGAGCGAGGAAAGCGCCGACGAAGCAATCTCCCGCACCGGTTGCGTCCACCGCATCGACCGCAATCCCCTCGATGCGTTCAAGCCGTACGCCATCAGAAATCAACGCACCGTCCGCGCCAAGCTTGAGCGCCACGACCTTCGCACCGAGGCGGTGTGCGCGATCGATGATCGCCTCTGGTGTGCCGGTGCCCCACAGCACATGCGCTTCGTCAAGGCTTGGAAAGAAATAGTCCGTCATCTTGATCGTCGCCTCAATGATCGCGCGCGCCCGGTCGAGCGGCCACAGGCGCGTGCGAAGATTGCAATCGTACGAGATGCGTACACCGGCATCGCGCGCGACGCCGATCGCGTGGAACACCGCATCGCAGGCGCTGGTACTGATGGCTTGACTGATACCGGAGGCATGAAAGAAAGCGGATTGACGGATCAGCGATTCCGGTACATCGGCAGGCGCCATGCGACTGGCCGCCGAATCGCGTCGCGCGTAGGTGAACGTCTTCCCGGTCGCGTTGTGGGAAATAAAATACAGCCCGGTGTGGGCGAGCGCATCGGAGGCCACCATCGACGCATCGACGCCCTCATCACGCCACAGTGCACGAAACATCTCGCCGAAGGCATCGTCACCAAGTCGCGTGACATAGGCAACCCGGGCCCCTTGCCGAGCCGCTGCCACCGCCATGTTGGACGTGTCTCCGCCGAAGCCTTGCAGATACCGGCGCTCGCCCCCCGGCAACTGGGTGAATTCGAGGAGCGGTTCGCCTAGCGATACGACGTCAATGGCCATTGAAGATTCCCGAGAGAGAGCATCACTGACTCATTTTGCGGACTCGAACTTCATGACGGTATAGGCCCCTTGTACCTTGTCCACCAGGAAGCGGATCTTGTCGCCCGACTTCAACTGATCGAGCATCGCCGGGTCGCTGACGCGAAATACCATGGTCGTTGCCGGCATATCGAGATTCGTGATCGGGCCGTGTTTGATCGTCACCTTGCTCGCATCCTTGTCGACCTTGCGAACCTCGCCATCGATCATCGCTGCCGCATGACCACACGGGACATCCCAGCGTTTTCAGTAGAATGCCCCATTCTCCGAGACCATCATGATCCTGGGCGATTTCTACGAACGCAACGCACTTTTCTTCCCGAATCATCCGGCTATCCGCTATGAAGGACGCACGATCACGCATCGCGAGGTGCTGAAGCGGGCGTGCCGACTCGCCAATGCCCTGCATAATCGCGGCATCCGTCCGGGTGATCGCGTCGCGATCCTAGCGCAGAACTGTCCGGAATACCTCGAAACATACGGTGCGTGCGAGCTCGCCGGATTCGTTACCGTGGGCATCAACTATCGACTCGCGCCGCCGGAGCAGGCGGCGATTCTTGGCGACTGCGAACCGGCGGCGTTGCTGTTCGAAACGCAGAATGCCGATCGATTGCCGGCGCTCCGCGCGGCAATGCCCAAGGGTGTTCGCCTCATTTGCATGGACGGGTCCATCGACGGCATCGATCGCTACGACATGGCTCTTGCCAACGCGAGCGACGCGCGCCCGGCCACGCGCCCGTCCGAGAACGACACCGCGTTCATGATCTACACCAGCGGTACCACCGGCAAGCCGAAAGGGGTGATGCTGTCGCACGCCGGACAAGTGGAGCTCTATCGGACGATCTCGGCCAGTCTTTGCGCGGCGCAAACGGACCGCAAGCTGATCGTCATGCCCTACTACCACATCGGCGCGAAGATCGAGCAGATGAACTACACCTTGGTGGGTGGAACGATCATCCTGCATCGGGCGTTCGATGCGAAAGGCGTACTCGAGAGCATGGCACGCGAACGGGCGACATCGGCCCATCTCGCGCCGACGATGATCCAGGCGATGCTGGAGGTACCCGGATGCAAGGAATACGATCTGTCGAGCCTCCATACGATCTGCTATGCGTCGGCGCCGATGTCCGTTGCATTGTGCAGACAGGCCATCGCAACATTCGGTCCGATCTTCGCGCAGGTCTATGGATTGAGTGAATCGGCAACGGCGACGATACTTCTCAAGCATCAACATGTGCTGGACGGACCACCCGAGCAGGTCAAGCGTCTTGCCTCGGCCGGACAAGCCATGATCGGCAACGAGATCCGCATCGTGAGCCCCGATGGGCGCGACTGTTCCGCGGGCGAAGTCGGTGAAGTGTGGGGTCGGTCGAAGGCCATGATGCAAGGCTATTGGCGCAACCCGCAGGCCACCGCCGACGCCCTCACGCCCGATGGCTGGATGCGCATCGGCGACATGGGTTACCTCGACGTTGAAGGTTACCTGTTCATCGTCGATCGCAAGAAAGACATGATCATCTCGGGCGGTGAGAACATCTATTCGCGCGAAGTCGAGGAGGCGCTGATGATGCATCCTGCGATCCTGGAAGCCGCGGTCATCGGTGTGCCGGACGAGAAGTGGGGCGAATCGGTGAAAGCGTTCGTGGCCTGCAAGCCGGGCGCGACCGCGACCGAAGCCGCGATGATCGAGCATTGCCGCGCGAATATCGCAAGCTACAAGAAGCCTCGTTCGGTTGAATTCGTGTCCGCCTTGCCGCGGATGTCGAGTACGAACAAAGTCGATAAGAAAAAACTGCGCGAGCCGTATTGGGCGGGGCGGGAGCGGCAGGTTTAGATTCAATGCAGACGATTGATGGGAACCACCAAGACACCAAGACACCAAGGTTAGACAACGTGAGATCGACAATGCAATGGAGCTGATCAGCTTGGCGTCGTTCACGAAATGGTGGGGAGCCTCGCCAAGCTGACCCTCTCTTGGTGCCTTGGTGTCTTGGTGGTTCATTTTGACAAAACTAACGGGAGAAGAGCGATGAATCGACGACTAGCGAGTGCGATGTTGGCTGCCACATGCCTTGCGCTTGCCGCGATACCTGCGGTCTCACGCGCGCAATCCTTCCCGGCCAAGCCCGTTCGCTTGGTTGTGCCCTACCCTGCCGGTGGCTTGACCGACGTGCTCAGCCGCGCCATCGCAGCGGAAATCGGCAAGACGTGGGGGCAGCCATTGCTCGTGGAAAATCGCCCCGGCGCGAACGGGATCATCGCGGCCGAGCTGGTTTCGAAATCGGCGCCGGACGGCTATACGCTCCTCATGGTGGACAAGACCACCATCGCGCTGAATCCGGCGCTCTACGCGAAACTTCCCTACGATCCCGCCCGAGACCTCACTGCGGTCATCAATCTGACCGCGTCATCGAGCGTACTGGTCGCGCATCCGGCGTTCCCCGCGAATACCCTGCAAGAATTGATCGCGCTCGCCCGCGAGAAGCCGGGGCAGGTGAACTATGGAACCTTCGGATTGGGGAGTATCGTGCATGTCGATACCGAAGCACTCGCCGCGCATGCGAACATCAAACTCAATCACATCCCCTACAAAGGCGTTGCCGAAGTGATGCCCGCGGTCGCAAGCGGTCAGGTGCAGATCGCCTTGGCGGGCATTCCACCGACGCTTGGGCTTATCAGACAAGGCAAGATCAAGGCGATTGCATTGGCCGGCCCGCGCCGCTCTAACGTGCTGCCCGATGTTCCGACCTTCGCCGAGGCGGGTGTGGCGGGCGTCGAATCGCGCTCCTGGTTTGGCCTGGTCGCGCCCACCGGCGTGTCGCGCGCCAACATCGAAAAGATTGCGGCGGACCTGGGCAAGGTTATCAGCGCGCCCGAGTTCCAGGAGAAGTTCGTCACCGGTGTCGGCATGGAACTCTTGAACCAGCCCCCGGATGTTTTCGCCGATCTGATGAAAACCGATCGCGCCTACTATGCGGCGCTGATCAAGAAAATGAACCTGAAGCTCGACTGAATATCCCGATCGCTCTACAACCCCAATGGAGCCCACGATGAACTACGAGACGCTGAAGATCGATTTCCAGGATCGCATCGCCACGGTGACGCTCAATCGTCCCGAGAAGCGCAACGCGATGAATCCCCAGATGCACCGCGATATGACCCATGCGTTGGAGGAATTGCGCTATGACGATCGTGCCGCGGTGCTCGTCTTCACCGGCGCCGGCACGAGTTTTTGCGGCGGCATGGATCTGAAGGAATTCTTCTACGATTCGAAAGGCACGCCGGAGTATGACCGCATCGGACGCATGGCCGTCGAATGGCGGGGGCGCACCTTGCGCCAATATCCGAAGCCCACGATCGCGATGATCAACGGCTTTTGCTTCGGCGGCGCGTTCTCGTTCGTCGAAGGCTGCGATCTCGCCTTCGCCGCGGACGAGGCGACGTTCGGGTTGTCCGAGATCAATTTCAAGTTGTTCCCGGGCGGCGGGGTGAGCAAGGCGCTCGCCAACTTATTTCGCCCGCGCGATGCGCTTTTCTACGGCATGACCGGGCGCAGGTTCGACGGCAAGATCGCCACCTCCATGGGATTCGTGAACGCATCTTTCCCGCTCGCCAAGCTCGAAGCCGAGACGATGGCGATCGCCAAGGAAATCGCAAGCAAGGACCCACATGCACTTCGCGCCACGAAAGATGCCTACCGATTCAGCCTCGAAATGAGCTGGGACGCGGCGATCAGTTATGCTTTTGCGAAGGAGAACGACGTCACGTTGCAACAAAAGGGCGCCTGGATTGACGAGGGGATCGGCGACTTCCTGGAAGGCAAATTCAAACCAGGCCTGCAGAGCCACGATTCGGTGAAGAAGAGCTGACCATGGCACTGAATGTCAGGCGACTCATCACCGGGCATGACCAGAACGGGCGGGCGATCGTGAAGATCGACGAGATCGCCACGCACATCAAAGAGGGCAGACCGGGTGCGCTGGCCTTCAATGTCTGGACCACGAGCACCAGTCCGGCCAACAATTCGACCGAAGAGGATGCGGGTAAGGTCCCGGTCGGCACGACCATGCCCAACGGCACCGTGTTTCGCATGATCGAATTCAAACCGGGCGTGACACCGCGCATGCATCGCACCGACTCGGTCGATTACATCGTGGTCATGCAAGGCGAGATCGACATGGAGCTCGATGACGGTGTGGAGGTGCATATCAAGGCGGGCGATCTGATGGTCCAACGCGGCACGATCCACAACTGGATCAATCGCGGCAAGGAGTCCTGCTTTCTTGCGGTGGTGCTGGTGCATGCCGACCCCGCTGTCGCTGACGGGAAAGTCCTGCCGGCGCACGGATAGAGCGCGCACACCCAAATCCCGCACGCTCAAATCAATAGGGAAAACGTATGAGTGCTTTGAACGAAGCGATTCAAAACCTGGTGATCGCCAATCGCGTGCTCGCACACGAAGGCGTGCTTGATGCGTATGGCCATGTCAGCATGCGCCACCCGACCGATCCGGGTCGCTATCTGTTGTCGCGATCGCGAAGCCCGGAACTCGTCGAGGCCGGTGACATCATCGAATTCACCTTGGATGGAAAGCCTGCATCCGCTGACGCGCGGCCACCCTATCTCGAGCGCTTCATCCACGGCAGCATCTACCAGGCGCGCCGCGAGATCAACTCCGTGGTCCACAGCCACGCCGATGAAGTGGTCCCGTTCAGCATCTCGAAGAGCACGAAACTGCGACCCGTGTGGCATGCGGCGGGACGCTGCGGCTTCGACATTCCGGTGTGGGACATCGCCGATAAGTTCGGCGACACCAACCTTCTGGTGGTGAACGGCGCGCAAGGGGACGATCTTGCGCAGCGGCTCGGCAGCAATCGGGTGGTGCTGATGCGGGGGCACGGCTTCGCGGCGGCGGGCGAAACACTGATCGATGCGTTGTGGATGTCGATCTATCTGCCCCACAACGCACGGATGTACATGGACGCGTTGAAGCTGGGCGAGGTGAAGGTGTTATCGCCGGGCGAAATCGCCGAGTTCCAAAAAATGCAACCCAACTCCCCGGCGATGCAGCGGGCGTGGGAGTACTGGGCGCGGCGGGCGGGGTGCGAGAGCTTGATCGCAGGCGCTGCTGCAACGCAAAAATAGCTACAGAACTCCAAAACCGTCCAAAATTAACCACGGAGGAAGCGGAGGTAACGGAGGCAATGCAAGGTTTTCAATCGCAAGGGGAAATTCTCGCACGCGACCCGGCCGTAATCGTGATGGGCGGCCATGTGAGTGTTCCCCGCGCTGAGCTACGTCCTTTACCTCCGTTTCCTCCGTGGTCAATTTCTGAGTTAGCAAGAGCGCCCAGCGGGCCCTACCTCTTAAGACGGTTAGCAAATCCCTTCCTGAACTTCTGCAGCTTCGGTGCCACCACGAACATGCAGTACGGCTGACCCGTGTTCCGCTCGAAGTATTCCTGGTGGTACTTTTCCGCCTCGTAGAACACCTGTGCGGCGCTCACCTCGGTCACGATCGGATCGTCGAACACCTTGTCGGCCCGCAGCTCGCCGATCATTGCCTGTGCCGTTTCCTGCTGGGCGGCCGAATGGGTGAAAATGGCGGAGCGATACTGGGTGCCGGCGTCGTTCCCCTGGCGATTGAGGGTCGTCGGATCGTGGATGGCGAAGAACACCTCCAGGATCTCGCGGAAGGTGGCAACCTTCGGGTCGAACGTGACGCGGACGACTTCCGCGTGTCCCGTGTCGCCCGAACAGATGTCTTCGTAGGTGGGATTGAGGGTGCGCCCGCCCATGTAACCGGATTCGACCGCCTCGACGCCTTGCATCTGATCGTAGACGGCTTCGAGGCACCAGAAGCATCCCCCTCCCAGGGTGGCCACCTCTTTGCCGGCGGGGATCTGATCGGACGCAATGGTCTTCGTGGTCATCGTTCTACTCCTCGATTGTTGGTACTGGCGTAGGCCATCTTCTACTTTCAAGACTCGCTTCAAGACTAGCGCTTCGCATGAGCCACTCAAAGTGATAGCGTAGTCAGCGTACCCGCGAATTCACGGAAGCGTATCCCATCTGTGTTTTCCGGGGAACCAACCTCGGTTTCGTCGGTCCCGACGAAACCTGTGCCGCCGAATTCCCAGCCATCCTTCGTCGCTCGAACAATGAATACGAAAATCACCGACACCGCGCTTCGCCGTCCGTCCGCCGATACATTGCCTGATCAGCCGATATCCGGCGAGGTGTTGCTCGAAAAGTATGCCAAAGGCCAGGAGCATTCGGTCGAAGACGTACGCCGGCGCGTTGCCAAGGCACTCGCCGCGGTTGAACCGGAGAATCGCCGCGCGCATTGGGAGCAGAAATTCTATGAAGCCCAGGTCCAGGGGTTCGTGCCGGCGGGCCGTATCGGCTCGGCAGCGGGCACGACCCTGTCGGCCACCTTGATCAACTGCTTCGTGCAGCCGGTGGGCGACTCGATCACCGATGTCGTCGATGGCCGGCCCGGCATCTACACCGCGCTCGCGGAAGCCGCGGAAACGATGCGCCGTGGCGGCGGCGTGGGCTATGACTTTTCGTCGATTCGGCCGCGCGGGGCGCTGGTCCGCGGCACGATGTCGCGCGCAAGTGGTCCGGTGTCGTATATGCGCGTGTTCGACCGCTCATGCGAGACGGTGGAGTCCGCCGGCGCAAGGCGCGGCGCGCAAATGGGCGTGCTGCGCTGCGATCATCCGGATATCGAGGAGTTCGTCCACGCAAAAGACAAGGGTGAGCTCACCAACTTCAATATCTCGATCGGCGTCACCGACGAGTTCATGCAGGCGGTGGAAGCGGACCGGGATGCCGAGCTCGCACACAAGGCCGAACCCGCGCAGGTCGAAAAGGATGCCGGCGCCTTTCAGCGCGACGACGGGCAATGGGTCTATCGCAAGATCCGGGCGCGCGATCTGTGGGATCAGATCATGCGCTCCACCTACGATCATGCGGAACCCGGAATCCTGTTCCTCGATCGCATGAATCGCGACAACAATCTGCATTACTGCGAGCGGATCGAGGCGACGAACCCTTGCGTCACCGCCGACACCTGGGTCATGACCTCCGGTGGCCCTCGGCAGGTCGAAGAACTGATCGGCAAGCGCTTCATGGCCGTCGTCGATGGTGTCACCTATCCGGTCATGTCGACCGGATTCTTCTCCACCGGATGCAAACCGGTATTCAAGCTCACGACGTGCGAAGGTCATTCGCTGAAGCTCACCGGCGATCATCAGGTGCTTCGTGTGTGGCCTGCGACGCGCACCACACGCGAGACCGAATGGATCGCGGCCGATCAACTCACTGCGGGCGACACGATCGTGCTCAATGATCATCGCGCTCTGGCCGGTTGGAACGGCACGCACACATTCGAAGAAGGCTATCTGCTCGGCTTGTTGATCGGCGATGGCACATTGAAGGCGGACAAAGCAGTCCTTTCGGTATGGGACACCACCGCCAAGATGGTTGCCAATGGCGATGTCGTTCACGCATCAGGCATTCGCGGCATCATGGAGGCGGCACATTCGGCGGCACAAACGCTCGACCACCGCAGCGACTTCGCCGGATGGCAAGCGTTGATTCCGCTGCGAGGCGAGCGACGCATGGCAAACACCGCCCTGCGGGATCTGGCCCTTTCGCTCGGTCTCGAGCCCGACCGTAAGACGATTACGCCTGCCATCGAACGAACGTCATCCGATTGCTACCGTGGCCTGCTGAGGGGATTGTTCGACGCCGATGGTTCCATCCAAGGAACATTAGGCAAGGACGTGAGCATTCGGCTCGCCCAGGCGGACGTGCCACTTCTCGAGGCCGTGCAACGGATGTTGCTTCGCCTAGGCATCCAATCCACTCTCTATCCGAACCTGCGGTTGCCGGGCGTGCGTGCGCTTCCTGACGGGCGCGGGGGCCGGCGCGACTATCCGGTCAAGGGCATGCACGAGCTTTCCATCAGCGGCGAGAACCTCTCGCGTTTTGCAGACTTAATCGGATTTGCCGATACCGAAAAGCAGGACAGGCTCGATGTCATGCTCGAATCCTATCGCCGGTCGATGAACCAGTCGCGATTCGTCGCGACCGTCGCATCGGTAGAGCCGATCGGGTCGGAGGATGTCTTCGATGTCACCGTCGATGACGTCCACGCTTTCGACGCCAACGGGCTCTACGTCCACAATTGCGCCGAACAACCGCTTCCCCCCTATGGTTGCTGCTGCCTTGGCTCCATCAACCTGACGCGATTCATCAACGCACCCTTCGTCGAAAGCGCGGAGTTCGATTTCAACGCGTTCGGCAAGGTCGTCGAGACCTCGGTGCGCATGCTCGACAACGTTCTTGATGCCACGAAGTGGCCGCTCGAACAGCAACGCGCCGAAGCGGCGTCCAAACGTCGCGTGGGCCTCGGGTTCACTGGGCTGGGCGATGCGCTCATCATGCTTCGCCTGCGCTACGATACCGAAGAAGCGCGCGTAATGGCTGCGCGCATATCGGAGGCGATGCGTGATCGCGCCTACATCGCATCCGCGGACCTCGCGCGCGAGCGAGGATCCTTCCCGCTGTTCAACGCCGATCTGTATCTGTCAGGCGGCAGTTTTGCGTCGCGTCTGCCGGCGGACGTGAAACAAAAGATCCGGACGCAGGGGCTGCGCAATTCGCACTTGTTGTCGATCGCACCCACCGGCACGATCAGCCTCGCCTTCGCCGACAACGCCTCGAACGGCATCGAGCCGCCCTTCTCGTGGACGTACACCCGTCGCAAGCGCACCGCTGACGGAACGTTCAAGGAGCACTCGGTCGAAGACTACGCCTGGCGACTGTACAAGCACGTCGGTGGCGATACCGGAAATCTGCCGTCCTACTTCGTCACCGCGCTCGAACTGTCCGCGCAAGCACACAAGGACATGGTGGCGGCCGTCGCCCCATTCATCGATACGAGCATCTCGAAGACGGTCAACGTCCCGGAGGACTATCCCTACGCGGAATTCGAAGACCTCTACATGAGCGCGTGGAAAGCCGGTCTCAAGGGGTTGGCCACCTATCGGCCTAACAAAGTGCTGGGCGCGGTCCTGAGCGTTGAATCCGACAAGAAAGCCGACGGCGATCGCCAGCGCCAGCCCCAAGACGTCTTCATCAATGAGGCCAATCGCCGGCTGTCGATCAAGTCGTTACCCGCGCCCGTCCTCGCATCGTTGCGCTGGCCGGGTCGTCCCGATCTCACCGACGGCAATCTCGCATGGACCTACATGCTCGCGCATCCGGGCGGTGAATTCGCGTTGTTCGTCGGGCATCTCGAACAGGCGCCGGACAGCGTGGGTACAGGCGGCAAACCGAGTCCGTTCGAAGTGTGGGTGAACGGTGCGGAACAACCTCGTGGTCTCGGAGCAGTGGCCAAAACGCTTTCAATGGACATGCGGGCGAATGACCGGGCCTGGCTCAAGCTGAAACTCGATGTGCTGGCGCGCACCGTCGGCGACCAACCCTTCGATATGCCCTTCCCGCCGCATGGGGAGAAGCGCACCGTGCCCGGTATCGTCGCCGGCGTTGCGCAGTTGATCCGCTATCGCTGCGATCGCCTTGGCGCCTTCGAGGAGACCGGCTCCACGCCGGTCATGGACACGATGTTCAGCGTCGCCGAGCCCAGGACCGGAACAGATGGCACGCTTTCATGGACCGTCGATATCCAGAATCCGGCGAGTGGGGAAGACTTCGTCCTCGGGCTCAAGGAAATCACGCTTCCCGGCGGCGTGACGCGTCCCTATTCGATGTGGCTCGCCGGCCACTATCCGCGCGCATTGGACGGCTTGTGCCGGATCCTGTCGCTCGATATGCGAGTGATGGACCCGGCGTGGATCGGCATGAAGCTGCGCAAGCTGCTCAATTACTCCGAGCCGCTGGGTGATTTCATGGCGTTCGTACCGGGTGAGCGACGCCAGCAGAATTGGCCTTCCACCGTCGCGTATCTCGCGCGCCTGATCATCCACCGCTACGCAATGTTAGGCGTGCTGGATGAAGAAGGCTTCCCGACGCGGGAAATGGGCATCCTCGAAGCCCCGCGCGAATCGAACGAACCCAAGGTCATGCAGGGAGGGCTTTGCAACGAATGCGGTAACTACGCGGTGATCAAGAAAGATGGCTGCGACTTCTGCACGGCGTGCGGGGCGGTCGGCACCTGCGGGTAGGAATCCGCGAGAGGGGCCGAACAGATTCGCCCGCGTCTGATCGTGCGATGCCAAGGGAATGGCCCGTTCATCCTGAGCCCATTGACAAGCCTGTCCTGAGCTTGTCGCAGGGCTCACGACAGGGCCTGTCGAAGGATGCGGGATGCGCGCGCAACCTATAGAATGTCGCGCTCAACCGGGCGGCGCGGAATGTCGAACCATTCTTGCATCGACCCGTCATAGACCGCGACATTCGGATGCCCAAGCAGCGCAAGCGCGAAGGCGTCGCCGGTGGCGGTGATCCCCGCGCCGCAATAGGCGATGACGCGCGATGCATCGAGCAGCGCGGCCCCTGCAACTTTCTCGCGCAATGCATCCGGCGGCAGCATGGTCCCGTCGTCCGGATCGAGCAATCCGATGGCCGCGAGATGTTTCGCGCCGGGGATGCGGCCATGATGGCTGAGGTAGGACGGCTTCTCGCCGGTGAACTGCGGGCGGCCAAGCGCGCACACGATCGCGGTGTCGCCCGCACCGATGGCGGCTTCGACTTCGGATGTATCAACGAACACACCGGGTTGCCGGACCGCGACGAAATTCGAGCGTGAACGAGGCGTCACCATCGCGGTGACCGGATGCCCTTCGCCCTTCCATTTCTTCCATCCACCATCGAGCAGCGCGGCGCGGTCATGTCCGAATGCACGCAGCATCCAGAAGAAGCGTGTCGCCCAGGTATAGGTGGTGGTGCTATAGAGCACGAAGCGCTGATCGTTGCGAAGTCCGAGCGCGGACATCGCTTCCGCGAATCGTTCGGCTGTCGGCAATGTGAAAAAGAAGCGGCTGCCGGGTGCGGCGAACGCTTCGATCACATCGGCGAACACCGCGCCCGGAATGTGTTCCGTGTCGTACGCGGCCCGTCCGCTCACGATCGTGTACTTCTCGGGCGAGACACTTAGATCGACCGTGCAATCGATGATCCGAACGCCGGGATCTTCGAGATGCGCCGCGAGCCAGGCGGTATCGACCAGATAGTCAGGTCGTGCGAAAACCGTGTCGTTTAGTCCCATATCGTGCCTCCTGTACGCGCCTTCGGATCCGCGTGCGGACATTGCGGTCCCTGGCCGGTTGCTGGCTAATCACAAACACGAGCGTGCACGTTCATTCAGTCAGTGGGTTTCTGACAGAGAGCACCGGGAATCGAGTGAAGTCGCGATCGGCCGACCACAACTCGGAAACGCCGTGGTAAAGACAGATCGCGGCGATACGCGCATCGTGTATTGCACCGCCCTGCACCCGTGCACGCATCGCGATGGGTTCGAGTTTTTCAAGATAGCCTTCTCCTTCCGCAAGCAGCGAAACATGCGAAAGCGCTGCGAGCTTTCGAATTTCGGTCAGCGCCGCATCGATCGGGGTGGGCGTCCGGAAGATTCGCGCGTTCGTAACCACAGCGATGAACTCGTGCACGCAGGGCCACGGAACCGACCATGGCGCCATCCCCTGCGCCAGCCCTTCTAGAAGAGAACGCGCCCGTTCATGGAATGGCGCATCCGCGCGATAGGCGTATACCAGCAAATTGGTATCAACCGCGACCACGATATATCTCGTCCCGGATCCGATCCCATCCGGCATCTTGAAACTCGGGCGTGAAGCCATCACCGCGAAATGGTTTCAATCGAAACGGTACCGCCGCACGCCGCTCCCTTGATTTCAGCGCGAGCCTGAGCCCTTCCTCAAGCAGCGCCCGCAAGGTCATGCCTTCCCGGCGCGCGAGGCGCTTCGAGCGTTGCAGAAGATCGTCCGGCAACTCGATCGTCGTCTTCATATGGGTCACCCATATCGAAAATATGGTTGATATGGTAACGGAAAACTGCCTGCATCTCAATGCCGGGGCGCGACACGTGATCGCCAAAGGCTATCGTGGCAGTTCGAGAGATATCCTGAGCTGTTCGCCGGGAAACGTCCCGACTAATCCGCCTGCGCCCCGGAATATTTGACCGCCGTCGACCATCGCTCGATTTCCTTGTCGAGGAATGTCGCCATGTCCTTCGCGCTCCCCGCACGCACATTCATCCCGGGCTTCTCGAATGCACTGATCACTTCGGGCATCGCGAGAATTCTCAGCAGTTCCGATTCGAGGCGCGCAATCACGGCAGGCGGTGTGCCGCCGGTGGTCATCATGCCGGTCCATCCGGTTGTCTCGAAGTCCGGGAATCCCCCTTCGATCATCGTCGGCGTGTCAGGCAATAGCGCGCTGCGCGTGCGGGACGACACCGCCAGCACCCGGATCTTGCCGGCGCGAATATGGGGGAGCGATACCGACAACGAGTCGAACATGAAATCGACGTCGCCCGCCAGCAACGCCGCAGTCGCCGCCGGCGCGCCGCGATAGGGAATGTGCAGCGCGAAGAAATTGCCTTGCATCTTCATCAGCTCGCTGGAGAGCTGAATACTGGTCCCGGTGCCGTTCGAGGCGAAGTTGAGCTTGCCAGGATTGCGCCGTGCGAAATCAACGAGCTCTTGCACATTCTTCGCTTGTGTCTTCGGGCCCACCACCAGGACGTTCGGCACGCTGCCAACGAGGACGATCGGCGCGAGATCCCGTCTGGTATCGAACGGCAAGGTTTTATACAGGGTGACGTTGATCGCGTTGGGCGGTGCCACGACAAGCAGCGTATGGCCATCCGGGGTCGCCTTCGCGACGAAGTCGGTGCCGATGTTGCCACCCGACCCCGTCTTGTTCTCCACGATCACCGGCTGCCCCAATGCTTCGGCGAGCCTGGGCGCGAGGATGCGCCCGGTAAAGTCGGTGATACCGCCGGGCGGAAAGGTCACGATCACTCGCAACGGCCGAGACGGAAACTGCTGGGCGACCGCGCTCGCGCAACCCATGCAGAGCAGTAACAGCGTGACGATTTGAACGCGCCTCATTCCGCTTCTCCAAAACCGGTGGGGACCGTATTCTGGAGCAATGTGCGGTGCATCGCGCAGAGAGTCGCGGAGCGCCGCGAAGCTGCATGAATCCTCCGTGTCGCCCGCGCCCTCTGCGATTCGATCCGTGCTCTAGGCGAGCGCCTGCGCGAGATCGCCGATGATGTCATCCGGGTGTTCGATACCGACCGACACGCGGATCAGTCCGTCGGTCACACCCGATTCCGCGCGGAGATCTCTTGGAACACCGGAATGCGTCGTGGAAGCAGGGTGTGACAGCAGCGTCTCGGTGCCACCCAGGCTCACCGCGAGCTTGCACACCTTCAGCCGATCGAGCATGTCGAACGCCATCGCCTCGCCGCCATGGACTTCGAACGAAAACGTCGACCCCGCGCCGACGCATTGCCGCTCGAAGACGGCACGCTTCGCCGGATCATTGAGAAAGCCAAGATAGTGCACCTTGCCCACGCGCGGATGCGCACGGAGAAACGTGGCAACGCGCAGAGCGTTATCGGCCGAGCGTTCGAAGCGAATTTGCAGCGTTTCCAGCGAACGCAAAAGCATCCAGCAGGTGTGCGGATCAAGCTGGGTGCCAAGCGCGCTTCGCATCGTGACCACTTTACCCACGAGATTGGCCGGGCCGCAGAGGCCGCCCGCCATCAGGTCCGAGTGTCCGCCCACATATTTTGTCAGCGAGTACACGACCAGATCGGCACCCGCCTTGAGCGGCTTCTGATGCACGGGCCCAAGCATCGTGTTGTCAACGATCACGGGGGGACGCTTGCCATGACGCGATTCGATCGCATCGGCGATCTTGGACATCTCCGCAAGGTCGACCAGACTGTTGGTCGGGTTGCCCGGCGTCTCCACCATGATGGCCCCGATCGGACCGAGCTTCTCCGCCTTGGCAACACTCGAATGAATACGCTTCGGATCGATGCCATCGGCCAAGGCCACCGCCTGAATGCCAAAGGCGGTGAGCTGGTTCAGCAGCAGGGTCTCCGAGCCGCCGTAGATGGGACGTGAGTAGAGGAGCACATCACCCGGGCGCAGAAATGTGAGCAGCGTGGTCGCGATCGACGCCATCCCGGTTGAGAAGACGGCCGCCTTCTCCGCGCCGTCCCATACCGCGATCCGGTCCTCCAGCATCTCGAGGTTCGGGTTGTTGAAGCGCGAATAGATCAATCCCGTCTTCTCGCCGGGCCGCGCCACGCGCCGGCCGGATGCGATGTCGAAGAAGTCCTTCCCGTGCTGGGCGCTCTGGAATACGAACGTGGAGGTGAGAAAGATCGGCGGTTTGAGAGACCCCTCAGAGAGCGCCGGGGAATACCCGTATCCCATCATGAGCGTCTCCGGATGCAACGCCTGGCCCGCAAGATTCTTTTGCATATAGTCGTTGGAACCCATGACGACCTCCGACTCAGGTTGCAATGCAGTTGGACACCAATCCCGCCCGGCCACCATTCTGGACCGTAACGATGCAGCGATGTGATGAAAGGGAACAGCCTGATGATCGCGACTCGCCACCAGAACTTGATGGCAGGATGAACCGGGCTCGAATCATCGGGCAAGGACTCACGGTCGCCCCTTGCATACTTTGCAACGGCACAAGGAATTCGCGCGCGCGAATTCCTGATGGTCAAGACAATTGCGGCACTCCTCAGGAATCTGCGCGGCCCTTAGCGCAGATTCCTAGCGCCCATCCAGAAACGACTGCACCGCGCGAATCAGCTGCATGCGGTTTTTCTCCAGCATGAGCGTGTGGGTGCCCTCGCCGATTTCCGTGTACACCTTGTAGGGCGTGTTGATCAGGTTGGTGAAGAGGCGTTGCGCCATGACCGATGGCGTGTCCATATCCCACTCCCCTTTCACCAGCATTGTCGGTACACGGATTTCTGCCGCGTCGTACATCGGCTTGCCCATGAGCCACTGCCCGAAGATATCGCGCAGCGTTCCGTTGGGCGCCCGCACCACCGGTGGCGTCTGTGCCGCGCCCACCGGGTCTGATTCGAGCACCGCTTTGGCCCACGCGTCGAACCATCCGGGCGGAATCAGGTCCTTTTGTTTAGCCTCGGGCACCCCGGTCAGCCAACGTTTGTGTGCAGCCTCCATATTGACCGACCGGTACGCCGTGGTGGGTACCGGGGGCGCCACGGCCCCTGGCGGGGGCGTCCAAACCGGCGCGACCAACACGAGCTTGCCCACCTTGTCGTTATTGCGCGTCGTGAACAATGCGGTCGTGGCGGTTCCCCATGACCAACCCATCAGATTGAGACGTCGAATGCCGCGCCGCTTCAGAATGAAATCGACCGCGACCTCGATGTCGCGCACCGCGTCATCGGTGCCGGCGAACGGTGGATTGGCCTCCGGCGGTTGCGACATCGCGGGCGGACGGGTGGACCGGCCGTAGCCGCGGATGTCGACGAGGTACACGTCATAGCCACGCTCGGCCAGGTAATCCATCCACGAGCGACCGCCGACCCGCAGATCGAATGTCGCCTCGCCCGGGTAGGTCGCGCCGTGCACGAAGAGCAACGTGCGATCGCCGGTGAATACCGTCTTGTCGACCGCCGCCTTGTTGCGCAAGAAGAGGCTGATCCCGGGATCCCGCGCCGGGATCAGGAAATCCTCGACCTGCAGTGGGCCACCGAGATATCGACCAGCGCATCCACCGTGGAGCAGCACGACGAGTCCGATGGCAACGCAGCGCATGATCGCTTGCATCAATCCTCCTTCATATCGTGAGGAGCCGTCGACACGCCCGCTCACCTATTCTGTCTGGTCGCTACTGCGCGGTAAGTTCAAGGACCATGCGTACGCCACTGTTGCCTTTTTCGACCGCTTCATGGGCTTCTGCGATCGACCCGAGCCCGAACGTTCGGATCGGCAAGTGACGGATGCGCCCATTGATCGCAAGTCCGCTGAAATCGGCCACCGCATGTTTATAGGCATCCGCCGGTAATTCGTACATGTAGACGAACCGGATCGTCGGCTGATTCTGAATGCCCCATGCGGCGCTGATGCTCCCCTCGGCGCCCCCTGCACCATAGACAACCACCGTGCCACGTTTCCTGAGGAGTTTCGGAAACAGCGGCGCGTTCAGTGCGAACTGCGGTTCGATCAGGCGATCGGCGCCCTGCCCGTCGGTCAGTGCTGCGACGCGCGCGCCGACGTCTTCCCGCCGAAAATCGATGACCTCGTCGGCACCCGCGGCTTTCGCGGTAACGCCCTTCTCCGCGCTGCCCACGGTCGCGATGACGCGGGCACCCTTCGCCTTCGCGATTTGTATGGCGTAGATCCCGACGGCGCCCGTACCACCGGCGACGAGCACGGTCTGTCCTGCTACCGACCCATCCATCACCACGGCCCAATGCGCGGTGAGCCACGGCACGCCAAGACACGCGCCTTCAGGAAAAGTCGTCTTGCCCGGCAACAATACGGCGCGATCCGAGGGCAGCGTGATCAGCTCCGATGCGGTCCCGAATGCCCGCTGCCACTGTGCCATGTACAACCAGACGCGCTCGCCGACGCGCTCTTTGGCGACGCCCGCCCCCACTGCGTCGATCACACCGGCGCCATCCTGATGCGGGATGATCCGCTCGAATGCCATCCCGCGACGGCGCAAGCCGCTGCGGGTATACATGTCGGTTGGATTGATCCCCGACGCATGGACGCGCACCCGTACTTCACCCGCGCCCGGCTGCGGGTCGGGCAACTCCCCGATCTGGAGGACCTCGCGAGCAGGACCTTGCGCCGTATACCAGGCTGCTTTCATATCTCTCCTCGATCGGACGTGGATCACATTGTCGAAGCTACTTTACTCCAGCGCCCGTGTTTCAGAGCGGCCGATCCGATTCGGATTACCCGCCCGGCGCGCCCTGGGTGTTGACATACAACGCATAGAGCGAATGGCTCGCCGCCATGAACAGGCGATTACGATGCCGCCCGCCGAAACAAACATTCGCGCACCGCTCCGGCAGTTGAATGTGCCCGATCGGTTTGCCCTGCGGATTGAAGATCATGACGCCGTCGAGCTCGGGCGTGCCCATCCCCCATCCGCACCACAGGTTGCCGTCGACGTCGCATCGGAAACCATCGGGCGTTCCCGCGCCCGCATCGATCAGCTTGCGGCCATTGGTGACCCGCCTGCCGCCATCGGTGACATCGAACGCCATGATCGACCGCGGCGACGCGCCGCTTTCGACAACATAGAGCAGCGACTCGTCGGGGGAAAACGCGATGCCGTTGGGACGCGCCATGGTATCGATCATGATGCGCACTTCGCCCGTCTGCCCGTCGATGCGGTAAACATTGTTCGAGGCGACTTCCTGCTTCCCGACCGCCCCTTCATAGAAACCGAGAATGCCATAGGGCGGATCGGTGAACCAGATCGAACCGTCCGATTTCACGACGACGTCGTTCGGCGAGTTCAGGCGCCTAACGTCGATGCGATCGGCCAGCACGGTGATCGATCCGTCGTATTCGGTGCGCGTCACCCGTCGCGTGCCGTGCTCGCAGGTGACCAGGCGCCCTTGCCGGTCACGCGTGTTGCCGTTGGCGAAGTCCGCGGGCTTGCGAAATAGGCTGATCGCACCCGATTCCTCGTCCCACCGCATGATCCGATTGTTAGGGATATCGCTCCATAAGAGCGCCCTCGAATCACCTAACCACACCGGGCCCTCGGCCCATCGGTAGCCCGTGCCCAGGCGCTCGACCGTTGCGGCGGCCACCCGATATTTCGCGAAGCCCGGATCGAGCACCTGCACCGCCGGATCGGGATAGCGCGCTGACGGCTGCCATCCGCCGCCCACCGAATTGGCATCACTCTGATTCATGCTGGTTTCCTGCCGGTTATCGCGCATTCGGCAATAACACGATCTTCCCGCCGCGGCCTTCGCGGACCGCATGCGCGAGTGCATCGCGAATGCCCAGGAGGGGATACGTCGCCTCGACGGGCAGACGGAAAGTCTTGTCGACCACCATTGCCGCGAGGGATAGAAACATCGCCTTTACTTCGTTGCGATCGGCGGTCAGCATCCATCGGCTGAACCAAAATCCACGCAGGCTCACATTGCGGAACACGACATCGGAGGCGGCGAGCTGGCAATCCCGTCCGGAGAGGAGACCATAGTTCACCACGGTTCCGTCGTCGGCGAGGGTGCTCGCGAGGCGCCCGACCGCATCGCCCGCGACCGCATCGATGCCAAGTTTCGGCTTTCTGTCGCCCACGATCGCACTGACCCGTGCGGCAAGATCGGGACCATCGACGACCACCACGTCGGCCCCATAGTCCTTCATGTGCGCATCAAGCCCAGACCTTCGCACCACATTGACCGTACGCACGCCGATCGCATTGGCGAGCTGAATGACGCTCAATCCCACCGATGAGTTGCCCGCGTTCTGGATGATCCAATCGCCCGCCACAAGATCGACGAACTTGCGCAACATCAACCATGCCGTGGGTGGATTCGCGCTCAGCAGTGAAAGCTGGATCACGTCGGCGTCGGGGAGCGCAAACAGCCTGTCGGCGGGGGCGATGACGCGCTCGCGCCAATTACCGCGTCCGCCGCGCAGCGACACCATCACGCGATCGCCTTCGCGCAGATGGCTGACCCCTGCACCGGTGCCGATCACACGACCTGCGGCACCACCGCCTGCATAGACGGGCAACGGTGGCGGCGTCGCACCATATCGCCCGGAGAATTGCAGGAGATCCGCCGGCTGGATCGGCGACGCCTCGACCTCGACCAGCACCTCGCCCGCGCCCGGCTGCCCGGGTTCGGGGAGATCAATGAGTTCGGCAACCTCCGAGGCAACGCCAAATCGCGAAAACCGCACCGCTTTCATTTCGGATCCGGCGCCTCGAACGTAATGCCGAGGTTCTGGAAGTTGTCCCAGACGTTCTGGCCGAAGCGCTTGCGCACCTCCACGCCGATCGACGGATCGAACTTCACATCGGCGAAGGTTTTCTCGCCGTGGACCATGACAAGCAATTTCGCGTCCGGCAGGTCCGAGACGTTGCGAAAGCGCCGGAATACACCGGGCGGCACGGCGCACATATCGCACGGGTCGAGCGTGACGCTATGTTCGCCTTGATCGCCCCAGATGATTTCATACCGCCCGCTCATGCAGACGAATATCTCATGCGTCTCGCCGTGCGCATGCAACGATGGCCCCTGCCCGGGCGGACACTCGGCGATCACCACTTCCAGTCCCTTCGCGCCGATCACCGCCGGCTTCGCGGCGTTGCGCTTGTTGCCTTCCGGCGCGAGCATCGAGAACACGTTATGCGCGGCAATCAGCTCATACGCCTCGCCGGGTACACCGACATTTGACTCCTTGAAGCTTGCTTTCGTAGGCTGCAACGTCTTGAATCGCGCGACATGGCTTTCCATCTGCGCGGGCGTGAACTCGGGTGTGCGCATGCGATTTCCTTTGATCGAACCGCGATCGTCTACGCGACGTGTCGCCCGGTGAAGAACGCCTTGTTGGTGTCCTTGGTCGGTTCGATGCCGGAGCGGACGAGTCCTTGGCGGAGCGCGTTCATCTGGCCATCGTTCATGCGCATGGTGGGTCGGCGCATCGGCCCGCCGTTGAAGCCGTTCAGCCAGCCCTGGAATTTCCACAACATGCGATGCAGGAACAATGTTTGCGGCGTGTAGGCGTTCGCGGCCGCATTGGCTTTCCGCGCCGGATGGAGCTGCCAGTAGAGCCTGGTCGCCTCGTCATACTGCTTTTCCATCAGCAGTTTGTGGATGCGCGGGATCATCGGCCCGTAGTACTCGGTGTTGCTCGTGCCGCTGAACTGGATCGGCGCGAGTTGTGCAAGCGCGATCATGTCGTGCTCGAGCGGGCAGGTGATGATGAGGTCTTTGCTGAACAGACGATGGCACTCGACAAAGCCCATGATCGACGGCATGCCCCCTTCGGCCTTGATCGCGACCACGTTCGGGCAATCCTTGATCAGGCGGCGAATCAAGGTTGCCGGGATGTCCGAGGGATGCACGCGATCGAATCCCCATAGCGGGACCGGGAAAAGCAGCACGGCGAGATTCGTGGCATCGCAGAATGCCTTGGTGTAATCGTAGATGTCCTGTTCGGTTTCCGGATAGAAATTGGGCGGATAGGACAAGAGGATCAGTTCGGCGCCGTTGGCTTCGGCGATCTTCACGGCCTCGATGTTCTCCTCGAGATCGTTGAAGCTCGCATGATGGATCAGCATCAGCCGACCCTTCGACTCGTCATTCGCCCACTCGAAGAACTGGCGATACTCATCGAGCGTGATCGCGACTTCGGAGACGAGCAAGGTGCCCCGGAATCCGTATTCGAGCTCAAGGCGGATGTCGTGCCGGATCCCTTTCTCGTTCAGACCCTTGAGATTCTGCGTGTACGAGGGGATGACGACATTGGCAACACCGCGAAGATTCTCACGCGCCCATTCGCGTGCTTCGGACTTTCTGTACTTGGCCATGACCAGCTCCCAGACGATGATAGAGACGTTGAACTGCTGAATTTATACCTGACGCGGCACCAGCGCCATAGGCAGCGGGACGGCGAGATTGCGCTCGACCGCCCGCGTGTAGGCGATCTCCGCCACGGTAATATCTTGAATGGCCGCGCCGACCGACTTGTACATCGGGATCTTGGCGTTCGCGAGGCGGTCCGCAAGCTTGCCCATCACGAGATCGTTGAGGGACGCCATCTTGTGCTCGAAGGCGATGCCGGCCGCCTTCGCATCGATGAAGTCGCCGGTTTCCTCGATGACTTCATGAACCATATCGCAGACGATGAGGTCGCACACGTCAATGGTGCGCGGATCGATTTCATGCTGCTCGGGCAACGTGGCACCGATCGACACCACCATCGTCCCGTGGCGCAGCCAGTCGCCCGAGAAAATCGGCGTCTCGTCGTGCGAACGGGCCGCCGCGATCAGCAGATCGACCTCGTCGACCGCCGCGCGCGCTGCATCGACCGCCTTGCAATCGACTTTCAGTTCCTTCGTGAACCGCGTTGCGAAGGCTTCGCGCCGCGCGGCGGTCGGGCTGAACACCCGCACCGAGCGCAACTCGCGCACGCGAGACAGGGCGCTCAGATGCTCTTGCGCCTCCGCACCGCTGCCGAGGACACCAACGCGAAGCGGACCGCGTTTCGCCATGAGGTCGATCGCGACGGCCGATGTCGCGGCAGTCCGCAGGGCCGTGATATGCAGCGCATCCACCAACGCGACGAGCTCGCTCGTTTCCTGATCGAATAGCGATACGAGATAACTCACTTTGCGCTCACGGGCCACGCCGAACACTTTGGTGCCCATGAAGCGACTAGCGGGTGGACATGAAACGAGTCCGCGAAGCCAGGTGCGATTGCCGCGGGCGACGGCCCGGTAGCTGGTGTGGGACTGGTGCTGGACCGCGTAGGCCGCACGCAGCCCGGCGATCATGTCGTCCCACTCCAACACCTGCTCGGTGGCGGGTGCCGGAATGAAGACGGTCTGACGACTCATGACGCCTCCTGCATAGACCGGACTCCGATTGAAATTGGATTGCCCGGAGGATACCTCCAAAGCGCGATCGACCCGGTGCGGCGCAGGGTAAGAGGGCCCCGCCGATTGATCACACTGATAACCGAGCGCTATCAACCCCTTGCCATCCGTAAATTTCACCCTGCGAATCGCGGCAGCGGGATCCATACGGACGTGACCTCGTGCACTCATTCCTCGTTCGGCGAAGTGAGCCGTGATTCACTCCCCGCTCGCCGCGTACCCGATCAAACCCAAAGCGACAACCGCCCGGTGCCTAACGCCGAAGAGGAGACTCCATCTTGATGCCGAAATCGATCTACGAGGCGCTGCCGTATCTGGTCGCCGTGCTTGGCGCCGTGGCAGCACTGACCATCTACAACCCTTACGCCATCATTTCCGGGATCGCCCTGATCTTCCTCGCGTTGTTGATCGTGCACCTTCGCTTGGCTTCAAGGACCAAGCGCGTCGAGTACCTTGAGGACCTGCTTGAGCGCGAGCGCAAGATGGGCAAACGGGCGTGACGCCCTGCTAAGCGCCGGCAAGTGGTCGCAGGACCCGCGTCAAACGAGATTTCGATGTCGTTTTGCGGTTTGAGCGGCACCCGATCGGGATCTTGGCGTCGCATGAAGTGCGCATGAAGTGCGGCTTGACCGGCCTTCGAAGCGGGCCGTAACATGCGCCAGCGCTTGCCCGCGCGTACGCTCACCAGGAGGTTTCGCATGCCGCAGTCCTTCGCAGGGCTGGTCGACGACGACCAGGACAACGGCCTGTTTCGCGTCAATCGGCGCGCCTTCATCGATCCCGCCATTCTCGAGGAAGAGAAACGCACCGTCTTCGGCCAGTCATGGTTGTATGTAGGCCACGAATCGGAACTCCCCGAGCCCGGCAGCTTCGTGCGGCGAAAGGTCGCATGGCGCGCCGTCATCATGGTGCGGGACGACGCCGGAACGGTTCGCGTGCTCTTCGACACCTGCCCGCATCGCGGCAACACCGTCTGCAAGGAAGCTTCGGGAACAGCCAAGCGGTTCCAATGTTTTTATCACGGGTGGACCTTCAATACCCGCGGCGAATTGATCTCGGTCCCCGACAGCGCGGGCTACGGTCCGGGGTTTGACAAGAAGAACTTTCCGTTGGCCACTCCGCCTCGCGTGGAAACATATCGCGGCCTCGTATTCATGAGCCTCAAGGCCGATATCGAGAGCCTCGTCGCGTATCTTGGGCGCGCCAAGGCGTATCTCGATCTGATCCTCGACTACTCGAAGGATGTCGAGATCGTTCCAGGGCAGCAGTCCTACAGCATGCGCGCCAACTGGAAGCTCCTGGTCGAGAACAGCATCGACGGCTATCACGCGATGATGACCCACGAGCGCTATTTCATCGACTACATGGAAGACCTCGGCGCGAGCTCGAAGGAATGGCAGGCGATCGTCGCGCCCATGCCCGGCAACGTCGGCATCGAGTTGGGGCGCGGCCATGCTGTGATCGAGAATCCGATCGGCAAGCTGCCGATGAGCGCCAATGCGGCCGAGCACCTGGGCAAGGTGCGGGCCGAGTTGGAAGCCCAATTCGGCAAGGCGTACACCGAACGCATGGTGGGTTTCAGCCGCAATCTGTTCATCTTTCCGAATCTGATCTTCGTGCAAAATTTCCGGACAGTGCGCACGTTCTATCCGGCGGCCCCCGACTATCTCGAAGTCAACGCCTGGGCGCTGTTGCCGAAGGGCGAGCCTGCCGCGATCCGGCGGCTGCGTCACGACAACTTCATTTCCTTCCTCGGACCGGCCGGCTTCGGCACGCCGGACGATGTCGAAGCGCTTGAGAATTGCCAGCGCGGCTTTGCGGTGCGCGAAATGGAATGGTCGGACATTTCACGCGGAATGAAGCGCGAACCCACGTCGAGCGATGAGATCCAGATGCGTGCCTTCTGGCGGCGCTGGTACCAATGCCTGCACCCTTCCTACAGCCCGCAAATGGAGCGGCCGATCGAAGCGCCGGTAGCGGTTGCACCCGGGCGTCGCGCCGCGTAGCGTGACAGCGACCCTTATGCAAACGATCAACCGTGAAGCGATTGAAACGTTTCTTTATCGGGAAGCAGATCTTCTCGATCGCTGGCAATTGAACGAATGGCTCACGCTTTTTACCCCGGACGCGTATTACCAGGTCCCGCCGCTCGATGCGCGCGAATTGCCGCCGGAACAGGCGCTGTATCTGGTCGACGATAACACCCAGCGCCTCCAATCACGCATCAAGCAGCTCCAGAAAGGCAATGCGCATTCGGAGAGCCCGGTGTCCCGTACGCGGCGCGCGGTGACGAACGTCATGTTCGAATCGCAAACGAATGGCGAAGTGCAGGTGCGCGCGAATTTCATCATCCATCGCGTGCGGCGTGAATTGCTCGATGTCTACATGGGTCGCTACGAACACATCCTGGTGCAGGCGGATGGTCAATTGCGATTCCGGCTGCGCAAGGCCATCCTCGACCTGGAAGCGCTGCGGCCACAGGGGAAAGTCAGCATCATTATTTAGGTGAGGATGAACCTACCAAGACGTTGGATGGAACCACCAAGACACCAAGGCACCAAGTTTTTAGAAAGCAGGTGCAACGTATCGATCAGCGGAATCAACTGGGTGCCATTCGCTTCAATACTGGACCATCGATTCAACCTTGGTGCCTTGGTGCCTTGGTGGTCCAATTCTGCCTTGGTGGTTCAATTCACTTTCGATAGGACATACCGATGCGTCTCAAAGGCAAGGTAGCGATCATCACCGGCACCAGTCCCAATATCGGCGGCGGCATTGCCGAAGCGCTTGCGGCCGAAGGCGCGGCCATCGTCTGCGTCGATGCCGATGCGGCCAATGCGATGGATTGCGCGCGCCATATCGAGCGATCGGGCGGCAAGGCGATCGGGCGCCAGTGCAATGTGCTCGACGAAGCGCAAGTGAAAGATGTGATCAAGGCGGCCCTCAGCACGTTCGGTCGCGTGAATGTGCTGGTGAACGGTGCCGTCAAATACAACATGAAGGGCCTGCTCACGATGCCCGTGAGCGAGTTCCGCGAGCAGGTCGATCTGATCCTTACCGGCGCATTCATCTTCACCAAGCACACCGCGCAGGCGATGATCGATGCAAAGGAGCGCGGCAGCATCATCCATCTCGCCTCCACCGAAGCGCATCAGGGCAATCCGCAGAACGTCGCCTACTGCACAGCGAAGTCCGGCATCCTGAATATGGCCCGCGCGAACGCAATGGAACTTGTTCAATACGGCATTCGCGTCAACAGCCTCACGCCGACCGCGACCGATCCGACCGAATCGGTCGTTCGCGCCGAACGCTGGGGTCGCCCGCGCTGGGACATCACGAATCACCTCGCACTCAAGCGCGGCAAGCTCTTGCCGACCGGCAAACCACCGAGCCCAAGCGATTACGGGTATGCAGCGATCTACCTTGCTTCGGACGAATCGCGATTCGTCACCGGAACCGATATGCGCGTCGATGCGGGTGCCATCGCGCGGTACTGGGGTTGGGGAGAAGGGACGCTCGCCTAGGCGTGGTTCGCCTCGACGCCCAATCCCATCCATTCACCGATCCGCGCGGGCTCCACCCTAAGTGAGACGCTGCTCGCCTCATGCACGATCCGGCCCCGATCCATGATGATGCAGCGGGATGCAAGATCGAGCGCAACCTCGATCCGCTGCTCGACCAGCAGCACCGCGAGCGATCCGTCACCCGCGACCGCCTTCAGCGCGAGCACCAATTGCTCGACCACGACCGGCGCGAGGCCTTCCGATGGCTCGTCCATCAGGAGCACACGCGGATTGCCGACGAGCGCGCGCGCGATCGACAACATCTGCTGTTCACCGCCTGAGAGTTGGCGACCCAGGCTCGTCAGCCGATGCGCAAGGCCAGGAAAGAGCTCGAGCACCGCGACTTCCGTCCAGCGCCCTGGACGCTGGGCGACCGACAGGTTCTCCTTTACGGTAAGGCTTGGGAACACCTCGCGCTCTTGCGGAACATAGCCAAGACCGGCCTCCGACCGTTGATAGGTTCTAAGCGGCGCGAGATCCGTCGTGCCGAGTCGAACCTCCCCCGCGCGCCGCTGCGCTCGTCCGACGATCAATTCGAGCAACGTGGATTTGCCCACGCCATTGCGCCCGATGATCGCAACCGTTTCGCCCGCTTGGACGGAAACGGATAGATCCTCGATGACCGTGGTGGGCCCCCAACCACCGACGAGATGGCGCACGTCAAGCATCGGTTGTCTTTCTGCTTGCGGCACCACCCAGGTACACGGCGCGCACTTCGCTGCTTGCCATGACATCGTGTGGTGAGCCGGTCATCAGCACGCGGCCAGCCACCAGCACCATGACCTCGCGCGCAAATTGACGGACGACATGCATATCGTGCTCGATCAAGAGGATCGCGAGGTCGGCAGGCAACCGCGCGATGGTGTCGAGCAGGCGGGACACCTCATTGCTTGGAATTCCGGCGGCCGGTTCGTCAAGCAGGAGCACCTTGGGATCGAGCGACAAGGCAATCGCGATTTCCACGAGCCGCTGCCGCCCGTATGAGACATCGGTGATGGTTTGATGGCGCACATCGGCGAGCCCTAGTGTTTCCAGGATGTGCTCGGCACGCTCGATCAAGGGCTTGCATCGACCGGCGGGTCGCAACATCGAAAAGCTCGCGCCTTGATGCTCGCTCACCGCGAGAAAGACGTTCTCGAGAATGGTGAGGCCGCGAAACAGATTGTTGATCTGAAACGTGCGGACCAGTCCTTGCTTCACACGACGTGCCGGCGCGTGCGAGGTAACGTCGCGACCGTTGAGGACGACGGATCCCTGCTCCGGCCGCAAGAGACCAGTAAGCAATCCAACCAGCGTAGTCTTGCCCGCACCATTGGGGCCGATCAGCGCAAGGCGCGCGCCAATCGGCACCTTGAGCGTGACGTTGTCGGTCACGACCAACGCACCGAAGCGCTTTGCCAGGCCGTTTGCTTCGAGCGCAAGCGCGGTCATCGATTGGCCCTTTGCCGTACCCGCGCAATGACCATCGACGCAACCCCGAGAATGCCGCCCCGCGCGAACATGACCACGACAATCAGTAATCCGCCGATCACGAACATCCAGTGAAACGGATTCCATTCGGAGGCCACCTGGTGCACGAGCATGTAGACCGGCGCGCCGATCAACCCGCCATAAAGACGACCGACCCCACCCAGCACGAGCATGACCAGCCCATCGATCGATTTCTCGACCGAGATCGCTTCGAGCCCGACGAATTTCACCGTCTGCGCCGAGACCGCGCCCGCGATACCCGCGATGAACCCACTCACGACATACGCCGTCACGAGTTGGCGTCGCACCGGTGTCCCGATGAATCGCATGCGCTCGGTGTTTTCGCGCAGCCCTTGCAGGGAAACGCCGAACGGTGACGACACAATACATCGCACGACCAGGAACAGCACGAACAGCCACCCGAGCGCGTAGAGATACGAGGTCTGCCCGAACACCGTCCATTTGAACAGTCCGAACAACGGGTCGAGCGTGATGCCGCGCAGTCCGTCGTCGCCGCCGGTAATCGCGACGGCCTTGTTGCCCGCTTCATACAGGATGACATTGAGCGCGAGGGTCACCATGATCTGCGGCAATCCGGATAGACCCATGATGACCGGCCCCACCATCAAGGCAAATGAGGCTGCGGCAAGGCCCGCCAGAATGGCACCGGTAATGGGCTCGTGATGCCCGGCGATCGAAATGAGTCCGGCGCCATAGGCGCCGATACCGAAGAAGACTGCATGCCCCATCGACACGACGCCGGCAAAACCCATCACCAGATCGAGCGATAGCGCGAAGAGCGCCATGATGACTACCGCCGTTGCGAGCGACAGATTGCGCGGGAAAAGAAAAAACACCGCCAGGGCAAACAGCCAATACACGACTTCCGCCCAGTGGACGCGATGCCGCGTGAGCAAAGGCGAATGATTCATCGCGTCGATGGGGACTGCAACAAGGTGTGCCCCCGGAAGACCATCCACGCGATCAGCACACCGTAGATGATGAAGCCGCCCGCCTCCGGATGAAAGTAACGCCCCGCGGTATCGATCACTCCAAGCGCGATCGATACCCAGGCCGAGGACTTGAGGTTGCCGATCCCCGACATCGACACGACGATGAGAATCAGTACGAGATACTTGAACGCGTAAGCCGGCTCAAGGGGGAGCACCGCCAGCCCAACCGCGCCGCCCACCGCCGCGAGCCCCGAACCGAGCGCAAACGCCATCGAATAAAGACGGCGAACGTTGATGCCAACCGCTTCGGCCATCCCGCGATTATCGACCGCCGCCCGTAACCGCGCACCAAAGCTCGTCCGCTCGAATACATACCAGAGCGCGATCATGAGCAGCGCGCCGAATCCGACAATGAAGATGCGATACACCTGCAAGGTGCGATCGCCGATTTGTACGTTTGCGGCGAGTGCGTCGGGCAGATGCGCCGGCACGATATCGGGGCCGAACGCGAGGTTGAGCCCCGCCATGCCGATGAACATCAATCCGATCGTCATCAGGACGTGATCGAGCTCGGGCGCGCCATAAAGCTTCACAAAGAAGATTCGCTCGACCACGATGCTGCCTGCGGCCACCGCGAGCACAGCGATCACTGCGGCGAACCCGAACGGGACGCCGTGCGCATTCATGAGACTCACGGTGAGATACCCGCCCACCGCCGCGAAGACGCCATGGGCCATGTTCACCACCCGCATCAGCCCCATCATGACGACGAGGCCGACCGAGATGGTAAAGAGCACGACACCGTATGAGATGCCGTAGATCGCGATGAAACTCAGCGCGGACAGCACGTCGTCGCTAGGCCCTGCAGGCTGCCGCGAAAAACCGCGAGACGATCAGCTCGCGGCGCCCTCGGTATACCCAACGCGGGCAAAGCCCGCTTTCGGCGCACCGAGCCACATGTCCACGACTTCGAGCGTGGGCTTCAGGTGGCGCGCCGCGCGCGGCGTGCGCTCCGAGAACTCCTCCATGCCGTGCGTGTACTCGATGGTGATGCGATCCGGATCCAGGAAGTACAGGAACACGCTTCCGGACGCGACATGCCGCCCCGGGCCGAACACGATTTCGGAACCCGCTTTGGGCAATCGATTGTTGCCACGACCAACATCGTCGAGATCGCGCACCATCAATGCATAGTGATGCAACTGATTGGAATTGGATCGCGCGACGCCCAGGCTATGGTGATACGGATTCGGAAAGCAACGCAGGAACGCGATCTCATGCTCACCGCTCGATTCGTCATGGATATGGTCGGACACACGGAAGCCGAATTTTTCGGTGAGCCACGGGAAGGTCGTATCGAACTCCTTGATCTTGAGCACGATGTGGCCAAGGCGAAGGATGTTGGCAAGCGTGGGCGTAAACGGCTTCAGTTGTTTCTCGGCGCCACTAAAGAGCTCCATCATCAGGCCGCAGCCGGGAATATGAAACCGGAGGCTCTCGCGATGACGCAGATCACGCGCCTCGGCGGCCGGCACAGCATCGTAGGCAATGCCAAGGGACTTGAGATGGCGGCGCGCGGCTTCGAGGTCTTCGTCGGCCTGCACCTCGAACGCCATCCGCTTCAATCCGGGCTGCGCGGCCGGATAGAACGCGAGGCTATGGTGATCGTCACCGCATCGCATGTAAGCGACCTCCCCTTTGCGATATTCGGAGACCTCCATCCCAACGACATCGCGATAGAACGTGACGGTCTTGTCGAGATCGGTGACGTTGACAGCGACGTAGCCAAGCTTCTTGTAACGGAATGGGGCATCAGCCATGACAAACTCCCTCAGGGGTCGGTGGTGCGGATTCTAGTTCGTTGCGGATGGTCTGCTTGTGGCGGGGCCTATTTCGTCGTCCCTGCCGGAATCGATTTCACCGCTGCAAACGTGTCGGTGATTTCGAGCTTCAATTTTCCATCGGGACCTTTGATCGCGCGGCGTATGTAGACATTCATCGTGGCGTTACGGGTTTCCGGTTCGATCGCGATCGGCCCGCGCGCGCCTTCGTACTTATGGGCCGACGACGCCTGCACCGCCGCCGCACCATCAAACGGCTTGCCTTGCTGCGATTGAATGAGTTGATAGAGCAGCATCATGCCGTCGTACGCACACGCGCCCTCGTAGCTCGGCAGCTCGTTCGGATGCTTCGACTTCATCGCTTCCTTGTACTTCTTGTTCTCGGCGCCAGCGGTGTCCATCGAATAGGTAAGCGAATCGAACATCCCCACGATCGAGTCATCATAGAGCGGCAGGAACGGATCATCGATGATCGCCTGCCCAATCAAGGCCAGATCTTTCCGTCCGGTGAGACCTTGCGCGCGGAGCGCTTTCATGATGTTCACCGACGGCGCACCCACCGGAATGAACATGTGATAAACGGGTGGCTTCGCCTTGCCGAGCCGCTCGATGAACGGCGCGTAGTCAACGGTATTGAGCGGAATCTTGTCCTCGCCCACGATTTCGCCGCCAAGCGAGGCATGCTTCATGCGAAACGCCGAGAGGAAATCATGTCCAGGCGAATAATCGGAGGCAGCGAGGTACGCCTGCTTCCAACCGTTCTTGATGGCCCACTCGGCCTGTACCGCAGCAATCATGTGCTGCGTTTGCGCCGGCCGGAGAATCATGGGCGAGGACTGCGTAATCGCCAATGCCGCGCCGTTGAACACGACTGCCGGGGTCTTGGTCTCGGTGAGAACCGGGCCAAGCGCAATCGGTTCAGGTGAGAGGTAAAACCCACCCAACAGCTTGACGCCGTCCCGCACGATCAGCTCCTCACCAAGGCGCTTGGCTACTGACGGATTCGATCCGCCAAGATCGCGATAGAGGATTTCCACCTCGCGCCCACCGACGCGCGTGCCATAGACCGCCGTGAACGACTCGATGCCTTCGCGATATTTTTTGCCGACGACCGCGAACGGTCCGGAGAACTGGCCGAGGATGCCGATGCGGATTTTTTCCTGGGCGAATGCGGGCGCGGCGGCACCAGCGAGCAATGTCAGCGCGCCAAGGGCGATCACGGCACCAAGCACGGCCTGAGCGCTCCGGCCAAATGATGCTCCGGGGCATCTTGTCCGGGGCATGACGCCAGGATTGACCGTGTCTTCGCGCATAGGGGTCTCCTCGACCGGGGTAGCTTGATTGTGTTGTCGCGTCGATCTTACGATTTTTCGGGGTTGTTGGTGGAGCGAGGTGGCGAGGGGTCGCCATCGCTACTACAAGCCATTCTCAATTTTCCGTTGGATCGCTCGACGTTGGGAGAGGTGGTGCTTCGTCGAAGCCAGCTTTTCAGCGCGACTACGTCTGGAGGCGTAGTCGCGCACCTCATTTGATCGATTCCCTTTACCGAGGGTTCCCGATTTCATCGTTGCTTCTCTGGCAGAGCACCGAGGAGACCAGATCTCGACGGCGAGACCCGCGGCCGGTGCGGTCAGCATCACGGTGCGGTCAGCATCAATGAGTTGGCTCATTGACGGCCAACAGCGTGACGGCCAACAGCGCGTGATTACGCTGGTTCGAAGGTACTTGATATCCGTATCCATTTAGATACATTCGCCACACATTCACCGTACGCCAGACTCAGGAGTTCCAAAACTGGCTCGATGCACTCAAGGATCTTCGCGCTCAGGTTCGCATTGCTGCGAGGCTCCGTCATGCCGAAGCCGGCAATCTCGGCGACTGGAAATCCGTGGGTGGAGATGTGTCGGAAATGCGCGTCGATTTTGGTCCTGGGTATCGTCTGTATTTCACCCGACGGGAAAGCATTCCAATTGTGATGCTCGCGGGCGGTGATAAGTCGACCCAGACACGAGACATTAAGCGAGCGCAACGAATCTTGAAAGAACTGGAGTCCGAACTATGAGGAAGTCCAAGGCGCAAGCCAAGTTACTCCCCTTCGATGCGGCGCGATACCTGACCGACGACGCGGCGGTTGCGGAGTACATGACGGCCGTCCTCGAAACCGACGATCCGGATCTTCTGCTCCTCGCGCTTGGTGACGTGGCGCGGGCACGTGGCATGGCTCAAGTTGCCAAGGACGCCGGTCTCGGGAGGGAAAGTCTGTACAAGGCGCTCGCGCCCGGAGCGAAGCCGCGTTTTGACACGATCTTGAAAGTGGCGCGAGCGCTAGGTATTCGACTCTCCGCCCATTCCGTCTAACGAACGACTCCCGGAAAATCATTCCCCTTTCGATTCGCGGGCAAGACGCATAAGATTGCGACCAGACACGCCGCTTAGCGGCCGGTTACGGAGAACGCCATGTTCCTGAAAGACTGCTGGTATGTCGCCGCCAGTGCGTATGAACTGGGACGCGGGCTGCTTGCCCGCACCCTGCTCGATGAGCGCATCGTGTTCTATCGCAAAGAAGATGGCACGACGGTGGCGCTCGAAGACCGCTGCGCCCATCGTTTCTATCCGCTTTCCAAGGGCAACCTCAAAGGCGACGCGATCGTCTGCGGTTATCACGGTCTCGAATTCGATTGCACCGGGAAATGCGTGCGCGTGCCGGGGCAGACGGAGGTTCCCCAGGGCGCGGGGATTCGCGCCTATCCAACCGTCGACCGATGGGGCCTCGTCTGGATCTGGATGGGCAATCCTGCCAATGCCGATGCATCGCTGATTCCGGACGTCTGGCGCCAGGACCATCCGGAGTGGAAGACGCTGTTCAATCCGCCGATTACGGTTCAAGGCGACTACCGCCTGCTGGGCGACAATCTCCTCGACCCGAGCCATGTCGCGTTTCTGCACAAGACGACCTTGGGTTCCGACGTTGCCGAGATTCCGCACGAGACCGAAGCATTCGGCAACAGCGTTCGCGTGGTGCGTTGGACGATCGATAAGCCCGCCGCGCCGATCTTCGCCCGCCTTGGCGGCTTCACCGGCAATGTCGATCGCTGGCAGATCATCACCTGGACCGCGCCCTCCATGATCGAAGTCGATCTTGGCAGTTGCGTGACCGGCACCGGCGCCATCGATGGCGATCGCAGTCAGGGGATCGAAATGCGCTCGTATAACTTTGCCACGCCCTGCACCGACAAAACGTTCCATTACTTCTGGACCCACTGCCGCAACTACAAGCACGACGACGACAACGTTTCCAAATTTACGCGCGAACAGGTATTGATCGCGTTGGCCGAAGACATCATGGCGATCGAGGGTGTGCAGGCAGGCACCGACCGCTACCCGGACATGCGCCCGATCAACACCCGAGCTGATGGCGCCGGCATTCGCGCCAAGCGGTTGTTGAAGGGATTGATCGACGCCGAGCGCGCGTCGGCCGCGGACGAACCCCGGTCAAGAGTGACGACGCTCGCTTAGCTACTCGCTGGACAAGGGGGCGCCCCGAATGGCGCTTACTTTGGCGCGAATCACGGTCTCAGGCAAACACGACGGCTCGACGAACACGACGGCCTCGACAGTTCACGGCTCGAGTTCGTCTCGACGATTTATTCGTTGAGTCCGTACGGCCCGTTTTGCCGTCGTCGTTGAGCCCTGAGCCACTTAAGGCTGATTGAATGCCCCCGCCAAGCGCGCACCCGCAAAGCGCTTGACCGCACTCTCAACAGCGGCGCGCGTTCCCTGCCCGTCAAACTGCATGACATAGTCGTAGTTGCCGCAGCCTTGGTTCACGGCGAAGGAACCCACTGCCCGCAGACGAAATCCCGCCGCGAGGATGCCCGCGATCAAATCGCCCAGCGCACCATCCGACCCGAACCTTGCGGTAACGACGAGCCGATTCGGCGTATCCGACAGGATCGGCTTCTTCGTGTAGGCCCACCAGCTTGCCGCGGCGCCGCTGTCGATGCCGGTTGCAAGCGTTTGAAGTCCCGGCACCAGCTTGACGATCGATCGCGAGCCCACCACGCCCATCGTACCGTCACCGGTCATGACCTCCCGCGCGGCCTCGACCGAATTCAAGTGATGCTGCTCGCGCGGCACGCCAGGGAAATTCTTGTCGAGATACGCGGTGCATTGATGGATCGATCCATGGCCGACGATTTTCCGGATGCGCTCTTTGGCAACGCCCGGTTTGACATACAGATTGCAGGCAAGCGGCACGACCTCCTGCTTGATGACCGAATAACCGTGCTCGAGGATTTCGCGGCCGGGATGCGGCTGACCGGTACGTTCCTGGCCAAGGATGGCGACATCTGCTTCGCCGCGATCGAGCGCTTCATAGCAGGCCTCCATCGAGGGGCGATACACCACTTCGCCGAATTCCAGGTACTTCTCGCACATGATGGTCGTGGCTTCTCCCGCGAACGTTCCGGCGCTGCCCAAAGTCACAGTCTTGAGTTTCGATGTCATTCGGCACTGCCCTTTATCGACTTGAAATGGAGGCGCGACAATCCGTCACCCGCCCGAACGCCCGCGTTGGCGCAGGTTACATCGCGGAGGCATCTTTGTTCGGCCGGTCCTCGTTGTTGGTCCGGTGATCGCCCTTCAACCAACGCTTGAGCTCCGCATGCGCATCGGCACGACGCATGGCATTGATGCGATCGACATCGTCGGGATCAACGGTGAATTCGACGCGCAGACCGTCGGGACTCATCATGTAGGTTGACAGGCAATAGCCATGATCGAGCTCGCGATGTTCGATCTTATCCGCATCGGCGCGTCGAATAATCTCATCGAAGGTCGCTCGCGCAACCTTTAGCGCGATGTGATGGTAGCGACCGACCGGCGGCTCGATCGCCTTGCATTGCTGGTACATCGCATCGTCGTCGAACTGGAAGAATGCGAGCGCACCGCCGTCCGCCATCCCGTAGAACGTATGGCAGTAAGCCATCTCGCGCTGCAATTCCGGACGAAAGCCGCGTTCGCACCAGGTCGCAATCAGCGGCAGGCCGATGATGTCCTCAAAGAAATGCCGATTCACCTCCTGATCGCGAACGACGAACGCATAGTGGTGAAGGCGCGCGGGAAGTTCGGCCAATAGGTTGGACGACGGGTTGGACGAGGTGGATGCGGGGCGCGGCATGGCCCCCGTGACAACGGTTGCTTGCATAGGATTCTCCTGCCTGTTGGCGACAGTCGACGCACGCATTCGGTATTGCGATCGTCCATCTCGATGAATCGTACCTCCAATCGCCCGGCGCTGCCCCAAGTGGCGCCTCGACGGCGTCTTGCAGGCGGGTACTGCCATCGCGACGCAGCGCGCCATGCCGCGATGGGTCGAGTGACCCGTGGTAGCCTTTGCCACGCCTGTCGACCCACCGATTCCCACGGAGCCAACAGCAGTGATACGACTCTCCATGATCGCCTGCCTTGCGCTTGCCTTGGCTGCCACGATGGCCGGCACCGGCAATGCGGTGGCCGCTGACAAATTGAAGTTCGGCATGTTGCGCGTCCCGAACGCCACGTTCATCGGCATCGAGCGCGGCTTCTTCAATGAACAGAATCTGGAAATCGAAGTCATCTACTTCCGGTCGGGCGCCGAACTGGTACCGTCGCTCTCGACCGGGCAGATCGACATCGCCGCCACCACCGCGGGCGCTGCGCTCTACAACAGCATCGCGCAAGGCGTGAAGGTGAAAATCGTCGCGGACTATCAGAGTGTCCGGCCCGATGAGCCCTCCGGCAGCACCAACTGGATCGTGGTGCGCAAAGCACTGATCGACTCCGGTGCCTTCAAGACGCCGGCGGACGCCAAGGGCAAGGCCATTGCAATCACGGCGCGTGGACAGATCACGCATTTTTTCGCGGGGCGCTTCCTGGAAAGCGCCGGCCTCACCGAGAAGGACGCGCGACTGGTGACGATGTCGTATCCGGACATGCTGGCTGCCTTCAAGGGCGGCTCGATCGACGTCGCGATGTGGATCGATCCGTTCATGACGATCGGTGAGCAGAACGGCTTTTCGAAGCGCTTCATGAGCGTGGCGGAAATCATGCCAGATCTCACCATCGGCGTCGTCATGTTCGGCGAGCGCCTTGCCGAGCGCGACCGCAAGACCGGCGAGCGATTCATGGCGGGTCTGCACAAGGCCAATCGTTGGCTGCGCGCCAATATCAACGATCCGGCCGGCCGCAAAGAGATCGCCAAGCATTACCAAAAGCACATCCCGGTCGAAGATATCACCGCGTATGAACGCGTTGCGATCGGCGTTGGGCGTGAATCGCTCGCCCCGAATGTCGACGGGACCAATGGGCTGCGCGTCCAGCGCGATTGGTACGCCAAACAAGGTCTCATCCCAAAGGTGCCCGACCTGAAGGACGCCGTCGACCTGTCGTTCACGCAATCCTTGAATTAGCTGGGATTCTCCGCGCTGGCGCACGCGGAGTCCTGATCGCTGACGCCAGGTGCGTTGATCAATCCGAAAACGGCAAACACCCTTGACTGCGAAAATCGCGATCCGTGATATCGGGCGGACATTCGACATCAAAGGCGGCTCGTTTGCCGCGCTCGATGGCGTGTCGCTCGATGTCGATGACAAGGAGTTTCTCTGCATCGTCGGCCCGAGCGGCTGCGGAAAATCCACGTTGCTGCGCATGCTTGGCGGACTCGAACACCCTACGAGCGGCACGCTTCGAATGCAGCACGCCAATCCCGCGCGCCCGCTGACCGCGATGATCTTCCAGGAAGAATCCGTCTTCCCATGGCTCACCGTCGAGCGCAATGCTGCGTACGGACTCAAGGTGACCGGCACTTGGCGCGGTGCTGCGAGCGCCGAACGCGTCGATTATTTTCTGGAGAAAACCGGGCTCGCGCGCTTTCGCACGTTCTATCCGTACCAGCTTTCGGGCGGCATGAAGCAGCGCCTTTCGGTGGCACGCGCGTTCGTGACCAATCCGGAAATCCTGCTGATGGACGAGCCGTTCGCCGCGCTCGATGAGCAGAACAAACTCCTCCTGCAGCAGGAACTCGGCAAACTCTGGGAAGACAATCGCGGCACCGTCGTCTTCATCACCCATAGCCTCGATGAGGCCGTGCTGCTTGGCGATCGCGTCCTCGTGATGAGTTCAGCGCCGGGGCGAATCAAACAGTCCATTCCGATCCCGTTCGAACGCCCGCGCACGCTGATGTCATTGCGGCGAACGCCTGAATTCAATCGCATCACCGAAGAAATCTGGGATCTGCTGCGAGACGAAGTCGAGCGCGCGCGCGCAGAGGAGTCGGGGCGCGTGAC
>JBJXGX010000326.1:0-7017 GCA_046160305.1 Burkholderiales bacterium
GTGTGGCATCAGTTCTAATCGACGAAAGTTGATGGCTTGAAAACGGGCGCTTCGGCGCCCGTTTTATTCCTCGGGCGCATTGGGCGCACTACTTGTTTTCAAGAAGAGGGGACAATTGATGAATAAGAAGCTAATGGCATTGGCCGTAACAAGCGTATTTACCACTCCGGTATTTGCGCAGGGGAGCAACGTGACCCTATACGGCCGCGCGAATCTGGGTCTCGACCAGTACGGGGCAACCGGTGCTGCAGCGGGGTCCGGCGCCGATTTCAAATCCCGGATCCGAGTTTTCGATGCGGGTTCCCGGCTTGGCGTACGCGGCGTGGAAGATCTGGGCGGCGGTTTGCGCGCCATTTTTCAGATCGAATCCGGTGTCAACATGGATACTGGAAACGGCCAGGGGCAGGGCAATCAAGTCAACGCAAGTACCGGATTTCTTGGTTCACGCCCGTCGTTTGTTGGCCTTGAAGGGGGCTTCGGCCGTGTTACGTTCGGCCGCCAGGATGTGTGGTGGGGCAACGGCACGATCATTCAGACCGGCGCCAGTTATGTGAATACTGAAATCCCGTTTCTTACGGGTTCCGCCGGTCGCTTGAATGCGGGCATTGCGCGCCAAAGCAATGTGCTGCAGTACACGACCCCGACGTTCGGTGGGTTCAATGCGACGGGGAGCTATCAGCCTAATTCGGAAGCATCCGGAGCCGGATTGAATACGGATGCGAAGATATGGGGTGTGACAGCGCGCTGGGCCGGTGGTCCGATCAGTGTGCAAGCCGACTACTCATCACTGGAAACTCAGTCCGTCGCCGGAGCCGCGACGCGACCCAAGAACAAGAACCTGAAGGGGAGTGTTGGCTTTACCTACATGCCTGGTGCGCAGATCTCGCTCTTGGGGATGCGTCTTCAGAACGATGACAGTCCGGTGCTTGGCACGGCTACCGATGATCTCAAGCAGACATTCATCGCTGTGTCCTGGGAGCATATGTTCGGCAATATCCAGGGCCTCTTTCAGTTCGGCCAAGGCGGAAATGTTAGCGGCTGCGCGGTTTCGACAAGTTGCGACAATACGAAGACCCGTGCACTGGTCGCGGGCGTGCGCTACCTCATGTCGAAGCGTACTGCGGTCTACGTGACGTACACCCAGATCACCAATCAGTCGAATGCGACCATGGACGTTGTCGGCGCTTCGTATACGTCAGCAAACAACGGCGTGGCTGCAGTCGGCCCGGCCGGTGGACTCAGTGGAACCGCCGGCGGCTTGCCTGCCGGCAGTGCCGGCGCCGATCCGCGCATCATCGGTCTCGGTCTCATGCACAACTTCTAGTCGACGAGCGTTGATTGCTTAAGGCGGGCGCTTCGGCGCCCGTTTTTGTTGGTGGGGTCGCAAAGGAGCATTGAAGATAGCGAGCACGAGGAATAAGGGGCCAGGCTCGAATTAATCTCACAATGTAATGATTCCCGATACATTAAAGGGGTCAGGGTCAATTATTTCGTGCTAACCTGCCTGCATGCCTCGACGCCTGAGCATCCAGCTTGATGGAGCGCCGCGTCATCAGCGACAGGCCACAGTAAACGCGATGAAGTTGCGATGGCCGCCTGCATTACCCGGGCGTTACCGTCTTTAGCTGCGGGTTGAGCTGTCGTGCTGCTCGATTCGGTCGAGGGCATCGGCGGGGGAGAGGATGGGGATGCGGTGTGCGCGCAGGCGCTGTACCAAGGGCAAGCGCTCGCGTCCACGCACGAATCGCGTAATCTACTTGCTTCACCTGGAAGCTGCGGGCCGAGCTTAGCGACGCAGCCGACGCGCGGGAAGCGCCGTGCCATGCGAACGTCGCCGCCCCAGCACCGCTGGCTTCTACGTTGCGGCATGAAACGGAAGCCATGAACGCCACCAATCTCGTTCTTTCAGCCGCGAGTTGGTCAGCGTTTCGTTACCAGTAGCTGTGGCGGCGTATCATTCGCGAATGGCTGCAACTGTTTACATTGAGTCCTCGGTGATCAGCTACTTGGTCGCCCGACCTAGTCGGGACATCGTTATCGCGGCACGCCAGGCGATCACTGTGGAATGGTGGCAAGGCCGTCGGCGCGGATATGACATTTATATCTCCGCGTTGGTAGAGGAAGAAATTTCCAGCGGGGACCCCGAAGCGGCAAGGCTTAGACTAGATGCAGTCGCAGATGTACCGAGTCTCGCTGCTACGCACGAGGCACAGTTACTGGCAACGCGGTTGGTGGCAGACGGAGCCATACCGGAATCGAGCCTTGAAGATGCGCTGCACATAGGTATAGCAGCAGCACACGGTATGGAATATCTGTTGACGTGGAATTTCAGGCACATCAACAACGCCGAAACGAAAGCAGGTATCGTGAAAGTGATTGAAAAGCAAGGCTATATTTGCCCGGTACTGTGTTCACCGGAGGAACTTGGAGCATAGACATGACTGAAGATCCGATCGTGGAAGAGGTTCGGCGACATCGCCAGGCACACGCTGCCAAGCACGGCAACGATCTGACGAAAATATGCGAGGCGCTCCGCGAAAGGGAAGCACGATCGAAGCGACTCGTTGTCAATCGCAGCCCCCGCGTGATCATGCGGAAAACTGGTAGCTAACGAACCTATCCAGGGAAATAGGGGTCGAAGCGAGGTTCGGAAACCTCGGGACCATCCCGCACAATGTAATTAATTCGTCCTCGAATGCGCGGAGAAATGCGTCGCGCGGTATGTCGCACTGCGTGCGGGTATGTCGAAGGGTAGGGAAACACTAAAGGGGTCAGGGTCTGATGTATCTGAGGTAGGTCTCGTAGCGCACTAGCTCGTTGGTTTCGGTGTCGAGAACATGGATACCATAGCGAAGTGCATCCTGATTCTGGGGGAAATGGATGCCCTTCTGTTTCAACCCAGGACCGAGCAATTCCAGGTCCGCATCGCGGCCCCTTCAAAGGCCCAGTACCGTGCGCAAGGCGTTCTCGATGATGGCTAGATCTTGACGATCCAGCCGGCCAAGTTGATTCGACAAGCGCGCCTTATCGACCACGCGAATCTGGTCGATGCGGGCCGTGTGGCCAGGCCCCACCGAAGGGATGGCGACAACCAGGGGAGGGCGAGGTGTCCCACCCGAGGAAAGCGGCACCACGACAACCGTGCGGCGCCGCTCATTGAGGGCGCTTAGTGACAGCACGGCGCACGGGCGGGTTTTCTTGATTTCGGCGCCGATCGTGGGATCGAGATTCACCCAGTAGACGTCACCGCGCTTTGGATTTGGGCCGGATGGTGCGCTTGGACTTGTCATGAATATCGTCTAGACCATCTGAGAGCGTCACGTTCCAGTCGCGATCCTCGGCAATCAGCCCGGGATTGGTACGCTCATCTTCATTGACTTGATCGGCAATCTTCGCAAGCTCGGCCTCCTGGTGCTCGAGCGCAGTGCGCACCAAATCAGCGACGAACTTATTCCGTTGGCGAGGTGGAACCACCGCGCGAAAACGGCTGGCGATTTCATCGGGCAAGCGAATCAGAATCTGACTGGTCATTGGAATACCTCCGCAGCCGGCCCGCAAAGTCGATATATGATACATGATAGCATATATCTCATGCCTCGTCGCAAAGCAGCAATTCAGAGTTGATTCCGGGCACGTCGGTGACCTCAGGTTGACTCATCAACGCGCTGAATTCCCTAGTTGGGAAATAGGGGGCAGAGTGATGTTCGGAACGCCGTAATTTGAAACCCAAGCATGCTTTGGTTAAGCTAACCTACGCCAACGGTTCTTCCCATCTTCAAGGGCTGGCGGGTAGCGATCTATACCAACGATCACCTTCCGCCGCATGTCCATGTGATCGGAGCCGAGGAGCACGCGCGGTTTGAATTACTTTGCGACCTTGCGCAGGTACGTTTGCTGAGCAACATCGGGTTCGGGCTGGGGCAGTTAGAGCAGATCGAAACCTACCTCCGGAAACACCTTGCCCACCTTTGCCGTGAATGGGGACGAATCCATGGGCACTACTAAACGCCGCCTGTTGACAGTCGACGAAGCCAGTTTTGCCAAGGCCTCGGAGCGCGGGCGCCGGTTGCTGGCACGCGGACCATTGGCCACCGCCGCCAGGTACGCAGCCGGCCGCATCCATGTGGAGCTGAACAACGGGTGCGCGTTTGAATTTCCGATCGCGCATGCGCAGGGCTTGGCCGGCGCCAAAGCAACTGACCTTCGGCGGATCGAAGTGTCCGCAGCAGGTCTCGGCCTGCACTGGCCAAAGCTGGATGCGGACCTGTATGTTCCCGCTCTCGTCAAAGGCATCTTGGGCACCAAGCAGTGGATGACGCAAATTGGCGCGGTGGGGGGCAAGGCCGCGACGGCTGCAAAAGCCGCTGCCGCGCGTGCCAATGGCAAGCTGGGCGGCCGACCGCGCAAACCCCGGGCGTTGGAAACGGCGTAACGCCCCGGGGAAATAGGGGGAAATAGGGGTCAGAGCGAGGTTCGGAAACCCTGGGCCGATCCCGCACTATTGAATTCATTCGTCCTCGAATGCGCGAAGAAATTCGTCGCGGGGTATGTCGCACTGCGTGCAGTTATGTCGAAGGGTCGAACTCGTGATGTGCGAATGATTGGGCATCGTGAGCGGTGTCATGCGCCCATCGGCGTTATGGCGGCGCAGTGATATGTGTTCGCGCTCTCCCACCACCTCGAAGCCCAATTCCTTTAGCGCTCAAAGGTCCCTTGGCCTGGGCGCATCGACGGGGAACTTCGCCATCGGCTAGAGAGCGGCCTCTGCGATGGGCTAAGTAAAGGGGCCAGGCGCGAATTCATTGCGCAATGTAGTGATTCCGATTGTAATGATTCCGATTTGACAGCCTCCTTTCGATGGAATAACATTGTTATCACTATGAAGCCTATGCATGTCAGCATTCGACAAATTGGTAATTCACAAGGTGTCGTCATCCCCAAGCCGATCCTTGCGCAACTGGGCCTGAACGGCGAGGCGGGGGCGGAGATGACCATTGAGGGCGGCGCCCTCGTGTTGCGCCGGCCGGCCAGCGCTGCGCGCACCGGATGGGCGGCGGCGGCCAAGCAGATCGCCGCAGCCGGCGACGACGCATTGGTGATGGGCGAATTCGGTAATGCGGCCGACCCGGAGCTCGCTTGGTGAGACGTGGGGAGATTTGGCTCGTGAATCTTGATCCCACCGTCGGAAGCGAAATCAGAAAGACACGTCCGTGCGTCGTGGTGTCCCCTGCCGAAATGCACGATCACCTGCGTACCGTGATGGTCGCACCAATGACCACCAAGAGCCGCACAGCACCGTTTCGAATCGGTGTCACGCATGGTGGCAAGAAGGGCTTGATTCTTCTGGATCAGATTCGGGCGGTGGACAAGGCCCGGTTAGCAAAGAAATTGGGAGCGGTGTCAGCAAAGACCCTCACGTCCACCTTGAGCACGCTGCAAGAAGTCTTTGCGGAGTGAGGAGCGTGCGGCCGGCTTCGCGCTTAAGCACTTCGCGTGGCGCGCGCTCGATCCCCTCGGCGCTCGGCAGCCCCACCGTTTTCGCTTTTATTGTACGTAGACTGGAAAACGAAACGATGAATCAGTGGGGCTCAGGATTTTTCACGCGGCTTGCGATAGCCGAGGACAGTCGCAGGAAATCCTTGGTGTTCCATGTGTAGATAACCTTGGCCTTCGCCTTGAGCGCGCAGTGGCCGAGAATCGCGTCGTACACCGCACCGCCGGCAAGTTCGCCCGCGGCGGCCGCTTCCGCCACCTGAAAATACTCCTGCTTGTTGAGAGCGACCAACGTCAGCCGCTCGCGGATGTTGCCGAGGAACAGCAGCGCCTCGTCGCCGCTGACACGGCGCTTGCCCGGCATACCGGTCAAGGTGGCGCAGCCCTCGGCGAGGCTGTGCGCGCCGCAACAGGCGTCTTTTTTCCCGAAGCGAAGGAAGAGATCGATGCTGGGTGAATGATGCTCGTGATCCGCGTAAAACGTGGCGACGAGCACCGAGGTATCGAGAAACGCCTTCACTTGCTCTCGTCGGCGTTCTGGTGGTGGCGTTGCGCCCGGATGGCGCAAAGTGCTTCCTCTGTAGCGTCGGCGGTGAGCGGCTTGCCGGTGCGAAACACCCAGACGCCGCGCTCCTTTTGCAGGGGCGTAGCGCCGCGCGTGGGCCGCAAGGTCAGTTCGTCGCCCTTGACTATGAGGTCTAGCGTGTCATCAGGGGCGAGGGTCATCATGTCTCGGAGGGGCTTGGGCAGCACGACGCGGCCCGCTCGATCAAGGGTGACTTTGGCGTTCATATTGCCATCGTACAGTGACATATGCGAACTGGGAAATGCCATTAAATCCTTCCATCAGGCCGCATAGCAACGATGTGCGCTCCGCCGCCCTGCGGATGGGCCCGGCCGTCGGCAGCGCGCGGTGTATGCTCTTTGATGTATCTGCAAGAAAGGCGTGCGCGTGCCCAATTTCGATTCCCTGATCATCGCGTTCGATCGTGCGCTTCGCACGGTAACGGGCGGCACGACAGCGCGACGTGCAAGTCCTGCCGAATCGATTGCCGAATGTGATCTCACCGATGCCGAGCGTCGCCACGCCGTTGCACTCATGCGCGTCAATCACTGTGGCGAAGTGTGCGCTCAGGCGCTGTACCAAGGGCAGGCGGTCGCCTCCTCGAATGCGTCGCTGCGCTCGACCCTCGATCGCGCGGCGCGCGAGGAAGAAGATCATCTGGCCTGGAGCGAGGCGCGCATCAAGGAACTCGGCGGGCACACGAGTCTCTTGAATCCGCTCTGGTATGCGGGTTCATTCGCGATCGGCTTCGCGGCGGGGCGGTTGGGTGATCGTTGGAATCTTGGGTTCCTGAAGGAAACCGAGCGTCAGGTCGAAGCGCACTTGACCGGGCATCTGGAGCGCTTGAGTCCGAATGACGACAAGACCCGGGCGATCATCGAACGCATGCGATCAGAAGAAGCCGGTCATGCCCATGCGGCCGAGCAGCTTGGCGGGAGCGACCTGCCGATGCCGATCCG
>JBJXGX010000327.1:0-22501 GCA_046160305.1 Burkholderiales bacterium
ATCCCGTCGGTCCGTAGAACTCGAATCGCTTGGTCCGTGGAAAGGCGATCCAGGCCTCTTTCGCTCCGGCCGCGGGGTAGGCGTCCATCTTTCCCCGCAGTTCGTTGCGGGAGTTGGAAGGCGTTGCGATCTCGATGCAAAGATCGGGTACCTGGGTGAAAGGCGTCTCGGTACCATGCAGGCGCATGCGTTCCGCCGACGCCCAGGCGACATCGGCGACAGTGAGGCCAAGGCGCATGAGAATCGATGCTTCCACGAACGCTTGTCCAGGCAGTGGCAGCACCCTTTGGGACAAACGCGATTGCAGCATGCTATGGAAGTTGTTTGCCGGACTCATGGTGATCCGCCCCCAGAAGTCGATCTCGAACTTGCCCTGCAGGTTGGCATAACGGGGGTCGTCACACAGCTCGCGATAGCGCGTGGCGAGCGCTTCCTACGTGAGGGGCTCCTCGATAATTTCCGAGTCGACGCCCATGTCGTTTGCTCCTCGATCGGCGAGCTATGGATCCGGCGACCGGCTCGCGACGATCAGCCTAGCATCCGCGCCAGCCCATCAAGGCAGCCCTCCCATCCGTGCGCATGCTGATCGCGGATCGCTGCGGTCGCTGCGCGTTCATGGATGACGATCACGTCGGTGGCATCGCCGTGCGCCTCGAATCGCACCGTGACCCGTTCCGGGACTGTTGGCGTCGGCGCACCCTCGATCGACCAGGAGTAGATCAATTCGCGCGGTGGCGTGATCCGCTCGAAGACGCCGGCGATCCACAGCGTTTGCCCGTCGGGCAGGCGATTCCCGATGCGATAGCTGCCGCCCGGTTGCAAATCGATCTCCGCACCGATGCATGCAACACCTGCGGGCCCCCACCATCGGATCAGCAGGTCCGCGCGCGTCCAGGCATCGAACAGAGCTCGCGGTGCAGCGCGAATCGTGCGTCGCACGACCAACGCAAAATCCGCGGGCGCGCTTCCATCGGCGGTTGTTGCGTCGGTCTGACGCTTGTCATCGGTCATGAACGCTTCTCCTCGACAAATTGCGCCAGCGCATCGAGTGTGCCCGCCCAATAAGGCCGGTAGAAGGCGAGCCACGCTTCGATCTCGCCCAATGCGTGTGCCTGCAATGAACATTGGTGAACGCGTCCTTGCACCGTGCGCTCGACCAGTCCCGCTGACTCCAGTACGCGCAGATGTTTGGACACGGCCGGAAGCGACATTGCAAACGGCAGGGCGAGCTCGGTGATCATCGCGGGTCCTGCGGCCAGTCGCGCGAGGATGGCGCGACGCGTGCGATCGCCGAGTGCATGAAACACCCGATCGAGCCGGTCCTCGGCGTTGGCGCGCCGCCTGCGAAGGGTTGCGGGTGCGGTCATGGTTGCATGCAAATATTAAACCATGTAGTTTACTATAGCAACCACCGACCTGCGACTTATCCGCATCCGCGAATGACGCATGGTCGTTGCAACGAAGGAGGATTCATCATGTCCGATTCGATTCACCAGGAAATTACGGTCGACGCGAATGCAGATCGCATCTACGAGGCGCTGACCAACGCCCGCCATTTCAGCGGCTTCACCGGGGGTGCTCCAAGCGAAATTGATGGAACGGCCGGCGGCGCGTTCAGTGGCTTCGGCGGCATGATCACCGGCCGCAATGTCGAGCTCGTCCCCGGGCGCCGCGTGGTGCAGGCATGGCGCGCGAAGAATTGGCCGGATGGCACGTATTCGATCATCCGATTCGAGCTGGAGGCGAGAGGCAAGGCGACGCATGTTGTCTTCGATCAATCCGGATTCCCCGCCACAGCAAAGCAGGATCTCGAAGCCGGATGGCACAAAATGTACTGGGATCCGCTTCGCAAGTATCTCGGGTAGACCCTTTCGTGCTGTAAGTACGGCTGGCCGATCTGCCGTTGCACGCCCCGAATTTCGAGCAACCCGACCGCCCTTTGCATGTCGAAGGGCTCAGCGCGAAAGGATTCTTGGTTGGGTCAGTTCAACTTGACTCCCGACGCCTTCACTGCCGGCCGAAATCCGGTGACACGTTTCTGGACGAACGCGGTAGACGCGGCGGCCGGCATGTTGGCCGGGCCGAAGATGCCGACGAGATCGCTTGCCGCGCCCGGCGGGAACGGTACGACGAGTCGAACCGGACGGTTCGGCCATTCCTGGGCGGTCGCAAAGGTCGTGACGGCGGCCGCGTTAATCGAACACAGTATTCCGGAAAACTTCGTTGCGGGTTCTCCTCTATCGATCAAAAAACGCGGCCACTGCCTCATCCACGAGCAGGGGTCCATGGACTTCGATTGCACGCTTACGATCGCCCAATATGGTGCGGCACGCGGGCAGCGTGTCGTCGGCGTCGTCCGGATCGAGCCGATTCATGGTCGTAACGTCGAGCGCGAACACGACCCGCGTCGCGCCTGACCAATATACTGTCCCGGCGCACATCGGACACGGCTCACCGCTTGCATAGACCGTGCTCCCGCGGAGCGCCGCAACGCCGTGCCGGCACGAAGCTTCACGCAACAGATTGAGCTCGGCATCGCCTGTGATGTCATGCTCGGTCACTTGCGTGTTCCTCGCCTCGTGCAGTACATCACCGGCCGCCCTGACCAGCACTGCCCCGTAAGGCTTGTCACCGTGACGGCCCGCAAGCCGCGACTGCGCGATCGCCAGGCGCAGATTTGCGAGATCCGCATCGGTATATCTCATCAGGTTGGTCACCGTTGCCCCCTTGGTTGGAAATCCAGAGTGCTTGAAGCGCCGTAGCCGATGCGATGATGCTACGCACCCCGATGCCGCCGGCCCCCTTCTGTTGGCCCCCTTCTGTTGGCCCCTTCTGTTGGCCCATTCTCCTTCGCATGCCGAAACACGCTTACTATTGACACCACGACGGGGCTTCGTCGAGCATCGCTTGTTGAGTCCCACGTCCGTTCCCACCGGATTCCGTTCAAGGAGACAGCGAAATGATCGTACGCAGAAACTTCATCGCCGCCGGCATATCGCTGGCGCTTTGCGCTGGTCCAAGCAACGCGCAAACCAAGTGGGACATGCCCACGCCGTATCCGGACAGCAATTTCCACACGAAGAACGTCAAGCAGTTCACCGACGACATCGCCACCGCCACCGGCGGCAAGCTGCAGATCGCGATGCATACCTCCAACTCGCTGATCAAGCATCCCGAGATCAAGCGTGCCGTGCAAACGGGGCAGGTTCCGATCGCTGAGCTCTTGATATCGGTGCTGTCGAACGAGGCTGCGGTGTTCGCCTTTGAATCGAACCCGTTCCTGGCCAATAGCTACGAGAAGCAGCGGCGTCTTTGGGCAGCGGCCAAGCCCGTCATCGAGAAGCGCCTCGACGCGCAAGGGGTCACCGTGCTTTATTCGGTGGCATGGCCGCCGTCCGCGATCCACACGAAAAAGGAACTCAATGCGCTCGCGGACCTGAAGGGTGTGAAGCTGCGCTCCTATAGTGCGATCACGTCGCGCTTCGCGGAGCTCACCGGCGCGACACCGGTACTCGTGGCGGCGCCGGAGGTGCCGCAGGCGTTTCGCACCGGCATGATCGATGCGCAAATCAATTCCAGTGCGGGCGGGGTCGATACGCAAACATGGGACACGACGACCCATTTCTACAATCTGCAGCTCATCATGCCGCAGAACGTCGTGATCGTGAACAAGGCATCGTTCGCCAAGCTGGATCCGGCCGCGCAGAAGGCCATCCGCGACGCGGCGGCGAGTGCTGAGACGCGTGGCTGGAAAATGAGCGAAGAAGAGAACGGCACGAACATCAAGATGCTGGCATCGAAGGGCGTGAAAATCGTTGAACCATCGGCCAAGCTCATCGCCGAATTCCAGGAAGTCGGCAAGAAGATGGTGGCCGAATGGGTGAGCAAGGCGGGTGCCGAGGCGCAAGAAATCCTCAAGGCATACGGGAATTGATTCTTCGCATGCGCAAAAGTTTGGATGCGGTGTACCAGGGATCCGGCCTTCTGGCCGGATTTTTTCTGGTTGCCGTGGCGGCGCTTTCGCTCTCGCAGATCGTCGGCCGGCTGCTTGGTTATGCCGCCGTGGCGGGCGACGAATTCGGCGGCTACTGCATGGCGGCTTCATCGTTTTTCGGCTTGGCATGGACCTTGCGGGCCAATGAGCATATTCGGGTGACCATTCTTACTGCGTATCTCCGCGGCGCCGGGCGCCGCGTGATCGAATTGATTTGCCTTCTCTTGGCGGCCGGCCTGATCGGCTATTTCACCTTCTGGTCGGCTGAAATGGTGCTGACTTCCTATCGGCTCGATGATATTTCGCAAGGGTTGGTGCCGATCAAGTTGTGGGTCCCGCAACTTGGCATGGCGCTTGGTCTGGTGATCCTGCTCGTCGCAATTGTCGATGACGTGGTGGCGGTCATCGGCCGTCGTCAACCATCGTACGAATCCGTGGCGATGCCCACTGATTCACCCGGATTCGAGCGCTGAGATGGAGCTCTGGGCGGTTTCACTGGTGTTGCTCATCGTCTTGGCGGCATTGCTTGGTTCGGGTCTGTGGATCGCCATCGCGCTGCTTGGCGTGGCGATCGTCGCCATGACTGCATTTACCAACTCGCCGGCGGGCCCTTTGATGGCGACGACCATCTGGGGATCGAGCTCAAGCTGGTCGTTGACGCCGCTGCCGCTCTTCATATGGATGGGCGAGATCCTGTTCCGGACGCGTGTGTCCGAAGACATGTTTCGCGGTCTCGCGCCATGGGTGGCCCCATTGCCCGGCCGCCTGATGCATACGAATGTGGTGGGCTGCGGAATCTTCGCCGCGATCTCGGGCTCGTCCGCCGCGACCGCCGCCACGATCGGGCGCATCACCATTCCCGAACTCAAGCGACGCGGCTACGATGAGCGCATGGCGATCGGTTCGCTCGCCGGTGCGGGAACGCTGGGCCTGTTGATCCCGCCCTCGATCATCATGATCGTCTATGGTGTGGCGGCTGATGTGTCGATCGCGCGACTCTTCGTTGCAGGCGTGCTACCCGGCATTCTGTTGATGTTCCTGTTCTCGGGCTACATCGCGGCCTGGGCACTGCTCAATCCCGCGCGCACGCCGCCCCGCGAGAGCATCACGACCTTGCGCGAGAAGCTTGCCGCGGCCCGCTTGTTGATTCCGACGGTTCTATTGATTGTGGCGGTGATCGGCTCGATCTATACGGGCATTGCAACACCGACTGAAGCGGCCGCGCTTGGCGTGCTGGGCGCGCTGGTGGTATCGCTTGCGAGCGGATCTCTAACATGGTCCAACTTCCACGCCAGCGTCATGGGCGCGATGAAGACCTCGTGCATGATCGCCTTCATCCTGACCGGCGCCGCATTTCTTACTACAGCAATGGGGTTCACCGGCATTCCCCGCGCGATGGCAGGGTGGATCGGCGCGCAAGGTTTCGCGGCTTGGCAGTTGATTACCTTGCTCACCGTACTGTTCATTATCCTCGGCTGCTTCCTCGATGGCATCTCGATGGTCGTCTTGACCGCATCAGTGATCCTGCCCTCGGTGCGGGCGGCGGGCATCGATCTTCTATGGTTCGGCATTTTCATCGTGCTGGTGGTCGAGATGGCGCAGATCACCCCGCCCGTGGGCTTCAATCTGTTCGTACTGCAGGGGCTCACCGGAAAGAGCATGGGCTACGTGGCGAAGGCCTCGCTGCCGTTCTTCTTCATCCTAATGTTTGCGGTGGCGATCGTGTGGATCTTTCCCGAGATCGTGTCGTATCTGCCTGGGAAGATGTTCAAGTAGGGCCGGGAATCTGCGCCCGGTCGCACGCGCTGCGTAAGCACCCAATCGCGTTTGCTTGAATGCGTTGGCGCGAATAGCCGTTTGATGTTCTCCACCTCGATTTTGACTCGCGCGAGGCCGCTTCGAAGTCGAAATTCGGCCTTGTCGGACGGCACCAGAGCGCCTTCGCCCTATCGTCGCTTTCCGGAACTGCCCGACGCACCGGCACGGTTCCGTGGCGTGTGCGACCATTTCGCGTGTTTCCCGTCTATACCTATGGATCGGGCCGGATTCGCCGCTCGACTTGGACAGGAGCACGACATGAAACGCTTTCACGTACACGTCGCCGTCAATGATTTAGCCGCAAGCGTCGCCTTCTACAGCAATCTCTTCGGACAAACTCCGTCCAAGCACCAGCCGGACTATGCCAAGTGGATGCTTGAAGACCCGCGCCTGAACTTCGCCATCTCATCGCGCGGGCATACCGCGGGGGTCAATCATTTCGGGATGCAAGTGAACTCTCCTGACGAACTCGCGGAACTCAAGGTGCTGGCCGATTCCGCATCCGGCGGTTCAACCCTCGACCAAGGCAAAACGGCCTGCTGTTACGCGAGCAGCGAGAAGCATTGGACGATCGATCCGCAAGGCCTCGCCTGGGAACACTTTTACACCATGTCGGATGCAGTCAACTTCGGTGAGGACACCGCATCGCAGACCGGTGCCTGTTGCATTCCCCTTCGCGCATCGGATGAATCGGCGGCGCCAGCCGATGCGGCCTGCTGTGTCCCACAAAAGGCGCTCCCGGGCAAGGCGCAATGTTGTGGCTGAGTCCGCGAATCTGCCGCATCCGCCGATCGAGAATCTCGGCGATGCATTCGCGAGTCTGCAGCAAAGCCTGCGCAGCTATCTGCGCAGGCGCCTTCACGATCCAGTACAGGCAGACGATCTGCTGCAAGACATCTTCGTGAAGGCGTTGACCTCAGAGCGCGCCGGCCGTCGGATCAACAACCCGGCGGGATGGCTCTACGCAGCGGCTCGAACGACGCTCATCGACCACTATCGCGCGACCGGCACGCCGATCGAAGCGCTTGACGACAACATTCCCGGTCCGGAAGTGGATGACCTGCAACTGCACCAGGAACTTTCGCTCTGCCTGAGGCCCTTCATCGAGCAACTCGCGCCGATCTATCGGGATACGCTCATCGCCAGCGATATTCTTGGGGAAACCATGCAGTCGCTTGCGAACAGGCAAGAGGTGTCCGTGTCCGCGATCAAGAGCAGGGCAGTACGTGCACGTACGATGCTCAAAGAGGCACTCCTTCGGTGTTGTCGTGTCGAAACGGTCAATGGCGTGGTCACCGACTACCAGCGGCTTTCACCCCCGCGGTGTGGCGGGAAGTGTGCATGACCACTCGCGATCACCATTGATGGTCCGTTGCGGCTTGCAATCCTTGCCGGTAGTACCACTGCTTCGCCGTGCTATCTCGACCCGAGACGCTGCCCATCGTTGTCGATAGCGCGCTAAGCTGTTGATCTTTCGCACTGCGGCGGGCAAGATACGCGCCCTTTGGTGGCCATCATTTGCCGTCGGTGTCGCAACGGCTTGGCAAGAGAGAACAAACTGAAACAACACCTCGTATCGACCTGGAGCGCGGCGGAATCGGAAGAGCTCTACGGCATCCGCACCTGGGGCGCCGGCTACTTCGATTTATCCGACGACGGCGCCGTCGGGGTGAGCGTGCCGTTCGATGGCAAGCGATCCCGGGTGAGCCTGCTCGACATCATCAGCGGCATGCAGGAGCGCGGCCTGCAAATGCCTGTGCTACTGCGGATCGAAAACATCCTCGATGCGCAGATTTCGCTCCTGAATGAAAGCTTCGGCCGCGCCATGCGCTCGCTCGGTTACCGCGGCAGCTACCGCGGCGCGTTCCCGATCAAGGTCAACCAACAGTGCCAGGTGATCGAAGAGATCGCCCGTTTCGGCTCGCGGTACGGGCACGGGTTGGAGGCCGGCAGTAAGGCGGAGCTTCTCATCGCGCTCTCCAGCATGCAGCCCGGAACGGGCTACATCGTCTGCAACGGCTATAAGGACAAGGAATTCATTACGCTTGGCCTGCACGCGCTCAAGCTCGGCTATACCTGCTTTTTCGTGATCGAAACGCCAACCGAGTTGCCGATCGTCCTTGAGACCAGCCGTGCGCTCGGCATCCGACCCATGTTGGGCGTTCGCGTCAAGCTCGCCTCGCGCGTCGGCGGCGCGTGGAACGAGTCAAGCGGCGATCGCAGCATTTTCGGACTGACCACCTCGCAGATCGTCGAGCTGATCGATGCGCTCAAGCGCCATGAAATGCTGGACTGCCTGCAGCTCTTGCACTACCACCTCGGTTCGCAGATTCCCAACATCCGCGACATCCGGAGCGGCGTGCTCGAAGCCGTTCGCTACTATGCCGATCTCAAGGTGGAAGGCGCCTCGCTTGGCTACCTCGATCTGGGTGGCGGCCTCGCGGTCGACTACGACGGGTCGCAGACGAATTACGACTACAGCAAGAATTACTCGCTCGACGAGTATTGCATCGATGTCGTCGAGACCATCATGAGCGTTCTCGATCCGCTCGCGATCGCGCATCCGGTGGTGATCACGGAATCCGGACGCGCGACGGTCGCCTATTCCTCGGTGCTGCTGTTCAACATTCTCGACGTCACCCGCTTCGAGCCGGGAAGCGTGCCCGGTCCGAAACCGGACGGCGAGCACGAATTGATCGGCAATCTGCGCGAGTCGTTGCAGAGCATCAATCCGAGGAATCTCCAGGAGTGCTACAACGACGCGGTTTTCTATCGCGGAGAGCTACGCGAGCTCTTCAAGCGTGGCCAGATCCATCTGCGGGAACTTTCGGTGGCCGAAGATATTTTTCTTGAAATCGTCCGCGGTGTCGTGCAGCAGCTGCATGATGTAAAGCGTGTGCCGCCCGGACTCGATGGGCTGGAGCAATCGCTGTCGGATATCTATTACGGTAATTTTTCGGTGTTCCAGTCACTGCCCGACGTGTGGGCGATCGACCAGATTTTTCCGGTCATGCCGGTGCATCGCCACAACGAAGCGCCGACGCGCCAGGCGACCATCGCCGACATTACCTGCGACTCGGATGGCAAGATCAACCAGTTCATCGGCCCGCGCGGCATCAGGAAGACGTTGCCGGTCCACCCGTTGATCGATGGACAGCCGTACTACCTGGGCGTGTTCCTGGTCGGTGCTTATCAGGAAACGCTTGGGGATCTGCATAACCTCATGGGCGATACGAATGTCGTGAGTGTGCGGATCAATGAAGACGGCACCTTCGATTTCGTGCGCGAGATGAATGGCGACAGCATTGCCGACGTGCTGAGTTACGTCGAGTACCAGCCTCAGCAACTTCTGGAGCAATTCCGCAAGATCGCCGAGCAGGCGGTCCGCGAGGGCCGCGTCTCGGTCGCCGAGCGGCAAGCAGTGCTCGAAGCGTTCGGGGCGAGCCTGCGCGGCTACACCTACTACGAAGACTGACGCGGGAGATCGAACATCATGGCGAAGGTGCTGATCGTCGGCGCGGGTGGAGTCGGACAGGTCGTCACCCACAAATGCGCGCAGGTGCCCGAGGTCTTCTCGGAGATCGTGCTGGCCAGCCGGACCGAAGAGAAATGCAAGCGCATCGCCCTGCAACTGAAGCGGCCGATCAAGACCGCGCAGGTGGATGCCGACGATGTCCGTCAGATGACGGCTTTGATCGAGCGGGAGAAGCCTGCGGTCGTGATCAACGTTGCGCTACCGTACCAGGATCTCCCGATCATGGATGCGTGCCTCGCGACCGGGGTCGACTACCTGGATACCGCGAACTACGAGCCGATCGACACGGCGAAATTCGAATACAGCTGGCAATGGGCCTACCAGGAGCGGTTTCGCCAGCGCGGCATCATGGCGCTCCTTGGCAGCGGGTTCGATCCGGGTGCAACCAACGTATTCACGGCGTACCTCGCGAAGCATCATTTCGATACGATCGAAGAACTCGACATCATCGATTGCAACGCGGGCGACCACGGGCAACCGTTCGCAACCAACTTCAATCCCGAGATCAACATCCGCGAGATCACCGCACCCGGCCGGTACTGGGAAGGCGGCACCTGGAAGACGACCGATCCGCTTACGGTCAATCGCATGTACGATTTCCCGGAGGGGATCGGACCGAAGAAGATCTATCTCCTCTATCACGAGGAGCTGGAATCCATCGTCAAGAATTTTCCGACCTTGCGCCGGGCGCGGTTCTGGATGACGTTCTCGGAAAATTACCTCACGCACCTGCGGGTGCTCGGCAATGTCGGCATGACGTCGATCAAGCCAATCAACTATCAGGGTCAGGAAATCGTGCCGCTGCAGTTCCTGAAGGCACTCCTGCCCGATCCGTCGAGCCTCGGTCCACTCACCAAGGGAAAAACGTGCATCGGGTGTCTTGTACGCGGGCGCAAGGACGGCAAAGAAAAGCTCGCCTTCGTCTACAACATCTGCGATCACGAAGCGTGCTATCGCGAGGTTGGCGCGCAGGCGATTTCCTACACCACCGGGGTGCCCGCCATGATCGGCGCGATGCTGATGTTGACCGGCAAGTGGCGGGGCGCTGGCGTGTTCAACATGGAGCAATTCGATCCGGATCCGTTCATGGACGCGATGAACCGGCACGGGTTGCCGTGGTCGGTGATGACACCCGATGCGCCGATGACGTGAGCGCTCGGCGTACCAGGATTCGGAGTGTTAGGGTCCGGCGTGTCAACCAAGCGCACTGAACGATTCCGCGCGTTCGATCCGGCGCGTGTACCCTCGCCATGCTTCGTCGTCGACGAGGTGGCGATCGAGGAAAATCTGCGTGTGCTCGACCGGGTGCAGCGCGCGAGCGGCGCCAAGATCCTGCTTGCCCTCAAGGCGTTCAGCATGTGGAGCCTGGCACCACTGGTCGCGCGCTACTTGAAGGGTACCTGCGCGAGCGGTCTGTACGAGGCCCGCCTTGGGCACGAAGCGTTCGGTGGTGAGGTCCATACTTTTTCGGCGGCCTACACCGAGGCCGACCTCACCGAGATCCTGAAGATTTCCAACCATGTAACGTTCAACTCGGTCGCGCAGTGGCAGCGGTTCCAGCCGCTCGTCCAACAGGCGCGTGCCGCACGCCCCGGCCTGCGCTTCGGTCTTCGCGTCAATCCCGAGCACTCCGAGGGAAAGAACGCGCTCTACGACCCCTGCGCACCGTACTCGCGTCTGGGTATCCCGCGCTCGCAGTTGCATGGCGACCTCACGGGCATCAGCGGGTTGCATTTTCATACCCTCTGCGAAGACGACTTTCCGCCGCTCGAGCGCACGGTTGCGGCGTTCGAAGAGAAGTTCGAGGCGTTCATTCCGGGAATGGAGTGGATCAACTTCGGCGGCGGGCACCACATCACGCGTCCGGACTACCAGGTGGACGAGCTCGTTCGCCTGCTTCGCGCGTTCAGCGATCGCCATCGCGTGCAGATCTATCTGGAACCGGGCGAGGCGATCGCCCTGAACGCGGGCGTGCTCGTCGCGGAAGTGCTCGACCTCGCCTGGAACGGCATGCCGCTCGCCATCCTCGATACCTCTGCCACGTGCCATATGCCCGATGTGATCGAGGGCCCCTATCACCCGCGCGTTATCGATGCGGGCGAAACGGGCGAATACCCACATCTCTATCGTCTCGGTGGCCAGACGTGTCTTGCGGGTGATGTCATCGGCGACTACTCGTTCGCCCTGCCGCTCCAGGTGGGAAGCCGCCTCATGTTCGAGGACATGGCGATCTACACGATGGTAAAGACCACCACCTTCAACGGCATCCCGCTGCCGACGATCGCGATCTGGAACTCGGAGACCGACAGGCTACGCATCGTGCGGCGCTTTGGCTACGAAGACTTCAAGGCCCGGCTCTCATGAAGCGCGCGGCCGGCCCACGAGTGGTGAAACCGCGCGGCAAGCGTGCGCTTTCACCACAGTTCCTGAGTACCGAGCTTGGCGCCATGACCCCGGCAACCGCGCGCTTCCACGTGCTGCCCGTTCCGTACGAGAAGACGGTTTCCTATGGCGCCGGAACGGCGAAGGGGCCTGCTGCAATCATTGCGGCATCCGACCAGCTCGAGCGTTGGGACGGGACGAGCGATCCGGGTGCCGAGGGAATTTATACCTGGCCTGCGATCGACTGCGAAGGCAAGCCTGAGAAAGTGATCGCCTCGATTGCGGCCGCGGTGGCGAAAATCCTTGGCATGGGCAAAATGCCGGTCGTGCTGGGCGGCGAGCACACCGTGACATGGGGCGTCGTGCAAGGCTATTTCGAAGCGGGTATGCGCGATTTCGGTGTCGTCCAGATCGATGCGCATGCGGATCTGCGCGACCGCTATGAAGGCGATCCGCTCAGTCATGCCTCGGTGATGCGAAGAATCGTGGAAGCCGGCATTCCGCTCTTTCAGCTCGGTGTCCGCGCGTTCTGCGAGGAAGAGCGTGACGCGCGCACACGCTTCAAAGTGCGCCATATCGACGCCGAGCAACTCGTGCGCGAACGCATCGACGCGATCGTGCTCCCGCAGGATTTTCCAGAGCAGGTGTTCTTTACCCTCGATGTGGACGGAATCGATCCCTCCGTGTTGCCGGCGACCGGCACACCCGTGCCCGGCGGCCTGGGCTGGTACCAGACGCTGGGACTCTTCGAATCGGTGGCCCGGCAACGGCGCATCATCGGATTCGATCTGCAGGAGTTCGCGCCGATCGCGGGCTTTCACGCATTCGACTTCGCCGCGGCGCTACTCGTGTACAAGCTGATGGGGATCGTCCAGCGGCAGCGCTGAACGGGAGGACTGATCGGTGACGGACCCACACCGTTCGCCGCGACGGTGATACAACCCGCCCGCAGTCACGAGTGTCATTAGTCGAAGCGACTCGAAAAGAAGGTGCGGGCATTCAGTGCTGGGTGTTCCTCTACCGGAAAAATCAATCCCATCGCGCTTGAAGTGCTGGGCGCCGCGGGCATCGACACAGCGGGGCTTGAAAGCGGGCGCTGGATACGATTTCCGATCACAGCGCACCAGGGATCCCCGGACGGGTGCGGCTTGGATTCCGCTGGCGCCAGAGCTGGCGGTAGCGGAAGAAATCGGCATAGGTGAACGTCGAGTCGCGGCCGGGGGACGCGCGCTGCTTCCGGTCAACATGAATGTGTCGAACGCCGTTTGCTCGGGATTGATCGATGGATCGTGTTGCTCGGTAGTTTGTCGGTCATTGCCGGGTTGCCAGAGGACGGCTAGCACGTTTATATTACGGGCCGATGTCAGCCGAAATCGCCACCTGGTGGGTCCTGCTTTGCGTGCTCAGCGCGCTGAACGTCGCTGGCTGGCTGTTTTCAGCCGCGATCTTGACGCGCCGGAAGGCGTTGTCCGCTGATGTGCGCACAATGCGCCGCTGGCAGGTCCTGTTGTCTGCCGGGTATGTTTTCGGCTGCGCTTTTCGGTCGGCATTGCCGGTCTACGATGTGCCGCGGTTCTGTCTGTTCGATACCTGGTTGTCAAGTGTCATCGTCGGGCGCTCGGTGGCAACCTTCGCGGAGTTGTGCTTTGTCGCCCAATGGGCGCTGATGATGCGCGAAATATCGTGCGCGACCGGTAGTCGGGTCGGCCGCATTACATCGATCGTGGTCGTACCCCTGATCGTGATCGCGGAAACCTTTTCCTGGTATTCGGTGCTGACCACGTCCAATCTGGGTCATGTGCTCGAGGAGTCGATATGGGGCCTCAGCGCGGTGCTACTGGTCATGAGCTTGGTCGCGATCTGGCCGCGTTGCGATGCCGCGCTGCGATCGGTGCTTGCGGCGTCGTGTGCAATCGGTGTGGGTTATATCGGTTTCATGTTCATGGTGGATGTGCCGATGTACTGGTCGCGCTGGATCGCTGACGAAGCCAGTGGCCGTCTCTATATGAGCCTCGCGCAGGGCTTTGCCGATATTTCCCAGCGTTGGGTCGTCTCGCACCGCTGGGAAGACTGGCAGCATGAGGTCACGTGGATGACGCTCTATTTCAGCGTCGCGGTGTGGCTGAGCATCGCACTCATCCACGCGCCGGTACTGGAGCGCCGAATCTCGGCGGGCGATCGCCGACGCACATTGGGCATGGTCATGCGCAATCGCGCGCTGGGTTGACCTCAAAGCAGTACGCAGGTCCAGACCACCGCGACATCGATCAACGCGATCAGCACCGCGGCGCTGCCGATGTCCTTCGCGCGCTTGGCGAGCTGGTGCCGATCGAGGGAGATGCGATCGACCGCCGCTTCGATTGCCGAATTCAGCAACTCGACCATCAGCACGAGAAGCACACTGCCTATCATCGCCGCCCGCGCCAGTCCATTCGGACCCAGATACAGCGCAACCGGTATCAGCACCATCGCGAGCCACACTTCCTGACGAAACGCGTCCTCATGCCGATACGCAGCGCGTAACCCGGCTATCGAGTAGTGCAGGGCGTTCCAGATGCGGATGAGGCCGGTCTTTCCCTTGAACGGGCTTTCCATTTGGAGTCTCGAGCGGTGGGCGACTGATTGACGCGGCCTGACCGCGCGGCGAGGGCCCTGTCGCACCGCTGCCGAGCATAGCATCGCACTTCGCCCGAGAGCGGGGAGCGCTACCCGGGTCAATTAAGAGAATCTTCATCGCCGATATTCAAGGTCAAGATCCGCCTTAGGTGTCACGGTGGTTATTGCAGCTGTGCCGCTCGCAGGTCCGATTACGGGCGCCGATCGGATCCACCATCGCCCTATTTCCTATTTTTGGGCGGGCGGCCGGTCTTGAGAACCTCCACGGCCCGCAGTGCACCAACCACCACGCTGTCGGTTTGCGCAGCAAATAGGGTGATCGCGGCCCGAAGCACCTCGCTTTTCTTTACGGACAATCCCCTCGCCAAACTGCGTTTCTTTATCGCCGAGAACAGACCGTACTCCGATTCGGGCATGGTGAAGCTGTCCCGAATGAGCTTGTCCTTCTCCTTGTCCTTCGGCTTGTTCTTCTTGTCGGCCTTGCCGTGATCGTCATTCTTCGCAGGCTTGCTTTTGGCAACTGCTTTCGCCTCATTCCTGTCAAGAGGCGCCACGGGTGCCTTGGTGGCGGGTTCGACGCGGTGCGTGCTGGACTTGCGCTGCTTCGCGGCGGCGAATTTGGCAGCAGCCTTCTTGCCCACCTTCTTCGAGGCCGCCTTTGCCGATTCGGTGGCCCGCCTGCCCGTGCGCTTTCTGGCGGCCTTGACCGGCTGGGCGATGTCTGGAATGCCCGGCTGATCGGGTTTCGGAAGTGTCGAGTTGGTCATGGCAATCCTCTTACGATATAAACCGTATAAACAATTTACACTCTTCGACACAAAATGCCAACCGTCGCCACCGACGTCAAACCGAAGCAGCGTCCCAAGGCCTCCGGTTCGCATCGCAACGACGAATCGGAGCAGGATCCCGGACGGGCTCGCGATCCGCAATCACCCGGATCATGTCATCGCGCTGTAGGAAAGTTGCGCATACACTTGCCGCACAGGCGCCCACCTGAATCGAACAGACAATGCGAAGAGTGGACACGCCATTCCGCGCGCCCCAGGAACCCCGAGGCGAATCATGACCACGAACGTACTCATCCTTTGTACCCACAACTCCGCCAGAAGCGTGTTGGGCGAGGCGATGGTCAACCACTGGTCGAGGCGACTCGACAAGGACGTGCGGGCCTTCAGTGCAGGCAGCACACCCAGCGGAAAAATCAATCCTATCGCGCTTGAAGTATTGGGCGCCGCGGGCATCGACACGGTGGGGCTCGAAAGCAAGAGCTGGGACACGTTCGCTCGTGACAACGCACCGCGCATGCGGGTGGTGATCACCGTCTGCGACAATGCGGCCGCCGAGGCCTGTCCTTACTGGCCCGGTGCCCCGGTAAGCGTGCATTGGGGCTATCCTGATCCGTCCGATGCGGTGGATGGTCCCGCCGGCAAGCGCCAGACGTTCGAGATGACTCGACAGGCCATCGGCTATCGCGGGTTGCAGTTGCTTGCGCTGCCGCTCGATCGGTTGAGCGATGCGGCGCTCAGCGAGGCGCTCATGACGATTGCAACGAGCTGAGCGTCATGGCGGGAACGGCACGCAGGCTGCTCGCCGAGGGGCTCGGCACGATGTTGCTGCTCACCGTGGTCATCGGCTCAGGCATCATGGCCGAACGTCTTGCAGGCGGCAATGATGCGATCGCGCTCCTTGCGAATACGCTTGCCACCGTCGGCGGTCTGTACATTCTGATTGAAGTGTTCGGGCCGATCAGTGGCGCGCATTTCAATCCGGCCGTTACCGCGGTCATGGCATCTCGGCGGGTGTTGCCGTGGAATCTGCTTGCGCCGTACGTCGTCGCGCAACTGGTGGGCGCGATTCTCGGGGCCTGGCTCGCGCACGCCATGTTCGATATGACCGTTCTGCAGGTCTCGACGAAAGTGCGAAGCGGAGCGGGGCAGTGGGCCGCAGAAATTGTCGCGACCGCGGGACTGCTCCTGGTGATCCTGCGTGTTCCTTCGACGCGCATCGCGGCGTCGGTCGCGGCCTACATAGGCGCCGCGTATTGGTTCACTGCATCGACCTCGTTCGCGAATCCCGCCGCAGTGCTCGGGCGCATGTTGAGCGACAGTTTCGCCGGTATCGCGCCCGAAAGCGCCCTCGCGTTCGTCCTTGCGCAGTTTGCGGGTGCCACGATCGCCGTCGTCTTGAATCGCGCGCTAGGTGATAATAGCCGCTGATGCGGTGTAGAACGCTTGCCCCGGAGCGTTGCCCTCGCGCGTCATCAATCTGTCATGAAACCTGAATAGGGTCGAGTGTTTCGCGCTCGCTCGATCGGTGCTACGCCCGATCAGCGCTCATGGAGAATTTCATGTCGACTCGGATAAACCCTGTCGCTCCCCGCAAGATCCAGGGCCAGCGCTCACCCCGTGTGGGCATGCCGCCGGCAAAGAAGAAGACCGGTTCACGAATCGCGCCCGGCAATGACAGCCCCGTAACGCGCGTCGACCGCGAGGCGTTGCTCGCCGGCGCATGGATCAATCGGGATCTGGCATGGCTCGAATTCAATCGGCGTGTCCTGCACGAAGCGCTCGACACGCGAACGCCGCTGCTGGAGCGGGTGAAGTTCCTCGCGATTTTCAGTTCCAATCTCGACGAATTCTTCATGAAGCGGGTAGGACTATTGCGCAGCAAGGCGAGTGTCGACGGCGGCGAGGACGATGCGGTCCGCATGCGGGAAACGCGCGCGCAGCTCGCGGCGATTCGCAAGGTCGTGCTCCAGATGATGGGCGATCAGGCACGCTGTTATCGCGACGAGATCCTGCCCGCGCTCGCCGCAAACAACATCGTGCTCGCCGACTGGGACGCGTTGACCACCGCACAGAAGGCGGAGGCGGCGGACTACTTCGATCGAAACGTATCCCCGGCGCTTACGCCGCTTGGCCTCGACCCGACCCATCCGTTTCCTTTTATTTCGAATCTCTCGACGAACTGGGGATTCCTGTTGCAGTCCGTCGATGGCGGGGATCCGGTGGCGGTCAGGGTCAAGATTCCAACGATGCTTCCGCACTGGGTTTCCATCTCGACCAATGTGCCGGCGGGAACGCGCTGCTTTCTGCCATTGGACGCACTGATCCGTGCGAGCGCCGACAAGTTGTTTCCGGGCATGCGCGTGGTCGATGCAACCTTGTTCCGCATCCTCAGAAACGCCGAGATGGAGTTGGACGAAGACGATAGCGAGAGTCTGCGCGAATCGATCGTGGAGGCTCTCAAGCAGCGCCGGTTTCAGCAGGTGGTGCGGATCGATGTCGCCCCCCACGCCAATGTGCGAGTCATGCAGGCGTTGACCGATCGCTTTGCATTAGGCGAGGAGGATTGGTACGAAGCCACCGCACTGCTCGACTACACCGGGCTTTTTCAGATCGCGGGGCTGGATGTTCCGCCGCTTCGCGATCCGCACTGGTCGCCGCTGCCGCCGGTTCGGTTACCGCACGAAGACGTCGACATATTCGCCGCGATCGAGTCCGGCGACATCCTGCTTCACCATCCCTATGACAGCTTCGACATGAGCGTCGAGGATTTCATCAGCGATGCGGCCGATGATCCGCATACGGTCGCGATCAAGATGACGGTCTATCGCATCGGCGACGATACGCCGTTCGTGCGCTCGCTCATCCGCGCGGCCGAGGCCGGCAAGCAGGTCGCCTGCGTGATCGAGCTCAAGGCGCGATTCGACGAAGCGCGCAATCTGGTCTGGGCGCGCGAGCTCGAAAAAGTCGGCGCGCACGTCACCTATGGCGTGCTCGGCTTGAAGACGCACACCAAGGTTGCGCTCGTGGTCCGCAAGCAAGGTCATGATTTGCGCTGTTACGCGCACATCGGCACCGGCAACTATCACGTCAAGACTGCGCGGCTTTACACCGATGTTGGGCTGTTGACCTGCGATCGCCGGATCACCGCCGATGTGGTGAAGCTGTTCCACTATCTGACCGGACATTCCGGCGCGCCCACCTTCGAGAAATTGCTCGTGGCACCGGTGAACATGCGGGAAGGCTTCCTCGCGCGCATCGAACGCGAGGTCGCGCATCATCGCGCAGGGCGTCCCGCCCGCATCATCGCAAAAATGAATCAGGTCGAAGACCACGAAATCTGCCGGGCACTCGCCGCCGCGTCGCAGGCGGGTGTCTCGGTGGATCTCATCATCCGTGGCTTCTGCTGCCTTGCACCCGGTGTGAAGGGGTTCACCGAGAATGTCCGCGTGCGCTCGATTGTCGGTCGATTCCTGGAGCACTCGCGGGTGTTCCACTTCGCCGACGGACACGAGGACCCGCTCGCGGGCGATTTCCTGATCGGATCAGCCGACTGGATGTATCGCAATCTGTCGCAGCGTGTGGAAGCAGTGGTGCCGATCGAACAGCGTTCACTTCGCGAGCAATTATGGGAAGTCCTGCAAGTCGCTCTGGCCGATCAGCGGCAGGCGTGGGTCATGCGGCCCGACGGCGCTTACGACCAGTTGCGGCCCGCGGACGGATCCACCGGCGCGGCGTCCATCGGCTCGCATGCGACATTCATCGAGTCGACGATGAAGCGTTGGGCGGTGCTGCAGGGTTACACCTCTTGATGCCTCATCACCCGTTGTGATCCGGTTCTGCTAGCTCAGTCGCTGAACCGGCGACAGCGATCGGCCTTAGCTGCGCGCGAGCTGGGAATCCGCCTGTCCTCAGTCGTCTCAGGCCCATCCAGGCCCGATCGAGCCCGGCCACGTGCAGCGATTTCCGAGCGTTCCAGGTCGGTTGACCCGTCCGCGTTCGGAACATACCGTCCGATTCAGGAAAAAGCGGCGGTTGAATTTCTGATCCGACGCAGCGCATCCGAGGCGGCGTCTCCTCGATACGCGACGACGCGGCTGAAGCGCCGTACACGGATCAGGGCCCGGCTGTGTTCGCGTGCTACGTGCACGAGTGAACCCGGGGGCTGGATCGGCCAACCGGCGCGTGCGCCCGCGACCAGCGCCGACACAGTGTCGCCCAGCATCGGCTGATGGCCGCCCACCAGGACCGCCCGCCTGGCCTTGGGTCAGTGCGTTGCGGCAAGCACCGCCAAGTGCGACGCACCAGGCGCGATGGCCGCAACGGTGTCGAAATCGGACGGCAGCGCCTGCGCGGTCTCCTGCGCACGCCGCGCAGGACTGACAATGACGCGCGTATCGGCGGGTAGATGCGCACGTAGCCCGCGCGCCATCAGCGTAGCTTGCTTATGGGCCTTGGGCGTGAGCGCGCGAGCCATATCGTCTGCGGAGTCCTCGGCATCCGCGTGACGCCAGAGAATCAAATCCAAGTGTTTGCCTACATTCTTTACTAACCCGAAGCGAGCCCGCACGAACTACCAGAACCCGTGGACTTCGCGGAAGCGCTTCCAGGCCTGCGGTACTTGCTCGAGATCATTGCGGGTAGTGGCCGCGGCCCATCCGCGCACCGCACCGAGTGCTTCGCGTTGGGGCGCATCGATGTCGCCTTCGCGCAGAATTGCGCAGAGCCGCTCTACAGTGGCCGCATCGTTGAGCGTGCCCAGCAGCTCCTGCAGCGCGGAAAGCGCAGATGTGTAGCTGCGCACCGCCTTGCGTGCGTACAGTGCGGAGAAGAACTCAGCCGCATAGCGCAGCTTCTTGATCTCGATGCGCAGTCGGTGCAGGGCGGCAGCATCGGGCTGCGCGTGTTTGCGGCCGAGCGTGATTACCTTGCGCTGGCGCTGTGACAGCATCTCGGCCGCGAACTGCGGCAGCGGTCGCGCTCGCAGCTCGGCCGCGGCCTCGTCGGGCAGCGCGCGCCAGGGCTCGCGGCAGAACAGGCTGTTCAAGCCGAGCAGCAGCGCGGTGTAGCGCCGCGACGCGATGGCTTCGCACGCTTGCCTTCCGGCGTCGGTGCGCTGCGTATCGGCGCGCTGCACCAGTGTCTGCATGGCCGCATCGTCGCCGAACGCCCGAGCGACCTGTGGCAGCATGGTAAATACGAACACATCCCAGTCACGCGCTGGACCCAGCTGGCCGGACAGCCAGCGCAGCTCGACCAGCAGATCCTCATAAGCGGCCCGAGGAAAGGCGCGGCGGAACACACTGAAGGCTGAGCGCAGCCGCCGCAGCGCGACGCGCGCCTGGTGCAGATACTCCACATCGGTGCCTGCGATCGTCCCTGCCTCGTTGGCTTGCAGCTGCGCAAGACAGCTGAACACCACGCTGCGCAGCGCCGCCGTGACACTCATGCCTTCTTCTAGGGCAGGGGTAGTGGCCTTCACGGGCGAGGCCACCTGCTGCGCTGCCAGGGCGTAGCCGCGTTCGGCCTTGCTGCGCGGCTCCAGCCGCAGCGGAAGGTGCTCGATGAGTTGCAGCGCGAAGTCGATCAGCGACTGCGGTGCGCCCGCCTTGAGCTCAAGCTCGATTTCGTCGACTGGCTCGGCAGCCGCGCCCGCCACGATCGTGCCGCGGTCGAGGCACAGTTCGATCTGCGTTCCAGGGGCGGGGGCCAGGTGGCGTGTGGTGCGAGTGAAATCGCACGTGAACGCGGGTTGCAGCCGTGCGCGTTGCTCCGGATCGGCGATCAGCTCGGCCAGCCCCCACTGCGTCAGTGCGGTGTAGTCCAGCAGTCGCGCGGGCACCACGGTCTCATGCTCCTCACGCTGATGCAAGCCGCCCTCGACGGCGCCGCCGGCCTTGAGCGTTTGCACCCAGCGCGAGCCTTCGCGCCGCAGCCGCAGTCCAATCCGCTGCGCCTGCAGCGCAAGATCCGGGGTGTCGTAGTACACGCTGTGCATGCGCCGCGTCACCGCTCGTCCGGTGGCAGCGCCCTTCACCAGGGAGAGATGCGCGAGCTTGCGCGCGGCGTCCTGTGAGATGGCGAACTTGAGCTCGATTTCCATGGGTGCAGAGGTCGCTGGCGGAGCGAAGCTCGGGTCGTGTTCTGGTGTCGGAACGTCGGTGATTTGCATGGTGCCACGTAGAACGGGCGGAGCCAAAAGAACAGTTTGAACGGGCGCAGCCCATCGCGCTAATCGTTGATGGGTTATGCTTCACTCCACCCATCCTACGCGACTGCGCGACTTGCCGGTCCGGCGGCACGCGCCGGCAAGACTCACGCCGCCGCTTTCGTCGTCCTGCGCGCAGCGCGCCTCGCTCTTGCCCCGCGCGGGCTTGCCGCTGTTGCAGGCGGCCTGATCGCCAACCCAGACTGCCTCCGATCACCCGTTGTGATCCGGTTCTGCTAGGTGTTGGCAAGCACAGCAGGGTCACGCGGGGCGACGCCGTGCATGAGCGGCGAACCTTACTCTCGCGCGCGTTCGGGCGAATCCGCGGCCCCGTTCCGTGTGGCTTGGCGCACCAGCGCGAGCTTGTTGGCGGCGTTGAGGGCAGCGACCTTGTAGCACTCGGCGAGCGTCGGGTAGTTGAAGACGTTCGTGAGGAAATAGTCGAGACCGCCGCCCAGCGCAAGCACGGCCTGGCCCACGTGGATCAACTCCGTTGCGCCACTGCCGATGCAATGGCAACCCAGCAAGGTGTGGTGATCGCGGTGGAACAACATCTTGAACATCCCGGAGTCATCGCCGAGGATCGGGCCGCGCGAGATTTCGCGGTACCGGGCAAGGCCCGATTCGTACGGGATACGTTGCCTGGTCAGCTCTTCTTCGGTGGCACCGACCATCGACACTTCGGGAATCGCATAGATACCGACCGGAAAGTGGGCACCCATGGGTTCTGCAGGGGCGCCGAACATGTGGCAAGCCGCGATGCGGCCTTGTTCGCTCGAGGTCGCGGCCAGCGCGGGAAATCCAATAACGTCGCCCGCCGCGCGAATGTGCCCGACCGCGGTGCGATAGTGCTGATCCACGGCGAGTCGTCCGCGATCGTCGGCGACGAGGCCCGCGGCGCTGAGGTTGAGCGGCTCGGTGTTGCCGATGCGACCCGACGACAGCAGCACGACATCGGCAACGAGATGTTTGCCCGATTCGAGCCGCAGCAAACCTTGCCGCGGCGGACCGGCAACGACCTCGACATGCTCGACTGCCTCGCCGCATCGTAGGACGACGTCGCTCTTGCGCAACTGATGGACCAGCTCATCGACGATTTCATGATCGAGGAATTCAAGCGGGCGCGGTCGCTGGTCAATCAGCGTCACCTGAACGCCAAGCGC
>JBJXGX010000328.1:0-33718 GCA_046160305.1 Burkholderiales bacterium
CGCTCGAACAGCATCGACATGCGCGCCGGATCGACCTCGGTAATACCGAGCGCATAGCACACCGCCGAATTGGCTGCCGAGCCGCGGCCTTGGCAAAGGATGCCCTGGCTTCGCGCAAACCGCACGATGTCATACACGGTAAGAAAATAGGGCTCGTAGTGCAACTCGGTAATGAGTGCGAGCTCATGCTCGATGAGATCGCTTAAATGCCGGGAAACGTTCGGATGGGAAACGGGAAACGGGAAACGGGAAACGTCGTTGGGCGCCGAGGTGTCCGGATTCGCCACGAATGGCAAAATTTTTGAGCCCGGCGCTTCGCCGCCGAGAATCAGCGACGGGTCGGTGGGACCTGCTTCGGTGGGACTTGCTTGTACGTGCTTGGCGTTTCCCGTTTCCCGTTTCCCGTTTCCCAGCCCTTTAGCTCCGAAACGCCACTGCAATCCTTCCATCACGAGACTGCGCAGATACGACGTCGGTGTCTCGCCTTCGGGTACGAGTTCATCCGGATACTCGTAGCGCAATTCTTCGAGCGAGAAGGTGCAGCGATCCGTGATACGCAGCGTTTCCTCCAGCAACGCCGGGGGATAGAGGCTCGCCAGCCGCACGCGCAGGCGCAGATGTCGTTCAGCGTTCGGAAAAAGCGCCTGGCCGCATTGCGCGATCGGTTTGGATAATCGGATCGCGGTGAGCGTGTCTTGCACGGGCCGGCGCGAACGCACATGCATATGCACATCGCCTGCGGCGACCAGCGGAAGGCCGGTCGAGGCTGAAAGCGAGCGCAGCGTGGCGAGATACTCGCGATCGCCGGGTGCATTCATGAGCTCGACGACGATCCAGGCCCGGCCAGGAAAGCGGGTGGCGAGCCAGCGGGCGCCATCGATGTCAGAGCTGTGCGCAGAAGCCTCCGTATTGAACGGCGTTTCCCTTTTCCCTTTTGCCGTTTCCCTTTCAGCATTGCCTGTTTCCCGGCTCTCGACCCACAACGCCAGACAATCCTCAAGCCCGGTATCGAGGTCGGCGCAAGTCAGTCGATAGCTGCCCTTGTCGCTCGCGGTACGCCCGCGTGTGATGAGCGCCGAAAGATTGCCGTAGCCATTGCGATTCGTCGCAAGCAGGACCAGGGTGGGACCATCGGCTAGGCGAATTTCCGTGCCGATGAGCAGCTTGAGAGGCAGTTTCTTGTCGCGCACCGCGAGATGGGCACGGACGACGCCTGCGACCGAGCATTCATCGGTGATGGCAAGGGCGGCGTAGCCAAGCTCGGCGGCACGCTCGACGAGTTCCTCCGGATGCGAAGCGCCGCGCAGGAACGAGAAATTGGTGAGGCAATGAAGCTCGGCGTAGCCGGGGAGCATGCGATATCGGGTTCAATGCAATGGCGCGGTGAGGGCTTCGACAAGCTTGTCGATGCGATCAACCCGAACGGATGTCGCGGTGGCGTTGCATCGGCCTCATGCAAAGAGCCCCTGCAGGAACCATCCCCGCGCTTCGCTCCGCTCCCGAAACACCCAGAGCAGCGACCGATCCTCGTCTTGCGCGATGAAATAGTCGCGCGCCACGTCGTTTCCGTCCCACCATCCTGATTCGATCCGCTCCGGTCCGGCCACCAGGGCCAAGGGTCCCCGCAGGAAAGGCTTTGCGTCGATTTCGATCAAGGGCTGCGGTGCGGCGAACAACCATAGCGGCCGCTCACCGAATCGCAGCCTGGGTGCCGCGGTGCCCGGCTCGCTTGGCCGCACGACGTATTCCGGGCGGTGCTCGGCAACCATCGTGAGCCCATGCACCGCCGCAACGCCAAGACGCGCACGCAAGCGTTCGACCAGGCGTGTCCAGTCGGCGGAGGTGTCGCTCTGATCACGAAAGAGCGTGAGGTTGACCCCGGTGAGCGGCGTGAGCACCGGGGCGTGCAACGCAAGGGCGTACACCGGTGCAGGCAACGCGAGCCGCTCGAAGCGTTCGCGCGCGAGCAAGGTGAAGTGCGCTTCGTCGCGGCCTGAAGCAACAAGGTTGAAGGCCATGACGGTCGCCGGTTGATCGTCATGCTCAAGCAGGAGATCGAAACGTTGCACACCGCTCGCGCGGGCAACCAGAAAGCCTGCCAGCTCGGTGAACAGGCGTTTGGCCGCGAAGAGGAGGGCGCTCGCCGCTTCGACCGCTGCGGGCAGCTCCAGACGCGCCTCGAACCGATCCGGTGGCGTAAAGAACCGGCGTGGCTCGGCCGCGCGCCCAAGCGCCTGGTCCAGCGCCTGAAGTAATTCGCGGCCGAAGCGACGTGCAAACCCCGCACGGGGCAGCGCGATGACTTCGCCCAAGGTATTCGTACCGATCGCGGTCAGCATGGCCAGTTGCTCTCTCGACCAGCCGAGCGTGTAGATCGAGAGCGCGGCGAGCTTGGCTTCGATCGATAGCTCATCCAGTACGATCGTCTCCTTGCCGCTTGATGCAAGCCACCAGGCTGCGCGCGCGGTGGGCGCACAGGCGATGGAAGCGGTGAAGCCGAGCGCGATGATCCCGGCGCGGAGCCGGGTCATGATCGGTTCGAGACCATCGAACAACGACAAGCTGCCTGAGACTTCGAGGAGCAAGCCCTCCTGATTCTCGAGCGAAACGTTGGGAGTGAATTGCCCAACCCAGGTGGCGAGACGCTCGATGGCTTCGATCTCGCGCTGGGGTTCTTGTTTCTTCACGTGCATGGTTGGGACGAGCGCGTAGGCCGCTGAGAGCGCCATACCGGGCCGTACGCCCTTGGCGAGCGCAACATCGTTGGCGACCCGCACGATATGGGTGTCGGCCACGATTCGCGGCTCGCGCTCAATTGATGGGCTCCCCCGCAGGAACACTTCGAGCGGGAGCCGCGGCAGGATGACGGCGATCCACAGCATGGTGGCGATTCAAGTCGAGATGGATGGGTGCTTCGGCGGGCAAGCCGCGACGCTTCAAGAAATGCACGGTGAGATGGCCATGAGCGGCCGGTTCGATGGACAGACGCAACACGGCAGGAGACGGCTCACGACTCGCTTCCAGGGGGCGAAAGAGTGCAACGAATACGTCGCTTTCTTCCGCGGCGACCTGCAGACGGCGCAGCGCGGCATAAGCGATTGCACGTCGCGATGCCGGTAGCCAGCCAAGCACGGCCCCGCACACATTCGAACGCAGCGTCTGCTCCATGGCCCATAGCGCGTCACGCTGGGGCTCGGCCGCGCGCTCGGGTGATACGACGATGAGCCGCGCGAGCGCTATCCCGGCGCGAGTAAGCGCAGGCGCATAGGGCGCATGCGGCGACGCGATCCAGGTCTGCCAGCGACCTGCCATCGACAATCGTGCCAGTGCCGGCAGCAACAGGCTGACTTCACCGATGCCATGTCGCGCAACGAGAATCTCGGTCAGTGCACCGGTCGGCCAGCCACCGCCCGGCAACGCTTGATCCAGCCGCGCAAAACCGGAGGCAACACTCGCCGTGCGTACCTGTGCGAGCGTATTGCCGCGCCACAGGGCGGGATGTTCTGGGAGCTTGACAAGGGAGGACATGCACCGAGGCGTCCTACAAAATTTTGCTGTTGCGCACCAACCCGACCGCGAGACCTTCGATCGCGAACGATTCTTCGCGCGTATCGACGGTGATGGTCTTGAAGTCGGGATTCTCCGCGACCAGCTCGACGATCGAACCGCGCCGTCGCAGCCGCTTCACGGTGACATCGTTGGCGAGCCTCGCCACGACGATCTGTCCGGAGCGCGCCTCGCTCGTGCGATGCACCGCCAGCAGATCGCCATCGAGGATACCGGCGTCACGCATGCTGAGGCCGCGCACTTTCAGCAGGTAATCGGCACGCGGGGTGAACAAGGCGCCATCGATCTGGTAACGGCCCTGCACATGTGCTTCGGCAAGGATCGGCGAGCCGGCGGCGACGCGGCCGATCAGCGGAATGCCGAGTGATTCGGTGAGCCGGAGACCGCGTGCGGCACCATCCTGGATTTCGATCGCGCCCTTGCGGGCCAGGGCGCGCAGATGCTCTTCGGCCGCGTTCGGCGAGCGAAAGCCGAACGCCTGGGCGATTTCGGCGCGTGTTGGTGGAAAACCGGTGCTCTCGATTGCATCGCGAATCAATGCGAGGATTTCAGCTTGCCGTGGAGTGAGATCGTTGTTCGCCATGCGGGAGGGTCCTTGGGTTGGATGAGGGGAAAAGAGGGAAGGGAGAAGGGGCGATGCAAGCCTTATCGAGAACCATGCATCGCACCCGCCTGCTCAGGAATGCATGCCGGAAGAAACGCGTACAGCGCTGCGCACCGTGTAGGAAACGTGGGCAGCATCGCGCACTTCGTAGGGAGGAACATGCGCAGCATCGCGCATGTAAGGCGGCGCGCCTTCCATCGTAATTGGCGCATCCCTGTCGCTTTCCGCATTGGTCGGTCTGCGCTGGCCATTCATCGAGCGGACCCCGGCCGGCATCGGCACCCGGCCATACCGGGCGAGGCGCGCTTCGACACCCAGGCGACTGCGTTGATGCGTCTGGGCCAGGGCTTCGATGGTCTGCCCGGCGTCGTAGGCGGCGAGCAACTCGTCATCTTCCGGTTGCGACCAGGGCTTACCGGCCTTGCCCGGGCGGCTGGCTGTACGGGAGGGATCCGCGCTCGCATTCGCGCTTGCGCGATCGTTGGCGGGCTGGTCGGCGGATTGGCCGGCAGCCGTACGCCCTTCTAGCGCCCGCACGGCATGAAAGAGCGCGCGCACGATATCCGGATGTTGATGGGGGCTCTCCGCGGGGAACGCCTCCGCGGTGATCGGGTTGATGCCATTGGAGAGTGCGGTGAGCAATTTGAGTGCCTGGGTCGATTCCATGTGTCCTCCATTCCTCTGGGCTTGAACCGGAGCCTATGCTCCGGATCGGCGGATGCTCCACCGACAAGTATATATTTATACAGTTATCAGAGATTGGCAAGAGGCTGTGAGCAATGTTTAACGATCTGGATGGAATCGGCGAGCTGTGATTATGTCCAGTTTTCAGGAAGCGCGAAGGGTGACAGGTGAAGGGGTACGGGAAACGGCGGTTGATCGGCGGTTCGGGCGCTCTATAATGCGTGCCGACACAGCACCTTTCCACACAGCGCTTTCCCGGAGAGCCATGATTTTCTTCCGCAAGCATTACGAATCCGATCTGACCAAGATGATGCGTGGTCTCCTGCAGGAGAAGCCGCAGATCGTCGAGGAACAGCGGAAGGGCCGCGCACTCTGGTGGGACAAGAAGCTCGATCGCGACGAGCTTGCCCGCGAGCAGGAATCGCACGTCAAGCAAAAGCCCTACGTGTATCAGACGGACGGCTGAGCCGATTCATCGCGTCCTCATCGACGCGCTGATTCGCGCGCCTACCCCCGCATTGCCGGCGGTGCGCCGTTCTTTGGCCGGGGTCATGTTCGCGCTGGCCGTGGCCGGCTGCACGCTCCCGCAGCAGATCCTCTGGTCGCTCCTGCCCGATGAGATGATCCCGACACTATTCGCCAACCTGAAGGGCCTGGAAACACCTGTCCAGGAGCGCCTGCTCGACCTCGAACGAAAGCAGGATTGGTCCGGCATCCTGGTGATGGCAGACGAGGCGCTGGCCAAGGATGCACGTAGCCCCGAATGGTGGTTCGTGAAGGGCCATGTGCTGGCGCAACTGACCCGCTGGCCGGAAGCCGCGAGCGCATACGCCGAAGCCGTTCAGTTCAATCCGCTGGAGCTGGATGGCTGGTTCAGACTCGCTCGGGCGCAGCAATTGTCCGGATATAAAGACCGTGCAATCAATACACTGGATCGCTCTCTTCAAGTATCACGCGAATCATCGACCACCTTCTTCCTCCTGGGGGAATTGCATCGCGAGCTCGGGAATCCGCGCGTCGCGAATCCAGCCTACCGCGAGGCGCTGCGATTACAGCCGGATCTGCCGGGGGCGTGGTATGGACTGGGGCTGATCGCCGGCGCGGAAGGTCGATTCGACGAGCGGGACGCGATCATCGAGCGGCTGAGGACGCTGGCTCCTAAGCTTGCGAAGCAGTTGGCGGATAAGCGGTGAAGGGTCCGCTTTGGGGGAGGGGCGATCCCGGAGGTCGAGTTACGCGCCTCTGACTCGACCTGCCGGCGCGATATGGGGGGTGTGTGCTACCCCTATGTCGCCGTCATCCCATCATCGGCCGAGATTACTGCGCCGTTCACGAACTGCGATGCGTCCGAGGCGAGATACACGATCAGGCCGTCGAGATCGCCGGGTTGTCCGACCCGCCGCCGCGGCAGCATGCTGATGAGTTTCTTGCCGCCTTCGGTCGCCCAGTAGTCGCGATTCATACCGGTTTCGATGTAGCCGGGTAGCACCACGTTCACATTGATGCCGCGCCGCCCCCATTCAACCGCCATGCCCTTGGTCATTTGCACGACGGCGGCCTTGGTCATGCCGTACGCGCCGATGCCTGGAACGACCTTTACCGCCGCGACCGAGGCGATATTGATGATGCGGCCCCGGCCGCGTGTGAGCATGCGCCGGCCTACCGATTGCGCGACGAAGAATGCGCCTTTCGCGTTGGTGTCCATCATGAAGTCGAATTCGGCTTCGGTGTAGTCACCGAACCGCTTCGTCACCGAGACGCCGGAATTGTTGACGAGGATGTCGATCGGGCCGAATTCGCGTTCAATCCGCTCGATCGCAGGATCGATATCGGGAACCTTGGTGACATCAAGGCCGATGGGGAACGCGGATCCGCCCGCCTTGACGATCGCCGCCTTCAATCCCTCCAGCTTGTCGATCTGGCGGGCGGCCAGCGCGACCCTTGCACCGGATTCCGCGAGCACCGAGGCGAAGCGCTCGCCGAGTCCGGACGATGCGCCGGTTACCAGCGCCACCTTGCCATCCAGCCGGATGTCCATTGCGGTTTTCCTCGTGGTGATCTATCAGAAGCCTAGACGGCCGTGCGCACCCGCTTCAGCCCGGGCCGGCAGTGCCGGATCCACTGGGCCGTCAGTTTTTCCTGCAGCGAGTTCTGCTTGAGCCGATCAGCGAGCACACCAAAGTCGACGCAATCGAGCGGCTGGTCCTGGTTGAAGCACGAATACACGTAGCTCACCTTGCCGGTCTGCGGATCCTTGTGTGCCTGGAGGCACTGCGCGCAGATCTCTTTCATCATGCATTGCATCGGCGAGTTGATCGACCCGATCGCGAAGTGATGCGTCTTCAGATACGGTTCGAGCACGCTGTGCCGCGCTCGCCCGACCGCTGCCATCATCCGATCCGAGCCGATGGCGATGATCCGATCGACATCGGCGAGTCGGATCTGTCGTGGCCCCAGCCGGCCCGCCGCGTAGGTTTCCATGGCCTGGACGATGTTGCCGACGAACGCGAAATCCTGTGGGCGTTCCGGCTGGAAGCCGGGCTCCTCGTCGCAGCACCACACCACGACATCCGCCGCCGCTTCGATCTCAGACATCTTGTAGCGATCGATGATCTTCTTGTAGCCGGCGAAATAGAGCACGGTGGAGCCGGCCGCGCGAAAGGCCTGGCCGATCGAGAAGAGCACTGCATTGCCCAATCCGCCGCCGGCCAGCAGCACCGTTTCGCCCGACTGGATGTGCGTTGGCGCGCCGGTCGGGCCCATCAGGATAACGGGTTCGCCGACGGCGAGCGTTGCGCAGAGGTCTGATGATCCGCCCATCTCGAGGACGATGGTCGAAACCAGCCCCTGCGCGCGATCGACCCAGGCACCGGTGAGCGCAAGACCTTCCATTTGCATACGCGTATCGGCAACGCGCGGCGCGATCGATTCGAAATTCTGCAGGCGATAGAACTGCCCGGGCCGGAAGCTGTGCGCGGCGAGCGGCGCTTTGACGATCACCTCGACAATGGTGGGCGTGAGCCGCTTCACCGCGTGGACCGTGGCCCGCAATTGGGCATTGATCCTGGCGATGAATTCGCCGGTCGATGCAGCGTCAGCGGGTTCGCGCCGACCCAGCACACGGGAGATGACCGGGAAGCCTTGCTTGGTGGAGCCGAGCGCCTTCACCACATTGCCGAAGTACGAAGGATGCAGGTCGCCGAAGAACGAAACGAAGCGGCCGTCCGCGTGCCTGGAAAGGAGCACGTCGGGGCGATCGGGCTTGGAGATCGAGAATTGCGGTTTGATCGGATCCCCGGCTTCATCGCATGCGCGAAAGTATTTGCCGTCCAGCATGAAGTGCGCGGCGTCTTCGCGGGCAAGCACGGTGTTAGGTTGCGTGCCCGCGGCCACGAACACGGAATTCGCGGGCAATCGTCGCTCGCCGGCGGCGATCCACTTGCCATCGGCGCCGAGCGCCTGTTTGGTGAATCGAACGCCGCTCACCGCGCCATAACCCTCCACCTCGACGGCCAGGGGCGAGAGCGCCTCCGCAAACGTAATACCTTCTTCGAGCGCCTTCTCGACTTCTTCGTGGTTGAGGGTGTACGACGGGCTATCGACGAGGCGGCGACGATACGCGATCGTCACACCGCCCCAGCTTTGCAGCAACTCGACGATATGGGGCGCACGATGATCCTGTGCCGCCCTGATTCGTTCGGCACGGATGGCGCGGCCATGGGCGAGAAACTCCTCCGCGATTTCGCGTTCCTCGCCGTCCCACTTGTCGCGAATGGCGTCCTCACCGATTTCGGCCGCGAGCGCCTCATAGCGATGCAGGAACTTCTCGACCTGCACGACGTAGTACGCGAGGGATTCGGTGGCGGTATCGATTGCTGTCAGGCCGCCACCGATCACAACGACCGGCAAGCGAAGCTGCATATTGGCAAGCGAGTCTTCCTTCGCGGCGCCGGTCAGCTGCAATGCCATGAGGAAGTCGGAGGCCGTGCGCACGCCGCGCGCAAGGCCGTGTGGAATATCGAGCGTTGTCGGCTTGCCCGCGCCCATGCAAAGCGCGACATGATCGAAGCCAAGCGCCATTGCATTCTCGAGCGTGAGGGTGCCGCCAAAGCGCACACCGCCGATCATCGCGAACTGGCGGCGGCGCTCGAGCAGAAGGCGGATGATCTTCAGGAAATTCTTGTCCCAGCGTACCGTGATCCCGTATTCGGCGACCCCGCCAAAGCCCGCCATGACGCGCTCGTCGAGCGATTCATACAAGGTAGCGATGTCCCGGATCGGCTCAAAGGGCACGCGCGTTCCATCGAGCTTCACGCCGGAAAATCGCTCGGGCAGGGGTTCGATCTTGAGTCCGTCGACCGCCACGACGGTGTGGCCATCGTTCATCAAATGGTGTGCAAGGGAGAATCCCGCCGGCCCAAGGCCGACCACCATGACCTTGCGACCGCTCGCAGCCTGCGGAAATGGTCGCTTGAAGTTGATCGGGTTCCAGCGTGTCAGCAGGCTGTAGATCTCGAATCCGTAAGGAAGCTCGAGAACATCTTTCAAGGTGCGCGTCTCGGCCTGCGGGATGTTGACCGGCTCCTGCTTCTGGTAGATGCAGGCCTTCATGCAGTCGTTGCAGATGCGGTGTCCGGTTGCCGCCGCCATGGGGTTGTCGATCGTGATGATCGCAAGCGCGGCGATCGAGAGCCCGTCGGCCTTCGCCGTGTGGAACTCGGAGATTTTCTCCTCGAGCGGACAGCCTGCCAAAGTGACGTTGAATGGGCTTTTCTTGAAGACGATTTTCTGCGGCTCGGCGGGATTCATTTTTTCGCGCAGGCCGGTCGAACAGGAATCCTTACCCTGCTTGTGGCACCAGATGCAGTAGTTGATATGGTCCAGCGCGCCGGCGAGGTCCATCCCTTCGTCGGTAAGCTTGAAGCCGTTCGCCGCACGCTGACGGATATGTCCGGCTTCGATACGGTGCGATGTGATGCCGCCTTCCTCGCGCTGGGCACGGTGCGCAACCAGGTTGTTCGGATCGACTTTCTGCGGCTGCTTGAACAGCACGCCTGCGCGGTTGCGTTCGCGGCCGGCCTCGGTATTCAGCGCCCATGATGCGTACCGCAATGCCTGATCCAGCTTGTCCGCGTTGGCGGTTTCGTCTTTCAGCCAAACCGCGACGTGGCGTGCATAGGCGAGCTCGGAGAAGCCTTCCCCGAGCAGGGCGGCGAGCGAGTGTTGGAGCGCCACGCCATCGAATGTGGCGGCTTGATCGGGTTTGTATTTCGTGCTCGACTTGCGTTGCACGAAGTTGCGCTTGACCTCGTAGAGCGGGGCCAGCGCGTCGTGGCGGGCCGCGAGCGCAGCGGACTCCTCAGCGATGCCGAAGACATGCGAAAGGAAGCGCTCGAGGTGCGGCGCGACCGCGAGGATGAGCGCTGATTCATCTTTGGCGGCGAGCGCGCCCGGATCGATGCGGGCGCGTTGCACGCGATCGGCCAAGTCGCCATCGGCCGTGCCGAGGCGTTCCAGGAAGCGTGCATCAAGCCGCGCGAGGCCTTTGCGGGAATAGAGGTCCGTGAACGCCAAGCCGAATTGGCCGAGCGCCGCGTCGAGGGGAATCATTGTGGGGATTGAAGGGAGGGCTGGCGCGTTCAACGTATACGCGCTTAACGCTCCATTAGACCGCGCTTGTTCTTCATGTCCTTGTACTGATCGGCGTCAGGCGGCCCGGGCTTCGTCTCGGTGATCGAGGGCCAGACCTTCGACAGCTCGGCGTTGAGCGCGGTGAAATCGCGCTGATCCTCCGGTACATCTTCTTCGGCGTAAATGGCGTTCACCGGGCACTCGGGAATGCACACTGCGCAATCAATGCATTCATCGGGATCGATGATCAGCATGTTCGGGCCTTCGCGAAAGCAATCGACCGGGCATACGTCGACGCAGTCGGTATATTTGCACTTGATGCACGTCTCGGTGACGACGTGGGTCATCGCGATTCCTCTCATTATGGAAGCGATGATTTTATGCGATCCGTCGCGAAGCGTCCACGAACGTTCTCGCATTTGCATATCCCGTGCTCGTTATCGGCCACTTCAAGCGTGTGGACAACCACGGAACTTCAGCCCTATCGTGCGTGTCTTTGGCCTGCCAAAGGTTGCCCGACGCGCGAAGCGCCCATCGATTTGGCCGCGTGCGCGCCGAAAGATCGATGCGATCGGCGCGTCCGCTGTAAAATGGCCAGTTGACCAGTGCTAAACCTTGCAAAGCTTCCCGAATCGGGAGGGGCGAGGGCGCAGATAGGTTCCCAGACGGCATCCATGCAAGCTTCACCGCATGGACGGATGTCCTGGCTCCAGAGCCGGGATTTGAAGGCAATTCGCCTTCCGGGCCGCCAATCAAATCGATGTTCAATCTACTGAAAAATGGAGGCGAGCCTTGATCAAGGTCGATCATGTGACCAAGACCTTTGGCCCGAAGCGAGCGGTTGACGATGTTTCGTTTACCGTCGAGCGTGGCGAAGTGCTTGGATTTCTCGGACCCAACGGGGCGGGAAAATCCACGACGATGCGGGCCATCACCGGATTCATCCCGGTTGATTCCGGCAGTGTCAGCGTCTGCGGGTTCGATGTGTCATCCAAACCGATCGAGGCAAAGCGCCGTATCGGATACCTGCCTGAATCGGCGCCAACCTACACCGACATGTCGGTGATCGGATTCCTCGGCTGGGCCGCGGACATGCGTTCGCTGAGGGGTGATGACAAGAAACGCGCGATACACCGGGCGATCGAGCTTTGCTCCCTCGACTCGGTCATTCATCAGTCGATCGACACGTTGTCAAAGGGCTTTCGTCATCGCACCTGCCTTGCGCAGGCGATCGTCCACGATCCCGACGTGCTGATCATGGACGAGCCGACCGATGGCCTCGATCCGAATCAAAAGCACGAGGTGCGCTCACTCATCCGGCGCATGAGCGCCAACAAGGCGATCATCTTCTCGACGCATATTCTCGAAGAGGTCGAAGAGGCCTGCACGCGCGCGATCATCATCGATCGCGGCCGCATCGTCGCGAACGGTACGCCGACAGAATTAAAAGCACGGTCAGACCGCGCGGGGGCGGTCGTGCTGACCGTGAGCGGCGCGCCATCGGCCGCGGTGACCGAAACGGTGGGGCGATTTCCGGAAGTGTCGCGGACCGAGCTGGTGTCTGCCGAGAACGATCGCACGACCATCCGTGCGTATCCGAATCGCGGTGGTGTGAACGGGGCGCTCGCGGCATTCATTGCACGGGGCCTCGCCACGACCGGCTGGTCGATCGACGGATTGCGGACTGAAGAAGGCCGTCTCGATGACGTGTTTCGTACATTGACCCGCCCCGATGCCGTCGCCGTCGCCGTCGCCGTCGCGCCCGCGCGGTAACGCGCAGAAACGAATTTGTCGCACAGTATCTCGATGAATTGAGAAGAGGACCAATATGAGTGCCTTGCAGGCTATCAAGGCGATTACGAAACGGGAGCTCGTGGCCTATTTCGATTCGCCGGTTGCATATGTTTTTCTGGTTATTTTCCTGTTGCTGGCCGGCGTGTTCACCTTCACGTTCGGCGGTTTCTTCGAGCGTGGCGAAGCCTCGCTCGCGTCATTTTTTGGGTGGCTTCCCTGGTTGTTCCTGTTTCTGGTGCCGGCCGTCGGGATGCGGCTCTGGGCCGAGGAACGGCGCAGCGGCACCATCGAACTGCTGCTCACGATGCCGATCGCGCCCTGGCAGGCAATCACCGGCAAGTTCCTTGCCTCCTGGCTCTTCCTTGCAATCGCGATGGCGCTGACCTTCCCGATCTGGATTACGGTCAATTTGCTTGGGGTTCCCGATAACGGCGTGATCCTCGCCGGATACGTAGGTAGCCTGCTGCTCGCCGGCTCGTATCTCGCGATTGCGTCGATGACTTCGGCCATGACGCGAAATCAGGTGATCTCGTTCATCGTGGCGGTCGTGTTGTGTCTCGCGCTGATCCTCGTCGGATTCGTGCCCATCACCGACCTTCTCGCGCGCTATGCAAGTCCGGCGAATGTCGAGCGCGTGGCCTCCTTTGGCGTGCTGACCCATTTCGACGGCTTCCAGAAGGGCGTACTCGATTCACGCAATGTGCTCTTCTTCGTATCAATCATGATCTTTGCGCTCTTCGTCACCGCGGTGCTGGTGCGCAATCGTCGCAAGAACTGAGCGGCAAGGGAACCGACAACCATGAAGAAAGGTCTTTACAGCTCTGTAGGCGTGATCGTCGTGTTGATCGCAATCGTTGCCATCAACTACGCACTGGGCCTCGGAAAACAAAGAATCGATCTCACCAAGGACAAGCTGTTCAGCTTGTCGGAGGGCACGCGCAAGGCGCTCGCCAACTTGAAGGATCCGATCACGATCAAGTTCTACTACACACAGGGCGACGACACGATTCCGATCCAGGTCCGCACGTTCGCCAAGCGAACCGAGGACCTCCTGTCTGAATACAAACAGGCAGCGAGCGGGAAAGTGGTCATCGAAAAACTGAATCCGCAGCCGGATTCTGACGCGGAAGACGCCGCGACGGTCGATGGCATCGACGGTCAAGTGGGACCAAGCGGTGATCGTTTCTATCTTGGGCTTGCGATCGTGCAGGGCGAGCAGAAGGCAGCCATCCCGTCTTTGTCGGCGGATCGCGAGCGCCTGATCGAGTACGACTTGACCCGCGCGATCACGCGTGTCGCCACCAAGGAGAAACCGGTGATCGGCGTGATGACGCCGTTGCCCGTGACTGGTAATCCGATGGCGATGATGATGGGGCAGGGCGGTCCGCAGCCGCCGCAAATCTTCTACAGCGAGATGGAAAAGGATTACAAAGTCGAACGCGTGGGTCTCGATGCCGAGGAGATCAAGCCCGAAATCAAGACGCTGCTCGTGATCCATCCACGGGGAATATCGGATCAGGCTCAATACGCGATTGATCAATTCATTCTGCGTGGCGGGCGCTTGATCGCTTTCGTCGATCCGCATGCCTATCTCGACCAGATCCCCGGTATGCCGCAGTTTCAAGGCGGCACATCGTCTTCACTCGACAAGCTGTTCAAGGCGTGGGGCGTGGAGATGGATACCGGCAAGATCGTGCTTGATCTGGAAAACGCGGCGGGCCAGGGGCAGCGAATGATGCCGACCGTGCTCGCGCTCGATGGTCCGTACATCAACCGGACCGATGTGGCCACGAGCCTGATCCCGAACTCGCTGATTCCGATGGCTGGCGCGTTCGGTGGCCAATTGGTCGAGGGACTGTCGCAAACGGTGCTTCTGAAATCCTCGAAAAACTCGCAATTGATCGATGGTTCGACCGCCGCGGACAAACGCGGACAAGAAGCGATCCGCAGCTTCGCGTCCGGCGGTAAGGAACTTGCGATCGCGATCAAAGTATCGGGGAAATTCAAGACGGCGTTCCCCGACGGTCGACCGGTAAAGGAAGAACCGAAGAAAGACGCCAAGGATGACAAGAAGGACGCATCGGCAAAGAAAGCGGCCCCGAAACCCCTTGCGGCACCGGTCGATGCGAATCAGCTGAAGGAGGCCAAGGAAGAGAACACGGTCGTCCTGTTCGCCGACAGCGACTTTTTGCAGGATGGCGCCGCGGTGCAGATCCAGGAGATGTTCGGCCGTCGCATCGCTATTCCCGCCAACGGCAATCTTCCGTTGTTCCAGGCGGTCGTCGAGCAAATGGCTGGTGACCCGACGCTCATCAATCTCGCCAGCCGCTCGATCGCGACACGACCGCTCACCGTCGTGAAGCAGATGGAGGCCGAGGCGCAGCAGGCCTACCTTGGCAAGATGAAAGAGCTGGAGGACAGCCTGAATCAAACCAAGGAGAAACTCACCGCGCTTGAAAAGAAGCCCGCACCGGGTCAGAAACCGGATCCGACGACGAAGGTTGCGCTCACCCCGGAGCAGCAAGAGGAGGTCGACAATTTCCGCAAGCGCGTCGTGGAGACCCGGAAGGAACTGAAGGATGTTCGGCGCGACCTGCGTGCCGATAGCGAGGCGCTTCAGTTCTGGACCAAGGTGCTCAATATCGCATTCATGCCGATCATCGTGACGATCGCGGGAATCTTGATCGGCCTATTGAAGCGCCGGCGCCTGTCGCGCGCGATGAATCCGGTTGCGGCGTAACAGGTCACGACTTCTCAACCGGCTGAGCGCGTGCAAACGATCTTGAAAGGGCGAGTCGATGCAGATAAAAAGTAGTACGTTCATCGTCACGGGTGGCGCGTCGGGTCTTGGTGAAGCGACCACGCGTATGCTCATTGAAAACGGCGGACGCGTCATCATCGCCGACGTTCAGGCCGAGCGCGGACAAGCGCTGGCGGCCGAGCTCGGCGCCGGTACCCGTTTCGCGAAGTGCGATGTGACGAGCGAAGCAGACGGCCAAGCGACCGTGCAGGCCGCGATCAAAGAGTTCGGCGCGCTTCAGGGCCTGATCAATTGCGCGGGTATTGCCGTCGGTGAAAAAACGGTCGGTAAGGATGGCCCGCACAATCTGGCCGCATTCAGTCGGGTGATCCAGGTGAACCTGATCGGCTCCTTCAATATGATCCGGCTTGCCGCAACGCAAATGGTGAAGGGTCAACCGAACGCGGCCGGCGAGCGAGGCGTGATCGTGAACACAGCGTCGGTCGCCGCGTACGATGGCCAGATTGGACAAGCTGCGTATTCGGCGTCAAAAGGCGGCATCGTCGGCATGACCTTGCCGGTCGCGCGCGATCTTTCGCGCGACGGGATTCGCGTCTGCACCATTGCTCCGGGAATTTTCGAGACACCGCTCTTGAAGGGCCTCTCCAAGGAAATTCAGGACTCGCTTGGCCGGCAGGTTCCCTTTCCCTCACGGTTGGGGCGCCCGTCGGAATACGCGGCGCTGGCTCGCCACATCATCGAAAACGAGATGCTGAACGGTGAAACAATCCGATTGGATGGCGCGATTCGCATGGCGCCGCGTTAGGGTTCTGCCGGATAGGCGCGCGGCCGCGTGACGAGATCCCTTCCCGCGGGAAAGCAAGACGAGGCTTCGATGGTCCCATCGACCACCGCACGGATTGATCTCGAAACGTTTTCATCGCTCGATAACCTGTCGACGGACCCGGAATTTCTGGTGACCCTGGTCGCCGGATTTCTACGTGATTCGGAAGAGCAGCTTCGTCTCGCGCGCGAGGCCTTGGGGTCGGGTCGGTTGTCGTGCGTGCACGACGCCTTGCACGCGATGCAAGGGACGTCGGGCAGCATCGGCGCAGTTGGCATGATGCGCACCTGTTCGGACATTCGAGGACGATCGAATGACCAGCTCGAACACGAAGGCGCTGCCCTCATCGAAGATTTGGCAGCCCAGCTTGAAGAGAGCCGGATTCTGCTCGGGCAATACCTCGGTGATCGTGTCCGGCCGAATCGTTGAGCGCACGCCTATCGGGCGCGGATCAACCGGTTTCCTGCGGCTTCAGCGCGCGCTGATATCGATGCGCGCGATTGACATAACCCGTGGCGATGCCGGCGATCCACTCGATTTCATCGGGGCGTACGGAACGAACGACCTTGGCCGGCGATCCAAGCAGCAGCACGCCGTCCGGAAATTCCTTTCCTTCCGGAACGAGCGCACCGGCGCCGACGATGCTGTGTTTGCCGATACGCGCGTGATTCATGACGACGCTATTGATGCCGATGAGTGAACCCTCTCCCACGAAGCATCCGTGCAACATCGCGAGATGTCCAACGCTGACGTCGGCGGCCAAGGTAAGCGGCGCGCCGGGATCGGCATGGAGGACCGATCCGTCCTGGATATTGCAGCGTTCCCCGATCGTGATCAGTTCGCTGTCACCGCGGATCACGACGTTGAACCAGACGTTGGCCTGATGACCCAGCGCGACCGATCCGATCACCGTGGCATTGTGGGCGACGAACCAATCGCTGCTGGAAAACGAAACTTGACGATCGCCAAGCGAGAACACGGACATGCACGAACCTCTAGGGAAAGTGACAAGCGGGAAGACGGGGCATGGTAGCAAACGCGTAAGCGGCTGCGTCCACGCCTTCGCGCGCATGATGCATTCGTACAGGACGCGGGCATACGACTGATACCATTGAGCGCCTTCGAGAATGGCGCGACGCAAGGAGCATCTTTGAAACAGAGCGGTTCGGAGTATTTGTCGATTCGCGGCTTGCGATACCACTGCCGCACCTGGGGCGCAGTGCATGCGCCCGTCATCATGATGTTGCATGGCTGGATGGATGTCGGTGCCTCGTTCCAGTTCGTGGTCAATGCGTTCAAGGGGCGTTACCGATTCATTGCGCCCGACTTGCGCGGATTCGGCGAGACGCAATGGTGCGGCGTCGACTCTTACTGGTTCCCCGATTACTTTGCCGATCTCGATGCCTTGATCGACGCCTACTCGCCGACCGCGCCGGTTGTGCTGGTGGGGCACAGCATGGGCGGCAACGTCGCATCGATGTTCACCGGCATTCGACCGGCGCGCGTGGCCAAACTCGTGAACGTGGAAGGGTTCGGGATGGGGGCGACCCTGCCGGACCAGGCCCCACGTCGCTATGGTCGATGGCTTGATGAAATCAAGACGCGGCAGGGATTTCGCGACTATGCAAGCTTCGATGAGTTGGCAGCCCGTCTGCGGTCCAAGAATCCGCGCCTATCCCCTGAACGTGCAGCGTTCCTCGCCCCGCACTGGGGGGATCGACGAGCGGATGGCCGCGTCGAGCTTCGCAGTGATCCGGCGCACAAGCGGGTCAATCCCAACTTATATCGGATCGAAGAAGCCCATGCGTGCTGGCGGGCAATCGAGGCACCCGTCTTATGGGTGACGGGTAGAGAAACCGAAACGCTGAAGAGGATGGGGCTCGATGCCCATGCGCTGGCGGAACGGAAGCGCTCGTTCCCACGGTTGCATGAAATAGAAATTCCGGCGGCGGGTCACATGATTCATCATGATCAGCCCGAGCGCCTCGCCGCGGCGATCGAGGACTTTTTGCGTGCGGGGCCAGAGCCGTTCGATGGCCTGTAACGTCCGCTGTGTTAGCGTCACGGGCACGTTGCTCGGATGCGCGCGAATCGCGCGAATCGCGCGGTGCCAGACCTCCGAAGCAAGTTTTCAACAATAATTTTCGATTGACTTCTACGCTTGAACGCTGATCTTCATTGTCATTCAACGGTGTCGGACGGAACGCTTAGTCCGGCGGAAGTCGCCGGGCGCGCCGCGGCCAACGGCGTTTCGCTATGGACCCTGACCGACCACGATTCGACACAAGGTCTGGCCGAGGCGCGCGAGGCGGCTGCCGGGACCGGGATGCGATTCATCGGCGGCGTTGAAATTTCCGTTACGTGGAGTTTTCAGAATCTTCATGTCGTGGGTCTCAATGTCGACCCTAAGGATCTGGGTCTTGGCGCAGGGCTCGAAAAAATTCGTTTCTCGCGGCGCTCGCGGGCAGAGAGGATTGCGGAACAATTTAATGCGGCCGGCATCAAAGGCAGCCTCGATGGCGCCTATGCATTCGCGGGCAATCCCGATCTGATCAGCCGGACCCACTTCGCGCGATTTCTTGTCGCGCAAGGTTATGCACGGGACATGACCGACGTTTTCCAGCGCTATCTGTCGGCCGGGCGCACCGGTTGTGTACGGCATCAATGGGCCGACCTGAGCGAGGCGGTCGGCTGGATTCGCGCGAGCGGCGGCGTCGCGGTACTCGCGCATCCCGGGCGCTACAAGCTATCCCGTGAGCAACTGATGCGACTCGTCCGCGAATTCAAGGCCTGTGGCGGGGCAGCGATCGAAGTCGTGACGGCGAGCCATTCCGACGATCAGGCCATCGACTTTGCCCTGTTGTGCAAAACGCATGGTTTGCTCGCGTCGCGCGGATCGGATTTTCACGATCCGAACGATGCGCGATATGACCTCGGAATGTTGCCAGCATTGCCTCCATCGGTAACGCCCGTCTGGAGCGAATTCGCCTGAGGGCACGTGGCGGCACGCGAACGGGTTGAACGGGTGCCATGACACACGAACTGGTTGAACCGGTGTCGTGACACACAGTATTGTCCGCCATGTCCCAGTTGCTTTCGATCCATCAGCAGAACCCCCAGGCACGTCTGGTCACACGTGCGGTCGAAATTCTGCGCGCGGGCGGTGTGATCGTTTATCCGACCGACTCGTGTTACGCGCTTGGTTGCGCGATCGGCGATTCCGATGCACTCGAACGCCTGCGCCGTATCCGCGACATCGGGCCCCGACACCATTTGACCCTGATGTGCCGGGATCTCTCCGATTTCGGCACCTACGCGCAGATCGACAACGCCCGCTTTCGGCTGCTGAAGACGATGACACCGGGCAGTTATACGTTCATCTTGCACGCCACACGTGAATTGCCACGGCGCATCCTGCATGCCAATCGCAAGACCATTGGCGTGCGTATCCCCGATCATCCCGTCGCACAGGCGCTGCTTAAAGCATTCGGCGAGCCCCTCGTCTCGACGACGCTGACACTGCCGGGTGAGGCGGTGCCACTTGATGACGCCACCGAAATCCAGGCGCGCTTGAAGAGCACCGTGGATGGGGTGATCGACTCGGGCTCATGCGGAACGACGCCAACGACCGTGATCGATCTGACCGGACCGGAAGCCGTCGTCATCCGCGTCGGCAAAGGGCCGGTCGCGCAATTGCATCAGTAATCGGGTCCAAGACCGGTTGTCAGCCATGGGGCGGGTCGAGTTTGATAGAATCCAGCGTTTTGTCGGTCCGCATTGGACCGTCGCCAGCGATTCCTCCTGCCTCTGATGGAACTGTTCGATCAGCTGGTCCGGCTGCTCACCGTCTATTCGATCCCGCTTGTCTTTGCAATTACGTTGCATGAGGCGGCGCACGGCTATGTGGCGAAGCAATGCGGTGATCTCACGGCTTATCGGCTCGGGCGCGTGAGCCTGAATCCTCTGCGGCATGTCGACCCGATGGGAACCATCATCGTGCCACTCTTGATGTTGCTAGGTAGTGCTGCCGCCGGTGGCGCGGGACTTCTTTTCGGTTGGGCCAAACCGGTTCCGGTCAACGTCCACGCGCTGCGAAATCCGAAGGTGGATATGGCGCTGGTCGCGGCCGCCGGTCCGGCATCCAACCTCGCGCAGGCATTGGCATGGGGACTGCTATTCAAGTTCGCGAGCCCATCGGGCGGGGCCTATTTCGCGGCCGTCGCGGGCGCGGGAGTGTCCGCTAATCTTGTGCTGATGGTCATCAACCTCCTGCCGATCCTGCCGTTGGATGGCGGCCGTATCGCCCTCAGCCTGCTCCCGAATCGGCTGGCCGATTCCTACGCGAAGCTGGAGCCCTATGGCTTCCCGATTCTGCTGCTGGTGGTGTTCGCGCATATGCAGACCGGCCTCCTCAATCCGCTGATGGATGGCGCCGGGCAAGCGTTCGTGCATATCCTGGGCCTCGGAGCGTAGCCGACGTGATAGACAGGTAGGGATAATGTTTGCCGATCGTGTAGTTTCGGGGATGCGCCCAACGGGCGCACTGCATCTTGGCCATTACCATGGTGCCATCAAGAATTGGGTGCGGCTGCAAAGCGAGCATCCATGCTACTTTTTCGTGGCGGACTGGCATGCCCTCACGACGCACTACGAAGAGCCCGAGGTGATCGGGCGGAACGCGATGGACATGGTCGTCGACTGGCTCGCGGCCGGCATCGACCCGGCCCAGTCGACTCTGTTCGTGCAATCGCGTATTACCGAGCATGCCGAGCTCCACACGCTCCTCTCGATGGTGACGCCATTGGGCTGGCTCGAGCGCGTGCCCACCTACAAGGATCAACAGGAAAAACTCGCCGACCGGGACCTCTCGACCTACGGCTTTCTTGGCTATCCGCTGCTGCAGGCCGCCGACGTCATGATCTATCGCGCGGCGTTCGTGCCCGTCGGTGAAGACCAGGTGCCGCATATCGAGCTGATGCGCGAAGTAGCGAGACGGTTCAATCACCTCTACGGGCGTGAACCCGGATTCGAGGAAAAGGCGAAGGCGGCCGCCAAGAAAATGGGCAGCAAGCGCTCCAAGCTTTATTTCGAATTGCGCACCCGCTTTCAGGAGCAAGGCGCCGGCGAAGCGCTCGAGTCCGCGAAGTCACTGGTCGAAGAGCAGCAAAATCTCAGCATGGGCGATCGGGAGCGGCTGTTCGGATACCTGGAAGGGGGCGGGCGCGTGATCCTGCAGGAACCCGCAGTGCTCCTGACGGAAGCATCGAAGTTGCCCGGTCTCGACGGCCAGAAGATGTCGAAGTCGTACAACAATGCGATCGGTCTGCGCGATTCCCCCGAGTTGATTACCAAGAAAATCCGCACGATGCCAACCGATCCCGCCCGCGTGAAGCGGACCGATCCGGGTGAACCTGAACGCTGTCCGGTCTGGCAGTTCCATCAACTTTATTCGGACGACGCGACGCGGCGCTGGGTTGAAAAAGGATGCAGAAGCGCAGGAATCGGGTGCCTCGACTGCAAACAACCCGTCATCGACAAGGTGCTTGCCGAATTGGAGCCGATGCGCGGCCGTGCCCAACCGTATCTCGATGATCCGACATTGGTGCGGAACATCATCGCGGACGGTTGCGACAAGGCGCGCACGCTGGCCCGCGATACGATGCGTGACGTGCGCGATGCGATGGGATTGAACTACATCTGATGAGCGTCCTGCCCGCAGAAGCAGTCGCGACGGCGGCCGACGACCCGGTGCCACCGCACTCGGTCGCGAAGATCCGCGGGATGCCGATGGGCGCCATGCCCTTGGATCTCTACATTCCACCCGATGCGCTCGAAGTGTTCCTCGACACATTCGAGGGGCCGCTCGATCTGCTTCTCTATCTCATCCGCAAGGCGAACATCGACGTCCTCGACATCGCCATGGCACCCCTTACACGCCAGTATCTCGAGTATGTCGAGATCATGCGGAAAAAGAATCTCGAGCTCGCCGCCGACTATCTCGTGATGGCCGCGATGTTGATGGAGATCAAATCGCGCATGCTGTTGCCGCGCCCCAAGACGGGCGGCGATCCGGATGATCTTCTCGACCCGCGCGCGGAGCTGGTGAGAAGACTCCTCGAATACGAACAGATCAAGGCGGCGGCGCGCAAGATCGACGAATTGCCGCAGCGTGAACGGGACTTCAGCGCCGTGTCGGTGTGGATCGAGCACACCCTGACGGAGCGGTTACCCGAGGTTGCCCCGGCCGATCTCGAGGCGGTCTGGCGCGATCTGCTGCGACAGGCGCGCGTTCGCCAGCACCACAAGATCTCGCGCGAAGAACTCTCGGTACGCGAGCATATGACGATCGTGCTTCGCACCCTCCAGGCCGGCGGCTTCCACGAATTTCGCGAACTGTTTCGTATCGATCTTGGTGTGCCCATTCTCGTGGTCACGTTTCTCGCGATCCTCGAACTGATGCGCGAAAGCCTGATTACCGTCACGCAGGCGGAGGCGTACGCGCCGATCTACGTCACCTTGGCCCATGCTCACAACGAATGAAGTGAAGGCGGTCCTTGAGACCGCACTCCTCGCCACGCAACGTCCGATCGGAATCGGTGAGTTGCGCCGTCTGTTCAATGACGAAGTCGGTGCGGATACCGTCCGCCGCCTGCTCGATGAATTGCGCGAGGCGTGGAAAGATCGCGGCGTCGAGCTGATCGCGCTCTCGACCGGATGGCGATTCCAGACCAAGCCGCAGATGCAGGCTTACCTGGACCGGCTGAGTCCCGAGAAGGCACCGAAGTATTCACGCGCGGTGCTGGAAACCCTCGCGATCATCGCGTATCGTCAACCGGTGACGCGCGGCGACATCGAAGATATCCGGGGCGTGGCCGTGTCGCCCAATGTAATCAAATCGCTCGAGGATCGCGGCTGGATCGATATGGTCGGCCAGCGCGAAACGCCCGGGCGTCCCGCGTTGTACGGTACGACGCGCACGTTTCTCGATGATCTGGGGCTGCGGAGCCTGCAGGAGTTGCCACCCCTTGAAGAAATCGCCAGAAGCCTCGAAATCAAACTCCCGCCCCTCTCGGCCGGGCACGGTCAAGGCAGCACGGCCGAGCACGGTCAAGACAGTCAAGACAGTCAAGACGCCACGCCGTCCGCCGTCGCCCAGGCCGGCGCCAACGCCGGGGGAGCGATCGACGCGTCCAGTGAAGCGGACCACGCAGAAGACGCCTCTGCGGCGCGCGAGGCCGGCGCCGGGTCGTCCGTCGAATCCGAACCGCCGCCTGCGGCCACAACCGCCTGAACCCGGCGGCGCAGTCGTCGGGCCGGCGTCCGGATCGCCCGAACGCATCCAGAAAGTGCTGGCCGCGCATGGCTACGGCTCCCGGCGCCAGATCGAAGCATGGATCGAGACCGGGCGCATCCTTGTCGAGGGCTTGCCGGCCGAACTCGGGCAGCGGGTAACCGGCAGCGAGCGCATCGCGATCGACGGCAAGACGATCACGCTCACGCCCCGCCCGCAGCGTCCCCGTGTGATCGCGTATCACAAGCCGTCGGGCGAGATTGTTTCCCGCGCCGATCCCGACCATCGGGTCAGCGTATTCGATCGCCTGCCGACGATGAAATTCGGGCGCTGGATCGCCGTGGGCCGTCTCGACATCAATACGAGCGGACTGCTGCTCCTCACCGATTCGGGCGATCTGGCGGGCCACCTGATGCATCCGCGCACCGGAATCGACCGGCGCTACGCCGTACGGGTCATCGGTGACACGGACGGTACGGCACTTGAGCGGCTGCGGCGGGGCGTCAACCTGGAAGACGGGCCGGCCCGCTTCGAGTCGGTTGAACCGGGCGGTGGCGAGGGTGCCAATCGCTGGTTCCTCTGCACCTTGCGCGAGGGCCGGAACCGCGAGGTGCGGCGCATGTTCGAGGCGATCGGGCTCTCGGTCAGTCGATTGATCCGAACCGGTTTCGGCCCCCTTGAGCTGCCCCGCGATCTACCCCGCGGCGCTTGGCGTGACCTGACCACAGCGGAGATCGATCTGCTGGTCCAATTGGCGGCCGCTTCAGTCTCTTGATTCCGGAAAGTAGGTCGGCGGGTCGCTTTTCGATTGTTCCAAAGGCGATTCTTTGCTAAAATTTCAACGTTTTACGGGATGGGCTTCGCGCCCATTTTTTGTTTCCGGGATTGGACTTGCAGCGGATTTGCAATGTCGCAGTGAGATGCTGGTTAGTCGTCAGGCTTTGAAAACGGAACGCAAGGAACGTACGCGACAAGTCGCAGCGCCCGATAAGCAGCGGGTTGTGGCGCGGCCGATCGATGTCGAATCGATTGTCGAGACCACACTCGATGCGCTCGGTTACGCGCTGGTCGACCTTGAGCTACCGAACCGTGCGCGATTCTTGCGCATCTTCATCGACCATGCGAATGCAGAGGGGCCGGTGACCGATGGCATCAAGGTCGAAGACTGCGAGCGTGCTTCGCGTCAGTTGCAACATGTGTTCGCTGTGGAAGGTGTCGAGTACGACCGGCTGGAGGTGTCCTCTCCGGGGTTGGACAGGGTGCTGAGAAAGCCCGCGGATTTCAAGCGTTTCACCGGTTGCGAGGTGGAGCTCAAGTTGCGGGTGCCGCGGGATGGTCGGCGTAAGTTCATCGGCGTGCTGCAAGACGCCAGTGATGCCGGAATAGGGATTGCCGTACAAGGCGTGGCGCTGATGTTTGGCTGGGCGGACCTCGACAAGGCCCGCCTCGTGCCGAAGTTGTAGCGCCGCAGGAATCTGGAGTCAGGTGCGATGAGTCGCGAGTTGCTGCTGTTGGTAGACGCGTTGGCACGTGAAAAGAACGTGAGCAAGGACATCGTCTTTGGGGCGCTGGAGATGGCGCTCGCCTCGGCCACGAAGCGTCGATTCAACGAAGATGTCGACGTGCGGGTCGCGGTCGACCGGGATACCGGAAATTTCGAATCGTTTCGTCGTTGGCAGGTCGTGGCGGACGACGCTGTGGAAACACCCCCATTGCAGATCGGCCTGACCGAAGCGCAGAAACAGCTCGCCGACATCCAGGTCGAAGACTACATCGAGGAATCGCTGGAGCCGATCGAGTTCGGCCGCATCGGCGCACAGGCGGCGAAACAGGTCATCCTGCAGCGCATCCGCGACGCCGAGCGCGAACAGATCCTCAACGATTTCCTGTCGCGTGGCGACAAGATGGTGAGCGGTGCCATCAAACGGATCGAACGCGGCAACGCGATCATCGAGGCAGGGCGCGTCGAGGCGGTGCTGCCGCGCGACCAGATGATCCCGAAGGAAAATCTTCGCGTCGGCGATCGCGCGCGCTGTTTTCTGCTTCGCATCGATCGCGGGGTACGCGGCCCGCAACTGATTCTTTCCCGCACCGCGCCCGGTTTCATCATGGAGCTTTTCCGTCTCGAAGTCCCCGAGATCGAACAAGGTCTGCTCGAGATCAAGTCGGCGGCGCGCGATCCTGGCGTACGTGCCAAAATCGCGGTGAAGTCGAACGATCAGCGTATCGACCCGATCGGCACCTGCGTGGGTATTCGCGGTTCACGCGTCCAGGCCGTCACGCAGGAGCTTGCGGGCGAGCGCGTCGATATCGTGCTGTGGTCGCAGGATCCGGCGCAATTCGTGATCGGGGCGCTTGCGCCGGCAGAAGTGTCCGGAATCGTCGTCGATGAAGAACGGCACGCGATGGATGTGGTGGTCGACGACGAGAACCTCGCGATCGCGATCGGTCGGGCCGGGCAGAATGTGCGGCTCGCCTCCGAACTGACCGGCTGGACCATCAACTTGATGACCGAGGAAGAGTCGCAACAAAAACAGGAGGAAGAATCGCTGGTGGTCCGCAAGCTCTTCGTCGAAAAGCTGGATGTCGACGAGGAAGTGGCGAACATCCTTATTCAGGAAGGCTTCGGGTCTCTTGAAGAGGTTGCATACGTACCCATCAACGAAATGACGGAAATCGAAGGTTTCGACGAAAATCTCGTCAATGAGTTGCGAAGCCGTGCGCGCGACGCCTTGCTCGTGCAGGAAATTCGCAGTGAAGAGCAGATCGAAGGGGTCGAGGCCGATCTGCTGAATCTGGAGGGCATGGACAGACAGCTTGCGGTACAACTCGCCCAGGCGAATATACGAACGCGCGACGATCTCGGTGATCTAGCGGTAGATGATCTCGTCGAGCTGATCGGCATGGAGGCGGAACGCGCCTCGGTACTGATCATGAAAGCTCGCGAGCATTGGTTTCAGTAGTGGTAACGGGTAAGGGTTTCCAATGGCGCACACTAGCGTCTCTCAATTCGCCGGAGAGCTGAAGGTCCAGCCCCAGGTGCTTCTCGAGCAGCTGATTGCCGCAGGCGTCAGCAAGAAGCTCGCGGACGACGTTCTATCGGAGCAGGATAAGACCAAGCTGCTCGAATACCTGCGCCGTTCGCACGGCGCGGCCGAGCCCAAGCAGCGGATTACGCTCACACGCAAGCAGACGACCGAGATCAAGACGGCCTCTGCCCAGGGCAAGCCACGCACGATCCAGGTGGAGGTGCGAAAGAAGCGGGTATTCGTCAAACGTGACGCACCCGAAGGCGTGCCCGCCGCGGTCGATGCGCCGGCTGCGGCGAATGCACCGGTCATCGACGATCGGGAAACCGAGCTCCGCGAGGTCGAGGGTAAGAAACAGCAGGAACTGTCCGAGCGACAGGCTGCCGACGTTCATGAGTCGCAGGAACGCGAACGGCGCGTTCTGGAACAGCGCGACGCCGAGCGGCGCGAGGTAGAGCGCAAGGCAGCGGAAGAGCTAGCCAAGACCACCGGGAAGGGCAAACCTGCAATCGCTCCGGCAGCGCCCGCTGGGGTCGCCCCGGCAGTCGCTGCCGTCGTGGCCCCGGTTGTCGCCAATCAGGTCGACGCGCCCGCCGCCGCGCCTGCGGTGGCGAAGGTCGCCGATACCACGCTGCACAAGCCGAAAGTGGATCAGGCCACCGACAAGAAGGCCAAGAAAGACAAGCCGGCAAGACCCGCACCAGCAACGACCGGCTGGCGCGATGATCAAGCGAAGAAACGTACGATCAAGACGCGCGGCGATACCGCCGGACCGGGCGGGTGGCACGCCGGCAAAGGGAGCCGGCATCGCCATCAGACCGCAACGGACGTCGAGCGGCCCGCGCCGCAGGTGGTGGAGAAGGTTGTTCGCGATGTGCCCGTCCCCGAGACCATCACGGTTGCCGAACTGGCGCACAAACTATCGGTGAAAGCGGCCGAGGTCATCAAAGCATTGATGAAGTTGGGCAGCATGGTCACGATCAACCAGATCCTCGATCAGGAAACCGCGATGATCGTGGTCGAAGAGTTGGGGCATAAGGCAATCGCCGCCAAACTCGACGATCCGGAGAATTACCTCGTTGAATCGCCCGCGCACCCCGATGTGAAGCCGCAGACCCGGCCGCCGGTCGTCACGGTCATGGGGCATGTCGATCACGGCAAGACGTCACTGCTCGATTACATTCGCAAAGCGCGCGTCGCAAGCGGCGAGGCGGGGGGCATTACGCAGCACATCGGCGCTTATCACGTCGAAACCGCGCGCGGCATCGTCACTTTCCTCGATACGCCGGGTCATGAAGCCTTTACCGCCATGCGTGCACGCGGCGCGAAGGCGACCGATATCGTGGTGCTGGTCGTCGCAGCGGATGACGGCGTGATGCCGCAGACCATCGAGGCGATCGCGCATGCCAAGGCGGCCGAAGTGCCGATCGTCGTGGCAATGAACAAGATGGACAAACCCGAGGCGAACCCCGACCGCGTGAAGCAGCAGCTCGTGGCGCACGGTGTCATACCGGAGGAGTACGGTGGGGATGCGCCTTTCATTCCGGTGTCGGCGCGAACCGGCGAGGGGATCGATGCCTTGCTGGAAAATCTGATCCTGCAAGCCGAGGTGCTCGAGCTCGTGGCGCCGGTCGATGCACCGGCAAAAGGGCTCGTTGTCGAAGCCCGTCTCGATCGCGGCCGCGGACCGGTTGCCACGGTGCTCGTGCAGTCCGGAACGCTGAAGCGGGGCGATGTGATTATCGCGGGCGCCGTGTTCGGGCGTGTCCGCGCGATGACCGACGAAAACGGCAAGACAATCACCAGCGCCGGCCCGTCGATCCCGGTCGAAATCCAGGGCTTGGCGGATGTTCCGGCCGCGGGCGAAGAAATGATCGTGCTCGGTGATGAACGAAAAGCGCGCGAAATCGCGTTGTTCCGCCAAGGCAAGTTCCGCGATGTCAAGCTCGCCAAGCAGCAGGCCGCGAAGCTCGGCGACATGTTCGACCAGATCGCGGCGGCCGGAGTGAAATCGCTTGCGCTGCTCATCAAGGCGGACGTGCAGGGCTCCCAGGAAGCGCTAGCCCACGCACTGGTGCGCCTCTCGACCGATGAGGTCAAGGTCCAGGTCGTGCATGCCGGCGTGGGGGCCATCAACGAATCGGACGTCAATCTGGCGATCGCATCGAAGGCCGTGATCATCGGTTTCAACACGCGCGCCGATGCAACCGCACGTAAGCGCGCCGAAGATGCGGGTGTCGACATCCGCTACTACAACATCATCTACGATGCGGTCGACGAAGTGAAGGCCGCGTTGTCGGGGATGCTCACGCCCGAAAAGAAAGAAAGCGTGCTCGGTACCGTCGAGATTCGCCAGGTGTTCCGCATCTCGAAGATCGGCGCGGTGGCGGGCTGTTACGTGCTCGATGGTCTGATCAAGCGCAGCGCTCGGGTGCGACTGCTCCGCGACCATGTAGTCATCCACGATGGCGAGTTGGAATCGCTCAAACGCTTCAAGGACGACGTGCGGGAAGTCAAAGGTGGCTTCGAATGCGGTCTCTCGCTCAAGGGCTACAACGAGATCCAGGTCGGTGATCAACTGGAAGTCTACGAAGTGCAGGAAATCGCCCGCACCTTGCAATGAGCGCGGCCGTGGCCGCCGTTCAACGCTCCCGCAGAATCGCCGACCAGATGCAGCGGGAGCTGGCGGCGATCGTCTCCTTGGAGATCAAGGATCCGCGCATCGGCATGGTGACGATTACCGAGGTCGAGGTATCACGCGATCTCAAACATGCGCAGGTCTTCGTGACCTCGCTTGCCGATGCGACGCGGCAGACCGAGCAACTGAGCGGACTGCGCAGCGCGGCCGGGTACATGCGCGGGTTGCTTGGCCGGCGCATGAAGATCCATACGACGCCCGAGCTGCATTTCCATCAAGACGTCTCCATCGAACGGGGTTTTCACCTCACGAAACTGATCGACGAAGCGATTCGACAGGAGCGTAGCGACCCGGATTCGGACGCTCCCGGCCAGGATGTCCAGTAGCGGGCCCGGCCTCAGAAAGTCCGAACGTAGCACCGACTTCCGTGCACCGCGTATCGTACGGCGCGCGATTTCCGGTGTCGTGCTGCTCGACAAACCGGCCGGGCTCTCATCCAGTGCGGCGTGCCAGCGGGTCAAACGCCTCTATCGTGCCGAAAGCGCGGGCCATACCGGGACGCTCGACCCGTTCGCCACCGGCCTCCTGCCGATCGCGCTCGGTGAGGCAACCAAGTTCTCGAGCGGCCTGCTTGGGGCGGACAAGACCTACGAGACGCATGCGCGACTAGGCATTCGCACCGACACGGGTGACCTCGATGGCGCCGTAGTCGCCGAGCGCCCGACCACCCATGATGCAGCAGCGCTTGCCGCCGCCTTGGCGCGGTTGGCAGCGGCGGTCCTGCAGGTGCCGCCGATGTATTCCGCCCTCAAGCGGGACGGTCGCCCGCTCTACGAATATGCGCGGGCCGGCTTGGTGGTCGAGCGCGCCGCCCGCCCGATGACCATCCATTCCCTGGATCTGCTCAGCGCCACCGAATCGGCGCTCCATCTGCGGATCCGTTGCAGCAAGGGTACTTACATTCGTACCTTGATCGATGATCTTGGTGAAATGCTCGGCTGCGGTGCGCATCTGACGGCGCTGCGGCGTACCGCCATCGGGTCGATCGACCTTGGTCGCGCGCGGGCATTGGGGGATATCGAAATCCTGGGCGAAGACGCGCTGGATCGCCTGTTGGATCCGCCAGACAGTCTGGTCGGAACGTATCCGGCGATTGCCTTGGACGACACCGCGACGAGCAAGCTTGTCCTTGGGCAAACCGTTTCAACCGAGCCCCCGATCCTGGGCAAGTCGGTGCTCATGCGCGCCTATGACCCGACCGGGAAGTTTCTTGGCGTCGTGCAGCGTCAGGATGACGGTCGCATCAAACCGGAACGGTTGGTGCGGACCGGCGTATGACGAGCGGACCGCCGATTCCGCCGGTTCGTTTGGCGCGGGCTTGGCGCGGGCCTTCGCGGCCGGTCAAGCGCCTCGCAAGATCCTTGTTTTGAGAGGATAATCCGGCTAGAATCCGCCGCTTAATTCAATCGACGAGAATAGAGAAGCTGCATATGGCCGCTAATGCCGCCGAAAAGGCGCACACGATCAAAGAGCATCAACGCAAGGCCGCTGATACCGGTTCCCCCGAAGTGCAAGTCGCTCTTCTGACTGCACGCATCAACGGCCTCACGAGTCACTTCAAAGACCACGTCAAGGATCATCACTCGCGGCGTGGTTTGCTCAAGATGGTAAGCCAGCGACGTAAAATGCTCGATTATCTCAAGGGCAAGGACGCGGACAAATATCGGTCCGTTATCGACAAGCTGGGTTTGCGCAAATAGATGGTCGACGACGCCCACGTTCAGTGGGCGTCCTCACTTGTGCGAACGCACTGTCATTCGGCGGCACGGCAAAGTAGGCGCGCGCCGCATCCGCATTTGGTTCGATTTTCCCAGTTGAAGCCGAGCGGGCCGTATCGACCTGCCGGTGAAAGGACGCTGCCTTGACCCCGATCCGCAAGTCATTTACCTTCGGTGCCCATCAAGTAACACTCGAGACCGGCGAGATTGCCCGACAAGCTTCGGGCGCGGTTGTCGTCAACGTCGATGACACCATGGTTCTTTGTACCGTCGTCGCCGCCAAGTCGGTGCGCGCCGGGCAGGATTTCTTTCCGCTCACCGTCGATTACGTCGAGAAGTTCTATGCGGCAGGGCGCATCCCCGGCGGCTTCTTCAAGCGCGAGGGCAGGCCGACCGAGAAAGAAATTCTGACCTGCCGATTGATCGATCGTCCGATCCGGCCACTGTTCCCCGATGGTTTCTATAACGAGATCCAGTGCGTCGCCACGGTGCTCTCGTGCAATCCGGAAATCGATCCCGACATTCCGGCGATGATCGGCGTGTCAGCGGCGCTCACGATTGCGGGTCTTCCATTCAGTGGTCCGATTGGCGCGGCAAGGGTGGCGTACATCGATGGCCAATATGTTCTGAATCCAACGACGACACAGTTGCAAACCTCCCAGCTCAATCTGGTCGTTGCCGGGACCGAGCATGCCGTCCTGATGGTTGAATCCGAAGCCAACGAGCTCAGCGAAGAAGTGATGTTGGGCGCCGTCATGTTTGGTCACGAAGGTCTGCAGGCCGCAATCAAAGCAATCGACGAGCTTGCCGACGAGGCGGGCAAACCGGCGTGGGACTGGAAGCCCGCCGCGAAAGACGAGACCTTGGCTGCGCGATTGGCAGACCTTTGCGAGGGCGACCTTCGAGACGCCTTCAATATCAAGGAGAAGCAGGCGCGCTCCAAGCGGCTTGCCGAGATCCGTGCCCGCGTGACCGAAGAGCTCGCCAACGATGCGACGCAGCCGGACACGAACACCGTCAACGAGCTGGTGTTCGGCATGGAAGGGAAGATCGTCCGCAACCGTATCCTCGACGGGGCGCCCCGCATCGACGGTCGCGATACGCGCACAGTGCGTCCGATTTCCATTCGTGTCGGGGTCTTGCCGCGCGCCCACGGGTCTGCGCTGTTTACGCGTGGCGAAACGCAGGCGATGGTCGTCGCTACCTTGGGTACCGGGCGAGATGAGCAGATCGTCGACGCGATTCAGGGCGAATTCAAGGAGCGCTTCATGCTCCAGTACAACATGCCGCCCTATGCAACCGGTGAGACCGGCCGCATGGGTACGCCGAAACGCCGCGAGGTCGGTCATGGGCGTCTCGCCAAGCGCTCGCTCGCCGCAATGATGCCGCCCCCGGAATCGTTCGCCTACTCGGTCCGCGTGGTGTCCGAGATCACCGAATCAAATGGTTCGAGTTCGATGGCCTCCGTTTGCGGCGGCAGCCTTGCGCTGATGGATGCGGGCGTACCGATCAAGGCGCATGTGGCCGGAATCGCGATGGGTCTCATCAAGGAAGGCAAACGGTTTGCGGTGCTCACCGATATTCTCGGTGACGAGGATCATCTCGGCGACATGGATTTCAAGGTAGCCGGCTCCGATCGTGGCATCACCGCACTGCAGATGGACATCAAGATCGAAGGCATCACCAAGGAAATTATGCAGGTCGCCCTGGATCAGGCGCGCGTCGGCCGTCTCCACATCCTTTCATTGATGAACGGCTCGCTCGATCATTCGCGGACCGAGATATCCAGTTTCGCGCCCCGCATCATCAAGATGAAGATCAATCCGGAGCGCATCCGGGATGTCATCGGCAAGGGCGGAATCGTCATCCGGGGCCTGCAGGAAGAAACCGGCACAACCATCGAGATCACGGACGACGGCACGATCAGCATCGCCTGCGTCAATGCCGATGGCGGCGAGGCGGCGCGCAAGCGGATCTCCGACATCGTGGCCGAGGTCGAAGTGGGCAAGGTCTACGATGGCACGGTGCTGAAGCTGCTCGACTTCGGCGCGATCGTCAGTGTGCTACCCGGGAAAGACGGATTGCTCCATATTTCGCAGATCAGCGAGAAGCGTGTCAATCTCGTTACCGACTTTCTCAAGGAGGGCCAGCAGGTCAAAGTAAAAGTCCTGGAGTCCGACGAGAAAGGTCGTATCCGGCTCAGCATGAAAGCGATCGGCGGAGAAGCCGCGCCGGCCGCGCCCCAGCAATCCTCGACCTGAAGTGAATCGCAGGCAACAAAAAAGGCGCCATTGGCGCCTTTTTTGTTTGGTAGGGCGGGTGGGCTAGCCACCCATCTGCTTTTCTCGTTTTTCCGCCACGGTCTTGCATTCGATGCACAAAGTCGCTGTGGGACGCGCTTCAAGCCGTTCCAGGCCGATCTCGTTGCCGCATCCATCGCAGAACCCGAAGTCGTCCGCATCGATCCTGGCGATGGTCTCGGTGATCTTCTTGATGAGCTTCCTCTCGCGATCCCGGTTGCGCAGCTCGACGGCGATATCGGATTCCTGCGTCGCACGATCGTTCGGATCTGCGAAGGTGGTCGCGTCCTGCTGAATCTCGGCGATCGTGCGCTCGATATCCTGCGAAAGCGATGCGCGTTGCGTCACCAGCAACTGGCGGAAATGGGCCATGTGCCGCGCGCCCATGTACGGTTCATTAAGCGCGGGAGCGGATGCAGGTGCGGGTGCGGAACCGGGTGCGACAGGACGGCTACGGGGCGCCGTTCTGGTACGTGTAGTAGTCATAAGCTCTTCCTCCAGAGGGCGAATGGTATAGCAGCACATCGTATCGCGCGCAATGGATAGGATAAGCGGCATCGGAAGTAGTGCCAGGGGACCGGGCAGGGACATCGAAGATGCATGGACTGCGATGGCATGTTCGGGCATGTGATCGAAGGCGCGGTGGCGCCGGCAAGATTAGGTCGCCAGCAAGATTGACCCATCGCGTGCGGGTCGCGTAGAATCGCCTCCCTTCGGGGTGTAGCGCAGCCTGGTAGCGCATCTGCTTTGGGAGCAGAGGGTCGGGAGTTCGAATCTCTCCACCCCGACCAGCGCTACAATACTCGACCGGATTCTGC
>JBJXGX010000329.1:0-22149 GCA_046160305.1 Burkholderiales bacterium
ACTCAGCGGCTCGAAATCCACCATCTTCTGGTCTCCCCGAAAGACCAGAGTAAACGCCTGATTCGACTTGTTTACAACTGCCTTCGCAGACCCTTGTTCGTAAACGATTTTTCATGCAATGGCCCTGTTCAAGGCGCTCACCTACCTTGACGACCGTTACGCCGACAGCAAACTGCCGGGTCACGAACGGCGCAACTATGCGGTGATCGGGCCGGGGCTCGGTGTCAAGGACCAAAAAACGCCCGAGCCTGGTCTGGTGATTCGCGAGGGCTTCAACCTGTCGTATGTCGAATCGAAGCCCGGCAACGGCGCGAGCTGGCATGTCCATGATCAGAACGAAACGTTTATTCCGCATACCGGACGTTGGCGTATCTATTTCGACAAGAATGACCAGCACTTTGCCGAAATCGGTCCGCTCGATGTCTGCGCGGTACCGCCCGGCGTAATCCGTCGCTTCGAGAACGTCACACCAGGCGAACCGGATCGATTGCACCTCATCATGGTGATCCTCGCCGGCAGCGAACCCAAGGCCGAATTCGTCTAACGGCCGTTGCCCACCATGCTTGCGCTCCATTCATTGCGATGGGCTGCATTCGGGTTGATGCTTGGAGCCGTCGCGGCTGTCGCACAAAGTTATCCCGTCAAACCGATCCGCCTTGTGGTGCCGTTCGCGGCGGGAGGGATTACCGATATCGCCGGACGCCTTTTTGCGGATCGCATGTCGCAAGCGCTCGGCCAACCCGTGGTCGTCGAGAATCGCGCGGGCGGCGGCAGCCGGATCGGTGCAGACTTTGTCGCGAAAGCGCCGAACGACGGCTATACGGTGTTGTTCGCAAACTCGGTGACGCACGGGATTCTCTCCGCGACGGAAAAGGCGCTGTCCTATGACCCGGTCAAGGATTTCGTACCGGTCATACCACTCGCCTCTTACGCCGTGATCCTGGTCGTGCACCCGTCGGTACCCGCCGCCAACGTTGCCGAGTTGGTCGCACATGCGAGAGCGAATCCGGGCAAACTCAACTATGCAAGCGCCGGGCCCGGCAGTGGCGTGCACTTCGCGGCCGAGCTGTTTCGGACCTTGGCGAAAGTGGAGATCGTCCACGTTCCGTACAAGGGGTCCGGGCCGGCATTGCAAGCGGTCGTCGCAGGCGATGCGCAGCTCACATTCGATGGCGCCGCAAAACCGGCGATCGATGCGGGGCGGGTACGGGCGCTCGGTGTGCTCGACCACCGGCGGGACGCGCGGTTTCCCAATCTACCAACGGTCGAGGAAGCGGGCCTCCGGGGCTGCGTGCTGGTCACACGTCAGAGCCTCGCAGTGCCGGCCGGTACGCCTTCCGAGGTTGTCGCGCGGCCCAACGCTGCGGGCAATGCCGCCCTCGCGGATGCGAAGCTTCAAGCCCGCATGGGCGAGCTTGGTTTGACGCCGATCGGCGGGACGGCACAGCGACTCGCGGAGATCATCGGCGAGGATGTCGCGCTCTACCGGCGCATCGCCGTGGACGCCAAGCTCACTTTCCACTGAGCGGCGGATGCGCCCCGGCGCCGTCACTCTTGCTTGCGGTGCCGCGCCTTCATGTCGCTCGCGGTGTTGACGACCGCATGAATGCTCCGCGCGTAGTCGACGCCGCCTTGCGCGTCCATCGTTGGTGCAACGCGTAGATATTCCTTCAGCCCACGAATCGCCGGACGCGGTGTGTTCGCCATTTTCTCGCAGAACGCCGCGACATCGGCCTCGAGCTTCGCCGCGGGAACGACCGTACTGACGATCCCATACTGCATCGCCCGTTCCGCATTGATAAAGTCGGTCGAGTAGGTCATCCATGCGATCGCGTTGCGGTTCATGCGATCAAAGAGCGCCGACATCACCATGGTCGGCATGATGTTGTGTGCCATCTCCGGAATGTTGAAGGTGGCGGCGTCGCTTGCGAATGAAACATCACAAAGCGCGGCAACGGCCAGACCAAAGCCCATCGCGCGGCCCTGAATGACGCCAACGACAGGCACCTGTGATCGCCGGACGGCCCAATAGGCGTCGAAGATGACGTCGTACGCCGCGCGTCGCGCGTAGGCCTCGGGGATCGCATTCGTCGTACCGGGTGCAGTAAACACGGCTCGCCCGACGCAAAAATCCTTGCCGCTCCCGCGCAACACCACCATGTCGGCGTTCTCGTGCGCCTGACTGAGGAGCGCCGTGAGCTCGCGCGCCATCGGATCGGTCACGCCATTGCCTGCATCCGGGCGGTTGAGGGTGATATGAAGAATCGGCCCGTCCTGCTTCACCAGAACTTCATTGCTCATTGAATTTCCTTCATTGAATGGATTGCGTATCAGGATAACCGTTCGAGCTGCGCGAGAAAGCACGGCTCATCATCAAGGCAGCGCAGATCGAGCAGGAACGCATCGTGTTCGATCCGCCCGATCACCGGAACCGGCAATGTCCGGAACGCCTTCTCAATCGCCGCAACGCGCGTTCCGGCGCCCTTCTTCGGTCCGCCGGCTTCGATCGCAATCGCTGTACTGGGCAGGAGGTCGAGCGGTCGCGAGCCGCTGCCGATCTGGCTCAAGGCAGGACGAACTTCCACCGTGAACCGTTCACCGAATCGGGCGCGCAGGTGCGGGGCAATGCGTTCCGCCTGTTCGCTGATCGACTGGACGCTGCGCGATAGCATGCGAAGGGTCGGCAATCGTTCGGCGAGCCGCTCCGGATCACGATAAAGCTTCAGCGTCGCGGCTAGGGCCGCCAAAGTCACCTTGTCGACCCGCAACGCGCGCTTCAACGGGTTCTTCCGGATCTTTGCAATCAGGTCTTTCCCACCCACGATCAGCCCGCATTGCGGGCCGCCCAACAACTTGTCGCCCGAGAAGGTGACGAGATCGGCGCCGGCCTGGATCGATTCGCGCGGCGTGCGCTCATGCGGCAACCCCCATTGCTCAAGGTTGACCAAGGTGCCGCTGCCCAAGTCTTCCATCAACACCAGCCCATGCGCGCGCGACACAGGCGCGAGTTCGGCAACTTCCACCGCGCTGGTGAATCCGACGACCGCATAGTTCGACGTATGCACTTTGAGCAGCATTGCCGTCTGCGGACCGATCGCTTCCTCGAAGTCGCGCAGATGGGTGCGATTGGTCGTCCCTACTTCTCGCAACTTGCAGCCCGCACGTGTCATGACATCGGGGATACGAAATGCGCCGCCGATTTCGATCAACTCGCCACGAGAGACGATCGCTTCCTTGCGGACGGCCAAGGTATTGAGCGAAAGCAGGACGGCCGCGGCATTGTTATTCACGACGGTCGCCGCCTCCGCGCCGGTCATCTCGCGAATCAACGCTTCCACCACGTCGTCGCGGTCGCCGCGCTGCCCTTTCGCAAGATCGAATTCAACCGTCGCAGGATGTCGCATCGCCTCGATCGCAGCGGCAATCGCCTCTTCGGCCATCACCGCACGGCCGAGGTTGGTGTGCAGCACGACACCGGTGAGATTGAAAACGCGGCGAATCGTGGATGCGTCGGCTCGCGCAAGCCGCTCACCGAGCAGCGACAGGAGGCGATCGGCAGCAACCGCCTCGATTGGAATGTCGTTGTCGCCGACAGCGCGTTCTCGTGTTTCCGCGAGCAGCGCACGCAGCGTGCCGGTGGTGAACGCCCGTCCATAGCGCTCACCATATGCGAGCGCGGCCGGTTGGCCCAACAACCGGTCGACCGAGGGAATGTCGCTGGGCTTGATCATCGCAGCACGTGGCTTCGCGTACTGCGCGAACGCGCAGACAGGTTGCGCGAACGCGCGTACGCGTTGCGCGACTGCGCATACACATTGCGCCGCACGTCAGGTCTTCGCCGCGGCAACATCGGTCAACGCGTAGCCGGCCACCTTCTTATAGTTCTCGGAAAGCTGGTGAAGCTCTGCTTGCGTAATGTATTTGTCGAGATCGTCGAATGGGCGATCACCAACGAGCTCCTCGACCTTGATGTTGATGAAATCCGGCGGAAATTTACGGTTGGTGCGCACGATATTCGCAGTGACTTCCCGTCGCTTGAGCTCGTAATCACGAAGCGCGTCACGGGGATCAGCAGCGTTCTGCAAACAATCGGCCAAGGTGCGTGCATCGATTGCACTTTGGGCCGCACCATTGGACCCGCGGGGATACATCGGATGCGCCGCATCGCCTGCGAAGGTTATCCGGCCAAAGGTCCACTGATCGATCGGATCCTTGTCGACCATCGGATATTCGAGAATCTGGTCCGCACGTTCGATCATCTCGGCGACATCGAGCCAATCGAACCGCCAGCTCGCATAGATCGAAGAAAAATCCGCAAGCTTGCCCGGTTTGTTCCAGTCGTTCGCGATCGTCGTGTTCTGCTGGATTTCCGCCATCCAGTTGATCAACTGATTGCCGTTGTCGTCGATGCTATCGATGATGGGATAGATCACCATCTTGCCGGTGAGGATCGACCCGACCCGCATATAGCTGCGCCCGCCGATGATGGGCTTGCGGCGCGTGACGCCGCGCCAGGTATTGATCCCGGAGAACGCGACCTCTTCGGTCGGATAGAACCGCTTGCGGACCACCGAGTTCACGCCATCGCAGGCGACTGCGACTTGGCCCTTGATCGCATCGAGCTGCCGCCCCGTCGATGTTTCCGTGAAATGGGCCGTGACGCCTTCATCGTTCTGTTCGATCTGCGCGCATGAATGATTCGTACGGATCCGCTCCGGACCAAGACGCTTCATTGCGGCTTCGAACAAAATTCGATGAAGCTTGCCGCGATGAATACCGACTTCCGGATAGGGATACCCGCCCAGCTTGCCTCGTGCTTCCTTGTAGATGAGTTGCCCGAACCGATTGAAGAAGCAACTCTGCTGCGTTTCGATGCCCGCAGCGAGTAGCTCGTCGCCGATCCCGAGCGCGACAAACTCACGCATCGCATGCGGCAGTACAGTAATCCCGACACCGAGTTCCTTGACGTCTTCGGCCCGCTCGAACACGCGACAGGAAATGCCGCGCGCATGCAGGTTCAAGGCGAGCGCAAGACCGCATACGCCTCCACCAACGATGATTACGGTTTCCAAGCTGGGATCCTGATCGCGGTTCGATTGATTCGCGCAATTTACCAGCTTGTCGGAATCGCCGACGCCAGGCGTGGTCTGTCCGCGTACAGCGCGAGTGCGAAATTCGAAAGAACCTAAGCCGGCCGATCGAGAACCAAATAGTGGAGGCGCTAATGGGGCCGGGAAGAAATCTCATACGAACAAGAGGGACGCCGCCCGTGCATGTCCCCGCTGTTGGAACAAGGGATCTCGCGATCCCCTTGTAAATCCTCCAGTTTTTGCAAAGAGTGCCGCGACTTGATTCGTTAGTGACCAAAGTGGATGTTCCACGACTCCGGATGCCCACCGTCATTGCAGCCGACCCGCAAGGTCTTCGGCTTGAGAAATCGCCATATACTTCCCGGCTAGGAGAGCACACGAATGAATCCACGCGCCCCACTTCCTCTACATCGACCGCTGGCCGACCATATTCATCCGTCACGCACGGCGCTCGTCGTCATCGATGTGCAGAACGATTTCTGTCACCGCGATGGTTACTACGGTCGCATCGGCGCCGACCTGTCGATGATGCCGGCGATGGCCGAGCATGTCGCCTCACTCGTTGCGGCGGGACGGGTGGCCGACATGCTGATTCTCTGGGTGCGTGCCTCCTATGACCTCGTTGTGCAGGGCGCGCCCTTGGCGGAGATCTTGTCGCGCGGCGGCGAGGATCCGGTTCGCCTGTGCGAAGGTTCGTGGGGTGCTCAATGGTTCGCACCGGCGCAACCAATCGATCGTCCGGGCGAAGTGGTGCTGACTAAGCACCGGTTCAGCGCGTTCTGGGATTCGCCGATCGATCTCTACCTGCGCTCGAACGGCATCGAAAGCGTCGTGATGACTGGTGTCGTCACGAGCGGCTGCGTCGAATCCAGCGCACGCGATGCCTTCTTCCGGAACTTCCATGTGGTCATCGCGAATAACGCATGCGCCTCGTATGCGCGCGAACTACACGACGCATCGCTTCGCAAGCTGGCTATGACGATGAGTCGGGTCGTTGATGCCGAATCGATCGTCGCCGCATGGGAATTTGCCGGCCGAGCACCCGAGCGCGCATGGCATACGAGCGCGAAAGCCGCGCGCGCCGCGTCGGATCCCGACCCAGCGCGCACTGCCCTCCTTGTGATCGATATGCAGAACGATTTTTGCCATCCTGACGGTCTGATGGCGCGCCTCGGTAACGACATTTCATTCAATCGCGATGTCGTGCCGATCCAGCGACGGATCATCGCGGCGGCCCGGGCGGTTGGTGTCATGGTGATACACGTGCATGCCCAGTATGGCGAGTTGAACGCCTCACCGGCAACACTGTTTAGGACCGGCGACGAACCGGCTCTGGAGGCTCGCATCTGCTTGCCGAATTCATGGGGAGCGCAGCCGATCGACGATCTTGCGCCGCACGCCGGCGAGCCGGTCGTCATCAAGCATCGCTACAGCGCTTTTGTCGACACACGGCTCGAGACGCTGCTCCGCTCAAATGGAATTCGCACCGTTGTGGTGATCGGCACCGCGACGCCCGTGTGTGTCGAATCGACGGTGCGGGACGGCATGATGCGTGACTATCGGATGATCGTGCCGCGCGAGGCGGTCGCGTGTCGCGGTCATGTGCGACACCTGCATGAAGCGTCTCTCGAGACCCTCGGGCGCTATTTCGCCAAGGTTTGTTCAGCAGAAGAATTGGTCGTATCCTGGCAGGCCGGCATCACTGCAGTCGCTGTCTAGGCGTGCGAGGATTCTGACCGCCATGAACGCCGGGCTTCCGACTGACGAATGTCATCGCATCGAGCGCGAGTGTGAGCGACTCGTCCTGCTCTACGCACGCTACGCGGATTCATTTCAAGACGATGCGTTCGCGGCGCTGTTCGCGGAAGATGCGCTGCTGCATCGAGGTGACCACCCGCTGCGCGGCCGGGAGGCGATTCGGGCGGCGATGAGGCAGCGTCGGCGCGACGCCGTCGTGCGTCACCTCTGTTTCAATATCCTGATTGACGTGATCGATCGGGATCAGGCGACCGGCACGTCATATCTGACGTTGTACCGGCATTTTGGCGCGGCGACGATTCCAACTCCGATGATCGAGCCGGAAATGATCGCCGAGTACCATGATCGCTTCGTCTCGACTTCCACGGGCTGGCGGATCGCCGAGCGCCGCGCGGTCGTGGTGTTCAAGCATCCGTCTTCGACCCACTGACGAGCAGACCTGCCCCTATTTCGGTCGTTTCGCGATTGCCTCGAACGTGGCGTGGATCAGCGGTTTCGCGCGCGGCCCGATGTCGATGCCGCTATGCATGCGGTTCGGTGCATAGCAGAAGCCCAGACCCGAATCGGGATCGCCGAAACTCTGCGCACCACCGGCGCCGGAGTGCCCGAACGTTTCCGGGTTCGGGCCCATTGGCCGGTTTGGTGGCCAGTTCAGAAAGAATCCCAATCCTTGCCGCCAGTAGAGTCCGGTACTGTGTTCCCGCCCACCCCATTGCTCGGCAATGCCCACGCGCAATGCCGCCGGCGCGACGGGTCCAGGCGACCCGAACGCAATGGAGCTTGCCGCGACGCTGTAGAGTTTCGCAACACCTCGCGCGGTACCGTGCCCGTTCGCCGACGGTATCTCGCTGGTACGCCACGCCGGCGTGTTGAAGTCCTCGTTCTCGCCGATCGGCAACCACATTTTGCCGAAGAGCGAATCGGGCTGCGATTTCGCAATATCCAGAATGTTGCCGGTCGACGGAATCATGGTCGCGCAACGCTTGGATTCCGCGTCGGTCAGCCCGATCCGGTAGTCGACATCGAATGGCGCACACATCTCGGCGACCATCGCGCCGATCGTGCGCCCGGTGATCCGCCGCACCACTTCGCCCGCGATGAATCCCATGGTTGCACTGTGATAGCAGCGTACGCTGCCTGGCGCGAACACCGGTGTTTGGCCAGCGAGCGCATCGGTCATCCGGTGCCAATCGTAGAGGCCGCCGCGCGGCACGCCCTCGGCAAAGGGCAATCCTGCGGTATGCGCAAGCACCTGCCGAAGAGTAATTGTCGCTTTACCGTTTGCCCCGAACGCGGGCCAGTACGCCGCGATCGGACGGTCGATCTCGAGGTGACCGGCACCCGCGAGACGATGCACCGCAAGGGCCGTGACGCCCTTCGCGACCGACATCATGCACGCACGCGTGTCGCGCTCCCATGGACGTTGCGAGGCGGTATCGGCGATGCCGCCCCACAGATCGACGACCGGTTCGCCGCGGATGAACACCGCTATAGCCGCGCCCACTTCGCCACGCTCGGTGAAGTTTTGTTGGAATACATCACGCACCGATTCGAACCCAAGCGCGCAGTGGCCCTGCACAATCATCAAAGTGAAGACTCCTTTGGAATCGGCATCAGGTGGAACGCATCATGATTGACGAAGCAGCGAATGCGCTCGCCCACCGGGGGAATTGGCGCGCCGTGCGGCAACAGCATATCGATGCGCGCATCAGCGGGCGAAATCGACAGGACAATGCTGACATGCCGCCCGCGAAATGCAGTCGAACGCACGGTTGCATCGAAAGATGTCTGCTTGCCGCTCGCGTGATCATCGAGCTGAACATGTTCCGGTCGCACACCGAGCACCACGAGGCAACCCGGTTCGAACCGCGTCGGCAGGGATACGGTACCAATCGGGCATTTGGCGGCGATCCCGTTCGAATCCACCGTCGCCTCGAACACGTTGCTCATCCCAACAAAGCGGGCGACCTCGACATCGGCCGGACGTGCGAACACTTCGGCGGGCGGAGCGATCTGCAGGATGCGACCCGATTGCATGACCGCGACGCGTTGGCTCATCGCAAACGCCTCTTCCTGATCGTGCGTGACGAAGACCGTCGTCGCCTCGATTCGGCGCAGCAACTCGGCGAATTCGAGCGTCAACTCTTCCCGCAGCTTGCGATCGAGCGCCGAGAATGGCTCGTCCAAGAGGATGATCGTCGGTCGCGCTGCAAGCGCGCGGGCGAGCGCGACGCGCTGCTGCTGCCCACCCGAGATCGACGCGGGCATTCGCTCCCCATAGCCGACTAGTCGCACCAGCCCGAGTGCCGCCTTGACGTCGCGATCAATATCGGCCGCCGGGCGCCCGCGCATGCGCAGGCCGAAGCCGATGTTCTGGGCGACGGTCATATGCGGAAAGAGCGCGAGGCTCTGGAACACCATACCGATGTCGCGCCGGTAAGTGGGCAGCGCGGTCACATCCGCGCCGCGGATCCGGATGATTCCTTTGCTCGCCTGTTCCAGCCCCGCAATCATCCGTAATGTGGTCGTTTTCCCGCAACCGCTCGGCCCAAGGAGCGCGATAAATTCGCCGCGCGCGACCGCGAGCGACACATCGTCGACGGCGACCATGGAGCCGAAGCGCTTGACCACACGATCGAGCTCGAGCGCCGCGCTCGCAGACACAATCATCCGAGGATCCTCCGCAATCCGACCATGCGCTCGACCAGCCACGCGATCGCGAGCGACAAGATGACCATCGTTGTCGATATCGCCGCAACCGACGGGTCGAAGTTGTACTCGACATAGTTCATGATCGCCAGCGGCAGGGTCGGCGTCTTCTGATTCACTAGAAAGAGCGACACCGACACGTTGTCGAACGAGATAATGAACGCAAACGCCGCGCCGGCGAGCACGCCAGGCATGACGAGCGGCAAAGTGATATGACGAAAGACTTGCCAAGGATTCGCGCCCTGCGTCGCCGCCGCCTCCTCGACGCCCGCCGGCATGCCGGCCAGACTCGCGAGCGTGGTGCGCACCACGTATGGAAGCACGATCACCGTGTGCGCCGCCCATAGCCGGAGCGGCGCGTCACTTGCGCCGAGCATGACCGAGCCGACGAGAATCGCCAGACTCAACACGATCGCGGGCACCAGGAGCGGTGACATGAACACGAGCTCAAGCAGATGCCGCACCTGCCTCGAAGCGCGCCGGATCGCCAGCGCGCCCGCCACCCCTGCGGGTACCGCGATCGCCATTGCAGCCAGCGCGAGGGCGAAGCTGATCAACGCGGCACGCCAGAAGAGTTCCTGTCGCCATGCGATCGAAAACCATTTGACGGTGAATCCGTCCGGCGGAAACTTGACCACTTCGGCAGCGGAGAACGCCACGATGACGGCGATCGCGGTCGGCGCCGCGATGAAAGCAAGGGTCAGACCGAGCCATACAAAGGTCGCGATCCGAAGCATCATTTCGCCTCGATCGTGGGGCGCGTGCTCGCAAGGTACAGCGCGACAATGCAACCGGTGATGACGAGCAGCGCGATCGCGAGTGCCGCGCCGTACGCCCACTGGAACGACGCCGAGAATTGCTCGTAGACCACCATCGGGAAAACCGGGGTGCCGTTACCTCCCAGGATGGCCGGTGTGACGAACGCCGAGACTCCGAGGCTGAAGACGAGTAGGATGCCACTCCGGATGCCGGCGGTCGCCAGCGGCAAGGTCACCGCGCCATGCACACGCAACGGCGATGCGCCGAGCGTCGCAGCCGCTTCGAGGATCGCCAACGGAACACGCTCGAGCGCAGCGAGCACGCTCAGCACCATGAATGGCAGCAGAATATGAACGAGGCCAAGTACGATCGCCAAGTCCGAATGCATCAATTTCAACGGGCGGCTGATCAGGCCAAGGCTTCGCAATGTGTCGTTGATGAGGCCGCGCTGTCCGAGCAGGACGCTCCAGCCGTATGCGCTGACGACAATGCTGACCAGGAGCGGTGTGAGCACCAGAGCAAGCATCAGCGCTTTTGCACGACCGTTCATTCGCCACAATGCCATCGCAAGCGGCACGCCAAGAAGAAGTGTGCCGAAGGTCACGATCGCGCCGATCGCAAGCGTGCGAAGCAGGCGGCCGATCACGAATTCGTCGGTCGCGAGGCGCGCGTAGTTCGCCCAGCCGAACCGGCCGGCGAACAATGCTTCGAAGGAATCGCCGGGCTTGAAATTTTCGGCAAGGCTTAGCACAAACAGGCCCGCCGTCGGCAGCGCGATCAGGCCTACCAGCAGCGTGAGCGCCGGCGTGGCGAGCCATACCGTGCGAAGCCGCTCGCGCGCCGCTAACCCGCCCATCCCGTTCGACGGCCGCGCTAGGCGGTGATTTCGCGTCGATACCGTTCGCTGACCTTGGCGATCTCGACCTTGCGCCAATCGATACGCAGAAGTTTGTCATGCGGCGTCACGCGTTCCTTCGCGCGACCCTTGAATTCGGCGAGTCGGTTGCAGACGCCGTACTCGATGCCGTTGCCGAAGCCTTCTTGCGCTTCCTTCGACAGCGCAAAGTTGATGAAGTCGAGTACGGCGTCGCGATTGGGTGTGTTGCGTGCCACATGGAAACTGAGGAGCCCTATCGGTGCGCCTTCCTTCGGGGTGACAAAATCGATCGGCACCCCGGCGTCCTTGAGACCGTACACCCGGGCGCTATACCAGCCGCCAATCGATGCTTCGCCCCGCTGCAACATCGGTACCGGCTCGTTGTTGTTCTTGAAGAAGCGGTGCACGTTGTCCTTCAGCTTGCGAAGCGCAGCCCAGCCGGGATCGAGATCCGTGACGCTGCCACCGTTCAACATGGCGGCGATCACCACCGTCTCCTCGGCACCGCCCGATGTCGTGTCGGGGAGCAGGATTTTGCCGGCGTGTTCGGGCTTCCACAGATCCGCCCAGCTAATAGGCGGAGTCCTGATGTGATCGGTGCGGTAGAAGAGCCCATATGGGGCGTAGTTGAAGCCGATCGCCTTTCGGTCGAAGAAATCGAAGAAGAACGGATCGACATGCCGCGCGTTCGGGATCATCTTCTCGTCGAGATCGAGGAAGACACCGTCTGATCTAATCGCGGTGTGGGTAACCGGGAGCGACAGGAACGGCACATCGATCTCGGGCTTCACGCGGTTGACCATCGCGTTCGTGAGCCACTGGTCGGCGCCGCCGGTCGTGATGACATTGACCTTGTAGCCGGATTTCTTCTCCCAGGGCTCGATGACGTTCGGCCGGTAGTGCTTCTCGTAGATGCCGCCGTAGCCGGTCGTGGTGATCGTCTTCGTCTGCGCGCGAACGATGGCCGGAAAGCCGAGCATGGCGGCGCTTGCGCCAGTGGCCTTAAGAAGGCGGCGGCGCGCGCGATTCGGCGTAACGACGGGTATCGAGGATGGCATGGCTCTCCCTTTGTTAGACATGGGTCGCGATACGGTTGGTTGGGCGCGGCCTATGTATTAATTCTAGCGGAGAGCTACGGAATGGCCCCGGATAGGTGGAAACGGACGCGTGGGTGTGGACGAAGGCCGCGTCCAACCACATATCGAAAGAAGACTACACGATGTCGGACGGCATAAAGACGGGACGAGATATTGGGGTGGCTAATGGGATTCGAACCCACGACAACTGGAATCACAATCGACGCGTTTTGAGCGTCAAAGCCGTTTAATTTCATCATGTTACGGCATCGCCAGCCATGCAGTGCCGCAGCACAGCGTCACAGGGAGAGACGGGCCGCAACAGCACATGTCCGTCACATCCTACAAACGTGGTCAGAGCGCATTATCAGCATATCGTTGCCATTAATCGGCCAAGCAAGTGCGTATGCGCTCTCGCGAAGATCGGTTTCGAATCGCATGTTCAGCCGGCGCTTCGATCGCCCCTCCGCGGCCCGACAATCTCTTGCAGCTGATGAAGAAAGCGTACGAAACGGTGTAAGGTTTCATGGTCGGAAACCGCGATTCCGTCGGGGTCAAAGTGCATAACATCGTTGCGAATAGTTCTGATGCGTTCCAGCTCTTTTACGAACACGGCTCGATCTACCCCGATTTTGATCCTAAGCCAATTCTCTGGTTTCCCAAGCAGCCGGATGTACTCACCAAAGGTTAGATCCGCGACGGAAGAAACCTCACGATCAGGATCGCTTCCATCGCGCGCGTCGGCGAGTTCCTGAGCAGTGAACTTTCCATCAATGAGGCGACGAATGTGGTTCTCGATCTCAGCGAGAAGAAGAAACGGTTCGGACAATTGCTGAAACTGGAGACTCAGATCGCTGGTTGTAATGATTCCGGAGATTAGGCGGTCCTCCGTCCTAACCAGAACATACTGTTGCAGAATGATCCGAGCGATTACAGAAAAGAGTGAGTCGTTCGCGGAGACCTCATGATGAGGTTCCATGCACTCCCGTGCTGTAGTCGCCGGCTGACCAAGTGCAACTCGGGATCCAATCGACTTCCAGCTCACAATTCCCTTAACCTCGCGTTCATTCTGCATTACTGGAAGTTGGGAGTAATCATGCGCAAGCATGTAGGTAATCGCCTCCGTCAGAGTGCAGTCGGGCTTAACCCACACGAGCGAACGATTGGCGGCGTCCAGGCGCCCAATTCGGTACGTTGGATCGGCGGAGGCGCCAGATACAACAAGGGCATTCGATACGGTGACAGAGATAGTGGGCGCGGATACCGATGAATCGCTCGGGATGCCGTACGCTTGAATCGTCTGCGGACTAGATTTCGCACTTTCTGTTGGCTCAGCGCTGTCCGCGCCATGGAATTCTACTTTTGCGTCGATATGCATGCCTTCGAAATTAGGCACTGTTTGCAACCCAACTTCTTCTAGTGCCTTACCAATTCTCCAAACAACCCGGTAGCCTCGTCGCTCGGCCCCGAACCAACTGATGAATGTCCGAACGGTTTCGGGGGTAGCAGGTTCGCCTCGTTTGACCTGATCCGCAATTTCCTTGAGTCGGGGTGGAACTCTTGCCATGTTTTCATCTCAATACGAGCCACATAACCCTTGTGTTGCCCACGCCGCAGCCCACTCGATCGTGGGGCGCGACGCGTCATCTCCGAGGATTGGTCGGAACGTCTCGCTAAAGGTCGTCCTAATCATTGGCACGGCGGTAATTCTTCACGCCGCGAGGGTTCACCTCGAATTGCCTTCGTAGGTCATTCCTTCGTTCCGCTGACCGCTGGGAACGAAGATGGAAAGCACTAGATCTGGCCCTACCTTCTTCGCCATCGCTGAGTACTCATCCCGCCATTGTTGAGGCGCTGTTTGAAGCTTCGCTTCCGCCGTATCCGTGATCTGAAACTCAGCGCAATGCACGCAAAAGAAATGCTTGCGCTTCCTGTAGTCGGCAAGGCAGTACGTCGCCGGCCTGTTACATAGGGGACAGTTTCCGTTGTAGCTGTGACTCATGCGACCTCCGTTTGGACGACTCCTAACACCCGCACTCTCACACCTCGGTACATCGCGGTGGCTATCTTAGCGAACGCCAGCAATGAAGAATCCAAGTTTCGGTTCAATGCATCGATACCCGCTGCGCCTCAGCCCGCCCTTGCCACTTCGCTAGCCTTCGGCTCGGCGAATACCTCGTCCCCGGACTTTCGCTCGGGAAACTACCGGCCATGGCCGCCCAAGGGCCCAGGGAACTGCAAGATCGACTCGCAGCGGTCCGATGCATGGGGTTTGGCCAGCGCAGGGCGAGCCCTCAATTCCGTTCATCGCTGAATCAATTCGTGGTGCCTAAAGCTCCCCACGTAGTCGTCTCCCAGTCGGCTTTACCGATGTTCGGCATCGCTATTGTTTTGCACGGGTTACTTGCCAGCCATCCCCAATGGCCACTAACTTGTAGACACGGGCATTGGATTCCTTGGCCAGCTGAATAATCAGGAATCTGTCTCCAATGGGGGTCACAAGGCGCCATGGGGCGTCGGTGGCGCCTTCCTTGGAAATATATGGAAGCGTCGAATGCTCAATACTCATGTCAAGCTACGCGGACGACGACCCGACGATAGACGGCGCTTGAGTTACCGCAAAGAGGTATGCAATAAACATTAGCGCTAGGTGATAGGCAGTCCACTCGGAATCTGAATCCTTGAGCCTACCGATGAGTTCCCCGATTGTCAGGCCTGCCGAGAGTGCGAATCCTAGACCTCCTACTATCGAAAGCATTATCGAGACCTGCGGCGAGATGAGCGTGCTCGGCGCCATCAGCGGTGCCAGTAAGGGAATTGCTGCGATCAAACCGCTGCGTTTAGCCCATTTCTCAAGGCTTTTTGAATTCGCTGTTCCATTCAGAAGTCCAATGACCGAGAGAAACGCAGTAATCGCGACCACACCCGCGATGGATACACCAGCGCGGGCTACTTGATCGGAAGTGTATAGCTGGACGGCCCACGAAGTTCCAACTGAAGAGTGATAGGACCGCAGGTAGTTGTAGCCAATGATGTATGAGACTGCCGCTATGCCGACGAGGGCACCACCAAGCTGGGTTACGAGCAAGGAGATCCCGGCGACGGCACGTATTGTCGCCGGTCGATCCGGTGAACCGCTTTGATCGGACGAGGCCATGCGATACCTAACATTATCGCTCACGCGCCGCCTCAGGTGCGTAGCGGCCGAGGAGCCCGCGACCTACGCTCACGGCGGCCGGGTGCAGCGGCTTGTTGGGCGGTATGGGTGGGTGCTTACGTTTGGCTATTGCAAAGGTGAAATCAAGAGAGACCAGTACGATTCGGCTCCACCCTCCAATGACAGAATTTCCTTGCGGTGAGAGCCTCCCTGCAAACCAAGGGGTTCTAGACCGAGCGTATGACCATCATCCATAACCGATAGGCTTTCGTTGTAGGAGAGTCCCTTTGAGTAGCTTTGGAGGCCAAAGCAAAAGAAAATCTGCGAGAAGGAGCCTTGGGATCCGTAGTGATCACCGAGGGTGATGGTGCAGGAACTTGAAAGTGTTCCAGATTTGAATATCTGTGAGGTAAAGCGATTCGCATCAATGCGCCGGAAGTCGTAATCTACGTCAGCACGCTGCGACAGTTCTTTAAGCGAGTTCTCAAAGTAATTGGAGATGTACTCAAACGCTTCGAGCGCGAATGAGGCGCGGTCGCGATCTGAAAACTCCTTCTTGATCCGAAGGTTGCTTGATCGGGGCTGACGCTGGCTCGGTCTTGGGGGCAGTCGTGTGCTGGCGTCGGAAAAAGGCGCGGCTGTGGGGATCGCTCTTTTCAATTCCTTTGCGGCAGCGCGAATATCTTTGGTCACCGCCAGGAACGCATCGTGCTGATTAGGGAATTTGGAAATTGGCTTTCCATCGACGGGCGTTGCCCTAAGTTTCCCGAATGGGGCTCGCTGCCATTCGCACGGATGGATAATGACTGGAATAACGCGGCAACTGCCTTCTTCATGCCTCGCCAAGGCACGCTTCATTTCAATTTCGTAGCAGTAATCGGAAGCAAGAAAGTAGGGACTGATCAGGAGAAGAACTATGTCCGCACGCTCTAAGGAGGAATCAATTTCTTTGTCGAATTCTTCTCCGGCGCCGATTCGTCGATCGTGCCAGAAACTGACTACCCCCTCCTTATTTAGCATAGAAAGATGAACCTCTAACTCATCTCGATACGACTCGTCACGGTGCGAGTACGAGAAGAACACTTCAACCATTCGCAATCACCTCGACTGCCTCTTGCTCTGAGTAGCGAAACTTACTGACTCTTGCTGTTGAGGGCTTCATTAACATAGTAAGCCACGACGTAGCACGCGCCGGAGTCCATTGAAAGGAGGACCGGATCGCATGAATCTGGGTGTTTCATTGCGGTGTCTCCCTGGCCATCGAACTGGAACGCGCCGATGGGCTGCATCCTGTTCGATATTTTTTCTAGCCGGAGGCACCGCACCGTGGCTTTCGTGTTCCCACTTTCGCCAGGCCTGAACTCGAATAGGAACCGAGTAGTAGTGCCCGCCAAGGTGACGTCAAAGTAACCATCAGAATGAAGCGGGCTGATTTTTATTGCACTTAGCGGGCGGCCCGGATCGGCAAGCATTTGACAGTTTTGATGGAGTTTCGCAAAGAGCTCATAGAGAGATTGGTATCGTCCCGTCAGTTGCTGCAGGTGTACATAAAGCGCTTTGCTCATACAGCCTCCGTACTTTAGCTTTTACGAGAAGCACAACGTGGCATCAGCTGCGCAATCCGGCGACATCGTATAGGCACTCACGGGCCGTCCAATATTTGATGCAACCCAACATTTGACACAACACCATGGGTCCGCGCGAATCCACTGAGCAGGACGGACATCATTGTAACGCCGCCTGCTTCGCCTACAACCGCTGCGTGGCGGCGGCCCGCGCGGCGATCCTCGCGTCGAGCTCATGAAGCTTCTCATGCTGATGGTCACGATCTCCTGGAAGCGCTCCGCCGAAATCCCGTCTTGTGCCTGCTGGCGCGTGGCCCTGAAAATCACGCCTTCCATTTCACGTTCCGCCGTGCGCATGCGACACAGTGCCACACCGGTCGCGTAGTGGCCCGAGCCCCACACCGATTGCTGAATCGAGGGCGATCGCGACCGCGACGTTCTTGTGCTCACGCAGACGACAGAACCATCTAAGAATTGCCCTCAACTAGGCCTGGGGAGACGATGGCAATCGAGTACTCCTCACAGATCACGTACATCGAGGCGCGCGGAACGGAAATCCTTCATCGGCGCACTTCCGAAGATCTTCGGAAAATTCTCGCCACTGTCTGTTTGCTGCTCCCGCAACGGCTTGTCGCAACGCTGCGCTACCTCTCCGACAAACCGATCGGTGAGCCTGTAAGCGCTTGGGAATCGCCAGCCGACAATCTGCTTTGGTGTATAGGGCGCTTCGAGATCGCCCAGGAAGGACTGAGTCCAAATGTTGAATGGGCTGAATGCTTCGCCGCCCTCGCCCTCGATCTGGTCGAAGCGGCTAAAGAACCTGGCGCACAAAGCGCCACCATCCAAGTTTGGCGGCGCTCTCTCGGGACGAGTCGAAAGATTCTTGCTGTCGACCTCGTGTTCGCTGCTATCGAAGCGATCACGATCGCTGACTTACTCGATCTCGGTTATCTGGAGCCCTCCGCTCGATTCGCAGAGATTAAGAGAGAGGTACGCGCGGGCACCATAGAGCACAAACGGCTTGAAACTCGACGAGCCGCCCTCAAGCGACATGAGCCAATGAACAGGGTAAAGGACGCAATTGTTCAGCAATACTTGGCTTTGCGCGAAGAATCCCCTCGCATATCAAACAGGCAAGCCGCAAAGAGGATCTTGAAAGCGTTACCCGACGAACAGCGGAAACTGCTTCGATCCGATGAACCAGAAAAAACAATCGAGAACTGGATCGGTGCATTCAAGCGCAGTGAATCCGGCGAGGATAACGACAAGTCATAGCCAGCGCGGCATTGCGATGCAGATGTGTCGCCAGGACGCCACCTGAACTTCGCGCTGCACCAGCTTTCCCCTAGCTCGCCTTTCGCCCATCACGCGTTGCGACGCACAAACAGAATACAGGTGCGCGCAGCTGTATACGCCTGCGTGCACCTATATACGTCTGCGCGCAGCTGGATTCCAACGATCACCGTTTACTGCGAGGCTCGCCGCGTCTTGATCAAACACGATAGGACGCTTTCATGCGCGATGGGCTTCTTACGACCGCCGAGGCGGCCGGATTTCTTCGAGTCAGTAAGGCATTTCTCGAACGTGATCGGTGGTTGGGCGCAACCATTCCGTTCGTCAGGCTCGGCAAACGCGCTGTTCGCTATTGCCGCTCGGAACTCGATGCCCATATCCGGATGCGCACGCACCGACCCGCCATCGATCCGAGGCAAAAGCCGTGACCGCGCTCGCGCACGTCGCGATGGATCGAGACGTTACGCCGCCGCCACCGTCGTACATCTCGATGCCGGAACGTTTGACCTGGGATCTTGATATTTGCAATGGCGAGGAACGACGATTTCGGCGATCAAAATTTCGGTCATTGCCGTATCAAATTGCGCTCGTGGCAGCAGAGCAGTATCGAGATATCTATCGCAGCGAAGGCAATCGAGCCGCTAACTTGGCGTTACTTGAACTCGCTAAGGATGCGAGATCTCCCGGAGAGTGGGTCGCAACTGACGAAATAGACGTTGACGCACTTTCGCGTCAGTGCTGCCTCGCCTTCAAGCAACGCGCGGGCATACATGGACTGTCAAGAGAAACCTTGGATGCTGCAAAGTGGATTGCAATTCGCAGCGGAATTGGCATTGCATCCCTTCCTCGTTTCGATGAAAGGAATTTTGATGCAAGCCTGCGAAAGACGGTGGCACGCCTCCAAGACGAATCGTGGTGGCAGCGAAAGTTGAGGCGCGGGGCAGTACGACGATTTGAGACACTCGCGATCCGTGTGGGACTCGTACATCGCCGCGCCGGCCTATATGCGAGTGACGCGACCGTGCAGTGGCATCGCGACCGCTTGGCGAGAATTCGAGCCGCAATGCGTGCGCTCGAAATCGTCAATGAAGAGGGCGAGTGTCTAACCGTCGAAGAAGTGGCGGAGACTTCGATGTCCAATCCGAAGCTGCGCCGCAATGAGCTCATGACGCGCGTTGCCGGATTCGAGGCGATTGCAATCGATGCCGGTCATGTCGGTCAGTTCTACACGATCACTTGCCCATCCTCTATGCATGCCTATAGGGAAAACAAGGGCAGACCGATTCGCAACAAGACCCATGATGGCACGACGCCCGGTGAGGCTCATGCGTATCTCACAAACCTATGGGCTCAGATTCGCGCCAAGCTTCACCGCCTTGGCTTGCACCCCTATGGCTTTCGTATCGTCGAGCCGCATCACGATGGAACCCCGCATTGGCATCTGTTGTTGTTCATGCCCGTATCGGCCGTCGACAATGTTCGAAAGGTCATTGTCGAGTACGCATTGAGGGATTCCCCGAATGAGCCAGGTGCGGCCGAGCACCGGGTTGGCGTTGTAACCATTGACCGATCGAAAGGCAGCGCCGCCGGCTATATCGCGAAGTACATCGCCAAGAATATCGACGGCCATGGACTGATCACGGACGAGCATGGGAAACCGGCCGTTCAATCGGCCGAACGGGTCCGCGCCTGGGCGAGTGCCTGGGGCAGCCGACAATTCCAGCAGATCGGTGGACCCTCGGTCACGGTGTGGCGCGAGCTGCGCCGTCTGCGCACACCGCTAGGCATCCCAGCGATCGAAGCTGCGCGTTCAGCGGCCGACCGGGGAGATTGGAAGGCATACGTCGAAGCGATGGGCGGCGTATCCCTATCCCGCAAGGAGCGTCCGATCACGATCGCCCACCGATGGAATGATCGGCCGAACCGCTATGGTGAGCCGCGCGGCAAGGAGATCGTTGGCGTCGAATCGGCCGGCGTGGTAGTCGTGACGCGTATACATCAATGGACCATCCGGCCGAAGCAGCGCGACGGATCGGCCGGCCGGCCGAACGATCGGGCGGCTTCGTTCGACCGGCCGGCCGACCGCGAAACGATCGGCCCGAACTCCCTTGGAGTCCTGTCAATAACTGTACGGGCGGACCACGCACGGGGGGTCACCGGAGCCCACGGTATGGCATCGCCAGCGTGCCTGACAGCGACAATGACGCAATCGAGTGGTTGAAGGCGAACGTGAACGAGTGGCTCACCACCCGCGAGTTCGCCGCGCGTTTCCGGATTCATCCAGAGACGGCAAAGCGCAACGCCGCAAAGCTCGGCGCCCTCAAGATCGGCGGCGTCTGGCGTTTCCCGCATAATCCGCCTCGGCTGGCGCTGCCGGGGAAGGAAAGACCATGCCCTACAGAAGATCCGGTAGCAAATGTTGGCAGATCCGTGTCCGTGGAGTACGCATGTCTTCTGAGACTGAAGACTACAAAGCCGCCCTCGCGCTCGAACAAAAGCTTGCACATGAAGCGTGGCTCGCAGAGCGATTCGGCGTCAAACCGCCTCGGTCCTGGCAGGAGTGCGTCATCCGATGGGGAAAAGAGAAAGGAGGGAAGCGATCCTGGCAAACCGACGCGATCCGATTGCGATGGTGGCACCCGCACCTTGGTGCCATCAACGACATTCGATCCATCAATCGCGACATGATTCACACGATCCTCGGTGCGCATCGTCCGATCAGCATGATCGAGGCGATACCAGCGAACTCGACTGCGAATCGACAAGTTGCGGTGGTGCAGTCAATCCTGAACGCAGCATGTCGTGAGTGGGATTGGATCGAGCGCTCACCGAAGTTACGCACGTATAAGGAGCCCGATGGCCGAATGGAATGGCTCACCGTCCAACAGTGGCGTGCGCTCGCGTCAGAGTTGCCGGAGCACCTTCGACGTGCCGCGACGTTTTCATTGGCGACGGGATTGCGCCGCGAGAAAGTGTTTCTGCTGCGCTGGAATCAGGTCGATCTCGCGCGGCGCGTCATGAGCTTCACTGGCACCAGCAACAAGCTCGGCAACACGATCCCGCTGAACGAAACCGCGATGTCGTTGCTTCGCGAGATCCGCTCAAGTGGGAATGTGCTGCACATCGAGCGCGTGTTTTGTTGGCGTGACGTACCGCTGGAGAGCTACGGAAGGGCCTGGGACAAGGCGAAGGAACGTGCAGGGGTTCGCTCCCCTGGCACGGCCTGCGCCACACCTGGGCCACCTGGATGGCGCACGCAGGGGTTCCGGAAGAGATTCGACAACGGCTGGGCGGTTGGTCTCGCAAAGCCACCTCGGATCGCTACACGCACTTGGATATCGAGTGGTTACGCCCTTACGCAGCAATGATCGACAGCACACTTGCGACACAGGACAACAGGAGAGAAAACGACACAGCGTTGCAAGGTGTTGAGGTAGAGGGAAATTTTGGGGTGGCTAATGGGATTCGAACCCACGACAACTGGAATCACAATCCAGGACTCTACCGCTGAGCTACAGCCACCATTGATTCAAACACTATTCAAGAATCCTGCGAATATTCGCAGATGCAATCACAAAATGCCAAGCCGTTGAGCCGAACACGCCTTCGACAACGTGCTGAAAGTGGCGCGCCCGAAGGGATTCGAACCCCTGACCCACGGCTTAGAAGGCCGTTGCTCTATCCAACTGAGCTACGGGCAGAATCCGGTCGAGTATTGTAGCGCTGGTCGGGGTGGAGAGATTCGAACTCCCGACCCTCTGCTCCCACAGCAGATGCGCTACCAGGCTGCGCTACACCCCGAAGGGAGGCGATTCTACGCGACCCGCACGCTATTGGTCAATCTTGCTGGCGACCTAATCTTGCA
>JBJXGX010000330.1:0-6920 GCA_046160305.1 Burkholderiales bacterium
CCGAGCTCGATGTTCGCCATGCGCGGATGCGTCGATTGCAGCGCCTGCTCCACCATCTGCTCGTCGGTATCGGCGAGGCACGGTTCGGTAAAGCCCATTTTCTTCGCCAGGCGTCGAAACACTTCGGTGTTAGGGAGAGACTCGCCGACCGGCGCGATCGCCGGCTGATTCAGCATCACATAGAGGTGGCCGTACGATTTGTGGATATCGAGGCACTCAAGCTGCGTGGTCGCCGGCAGAAAGATATCCGCATAGTCAGCCGTGTCAGTGAAGAAGACATCGTGCACGACGGTGAACAGATCGGTGCGCGAGAAGCCACGGATCACTTTCTCGGAATCGGGTGCGACCGTGACCGGATTCGAGTTGTAGACGAAGAGCGCGCGGATCGGTGGTTTCGCTTCAAGCAGCGCATCGCCGATGCAGCTTGCGTTGATGGTGCGTGGATTGTTCCAGATGAGATCCGGGCGTTCCAGCGCCTGATGGTTCATCGCATAGAAATCAGAGGTGCCGAGCAACACGCCACCCGCGGCATCACGCCAGGCGCCGGTCAATGCGGGTAAACAACAGATCGTGCGCACCGCCATACCACCGCCGAAGTGACGCTGCAGGCCGTAGTTGATACGGATCGCCGCGGGCCTCGTGCTTGCGTACTCGCGGGCGAGGCGAACGATCGTTGCCGCGTCGATACCGCAAATCGCAGCCGCTTTCTCGGGCGGATAGTCCTGTACGCGCACCCTGAGCGCCTCGAAGCCCACGGTGTACTTCGCAACATAGTCCGCATCGATACGGCCCTCATTGATGATGACATGCATCATCCCCAACGCAAGTGCTGCATCGGTACCGGGCAACACCGCGATGTGCTCATGACACTTCTCGGCCGAAAGGCTGCGATACGGATCAATCGCAATGATCTTGGCACCGCGACGCTTGGCTTCCTGCACGCGCGACCAGTAGTGCAGATTGGAGGTGATCGGATTGGAGCCCCAGATCAGGATCAGCTTGGCGTCTTCGACCCGCTCCGGATCCATGCCCACGCCCGCACCTAACGTGATCTTGGTTCCCACCTTGCCGGCGGACGAGCAAAGTGTTCGATCGAGTAACGACGCGCCAAGCGTATGGAAGAACCGGCGATCCATGCCCGCGTAATTGAGCAAGCCCATCGTACCCGCGTAGCTGTATGGGGAGATCGATTGCGGGCCATCGGGCGATTCGGCGATCGCCTTGAACTTCGCGGCAATTTCGTCGAGCGCCTCGTCCCACGAGATGCGCTTCCATTCGCCTTGTCCACGACCCTTCGCACCGACGCGGCGCATTGGGACCAACACGCGGTCCTTGGCATACGTTCGATCGAGATAACGCGCGACCTTGGTACACAACACGCCATCGGTGAAGGGGTGGTCCTTCGCGCCCGCGACCTTGATCGCGACACCCTTCTCGACGGTCGTTTCGAGCGCACAGGTGTCGGGGCAATCATGCGGACAGGCGCCCTTGACCACTTGCACGTCTTGCGAGGCAGTGTCGTCATTCAAGGCTCGAATCGATGCGCGGATGTCGTCGCTGCCCATGGTAAATCCCCTGTTCGTGCGAATCCTCGGTCGGTTCCCTTAGCGGCGCAGCGCGGCGGCTTCGCCGGGCGTCGACGTGGAAAACGCATTGCGAAGCGCCTGGCCGCAGCGGTAGACGCCATGGTTCGCGGTCGCGACCACCCCACCCATCCCGATGAACCCGTGCACCATGCCTTCAAAACATTCATGCGTCACGGTGACCCCGGCCGCCATCAGCTTGTCCGCGTAGGCATTGCCTTCGTCGCAAAGCGGATCGAATCCGGCCGTGATCACATAGGCCGGCGCGAGCTTTGAATGGTCGCTCGCGAGCAGCGGCGATGCACGCCAATCGTGTACATCGGCATTGCTTCGCAGATAGTGCGCAGCAAAGTATTCCATGGTCTTTCGGGTAAGCAGATAGCCGTCGCCGTTCTTCGCGTACGAGGGCGTGTTCATCCGGAAGTCCGTGACCGGGTAGATGAGAAGTTGCAGGCTCAGCGCCGGTGCCCAGGTATCGCGAAACGCAATCGCCACCGCCGCCGCAAGATTGCCGCCCGCGCTGTCCCCGCCGACCGCGATGCGCTTCGGGTCGATCCGAAGGTTGGCTGCATTGCCGTGCACCCAGTGGGTCGCCGCGACCGAATCGTCGAACGCGCCGGGGAATTTGTGTTCGGGTGCAAGGCGATAGTGAACGGAAACAACCACGCAACGCCCGGCATTGGCGAGGCCGCGGCAAAGCACGTCGTGCGTGTCGAGATCGCCGATCACCCATCCGCCGCCATGAAAATACACCAGCGCGGGCAATACGTCGCCCTCGTTCGAATCGATCGGGCGGTAGTACCTCAGCGCGATCGCTCCTGCGGGGCCGGGCATGCTCAGATCTTCGACCCGCGCGACATCGGGGGCCGGCGGTTGCAGCACGGCGCGGGTATCGAAATACATCTTGCGCGCCTCGGCGGGGCTCACCTGCCAAAACGGCGGCAGCGTGGATTTCGAGGCACGCTCCAGAACCGCTTCTACCTGCTTGTCGAGTTGCATAACGGGCCCTTTCACGCCGGTGCCGCGGCAGGAATACGACGCAACGCGAACCAGGCGAGCGCCACGGCAATAATGGTAATCAAGACAATCGAAATATAATTCAAAAGTTCCCAGCCGCTGCCGTCGAGCAGAAATCCCGACGAAAACGCCGTCACGACCATGACCGAAAAGATGCAGAACTCGTTGATACCCTGCGCCTTGGCCCGCTCGGAGGGTCGGTAGGTCTCGGTCAGCATGGTGGTCGCGCCGATGTAGACGAAGTTCCAGCCCACACCCAGAATGAACATCGACCACCAGAAGTGCGCGACGGTGACTCCGGACAGCGCGATGCCAACAGTGACGAAATTGAGAACAACCCCTGCAAACATCACTTGGCGCACACCGAACTTCTTGATCAGATCGCCTGTGAAAAAAGACGGCAGGAACATCCCGATCACATGGAATCCGATCACGGACGCGGCAGCGCTATACGGATGGCCGCACAACACGGTCATGGCAAGCGGCGAGGACACCATCAACAGATTCATGACCGCGTAACTCATGGCGGCGGCAAGCACCGCAATGATGAACGCGGGCTGCGAGATGATTTCGCGCGTCGGCCGAATGGGTTCTTTGGCCTCGGTGTGGCTCTCGTTCGGAATATCGAGCTTGCGCAAAATAAAGATCACCAGGACCATGATGCCGATCAATGCGATCACCGACCCGAGATACTCAAGGTCTTGACCGAACAGATCCTTGGTGACCTTGCTCAATTCGGGCCCGATCACCCCGCCGACCAGCCCGCCCGCGAGCACATAGGAAATCGCCCTCGCCTTGAAGTCATGGGGCGATGCGTCGGCAGCGGCGAACCGGTATTGCTGCGCAAAGCCGTTGTAGGCCCCGTAGATGAGCGTACCCAGGCAAAAGAGAAAATAGTTGCTGAAGTAGATGGCGGCGCTCACGATCAGGGCACCCGCGATGCCAAGAATCGGGCCGACCGTAAATCCGTCGCGCCGACCGATCGCCTTCATGAGATGGGCCGCGGGCATTGCCGCGACGGCCGCCCCGATCACCCAGAACATGGCCGGAACGGTTGCATAGGCAATGGAGAGACCGCTCGCCGGCGCGAGCTTGGCCCCGATCAAGGCGCTCAGCGCGATGATGGTGGTGTTGTTGGTAAAAAGCAGCGCCTGGCAGGCTGCAAGGAGGGTGACGTTCTTCTTGACTGAGTTCAATGGTCGCTCGCGAGAAGCGCGGAAACAAGATCCGCACGAAAACATCGATTATAGTTCCCAAGGAATCTACGCGGCGGCCCGCCCGGCTTCCTGATGGAAAACACCCATACGCATTGCCAACCTTAACTGCCAAACCATGTGCGGTCGTTACAAACTGATTTTCGATGCGAATGCGCTGGCCGCGCGGTTCGCCGCTATCGTGGGCGACGTATCGATCGCGCCAAGGTACAACATTGCCCCGGGCACCTTCGAACCCATCATCCGTGAAATCGATGATGTTCGCATCATCGAGGCATTCTGGTGGGGACTCGTCCCGCACTGGGCCAAGGATAAATCGTTCGGCGCACGAACGGTCAACGCACGGAGCGAAACAGTCGCGGAGAAACCGGCTTTTCGCTCGGCGTTGCGTTTCCGCCGCTGCCTCGTACCCGCCGATGCTTACTACGAATGGAAGCTTCTTCCTGGCGGCGGCAAGCAACCATATCTGTTCAAGATGGCGAGTGGTGAGCCGTTCGCGTTCGGTGGCTTGTGGGAAACGTGGGCCGGCCCCGATGAAGAACTCCGCTCGTTTTGCACGATTACCACCGCGCCGAACGCGCTTTGCGCAAGCGTGCACGATCGCATGCCGGCGATCATCGCGCCGGAAGACTACGATCGGTGGCTCGACCCGGCGATCAAGGATTCCGCAGAGGCCCTGACAATGATTCGTTCGTTCCCCGCCGAAGAAATGACCTCACATCCGGTGAGCATCAAGGTAAGCAGCGTGCGCAATCAGGGCCCGGATGTTGCCGAACCGTTGGAGGGGCCCGTGCAGGGGGAGTTGGAAACATGATGACGACCATTCCGACGACCATCCTCGGCGGCGCCATGCTGCCCCACGCCCCGCAATTCTTCACCCAACCCGACACCGAAGACAAGGCGGCTATCGCGCGCGTCCAATCCGTCGCGCGAACGATCGGTGATCGCCTCAAGGCGCTGCAGCCCGATCTTTGGATCGTGATCGCCAACGACCATGCGCAACAGTTCTTTCATCAGTGCGCGCCGCCCTTCACGTTGCATGTGGGCGCTGAAGCCCGCGGCAATTTCGCCGGCCGCGCGTTCCACTACAAGGTTGCCGGCGACACGGGTCTTGCCCTGATTCGCGCCCTCTACGACGAAGGCTTCGATCCGGCCTTCAGCAGCACGGCAGAGATCGACTATGCGCTTGGCATTCCGATGACGCATCTTGGACTTACCCTTGAGCACCGCGTGTTGCCCGTGTACGTGAATGCGTATCTGCCGCCGCAACCGACGATGCAGCGTTGCTATGCGTTCGGACAGGCTGTTGCGCGATCGCTCACCTTGCTCGGCGTTCGTGCGGTGGTGGTGGCAAGCGGCGGCATGTCGCACTTTCCCGGGACCGAACAGTACGCGAACCCGAATCTCGCATTCGATCAATCGGTGCTCGAACCGTTGCGAAGCGGGCGCCTCAAATCGCTCGCGGGCTACAGCGAAAAAACGCTTGATCACACCGGCAACATCGAGCTGCGCTGCTGGGCGGTCGCGGCCGGCGCGCTCGGTGACCGCGCCCCCGACATCGTGCAGATGGATCCGAGCTGGCACCACAACTACGCATCGCTTGGATGGTGGTCGCCACCGGTGGCGAACCCGGCCCCGCACTATCCGTCCATCGATCCAGCGCTCGTTCCGCTCACCGCCGCGATCCACGGCCTCGCCCACGATCCGGCCGAGCGCAAACTGTTCATCGAGAATCCAGCGGCGTATCTTCGCAAGCATCGCATCGATGAGCAACACGCAACGATGCTGCTTGCACTCGACATGCGCGCCATGACCGCGGCCGGCGTGCATCCGCTGGTGCCGTTTCTGGCGAGAATGCAGGTCGAGCGCGATCGCACGAGCCGGTGATTGCCTACCGGGCTGGAACCCGGCGATCGGCTGCGATCACTCTTTCTTGATTTTCGCGTCCTCGACGAGCTTCTTGTACTTGTCGGTTTCCGATGCGATGTACGCCGCGAACTCGGCCGCGTTCGATCCGACCGTAAGAAAATTCTGCGTGGCAAGCCGTTCTTCGGCAAGCTTGGACCGGATTGCTTTGGCCGCTGAAGCCGAGAGCTTGTCGGTGATGTCCTTGGGTAAGCCTGCCGGGCCCCACACACCGTACCAGGACACCATCTCGAAGTTCTCGAAGCCCGGCACCCGCGACTCGATCACGGTTGGCAAATCAGGCAGAAACGACAGCCGCTTGGCGGTCGTCACCGCGAGGGCTCGCAATTTCCCGGCCTTCACCTGCGCGTAGGCAGAGGGGATCGCATCCACCATCGATGTGACCTGTCCGCCGACCAGATCGATGATCGCGGGCGCCGTGCCCTTGTAGCCCACCACCAGAATGTCGAGCCGGCCGTCGCGCTTGATCATCTCGGAAGCAAGATGCCCCGCCGACCCCAGCGCCGACGTAGCGAATGCATGCTTGCCGGGATTGGCTCGTACCGTTGAAATGAATTCGCTGAACGTGTTCGCCGGCACGCTCGGATGCACCACCACCAGGAGCGGAACCGAGCCCAGATTGGAAATGGGCGTGAGATCCTTCTGCGGATCGTAGGGAACGTTCGAGGTGACCAATGGCGTCCCGAGCAGGACCGATGCGGTGACCAGCATCGTGTAACCATCGGCGGCGCTCTTGGAAACAAACGCCGCACCGATCGTGCCGTTCGCACCGGCACGATTTTCCACGATGACTTGCTGGCCAAGATCCTCGCTCATCCCTTGGGCGACCACACGGCCCATGATGTCGACGGTGCCACCGGGCGGGAACGGCACGATGATCCGCAGCGGTTTGGTCGGAAACTGCTGCGCCGACGCGGATGCCATGACCAGGCAACCCGCTATTCCAATCACCATTCCTCGCACGTGTATCGACATCACGCAAGCTCCAGTGGGGATCGGCGCCGGATAGCCAGGGAGCTTTCGGTAAACCGATCATGGCGTGAATGGTAGCGCATGCGACTGGAATCTTTGACGCGCTTGCCGCACCGGGGCAGAGCCGGCGCCGCACCGAGGCACCGCGCCCATCGAGCGGACTAGAATGCCGCACATCGTTGCTCCGGAGGATTGGCGCGTCATGACT
>JBJXGX010000331.1:0-22875 GCA_046160305.1 Burkholderiales bacterium
TCGCTATGGGCGCCAGGTCATGGGCACATCGCTCTATCTACGCGAGCACCACTTCCCGAACGCGTATTCCAAAATCGCTGCATGATTTGCTTTGCTGGATACAAAGAAGTCACGGAGAAAGAATCTATACACGCGAGCACGACATGCCAGACTTGACCCCCGAGAACGCGGCGCGCGCGATTCAACTGGTGAAGCTCAAGTACGGTGCCCTCCTGCCGACCAACCTTCGCTTGCCCACACGTGTGAGAGCTTCAAGTTCTACAAGTTGAACGAGGGCTTCGAAACAGTATTCCCGTCGATCTACATCAAGACGTTTCGCAAGGCGAACAACGCGATCTTCGGCAACGAAAAGATCAGTGGCAGCGACATCAACGGCTTCGTGACGCCCGATCAGGATCCCGGCCACCGGATCATCTACATCAACCTGGACGGCGCGGGCACTTTCGGCACGCTGGTGCACGAGACGTTGCATGCCATCTCCCACGCCAGCATCTATCCCGACTACTACTGCGTTGGCGGTCAGTCACCGGCGGTGGTCGAGGGGATCACCGAGTATCTGACCCGCAAGACCAGCCTTCCAGTCAGCATGATGCGGACCAGCTACGAAGACTGGTATCGATGCACCGAGTCCTGGGTCGGCGCCGAGGGCAGCGGCCGCTACCGGCAGATGGTCGACTGGATCTTCAAGGGAGTCCAGGCGCCAAGCTGGCCAGGCGACTACCTCTGATCGAGGGGGCACTCTACTTCGCACGGCCCGCGAGGCGGTGCGTGCGTGTCGTCACTCTTCAACCAGCGCAGCCACATCGGGCCATCGCTCGATGACCTCATCGCCGCCAGCGCACGCGGCGATGAGCAGGCATTGCAGCGGCTGTACCGGGCGACCGCCGACACCTTGTTCGGCGTGGCGCTGCGCATCCTGAGGCACTCGGACTGGGCCGAGCAGGTGCTGCAGGAGAGTTTCGTCTCGGTGTGGCGCCACGCGCGCCGCTTCGACCGTGCCAAGGGCGCACCGATGACCTGGCTGATTCGCATTGTGCGCAATGCCCGCACGACAGAGAAATCACAACTATCTTCTGCGAGAAAACGCATCGCTCGTCAAGTCAGGGTCGACCGGCAAGCTCGATGTTCGTCTCATGAACGAGCGTATCTGCGGCGTAGACGAGCGCTGCCTGGAAATCTTCACGAGTCAGGTGGGGATAAGCGGCCATCAGCACCGGCTCGTCAGCGCCTTCGGCAATTTTCCTGAGGACGAGCTCAACTGTAATCCGCGTGCCACGAATGATCGGCTTCCTCATCATAACCTTGGATTGGATTCAATGCGGTCGGCTACACCCATCATCGACTCCTAGGGGTCAGTCCTAATGCTCGTATCGTAACGCAACGCACATCGCAATCGCGTACATTGGAAGGCGGAGGGAGCATCCATGAACGGAGTGGGCATACTGAAGGACAAAGTCGTCGTCGTCACCGGCGCCGGGCGCGGCATCGGGCGCGAAATTGCGTTGAGTGCGGCCGCCGAGGGTGCAAAGGTCGTCGTCAATGACCTCGGCGCCTCGCTCGATGGGGACGGTTCCGACCAGTCGCTAGCCGCCGAAGTGGTCGCACTCATCAGGCGAGCGGGCGGCGAGGCCATCGCAAGCGGTGACAGCGTCGCGGATCCTGCATCCGCCGAGCGCATCATCGCGACCGCGGTCGAGCGGTTCGGCCGCATCGATGCGGTCGTGAACAACGCGGGCATCCTGCGGGACGCGATCTTTCATAAATTGAGCGTCGCTGATTTCGAGGCTGTCGTACGTGTGCATCTGTTCGGCGCGTTCTACATGAGCCATGCCGCCGCAATCCGTTTTCGCGAACAGAATGGCGGCGCGCTGGTGCACATGACCTCGACATCGGGGCTCATCGGCTCGATCGGGCAGGCGAACTACGCCGCCGCCAAAATGGGCATCGTCGGGTTGTCGCGTTCCATTGCAATGGACATGCAGCGTTTCAATGTGCGCTCCAATTGCATCGCGCCGAGCGCGTTCAGTCGCATGATTGAGAGCATCCCGGGGCAATCGCCAGAAGAGCATGCGCGCTTCATCGCGATGAGGAAGGCCAAGACCCGGCCCGACCAGATCGCGCCGCTTGCCGTGTTTCTCTGTTCGGACGCGGCACGCGAGGTGAGCGGACAGATCTTTGGTGCGCGCGGCAACGAGATCTATCTCTACAATCAGCCGCGACCGATCCGCACCATGCATCACGGCGAAGGTTGGACACCGGCGCGCATCGCCGAAATTGTGCTGCCGGCGTTGAAGCCGGTTCTGACACCGCTCGAACGCACGCGGCAGGTGTTCTCATGGGACGCGATATAGAGGGAGCTTGCCATGACCTTCCCTCGATCGAACAGACGGGCCGCATGGGTAACGATTGCGTTCGCCTGCACAGTGCTGGCGCCCTCCCGTGCGGAAGCGCAAGCTTACCCAAGCCGCCCTGTGCGCATCGTCGTCGGTTATCCGGCGGGCGGTCCGGTCGATGTGACCGCGCGATTCATCGTCCCAGGATTGCAGAAGAGCCTGGGCCAGCCCGTGGTCATCGACAATCGCGGTGGGGCCTCCGGCACGGTCGGTGCCGATCACGTCGCGAAGTCGGCGCCCGACGGCTACACCCTGTTCTTTTCCGCAAGCGCCACGCGCGCGATCAATCCCCATGTGCAGAAGAACATGCCGTTCGATGCACTCAAGGATTACACCCCGATCTCGCTCGTCGTGAATGCATCGAACGCGCTCGTGGTCGGGCAGGACTACCCCGCGCGGTCCGTCGCCGAGCTGATTGCGATCGCCCGCGCGAATCCGGAAAGAGTGACGTTCGGCTCGGCGGGAATCGGCGCATCCAACCATTTGTCGGGCGAGCTCCTGCAAAAGGTTACCGACACGCGCATGGTGCATGTGCCGTACAAAGGCAACGCGCCATCGATGGCCGATGTGATGGGCGGCAAGATTGCTTTCATGTTCGATGCGATCAGCACGGCAGCCTCCGCGGCAAGAGGCGGACGGGCGCGCGTGCTGGCGGTGGCATCTCCCACGCGGAGCCGAGCGTTGCCCGATGTTCCGACCATGGCCGAGGCGGGCATCACGAACTTCGAGGTGCCGAATTTCTATGGATTCGAAGGGCCGCCCGGGCTCCCCGCACCGATCGTCGCGCGACTCAACGCCGCAATGAGAGAGGCGCTCGCCGATCCGGACATCGCGAAGCGATTGATCGACGGCGGTTATGATCTCGCTCCCGGCACACCCGAGGAGTACGGCGCAAAAGTGAAGGCGACCTACGATCATTGGGCGCGCGTGACGGCCGATATGAAATTCGAATAAGAGGAAGGATCATGGCTCTCAATCTCGATGTCTTGATGAAACTCGACTTACCGCCGGTCGAGCAGACACTCAATGCGCGCGACATCATTCTTTACGCACTTGGCATTGGGCTTGGCAGCGATCCGCTCGATTTGCGACAGCTTCGATTCGTGTACGAAAAGGATCTGCGCATGTTGCCGACGATGGCCATCGTGCTGGGTTATGCCGGTCCGCTGAGCCAATACGGCAACACCGGGATCACGCACACCCATGTCGTGCATGGTGAACAGGGCTTCGTGATTCACCGCGCGCTGCCGGTATCGGGCAAGGTGATCGGCAAAACGCGCGTGACCGGCGTCGTCGACAAAGGTGAAGGCCGGGGCGCGCTCGCCTATACCGAGACGGTAATACGTGAAGTTGGAAATGACGCACCCCTTGCCACGCTCACCTCGTCAACCTTTTGCCGCGCCGATGGCGGATTCGGTGGGCCGGCCGGACCAGTGCCGCCACTCCACGCCTTACCCAAGACACCGCCTGAGCGTGTGTGTGACTTGGCGACGCTCCCGCAAGCCGCGTTGATTTACCGGCTCTCTGGCGATTACAATCCGCTCCATGCGGATCCTGCGTACGCCAAGCGCGGCGGCTACGACCAACCCATTCTGCATGGCCGGTGCACCTTCGGCGTGGTCGGTCACGCACTTCTCAAGACATGCTGCGACTACGATCCTGCGCGAATGGTTGCGATGGAAGGCCGCTTTTCAGCACCCGTGTATCCGGGTGAAACCATTCGCACCGAGATGTGGCAGGCGGGCGACGTGGTGTCGTTTCGCGCGACCGTACCCGCGCGCGACACCGTCGTGATCAACAACGGCAAAGCGCGGATCAAGCCAGCGGCTTGATGTTCTGATTGATCCGGAAGAAATTCGTAGGGTCGTAGCGCGCCTTCACCGATTGCAGGCGCTGCAGATTCGGACCGTATGCGCCCGCCACCGGGTCGCCGATATCATCGTCGGCCAGGTAGTTCACATAGCGGCCCGCACTCATGAAGGCCGCCATCGCTGTATTGGTATCGCGAGCCCACGCGATGCATGAAGCGCTCTGGGTCGGGTCGATCCATTCGGATGCAATCAACAAGTTGTAGCCGTCCGCGCGATGCGGAAAGGCGGTCGCCGTGGGCGCAACACGTGTGGCGGCGCCATGGAAGTGTTCGAGCAGCATCTGCCCCATCGGCGCCGGGCAGCGTGCGAACGCATCGACCATCGCATCGATCGCCGCATCGCTCAATTGCGTGAGGAAGCCGGATTTCCAGTAGTTGAGCGCGCCTTTCGGATAGGCGTCATCGAGCATCGAATTGACGGCGGCATAGGGCATCGGCCCCAACCTGTCCATCACCGGCGGACCAAATCCCTTGATCGGTTTGACAGCAGCGGCGCCGGCCTCGAGCGCGCCGCAATGACACGCAGCCATCGCGGCGAGTTTCGCCCCGGAACCATCCGGTGCATGCAAGAGCCCGCCGAAGACGCACATTTCGTCGGGCAACGATTGCGTCAAATCGCGATAGAAGCGCAGCACATCGCGCGCCTTGGCGAACGGATGCGCGACGACGCCACCGGTGATCATTGGACCGACCGGATGCAACCGGAATTCAAACGAGGCGGCGACACCAAAATTGCCACCGCCACCACGCACCGCCCAGAAGAGATCAGGATTCTCATCCTGCGCGGCACGCATGATCTTGCCATCAGCGGTGACCAGCTCGACCGCCAGCAGATTATCGAGCGCCAAGCCGTACTTGCCCATCGTGTAGCCAAGCCCGCCGCCCAAGGTGAGGCCCCCGACGCCGGTCGTTGAGACGACTCCACCCGTGGTGGCCAGGCCGTGCAACTGGGTCTCGCGATTGAAATCGCCCCATGTCGCGCCACCTTGCGCACGCGCGGTGCGTGCCTTCGGATCGACGAGGACGCCGCGCATATCGGCCAGGTCGATCATCAGACCGTTGTCGACGGTCGCTCGGCCGGCGACATTATGGCCGCCGCCACGCACCGAAACCTGGAGATTCAGTTTGCGCGCAAGGGCAATGGCATCGACGATATCCGCGACCCCGCGACAACGTGCGATGAGCGCCGGCCGCTTGTCAATCAGACCATTATGAACGCGTCGCGTTGCCTCGTACGCTGGATCGGTGGGCAACAGCAACCGGCCTGCAAACGCTTTCGAGGATTCCGCTACATCGGTTGCCAAGGCTTTTGAATCGATCACAACAGGTGCTCCCATCCAGTTGGTGACATTCGCATTCTACGAACGGGCGGAGCCGCTTGGAGGCAACACGAACGAGAATTTTTCGCCGGATCGCGCCGCCGATCAAGCGAGGTCGCGAATCCCCGTTGAAACATTCAGCTTGGCCAGCAACTCGTACGATCGCAGGCGCGCCTGGTGGCTATGCAGTGCACAGGCGACGATCAACTCATCGGCCTTGGTGCGCTCGACAATCGCGGAAAGCTGGCGCGCGGCCGATTCGGGCGAGCCGTGCGCGGACGCGACGAGCATCCGCTCCACACCCATGCGTTCATGCGGATGCCACATCGCCTCGAGCTCCGCTGGTGGAATCGGGCGTGGCAAGGGCCCGCGCCGGCCGCGATGCATGCCAAGGAAGCGCAACTGCAATGACGTGAAGTGATACGCGGCTTCGTCTTCGGTATCGGCGACGACGACATTGACCCCGACCATCGCGTGCGGCTTGTCGAGCGTATCGGAAGGCCGAAAAGTCGTGCGATAGACGTCAAGAGCTTGCAGCAACAGCTCCGGCGCGAAATGCGATGCGAACGCGAACGGCAAACCGAGATACGCGGCGAGCTGCGCGCTGTACAGACTCGATCCGAGGAGCCAGATCGGCACCTTGGTGCCCATGCCCGGAATCGCGCGCACCGCCTGGCGCGGCTCGGGCGTATCGAGATACGCCTTTAACTCCATCACGTCTTGCGGAAAGCCGTCTTCATCGTTGCTCGCAAGGGTGCGGCGCAAGGCCTGCATGGTCATGCGATCGGTGCCGGGCGCGCGGCCAAGACCAAGATCGATACGTCCCGGATAAAGCGTGGCAAGCGTACCGAACTGCTCGGCGATCACGAGCGGCGCGTGGTTAGGGAGCATCACGCCACCCGAGCCGACGCGAATCGTCTTGGTACCGCCCGCCACATAGCCGATGATTACCGACGTTGCGGAACTCGCGACGCCGTCCATATTGTGGTGCTCGGCGACCCAATAGCGCCGATAGCCCCACGCTTCCGCATGCTGGGCAAGATCGAGGGTGTTACGGAGCGCCTCTGTGGCATCGCTGCCTTCGACGATGGGCGCGAGGTCGAGAATCGAAAGTGGAATTTTCATGGGGCCTATGATGCCTGGAGCGGGTGGCCTCTGCAGCCGCGATCAGCGGGATCGCATCGCATCGAGCGCCCGATCGACGAAGTCGAGCCGATCCTGGCCCCAGAAGCGCTCTCCCGCAAGCACGTATGTTGGTGCGCCAAACACGCCGAGCGCCTCTGCCTCCGCGCTGTATTGCCGGTAAAGCTCCTGAACCTGCACGCTCGTCTCCGCGGCGAGCAGCGCCTCGCCATCGAGATCATTCTCGATCGCAATTGCCCGGCGCACGTCCGGTAGAGCAGTGTTGCGCTCTTCCGCCCACAGCGCCCGCAAGAGTGCGTGCGAGAGTCGGAGCGCGTCATCACCACGCAGCTGCGCCGCGATCACCATCCAGCCGGGTGGCTTGTTCCACCCCGCGGGTTTGCCGTCCTGCGGGTAATAGCGCGGCTCGAGATTCAGCGGCATGCCGAGGAACGTTCGCCATCGATCGAGTTCCAACGCGTGATACGAACGACGCGGCTCCGGTCGTGTGCGAATCGGAATGCCGCCGGTGCGCGGCACGACTTCCTGGAAGTCGAACGGCTTCAATGTGAGCGTCACATGATGGCGCCGAACGATATCCTGCAAGCGTGGACCGGCGAAATACGCCCAGGGCGAAGACAGACTGTAGTAGCAATCGAGCTCGATCATGATCACGGGCGATAATCGACATGTTTGACTACGAATTATGAGGCAGACATGAACGCCGCGCCGATCGGCCTCGAACGCCTCGCCGCCGAAGTACGACGCGATCTCGGGTGCCTCAACTACCCGCCCGCTGATTGGTTGTCCGCAATCGCGAGTCCGGACGGCACGCCGCTCCTCGACGTGCTGATCGTGGGCGGTGGCATGTGCGGACAGACCACTGCGTTCGCATTGCTGCGCGAGGGCATCACCAATATTCGCATCATCGATCGCGCACCGCGCGGGCTCGAGGGCCCATGGGCGACCTATGCTCGGATGGAAACCTTGCGATCGCCCAAGCACGTTATCGGGCCGGATCTTGGCGTGCCAAGCCTCACTTTTCGCCGCTGGTACGAGGCGCAATTCGGGGATGAGGGATGGGACGCGCTCTACAAGATCCCGCGACTCGCGTGGCGCGACTATCTGCTGTGGCTGCGTGGTGTTCTGGCATTGCGGATCGACAACGAGATCCGCTTGGTGTCGCTGAAACCCGAACACGATTCGGTGCAAGCGGAACTCGCGGGGCCATCCGGTACGGAAGTGATTCGCGCGCGCCGGGTGGTACTCGCGATGGGGCGCGATGGATCAGGGGCGCCGCGATGGCCCGAGTTTCCGTCGTTCGACCGGCGCGCGGCGCAGGGACGGGTCTTCCATGCGGCCGATGAAATCGACTTCTCATCGCTTGCGGGCGCGCGGATTGGGGTATTAGGCGCGGGTGCCACGGCATTCGATAACGGTGCCACGGCGCTGGAAGCTGGCGCCGCGAAGGTCACCCTGTTTGCGCGACGGCCGGTGCTGCCGCAGATCAACAAATCGAAATGGGCCGCGTTCCCAGGGTTCCAGCACGGCTTCGTTGCGCTTCCGGACGCGTTGCGCTGGCGCTTTCTCACCTACATCCAGGACGAACAGGTACCGCCCCCGCATGAAACGGTTCTTCGGTGCGATCGGCATTCCGGTTTTAGTCTGCGGCTGGGCGAGCCATGGCTCGATCTGCTCGCCTCCACGAGCGACGTGTCGGTAACCACGCCCCTCGGGACTTATCGGTTCGATGTCGCGATCATTGCAACCGGCTTTGACATCGATTTGGCCAACCGCCCTGAGATCGCCGCGTTTCGCGATGAAATTCAACTTTGGCGTGACCACGTCACCGCGGACGAGGCGAATCGATTTCCGGAGGCCGCGCGTAATCCGTACCTGGGTGCGGGCTTCGAGTTACTTGCGCGCGACCCTGGGGCCACGTCGGCGCTTGGACGAATTCATGTGTTCAATGGCGGCAGCACCATGAGCCATGGACAACTCGCGGGTGACATACCGGGCTTGGCGACCGGCGCGGTTCGTCTCGCCATTGCGATCGCGCGAGGGCTTTTCGTTGAATCAAGCGCGCGTCTGTATGCCGCATTGCAGGCATTCGATGATCGGGAGCTCGAGCCCACTCGCTATTTCGTTCCGGTCAATCGATCGTCGCACCCGAGGCCTTGACGACACTTGCCCATCGCGCCCGATCGGCCTTCACGGTCGCGCGAAACTGCTCGATCGTCTCGTAACGCGGCACGTTGCCCATGTCGATCAGCCGCTGGCGAATCGCAGGCGTCTCCAGCGCGGACTTCACCGCCTCGTTCAGTTTCGTCGCGATCTCTCGATCAAGGTCTTTCGGGCCGAACAGACCGAACCAGATGTAACTCTCGAACCCGGGCACGCCGGACTCGGCGATCGTTGGGATGTCTGCCACGGCCGCGACGCGGTTCTTCGTTGTCACGCCGAGCAAGCGGACCTTGCCCGCCTTCCATTGCGTGAGCACCGTCTGCACCTGATTGAAGATGCAGCAAACCGTACCGCCAAGCACGGACTGCAGAGCCTCGGGACCGCCCTTGTAGGGCACGTGCACCATGTCTAGCCCCGTCTTGGCGACAAATTCTGCAAAGGCCAAATGCGTACCAGTCCCATTCCCCGTGGAGGCGTAGTTGTACTTGCCCGGATTCGCCCGTACGCGCTCGATGAATTCCTGCGTGGTGCGCACATCGATGACGTTCGGATTGATGGTGAGGACGTTCGAGACATCGACCAGCGGCGCGATCGGCGTGAAGTCCGCTTCGACGTCGAAGGGTAGCTTGCGATACAGTGCGGCGTTGACCCCGTGCGTGGCAGCGGTGCCGAGGAGAATCGTGTAGCCATCGGGGCGCGCCTTCGCGACCAGCTCGGAGGCGAGATTGCCGCCGGCGCCGGTGCGATACTCGTTGACGATGCGCGCTCCCAGCACCTTTTCCATCGGTTCCTGCAACGTGCGGGAAACGACATCGACACCCGATCCGGCCGGAAACCCCATGACGATGGTGATCGGTGCGCTTGGCCATTGCTGCGCGAAGGCTGCGGGTGATAATGCAACCGCGAGCGCGAAAACGAATCTGGAAATTGATGACGTCAATGTGCGCATGGTCGGATGGTCTTAACTCAAGGCGAATTGTGAGTGTACGAGATGAACGAAATTCGCGATGGCAACAGGATCTCGGAGTCTGTGTGCGCTCGCGTGCAATCTTCGAGGAGATCGACATGACGCGCTGGCAGCACTTTCTGGGTCTTGCGATGCTTGCCCTGATCGGATCCGGCGCGGCATTTGCCGCCGACCCCTATCCCACTCGGCCGGTCCGCGTGATCGTTGGATTCGCCGCGGGCGGCCCGACCGACGTTCTCGCTCGCGTCATGACGCAATGGTTGAGTGATCATCTCGGCCAGCGATTCGTGGTCGACAATCGCACCGGCGCGGGAGGAAACATCGCTACGGAGGCGGTCATCAAGGCGCCGCCCGACGGCTATACGATTCTCGTGATCGTCACGGCGAATGTCATCAATCCATCGCTCTTCCCGAATCTGCCGTTCAATTTTCTGCGCGACATCACCGGCGTGGCCGGCTTATCGCGGATCTCGTATGTCGTTGCAGTCGGTTCATCCCTGCCGATCCGGAACATCACCGAATTGATCGCATACGCCAAAACCAACGCCGGAAAGGTCACCTTCGCAAGCGGTGGCATCGGCAGTTCGAGCCATCTATCGACCGAAATCTTCAAGGGTATGACCGGCACCGATCTCGTCCACGTCCCATACAAAGGAAATGCCGCGGCGTATGCTGATCTCATCGGCGGTCGCGTCAGCATGATCCTCGCGGATCGATTGTCCGCGATGCCGCATATTCAATCGGGGGCCCTGCGGGCGATCGCCGTCACGTCGACCAGCCGTTTCGAGGCGATGCCCGACATACCCACCGTCGCCGAGACGGTAGCGGGCTATGAAGCGAGCGCGTTCTACGGCTTCGGCGTCCCGCGCGGCACGCCGGCTGAAATCATCGACAAGCTGAATACGACGATCAACGCGGGTCATCGTGATCCAAAAATCAAGGCCCGCTTCACCGAGCTCGATGCCGTGTCGATCGTCGCAAGCGCGAGCGAGTTCGGCGCATTCATGACGACCGAAGCGGAACGATGGGCACGGGTGATCAAATCATCGGGCGCGAAGGCGGAGTAGCGCGCTCATTCACCAGGAATGCGCGGGTCGTTTCAATCACCAGCCTGACCCATTCCGCTATGGTGTAGCGCGAGCCGCCCGGCATCGGCACCTCGACGCTCAGCGTCGTCTTTGCGGGCAGCACATCGAGCAAATCGCGCAATGGCAACGAGCCTTCGCCCGGAAGAAGACGCTCGACCGGATCGAGCCGGCCGTCAGAGAATTGCGCGTAAGGCAGCAGCCGACTCGCGGTGCCATGCAAATCACTGGGTGCGCCGCCAGATCGCGCCAGATGCAACGGATCGACGCAGATCGCCGCATTCGACTTGCCTGCCGTCTCGATCAGTTCGAGCGCTTGGCCGAAGGTCGCCAGCGATCGCGCCGGATTGAATTCGACGACCGACGTCATCTCGAACGATGCCGCCAGATCGCAAAAGCGCGCGAACGTATCGCCGAGGCGCACCCGGTCTGCATCGTCGCCTTGCACGAGCGCGAATCGCGCGCCGAAGTCGGCGCCCAGTGCAAGCGAGCGGGTGAACTGATCGAAGTCGCACGCGGGCTGCAAGTAGAACGTGAAGATATCGAGCGTCGGCAAACGGGCATCGATCAGCCGGGCCTTCATTTCACGAATGAGACGCGCATCGCCCACCACCGGATGAAACGGCAGATTCGGCGAGCGATGCAGGCGGAGGCCGATCGCCTCGCAGCCCGATGCGATCGCGGCGTCGAGATAATCGAGCGGCAGCGCATCCGGTACCGTCGTCGGTGCGATCGCGAGGGGATTCACGCGCGCATCCGGCGGCTCAACGCTTCGCTTCGTAGTACGCCGCGAGATAGTCGCGCGACGTGTCAAGCGTAAGGCGTGCCCACTCGGCTGCGGTGCGATCCGTGCGATCCGGTGGCGGCGCTTCCAGGCTGAGTGGAATGCCGGCCGGCAACGCGTCCAGAAATTTTCCGAGAGGAACATCCCCTTCGCCGGGCAGTCGACGCACATTCGGACCATTGCGTCGCGCGCATTCAAGATCCGGCTCACCGGGACCGAGCACGCCATCGGTGATCTGCGCGTAGGGAAAGAGTCGTGGATCAAGACCGGCCAGCAACTCCGGGCCACCGGTACCACGCAGCATATTGAGCGGATCGAGGCAGACGGCCGCGTTGATCCGACCCGATTCCGCGATGAGGCGCGTGGTCTGCTGGAGCGTTGCAAGGGGCCGCGTGATCGCGAATTCCAATACCGCTGTCAGCCCGAGCGGCATGGCCAACTCGCAAAAAAGTGCCAGGTTATCGCGCATGCGGGCCCAGTCCGGATCATCACCCATGACCATCGCGTACTTGGCGCCCAGCTCCGCACCGAACTCGAGCGCAGGCTTGAACTGCTCTATCCGGGTATCCGATTGAAGATAGAAACTGTAGAGATCGAGCACGGTGATACCCGAGGTCGAAACGAATCGCTTGATGTCGCGCATGAGCGTGGCGTCGCCGATGACCGGATGAAACGGCAGTCCGGGGGAACGATTGACCCGCACGCCGACCGCCTGATAGCCCGCAGTGGACGCCGCCGCGAGATACTCGATTGGCGGCGTATTGGGAAGCGTGGTCGGCGCGAGGGCAATGAGGTTCATCGAGATCGATTCGAAATGGATGTTGGTGACCGGCGCCGGCGAATGATGCGCGGGGCTTATGATTTGCGTCAAGCGAAGGCCCTAACGAGCGAAGGCCCTAACGAGAGTATTGGGCAACCGTTCGCCCTGAGCCTGTCGAAGGGTGAATGCCGGAGGCGCCTGAGCCGGTCATCGTAAGGCGTCGACACGCCAGCGTTTCCCTTCGACAGGCTCAGGGCGAACGGAGGCTTGAACGTTACGGTACGGACCCAACCGTTTCCGCCATCGGCAATGTTGAGACTGTTATTCTTTCACTCAAGACTCATGGCATTCGCAAGACTAACCATCTCCTTGCTGCCCACAGGGTTCGCTCTGTCGAATGCCGCGGCGCAAACGCGGATCACGGAGATGGGTTTTCGGACGACGGGAGGCCCGACGGGCGAGTTCGACGCGTATATTCACAGGGAAGTGGCCAGATGGGCGACGCTTATCAAGAGCGCCGCGATTCGCGCGGAGTAAGGCGTTCGCCCGAACCAAACCATAGCGTCGCATTCAAGCGACAACGATTCGCAATCAACATCCACGGGCATGACCATGGCCAAGCATCTGTTTCTCCTGATGGTCCTTATCCTCTGCGCAGGATGCGCGAGTGATGGCTCGCGAACCGCTGCGAGCGCCGCCCCGACACGGACCTTGCCGGTGACCGCTGCGAAGGATCCGGTCCATGTGGTCTTCTTCGATTCACGGGCATTCGATAGCGATTTATCGAAGGCGATGCGATCGGAATCCTCCGAGATCGTCGTCGACGTTCCGGTTGGCTTCAACCTCAACAAGATCCCCGAGCGCGTCGACCGGTGGCTCTACTCGGTCAAGGATTCGGGCGGTGCGGTGGTTGCGGAGCCGGAGTTCAAGCAACGGGGCGTGTTGTCGGTTGTCATCGACGTCGTTGTCTCGTTCTTCGGAAAAATCGATGAGGCGCTGACATTCGGACCGTCCGAACGCTACGGCGCGACGCTTCTTTATCGCCAGGACGGAACGGTCAACAAGATCGTATTCAGGCACCGGTCGGCCGGACCGCGTGCATTCGTCCTGGTGACACCAGAAGAGTTCGCCCGCGAACAGCAGCAACGCGACGCGGCGCCATCGCGCAGCTTCGATGTGAAGCGTGAAGCGCAAAGTCCCGACATCGTCCTCGTACGACCCGCGGCACCGCACGACATATTGTCCCCTGCCGATATCGAGCTACGCTTCCTCGCCAAAGACCAGGCACAGGTCGATATGCGAACGCTGCGGGTGCTCTACGGCATGTTCGGCATCAACATCACCGCCCGTTTGTTGAAACACGCATCCCTCACTGAGTCAAGCATCGTCGCGAAAGAAGCGAGCCTTCCAGTGGGTGCACACACGATAACCATCGAGATCGCCGATAACCGCAATCGCCTGGCCCGCGAGTCGTTCCGCTTCATCGTCAAGGAAGCGAAGGACTAGCAGTGCTCGCGGCTGACCGTGTCGATTCCTGATTACGGACGCCAAGAGGCTGTTGCCAAATGAAGATCACCGAGACCACCTTCGTCGTTGTCGGACTGGCGCTATTCGGCAGCGGTGGTGCGTGGTACTACTACGACGTCGAGCGGCCGCTGTCCTGGCCACGCGTGGAAGCGGTGGTCGTTTCCAGCCGCGTCATCAATCCCCTCAATCCCAACCAGCACAAGCCCGAGCTGGTGCTTCACCTTCAAGCGAGCGGCGGCATCCGGCAGGTCACGATCACGGGCCGCTGGGATTCAAGCTCCTACGACATGGTGAAGAGCCATGTGGACCGTTATCCTGCGGGGGCGCGTATCGAGGCGGCCGTGAACCCGGAGAACGACGCCGACGTGCGGTATGCGCTCGGGCGCACCGGGACGAACCTGATCGGTCCGGGTGTGGTGGGCTTCATGGGCATCCTCTTTGCCGGCGTAGGTATCGGCATGTGGGCGCGTGACGGCACACGCAGGAAGCAGGCCCGCACCGCCGCCAAGGCGGGAAGAACCGTCCGCGCCGTGGCCGCCACCTTTGGTGTCATCGGCATCGTCATCCTCGTGATCGGCATCTGGTTGCTGTGGCTCGATCTTGCGATGCTGCGCAGTTGGATGGCCGCGGACGCCGAGTCCATTGCGGTCAGGCCGGTGGCCTCGCGGACCAGCGTCGGCAACCGTCCTTCTACCTTGGTCTATGGCGTGCAGGCGACGTTCCGCTATGAGGTGAACGGCACCCCCTTCGAGAGCCAGGCGATGTCCGGGAGCTCGTCAAGCACGCAGGGCAGGGACGAGCTGATGCAACGATTCGCGGCGGGCACACGCCACCAGATTCGCTACCGTCCCGGCGACCCGAACGTTATTCGCCATGGCCTGGACTATTCGTTCAGTACGTTCATGCTGTCGGGAGGCATGGTACTGATGGGCCTCGTCTTCATCGGCTTCGCTGTACCGATATGGCGCTCGGTGCGAGCGTCACGGGCGCGCGAGGCTCCGGACTCGATAACATGAGGAGTACGCCATGACCATTCGCGTTGCGGGAATTGAAGTCAGCCATTGGCACGCTCTCCACGACGCGGCCTATCTGCGCCATCTTGTCGCGATGCCCGATGTGGCGTTGGTCGCGGTGCAGGACAGCGACGCAGGCATCGCCCGAAAACGCGCCGCTGAAGTCGGGAACCCGCCGGTGTTTGCCGACTACCACCTCATGCTGAAGGAAACCAAGCCGGACTTCGTGATCGCGCTCGGCCGACACCGGCAGATGGCGCGTATCGCGCATGACCTGCTCGATCAGGGCTATCCGTTCCTGATGGAAAAGCCGATGGGCATCAATGCGGATGAAGTCCAATCCATCGCCGACAAAGCAGCGCGGCTCAAGGCTTACGTGGCGGTTCCGCTCTCGCAGCGCTACCAGCCTTTTGCGATCCGTGCGCGCACCCTGCTGGCCGCCGGCCGCTTCGGGCCGGTCTCGCATATCTACGTTCGAATCAACCGGCCCGGGCCGGCGCGCTTCCCCGCATGGGACAGCCCATGGATGCTCGATCCGGCCGAAGCCGGTGGCGGTTGTCTGCGCAACCTCGGCTCGCACGCGTTCGACATCTTCCTGCACCTCACCGGCGAAGGCGCGCGCGTCACCGGCGCGCAGTTCAGCCGGCGTGCGCACGGCAATCGGGTGGATGATTACGCGTCCGTGCTGATTCGTTCGACGAGCGGCATTCTCGGCACGGTTGAAGTCGGCAATTGCTTCCCGCGCGTGGGCACCGATGGCGAGTGGAAAATCGCCGGACGCGATGCCATCCTCACGGTGAAAGACGGCATGATGAAACTGGCCACCGCCGAGGGCGACGAGGTCACCCCGGGCACCGACCTCGAAGCGCCCTACTTTACGACGGTGCGTGATGCGCTCGACTGTTGGCAACGGGGCGCGCCGCCGCCGATCAGCGTCCGCGACTGCGTACGCGCCGTGCGTCTGATCGATCAGGCGTATGCGATGGGCGAACAAGCCTCTGCATAGCGGAACGCGCTTGTCCCGCACCGCGGGCGCGATAAAACGGACCACGTGTATTAGCACTACGCCGACCAAGGTACCGTGATGCAGGTCGAGTGAGTCGCGCGGAATCGACAAGGCGACAAGGCGTGTGCCGGCCGGTTCTCGACGACGAGTGGAGGCGACGCTCCGCTATGTGTCCAAATTCGGTATGGGTGGCGCTCGTACCCCCCATACTGCCTGCTCCGTCCCCCCTTTGAAGCCCTGCACGCGGGCCCATCACCATTGAGAATACCCGGCTACGAAACCAAGCAGGAAAACATTGCCGTCGCGGGCGTTGATGACTTGATCATCCGCTCGCTGCTCGACCGGCTGCAGTTCTCCGATCCGGATGGTGACGCGGATCGTCTTGGCATCTCCTCTGCCGCGTGGCCGCTGTTCGGTCTGCTGTGGCCCTCAGGTGCGTATCTGGCCGCTCGCATGGCGACCCGATGTGTACGCGCGAATGAACACATCCTGGAGATCGGTTGCGGGCTCGCGCTTGCAAGCCTCGTCGGACATCGACGCGGCGCCGATGTCACCGCGAGTGATTGCCACCCGCTCGCGAAAACTTTCCTCGAAGATAATCTGCGCGCCAACGCTCTCCTGCCGATGAAATACCGGCACGGTCATTGGGGTGCGCCCGCGATGTCGCGACAACGAGAAGGTGCGCCGACTTGTTCCGTGGTGCAAGGCCGATACGAACTGATCATCGGCAGCGATCTGTTGTACGAGCGTGACGACAATGCGGACCTTGCAGAATTCATCGCACAGCATTCATCACCTGCCGCAGAAGTGTGGATCATCGATCCCGATCGCGGCAATCGGCCGGCGTTCAATCGGCATATGGCTGCCAACGGTTTCGTGATGCGCGAGGAACATCTGAAAGAGGCCGCTACGCTCATGGCGCCGGCCTACAAAGGCCGCGTGTTGATCTATGAGCGCGGGGCGGCGATCAGCGCAACGTGAAGCGAGCGAAATGAGGGAAGTGATACGCTTGCCCCATTCGACTTGCGCGAGGGTTTCGTTGTGGAAGTAGCCATCATCGGCGGTGGCATCGGTGGCCTCGCCACCGCCCTCTACCTGCATCAAAAGAACATTCGTTGCCAAGTCTACGAATCGTCGGCCATGTTCAGCGAGCTCGGGGTCGGCATCAATCTGATGTCGCACGCGATCCGGGCGCTCGGTGAGCTTGGTCTGGTCGAGGCGATCAGCAAGTTCGGCGTCGAACCGGAATGGCGCCGGTTCTACAATCGCCATGGTCAACTGATTCATCGCGATAAAACCGGCCGCTTCGCGGGATATCGTTGGCCGCACTACAGCGTTCATCGCGGCGATCTGCACGGCATGCTGCTCGATGCGGTGCGCGCACGCCTTGGTGCCGATGCGGTCCTGCTCGGCCATCAATGCACGCATATCGACCAGGACGAGCGCGGCGTCAAGCTCCATTTGCAGGATCCGGACGGCGAACCGTTACCCCTGCGCGATGCAACGATCGCGATCGCATGCGACGGCGTCAATTCGACGGTGCGCCGCCAGTTCTATCCGGATGAAGGCCGGCTCGCGTTCGGCGGCATCAACATGTGGCGCGGCTCGACCGTCTATAAGCCCATTCTCGATGGCAAGAGCGTGATCCTCGCCGGATCACTCGAATTCGGCAAACTCGTGATCTATCCGATGCGCAATCACGCGGACGGTACGCAGTTGATCAACTGGAATGTCGAAGTCCACTCGGCGGTTGCCGGCCCGAACGCCTGGAACAAGAACGGCAACGTCGAGGATTTCATCTGGCGTTTCAAGGATTCGAGTATCGAGTGGGTCGATTTCGCGGATCTCGTGCGGCACGCCGACATGGTGCTCGAGTATCCGATGGTCGATCGGGATCCGGTCGGTCGCTGGACGTTCGGGCGCGTCACGTTACTTGGCGATGCGGCGCATCCGATGTATCCGCGCAGCGGCAACGGCGCGGCACAGTCGATCCTCGACGGCCAGTCGATCGCCAATCTGCTTGCAACCCTCCCGCCGGTCGAAGCGCTCGGGGCCTATGAAAAAGAACGGCTCGAACCGGTCAACAAGATCGTCGTGACGAGCCGCTCGAGTCCGCCCGATCTGATCATCGAAACGGTGGAGAAGCTCACCCAGGGCGAGCGGTTCAACCGGTTGGAAGACGTGATCAGCAGCGAGGCGTTGCAAGCGATCACCGATCGATTCAGTCACATCACCGGTGCGGACTTGGCGACGGTGAATCGATAGACGCTGCGCAGCGCGCCGCGCAGCGTCGTATCACCACGACGCGACGTCGTTCCGCAGTATCCCGACGCTTTCGACTTCCACTTCGAGCTTGTCGCCCGGCTTCAACCAGCGATCACCGTCAGCACCGAATTCCGCCGCGGTGCCATGCCCGGTTCCGGAGCAGATGATGTCACCGGCCTTGAGCGTCGCGAACTTCGAGAGAAACTCCGCGGTGTCGCCGAAGCTGTACATCATTTCTTCGGTCGACCAGTCCTGCCGCGTAACGCCATTGACGCGCATCTGCACCCGCAGCTTCATCGGATCACGCGGCTCGTCCACCACGACCCACGGGCCACACGAGTTGCCGGTGTCGAAGTTCTTCTCCATCGCCCAGTTGAACGCGCCGCGATGGAATGGCGGCCCGATACCCAACCGCCCGTCGCGAATGCTCAAGTCGTTCCAGGCGGTGTAGCCCCAGATGGTCACATCCTTCGCCTTGACGTTGCGCCCGCCGCCACGCAGGAGCACTGCGACTTCGGCCTCATAGTCGTACTTGGTAATGCCGGCAGGCGGGCTGACCGGATCGAGCGGACCAACTACCGTATCGGCGATGACGTAAAAGCCCCATGGCGGCAGCCCCTGCGCTCGCTCGGCGAGAATGCTTTCCACGGTGACCGTCTTGCCGGAAATCTTGCTCATCGCCGCCGCCATATGCGAGGCGACATTGCCACCGAGCGCGAAGATGCGCGCATGCGGTGACGGCAGCGGCGCACGCAGGCGCACCGATGACAGCGGCTTCAACAGCATGCGCGATCCGCCGCTCGGTCCAGCAAGCTTGACCATCGCGTGCAACACCTTGCCCGCGCTGTCCCAACTATCGATCATCGGCCCCCAATCGCCGTCGCCCTGCGCGCCGAGGAGCGCCTGGAGCAAGGTCGCGCTCGCGACATCATGGGCACGCAGCAATTCGAGGTTCGCGCCCACATCGAGCACCTGGGCGCCGCCCGGCCCTTCAATCAAGAGGCCGGTCTTCCAATCATCAAAACGCAGAATCTTCAATTTTCACTCCTCCTTGGGGATGGCATCGACGTGGCACCGCGGATCGCGCCACGCCGTTCGATTCTGCCATCAAAGGGGAGAGCGGTTCCGATCAGTGGCCTACTCGAGCCAAGCCGTCGGTTTCCGATAGCGCGTTCGGGATGAGCTCGTCGAGGCCTGCGTCTGCATTGAGCGGTTCGACCGGCTCGCGACGATCGGTTCACCGGTAAGCGGATCAGGGAATATGATTGGTCGGCCTCGATTTCCCGTTTGGGATAACCCGTTGGCCCCTCTACGCGGTGCCACAAGACAGCATCGCATTTCTCATCGTGGACAAGGAACCATGCCGATGATCAACATCAAGATCGTTCTGGCCTCTTCCTCCGAATTGAAGGAAGACCGCAATGATTTCGAGATCTTCATCGGTCGCAAGAACAAAGATTGGGTGAATCGAGGCGTGTTCCTCGAGCTTGTCGTGTGGGACGACTTTCTCGATCACGTTCCACAGACCCGGCTGCAGGACGAGTACGACAGGGTCGTTCGCGAGTGCGATGTCTTCGTGATGCTGTTCTGGACCAAGGTCGGCCAATTCACGGAAGAGGCATTCAAGACCGCCTTCCGGCAGTTCAAGGCCGCGAACAAACCATTCATCTTCACCTATTTCAACGACGCGGAGATTTCCACCGGCAGCGCCAACAAGGAAGATCTGATTCGCCTATGGTCGTTCCAGGGGAAGCTGGAATCGCTCGGGCATTTCAAGGCGGTCTACAAGAATATCGACGAGCTGAAATTGCATTTCAGTAAGGAACTGGACGCGCTGGCAGCAAGCGGCTTCATCGAGCTCGATTCGGACAAGGCTCGAACCGCAATGCCGACCAATATCGCGGACCAGGCTAGCCTCACAGGATCCGGCGCCATCGCGCAAGGGCGGGGATCAACGGCTGTCGGCGCTGGCGGAATCTCGATCCGTGGGCATAGCACGGGCAACATCAACACCGGCACGCAGACCAACATCGACACCGGCGGCGGCGACTTTATCAACGTCATCGTCCCGCCAGGCAAGTCACCACCCGCGGTGCCCTTCCAGGCGCCGCCAGTCACAGACCATGTGCAACGACCCTTCGAGCTGGCAGAGCTCAAGCGGCATCTGCTTGACGAGAATGGACAGCTCCGCCTGAACACGGTCGGCCTGCATGGCTTCGGCGGTGCAGGCAAGACCACATTGGCAAGACTTCTCTGTGCTGATCCGATCGTACGGCGCGCGTGCCGTGACGGCATCCTTTGGGTACCCCTCGGCAAGAATCCGCCGGATCCACGAGCGCAGATTGCCGACCTGGTAACGGCGCTCACCGGCGAATGCAACGGCTGTACCACCCTTCCCGGTGCAAGAGCGCAGTTGCAGGCGGCACTGTCGCATCGCGAACTGCTCCTGGTCATCGACGACGTCTGGGACGAGGCACAGATCCGGGACATCGTAGAGGCCAGCGCGGGCTGTGCTCGCCTGATCACGACGCGCAACACCTTTACGCTGCCGTTCGGGGCGCTCCTGGTAGACGTCAAAACGATGCACGAAAAAGATGCGAGCCGGTTGCTGGGCGCCGGCTTGCCGCCGGGTGAAGACGCCCGCCTCGTTGCTCTGGCGCGCCAACTGGGCTGCTGGCCTGTGCTGCTGCAACTCGCCAACCGTGCGCTGCGCCAGCGCACGCTGCGCCAGAAAATGCCGTTGCCAAAAGCCTTGGACACGGTCGAGCGCGATCTCGCACGCAAAGGCGTGTTGGCATTCGACCCTGCACGTGATGCGCTGGAACGCGACCAGGCAGTGGCCGCCACAGTCGAGGCCAGCCTGGAGCTTTTGGACCCGGGCGAACGGCAACGCTATGTCGAACTGGCGATCTTCCCGCAGGATGTCCCGATCCCATTAGTGCGTATCGCCGAATTTTGGCAACTCACGGCCGCACTCGATCCTGACGGAACGGCTGATCTGATTGTGAATCGACTCGATCCGCTCTCACTGCTCGAATACGACGGTGAATCCGAATCCATTCAATTGCACGACGTGCTGCGAAGGTATGCGTCTGCTCGATTGATGGATCGGGCATCGCTCCACTTGCGATTGGCCGAGCGCTGGGGCGACCGCCCCGCCACGTCTGCCACGTATGCGTGGCGCTGGCTTGCTTTTCACCGCGCCCAGGCCGCCATCTGCAGCGAGCAGCCAACGCGACACGCATTGGTCGAAAAGCTCGTGGCCATCGTCACCGATGAGCATTGGCAGCAGTCCCATGAGGAAGCGCTCGAGGACGTGCCGTCTCTCCAGGAAGCGCTGTCATCGGCGCTCGACGCGGCGTTGGCCGACAACGTGCCGAGCGGCGCTCCGCTGGTGGTCCAAGCCGCAGACGCGCTCGTTCGCTTTCGCCGCGATCGTCTGCGCCCGGAGCCGATTTTCGATCTGGCACGACAGGGGGATCTGGACGGCGCGCGGCGGCGCAGTGCCCTATTCGCCATTGACGATCACTGGCGGCAGGCGCTTCTGCTGACGGTCGCGTGGCTGGCGCCGCACGCGCAGCGCGACGAGGCCCGCAAGATGGTTGAAGAGATTCAAGCGGAGTTGGGGCCGCAGCCATCTCTGCATAATCTCGTGCGATGGATTCGGTCGGATCTTTGGAGCGAATCGGCGCCCGACTTCGGGTTCCTCGTACCACGGCAGAATGCCGATGAAGCGCTGATCGAGGCGTTGCTCAAGCGCGTCGGAGGAGGGCAGTACAGCCGCGAGCTTTTGATCAGTCGGGGCCTCGATGCCAACGCGCAGGATCCGGATTCTCCCCCAGCGACACGCGGTATCGTCCGACAAAACACGCCCGATGGGGCCAGCACGGATGCCGAGGATGATCGCGCCACGACGCGCTATCTTGCAGAGCTGGATGGCCCCTATCTGATCGCCTACGCCGCCAACGACCCGATCAAAGGCACCGTCGCCCTGAATCGATATCTCAGCGTCTACACCAATTACAGCTACCCCGAGTATCGCTTCAGCACCCTGTGGCTGCTCCTGGGTTTCATGGTGCAACTTCCCCGTCCCGACGGTGGTCCATGGCTTCAGGACGCGGTCGTGCGGATCCTCGGTTCGGCGTTGGGTGGTAGGAGCGTCGAGTTTGAGGCGGGGCTGCCCATCGCTGCCATCGGTCTGCGCGCGCAAGGTCAGGATCAGGGCGCGCGAATTGCGCTGATCAAACAGGCCGCTGAACTGATGGGAGAAGCTGCACGCCTCAAGCCGGGCCGCGATTGGGAGGGCAGCGACGTCTGGGGGCACCACAAACGCCTCATGCTGGCCAACGCTCAGGCGCTCGGCTGGCTGCTTGGCGAAAGAGCACTCGCGCGCCAAGTGCTCCTTGAGGCGTCAGGTTTGGCGGACTCCGGCTTCGCCGGCTATCAGGCGCCGGCCTGTCTGGCCATGGCCGAGGCCCTCCACGTCTGCCTCGCGGGCGATCAGCAAGCAATCGCAGCGATCACACAAACCCTTGAGTGGGCGCAGCGTGCCGCGCATAACGTGCAGGACCCCACCTTCT
>JBJXGX010000332.1:0-56989 GCA_046160305.1 Burkholderiales bacterium
AATCAATTCGGCGCGATCCGCCAAATCTCATCACCATTGGCTTGGTTGTCCGTGGTGACATACAACGCGCCATCGGGCCCGAGCACAGGCGTGCGCAGCCGCACATTGAGCGTATTGAGGATCGGCGTGCTGCGCCCAACCACACCGGCGGGATCGAGCTTCAGCACCTCCAGACGGCGACCGGCCATCAACGCAACCACCAACGCACCGTCCCACTCGCGCCACTGCGAACCCTTCAGGAACGCATTGCCGCCCATCCCCTCGGAGAGTCCGTTGCCGGACCAGACCGGCGGCATTGCATTCGGGAATTTGACGGTATCGGTCATCTTCGTGTTGCCGTCGTAGCCGCAATATTCGATACCGTGGTCGCTGCCTGCGGCACAGAATGGATCCCAACCGCCGTTCCCGCCCGCTCTGAGCGGCGTGACCTCGTCGGTGTAGCCGGGGCCGTGCTCCGAGATATAGGGCGTGCCGCTGCCGGGACGAAAGTCGATTCCTTGAACGTTGCGGAATCCGAATGCGTAGATTCGCGGATTGCCGCCGGCGGGCGTGTTGTTGCCTTGCGCCGGGTTGCCATCGCGATCGATCCGCAGCACCTTCGCACCCAGCTGCGTCAAACTCTGCGGGACCCGCCCCTGGCGCGTATCGCCGGTCGTGACATAGAGGTTGCCATCGGGACCGAAGCGCACGCGGCCACCGCAATGCGCACTGGCGAGATACGTGATGCCGGTGAGAATATCGCGCCGACCCGATGCGTTCGTGTAGTTGGCATCGACGTTGATGGCCACGATGCGACTGTCCGCCGCGCCGCCCGCGGTGGAGGACATGTATACATACACCGTCCGATTCGCCGTGAACTGCGGATCGACAGCCACGCCCAGCATGCCGCACTGTTCGCCCGCGACCATGTCGGCGGGCCGGAAGATTACGCGGGTCGTACCGTTGGCAAGGCGCACCGACAAACCGCGCGCACGTTCGGTGTAGAACATCGTGCCGTCGGGCGAGAACGCGATATCCCATGGATTCTGCAACCCGCGCATCAACACTTCGCGATTGAATGTCGGCGTTCCGGTAGCCAGCGCCGTCGCCTTGATCTGGATGGATGCAAAGCCCGTCGCACTCACCGTCACCGCTTGGGTTCCGGCGGTCGCGCCGAGCGTCCATTTGCCGGGCGAGGCCGTTCCACCAGCGCCGGTGACCGCCGACCTGTTCTCGATCGCGCCGCCGCCACTGGCTACCGAGAACGACACGGTCACCCCCGACTGCGCCGTTCCGGCACTGTTCTTAACCACGACGGCAGGATTCATCGGAACGGCAGTACCGATCGAGGCGGTCTGATTGTCGGCGCCACTAACCGGTGTGATCGAACCTTGTCCGGCCGCGGCAATACCGGTGGCGTAGAAAGTCACTTCCGGAAGCCCCGATGAACGGGCGACCATCTGATTTTGGCCGGGTGCCCGCCCCAACGTCCAACCGGCCGACCGGGCAATGCCCATCGTGTCGGTCGTTGCATTCGGTCCGTCGATGAATCCGCCACCAGCGATCACGATGAACGTGATGTTGACGCCGGACACGCCACGGCCTTGCGCATCCTTGATCACGATCGCCGGTGGAATGCCGACGGCGTTGCCGGTCGTCGCGCTTTGACCCGCGCCTGCGTACGCGCTCGTCGCCACCGGCGCACCGGCGGATCCGGTCGGCGCGGCACTCGTCTGCCCGCCGGCATTCTGCGACATTGCGGTAGCGCTTGCGGACGAGCCGCCACCTCCGTTACCAGCATCGTCAAGAAAGCAGGCCGACAAAAGCAGCGGTAGGGCGAGAGCAAGCGCGAGGGTTTTGTTATGCATCATGATGCACCTCCGATGAAGTGCATCGTAGGCGCACCGCGTGCCGATGGCGACGACGGACTCAATGAATGGTCCCGATCGTCTGACGAGCGGGCAGATGAAAGCTTGCTGCGACAATCGGGGAAATCCGCTCAGCGAAACACGGATCGATCAACACGGATTGTCTAGATGCGCCGGCGCCTCAAATCCTCGCGTGCCCGGACGCTTTTAATTCACCGCCTCCAATCCGGGTACTGTCGCGATCGTGCGATCTCCATGCGACGGATCATCGCATCGAAGAAGGTGCGCGGCAGCGTTCCGGACGTATCGAAGGCCTTGCGATCGCTCGCGATCTGGTCATGGATGGCAAGGCTTAGAAGAATGTTAGGTCCCGGAATCGCATCGGCGCGAGCCGGCACCTCGCACGCACGTTGCAGCGTCCAATGCCTGAAGAATGCTTCGGGCACGGTCCGGCCGCACGCGAGCAGGCCGTGATTGCGCCATGGAAATCGTCGTGCTTCAGTCCGTCTTGCTTGAGAGCAATGGCCATACCCGCCGACGTATATGGTTGAAGATGCCTTCGGTCCAGCCGAGATGGTCGAACAACCGGTAACACGCCGCGAGATCAACGCGCGCCTTCCATTCGGCCTCGGCGATGCCGATTGGCGGCACGACTGTTTCGTTCTTGCCCATGGCGCTTGCCTCCTGCTCGGATGTTCAACTACTTTGCCGTGCCCCAGACATCGATCGCCGTCTCGACCACCCGCTCGAGTTTGCGCCGCTGGATTTCGTGCGTGAGCGGATTGCCACGATAGGTGCTCGCGAATCCGCATTGGGGGCTTAGACACAAATTTTCGAGCGGAACGAATTTCGCCGCGGCATCGATCCGGCGCCGGAGCGCGTCTTTCGATTCCATCGTGGTCGATTTCGTACTCACCAATCCGAGCACGATCCGCTTGCCGGTGCGTTTCGGGAAGAATCGCAAGGGCTCGAATCCTCCGGAGCGTTCATCGTCGTATTCGAGAAAGTACGCATCGACATCGAGCTGGTTGAGAAGCTTGTCGGCGATCGGCTCGTACGCACCTTCTGCCGCCCATTGTCCGGATGAATTGCCACGGCAAAGATGAATGCCCACGGTCATGCCGGCTGGCCTGCCCGCGATGATCGTGTTGATCAGGTGCGCGAAGCGATCGGGCATGTCGTTCGGATCATCACCCCACTGGCGGAACACTTCGCGTAGTTGCGCGTCGCAGAGGTACGCGTAGTTGGTATCGTCCATCTGCACGTAGCTGCAGCCGGCCTCGCCGAGTTGCCGCAGTTCTTCGATGTAGACCTTCGCGATGTCGGCGTGAAATTCGGCGAGATCCGGATACGCATCGATACTCACCGCGGACCGCCCGCCGCGAAGCAGCATCGTGGGGGATGGCATCGCCTGTTTGGCGGTGCGCGTGGTGTGCGCTTTCACGAACTCGAAGTTATCGACTTCGATCGGCTGCGAGTGCCGCAGCTTGCCGGAGACGACGAAGGCGCGCGGTGCGAAGCGCTTGCCCGGCGCCGGTGAGCGTTCCTTGTCGCCGCCCGCCGTGTTCGGAACGGCGAGATGGCCGGGTGTTTTCGCGCCCTCCAGCTTCTCGATGAAATCCCCCGAGAACGACGATCGGCGAAATTCGCCATCGGTGATCGCGTGAAAGCCGATCGACTCTTGCATGCGGATAACATCGAGAATGCAGCGGTCCTGCAAAGCTCGAAGCGCCGCGGGATCGTATTGTCCTTGCAGCGATCGCTCGTGTGCAGACTTGAGCTCTGGATCACGCAGGAGGCTGCCGACCTGGTCAGCGCGAAAAGGCGGACTGGACATGCGTGACTCCTGATTCAAATGCGTTCTTCAACACGGTCCGACACAACGACTCGGCTACTTCCACGACGCGAATCCCAATCCGGTTCCGGTCAGGGCGAGCGTTCGATAGCCAGGCGTGTAGGACGACCAGTCGAGCGCGAGATCGGTCGCGGCCGCTGCGATCACGATCCAATTGCGGATCTCCGAGCTTCCCGCCTTCAGCCGGCGCGGATCGAGATTGGCCAAATACTCGATGTCCTTCCGCTCGAGCGCCATGAGAATGGCGCGATCCATCTCTTCCTCAACGACGAAGTGGGAAAGACCGCCCGAGGCGAGGATGCCGACGCGCAGCTCCCCCGCATAGGCGGCGATCGCTGCCTTCAACGCGGCACCGAATCGCGCGCAGCGCCGGGGAGTCGGCGGATTCGGCGGATTGTAGGTATTCATGAAGATCGGCACGATCGGCACGCACTTCTCGTGCAGATACCAGCGATGCACGAACGAATACGCGTGGCCCTCGTGCTGATCGTCGGCAAGACTCGCGAGTGCGGTGATATCGAATTCACGCAGGGTGAGGCCTTCGATCAGATGCAACGCCAACGATCGATGGCACGGATAGTGGACGTCGCCGCCGTCTTCGTAGCGTCGCATCTGCGCCTGCTTGTACCAGTCACCCGCCGCGACCGGCTGCCGCGCTGCGTTGCGGATGGTGTCCCCGTAGTAGATGCTGATCGCGGGCATGACCTGATCGTGGAACAGCTCGTACTGGTCATCGCCCACGATGATGAGCGCGTCCAGTCGTGCCGCCTCGATTTCAACCTTTAGGCGTTCCATCGCACGCTGCACCGTGTGGAATCGCGCCGTGATCGCCGCCGGCGTCACGAAATCGGAGGCATTGGAAGGCGCGCGTGCAAGCACGTCATCGAAGCTGATGCGCTCGCCCTCGTGATCGTAGAAGGGCAGGCGCCGATCAGCCTCGCGAAACCGGGTCAACCAGTCCTCCAAGGTGGCGGGCAACATCACGCTGTGCGAGGAGCCGAACGCTGCGACGAGTTGCGCCATCTCAATTCGCTTTCGCGCCGGACTCTTTCACGACGCGCGCCCATTTCACGCGCTCGGCGTTGGCATGCGCCACGAACGCTTCCGGGGTCCCACCCTGCGGCACGATGCCGATCGATTTCGCCTTCGCTCGAAAATCGGGCTGCGCGATGAGCTCGTTGATCCTGGTGTTGAGGAATGCGACGACGTCCTTCGGCGTGCCGATCGGACCCGCGATGCCGGTCCAGGAGGTCGAGGTCATCTCCGGATACCCGCTTTCCGCGAGGGTCGGCACGTCGGGAAGATCGGGGTCGCGTGAATTGCCGGTTAGCGCAAGGGCGCGGAGCTCACCCGATTGCACGCGCGTGCGGATGAGATCGAACAACACATCCGCTTCGCCCGCGATCACCGCGGTCGCCGCCGGCGCACCCCCCTTGTACGGCACATGCAACGCCGTGAGCCCGGTCGTCAAGCGCATGAGCTCGTAGGTGAGATGCGGAAGCGTTGCCGTGCCGCCGGATGCGAAATTGACCTTGCCCGGATTTGCCCGGGCGAAGTCGAGGAATTCTTTCAAGGTGCGATACGGCAGCTTCGGATTGGCTACCAGCAACTGCGGCGAGTTGGTCGCCATGCCGATCATCACAAAGGAGGTGACCGGGTCGTACGGCATCTTCTCGAAGAGTGCCTGGTTGATCGCGTACAGGCTCGAATTGCCATAGAGCAAGGTATAGCCGTTCGGTTCGGCACGCGCAACGGTTTCCCCGGCGATGATTCCACCCGCGCCGATCCGGTTCTCGACGACGAAGCGTTGTCCGATCAGGTTGGACAACCCGTCCGCCACCAGCCGCGCGGGTACGTCAGTCGGGCCGCCGGCCGCCCCGGGGACGATGAAGCGCACGGGCTTTTGCGGGTACGCCTGACCACTCGCACCATGCGAGCCGAGCAGGACAAACGCGGCGGCCGCGCCCCGCACCAGAGCGCGAATCATTCAACCTTTCTTCGCACGCTTGGCGAAGCGCGGATACACCTTGCTCACATTGCCTGCGTAGATCTTTTGCTTGTCGGCCGCGCTGATCGTGTTGTTACCTTCGATATAACGCTTGGTGTCGTCGAAATAAAAACCGGTTTCCGGATCGATGCCGCGCACCGCCCCGACCATCTCGGAGGCGAACAGGATGTTCTCTGGCGGAATCACCTTGAGCAGGAGATCGATGCCCGGCTGGTGATACACGCAGGTATCGAAGTACACGTTGTTCAGCAACAGGTCCTTCATCGGCGGCTTGCCCATGTCTTGCGCGAGGCCGCGATAACGACCCCAGTGATAGGGCACCGCGCCACCGCCATGCGGAATGATGAACTTGATCGTTGGAAAGTCCTTGAAAATGTCGCCGGTGATGAACTGCATGAAGGCGGTCGTATCGCCATTGATGTAGTGCGCGCCGGTTGCATGAAAGTGCGGATTGCACGAGCCGCTCACATGGATCATCGCCGGCACGTCAAGCTCGACCATCTTTTCGTAGATCGGATACCACCACTTGCGATCGGTGAGCGGCGGATCGGACCAGTGGCCACCTGAAGGATCCGGATTGAGATTAAGGCCGATGAAACCAAATTCGTTCACACAGCGCACGAGCTCCGGGATGCTGTTCTTCGGCGGTACGCCGGTTGATTGCGGCAACTGGCAGACGCCGACGAAATTGTTCGGATACAACGAGCACACCCGGTAGATCAGCTCATTGCAATGCTCCGACCAATGGATGCTCGTGGTCTCGTTGCCGATGTGATGACCCATGCCCATCGCACGCGGCGAGAAAATCGTGAGATCGGTGCCACGCTCGCGTTGGATCTTGAGTTGCGCGCCTTCGAGGCTTTCGCGAATCTGGTCGTCGGTGATGCCAAGCGCGCCCTTCGCCGGTACATGCTTGGAATCGTTGAGCCCATCGGTCTGGCTCTTTCGATACGTATCAAGTTGCTTCGGAGCGGTGGTGTAGTGGCCGTGGCAGTCGATGATCATGTTGGCTGGATCTCTTGGGTCGGGAATCGGACGATGCGCGAAGTCGAAGCGCAGACCTTGCTTCGTTCAACTATAGCATCGGCGATCGAGGCCGACCTGCGCGCTCCGCCGCGCAACCGCGTTTCCCGCTTTCCTTCACACGCTCGCCAGCTTCATCTGCTCCAATACCGCGCGCCCCAATAACCCGTACGGATTGGCGAGCGTCTCGGGTATCTCGAAATGGTTGTAACCCTCGCCGACGAGAAGCTGCACCGGCTTGCCGGCCCCCTTGACCGCCGCGGCAAAATCGCGCGCTTGGCGCTGGAACTCAGGCGTCTCGAGCGTACCGTAGGCGACGATCACCGGCGCGTTGATCCGGTCGAGATGCCGTTGCGTGCTGAGCGCGTCTTCAATTTCATCGGTGAACTTGACGTATGAGCTGCGTGCCGAGAGGCGCACCGGCTTCAGGTCGTACATACCGCTGCAGCAGAGCACCCCCTTGACCGTATCGTTCAACAGGTTGAATTCCTTGCGCCAGTCGGTCGTGAGGACGACCCCCGCCAGATGACCGCCCGACGAGTGGCCCGAAACGTAGATGCGCTCGGGATCACCGCCGAAGCTGCTCGCGTTTCGATACACCCAAGCGATCGCGCGACGAACCTGCTGCGCCATCGGCATGAGGTTGCCGCCCGACTCGAGCACATTGATGAAGTCGGGCACGACGAAATGCGCACCCGCATGGACGAATGACTCGGCCGCGTACCCGGAATCTTTCGCAATTCCACCGCGCCATGCGCCGCCATGAATGAAGATATTGATCGGAGCGTTTTGGCGCTTCGTCACATAAACGTCCAGCCCCTCGATAGGCGTTGGGCCGTATGCGAAGCGCTTCGGCGCACCGAGCCGCGCACGCACCGCTTCGCTGTTGGTGGCGTAGCGTTTGACGATCTGCTGCAGGTTGGGCGCGTAGACGCTCTGATCGTAGGCGGCGTCGAGCTCCGCCTGATCCATGTCGAGCCAGACGCGCGGCCCCTTGACGCGGGGCGCGGATTGCGCAGGCACGGGCTGCTGCGCGAACGCCGGGCTCATCGCGAGCAACGTGCCCGCCGCAGCGGCACCGAGCATGGTTCGACGAGTGACCTGGTACTGAAGAGGAGTGTCTGGCACTAGTTGTCTCCTTGCAACCCTTGGGAAGAGCGCATTTTCTAAGTCGTTCCTTACTTTCGAAGTTCAGCGCTCACTGATTCAGCGATTGCATCGCCCGCGTCATAAAGCGCGGCTGCGCTGGCCTTTGTATCGGACATTAGTGCCTCGAAACTGGAGAACGTCGTACACGGAGGGGTGACCTTCCATTTCCCACATCCTGGCTCTGAATTCTCCGGACAGTTGGCCTCCTTTCGCCGCCAGGTCCGCGCGAGCCACCTCAACGCCGATCACCGGAATGGCCATTGCTGGGTGATAGAAATTTATGAGCTGATAAGTCATCGGCTCACGCGGCGAAACAACGGCAACAGTTCTTACGTCGGAAAGCGTAGCAGCAGAAATCTCGATCCTCGGGGTCAAACTGCCACACGCCGACAAGATAGCGAAGAGCGCGACTGAAACAACAGCTCGGAGCAGCGCATTCACGAATTACCGCCGGTTCGCTTTCGCCAGTAGCCCGGGCGCCGCTTTTGGTGAGCGACGGAAACCACCCAGATCCGGTCCGGGCACTCTTCGTAAAATACGGTGCATGGGAAGCGATTTGGTATCACTCTTCGGTACCTCCGAAATGTCACTGGCCATGACTCGGGTGCTGTTTGAATTTTCCTGAAGCACTCTCGTACCTCTTGAAGAGACTGCAACCCAAGACCCACGACTTGCTCTTCGTAAAACTGGGCTGCAACCTGGAGCTCGGCCTCCGCTTCGGGATGAATGGCAAGTGGCTTCACCCCAGCGTACGGCGTACGCGTTCCAGCGCCTCCTCGGCAGGCACGGGAATAACCTTTCTCTCCTCGATTTCCTTTGAGCGACGCAGAAGTTCCTGCTCCCATGCGCCATCCACATTTCCGTCGTCGACGGACTCGAGGGACTCGATGAGAAGCGCAATCAAACGAGCACGTTCTTCCACGGAGAGAAGGGTGACTTCTCGCTGAATTTCAGTGACCGACAGGGCCATAGGTCATTCCAATTTCGGAGGTTGCCGATGAGGGTACGCCCGGCACAAAATGCCGTCAAATGGACGAATACCTCTCCCTTCCAAGTCTGAGCGCGCCCGGCCTCAGACCTGCATCGCAAGCTGCGCCGCCCGATCCAGATTACGCTCCAGTTGCAATCGCCCCATGTAGTACTGCTTCGGCCATACGATGTCGGCATGGTGCTGCTCGGCGGCGGCACGCAAAGTCCAGAATGGATCCGAGAGGTGGGGTCTGGCGAGCGCGCAGAGATCGGCCCTCCCCGCGGCGATGATCGTATTGATGTGATCGAACTCGAAGATGTTGCCGACGGCGATCGTGGGAATCCCCACCTCATTGCGCACGCGATCGGAAAATGGCGTCTGGTACATGCGACCGTAGACGGGCTTTTCCTGTTTGACGACTTGACCTGACGAGCAGCCGATCAGGTCCGCGCCCGCTTCCTTGAAGATGCGCGCGATCAGCACCGCATCGTCGGCTGTATTGCCGCCGGGGAACCAGTCATGACAGGAGAGCCGCACCGAGATCGGTTTCTCGGCAGGCAATGCGGCACGGATCGCCTTGAACACTTCGACCGGATACCGGCAGCGGTTTTCAATCGATCCGCCGTAGCTGTCGGTGCGTTGATTGGTGAGCGGCGAGAGAAAACTGGAGAACAGATAGCCGTGGGCGCAGTGGAACTCGATCATGTCAAAACCGATGTCGATCGCGCGCTCCACCGCCGCGACGGTCTCGCGCTTGATGCGGTCCATATCGTCACGCGTCGCTTCGCGCGGCACCTGGCTGTGCGGCAGGTACGGAAGCGGCGATGCCGACACCAGCGGCCAATTACCGGATGCAAGCGGCTCGTCGGTAAGCTCCCACGCAAGCTTGGTGGAGCCCTTGCGCCCCGCATGGCCCACTTGCAATCCGATCTTGGTGTTGGAATTGCCGTGCACGAATTCGACGATCCGTTGCCACGACCGATGCTGCGCGTCGTTCCAGATCCCGGCGCAACCGGGTGTTATACGCCCGTCGGCTGAGGGCGCAGTCATCTCGGTGAAGATCAGGCCCGCGCCGCCAAGTGCCCGCGCGCCAAGATGGACGAGATAGAAATCGTCGGGCAGGCCCTCCTTGCAGGAGTACATCGCCATGGGGGACATCATCACGCGATTGGTGATCGTCAACCCGCGGGCCTTGAACGGCGTGAACATCGGCGGAACGGCCTTGTCGGGGAATCCTGCGTGCTGCGCGAACCAGCGCTCGACACTCTCCACATAGGCGGCATCGCGTAAGCGCAGGTTCTCATGACCGATCCGCTGGCTGCCGGTGAGCAATGTGTAGGTGAATTGCTCGGGCTCCATATGCACATAGCGCTTCACGTTCTCGAACCACTCCATGCGATTGCGCGCGGAGCTTTGCAGGCGGAGCGCCTCGATCTCACGTTCGGCCTGATACGCCTCGAGCGCCTGTTCGATGCGCGCCGTTTCCGCCTCGCCTTCGAGTGCCGGACCAACCCCTAGCGAGCGCGCAAGCGCGATCCCGTCTTCCATCGCGAGCTTCGTGCCCGATCCGATCGAGAAGTGCGCGGTGTGCGCCGCGTCACCGATCAGCACTACGTTCTTGTGATGCCACTTGCGGCAAAGAATTCTCGGAAATTTTATCCAGACCGCCGCGCCGCGCAGGTGCCGCGCGTTCGAGATGAGCTTATGGCCATCCAACACATCGGCGAACAGGCGCTCGCAGAGAGCGATGGACTCGTCCTGCTCCATCTTGTCGATGCCGTGCTTCTGCCACACATCCTCGGGCGTCTCGACGATGAAGGTCGAATGCTCGGCGTCGAAACGGTATGCGTGCAGCGCGAACCAGCCGTGCTCGGTTTCCTTGAACGAAAACGTGAAGGCGTCGAGCAATTTTTTCGTGCCGAGCCAGATGAAGCGGCACTTACGCATCTCGACATCGGTTTGAAATTGCGTCTCGTAGGTTCTGCGCGCAAGCGAGTTGAGGCCATCGGAGGCAACGACGAGATCCGCGTCGATACGTAGCGCCTCGATGTCTTTCACGTCATTGCCGTAGTGAATCTCGACACCCATTTCCTCCGCGCGCGCTGAAAGGATCTGCAGCAGCCGCACGCGCGCGATCCCGCAGAACCCATGGCCACCCGATGTGATCGTGCGGCCGCGAAACCAGGTGTCGATGTTGTCCCAATGGCGGAACGTCCCGACGATCTGCCGATGGCTCTCCGGATCGGCGCGCTCGAAGTTGCCCAAGGTCGCATCGGAGAACACCACGCCCCAGCCGAACGTATCGGTCGGCCGGTTGCGCTCGTAGATGGCGATGTCCGCCGACGGATTGGCCTTCTTGTACAGAATGGAAAAATAGAGGCCGGCAGGACCACCGCCCAGTACGTTGATCTTCATCGGATGAATCCTCGTCGGCGGACCAAGTGACCCGCTTGCCTTATGGTGCCTGAACCGGAAGGAGCCTGCGCGTTGTTGTCGCGGGGCCCCTTACCCCTTTCCCGCGACCTTCAACACCGACGGCAGCCATAGCGAAATGGCGGGGAAAGCGATCAGGATGCCAAGGCGAATCACATCGGCTATGACGAACGGGGTGACACCGCGAAACAGGGTCTGCGTCGGAATATGGGGCAGGAGCGAATTGATGACAAAGAGGTTCATGCCTACCGGCGGACTGATGAGCCCGATTTCGACCACGACCACGACCAGGATCCCGAACCACACCGGATCGAATCCGAGGCCCATCACGATGGGAAAGAACACCGGCACGGTAAGGAGGATCATCGACAGCTCTTCCATCGCAGTTCCCAGGATCACGTAGATCGCGCAGATCGCGACGATCACCATGACCGGATGGATCTCGAACTGCGTCACGAAATTCTTGAGATCGGTGGGCATGCTGGTGAAGTTGATGTAGTTCGCGAACACCAGGGCACCGATGAGGATCATGAAGAGCATCGATGTGGTGCGCGCCGATTCCACCAGCACCTCGAACAGAATCCGCCACGTGAGTGATCGGCGTGCCCAGGCGAAAACGAACGCCCCGGATGCGCCGACCCCCGCGCCCTCGGTGGCAGTGAAGATGCCGCCGTAGATGCCGCCGATCGAGACGACGAACAGCGCGACAACGCCCCAGATGTCTTTCACCGCCACGAGGCGTACGGCCCAACTCGACCGTTCGCCCGGTGGTCCGGATGCGGGGTCGCGCCAGATGACATAGCGCACCGCAAGACAGAGGAGCGCGACTGCAACGAGCCCGGGAAACACGCCGGCCGCGAACAACTTGCCGATGTTCGTCTCGGTCATGATCCCGTAGATCACCATGATGGTCGATGGCGGGATCAGGATGCCGAGCGTTCCGCCGGCGGCGATCACACTCGCTGCAAGCTTGTCGGAGTAACCGAGTTTTTTCATCGGCGGGTAGGCGACCCGGGCCATCGTCGCAGCGGTGGCGATCGATGATCCGCAGATGGCACCGAACCCGGCGCACGCAACGATCGTGGACATCGCCAGACCGCCGCGCCAGTGGCCGATGAACGTGTAGGCAGCACGAAACAACTCCTGCGACATGCCGGCACGCGCGACGAAATTGCCCATCAGGATAAAGAGCGGCACCACCGACAACTCGTAATTGATGCCCGCAGCGAAGGTGGTCAGTGCGAGCTGCTCGAGCGCAGGGCCCACTCCCCGCTTCGTGGCAAACGCCACGACTCCTACGATCAGCATCGCCAGCGCTATCGGCACGCGCGCGAATGCGAGCGTGAGCAGAATCGCGAACGCGACGAGTGTCTCGATCATTGCGCCGGGCGGCTAACCGCTTTCGCCTGCGACCAGTGCACGGGCCTTTCTGGTGCCGCGCAGGTACTCCCAGAAAACCATGCAGGAGGCCAGCGCCGCAAGCGCCGACATCACCGCGAACAGGCGCGCGAACGGCCCATGCGGAATATGCAAGGTCATCGTGACTTCGCGATTCTTGACATGTTCGAACGACAGCGACCACAACCGCCATGCGATATACGCGAGAGCCAACGTGCTGATCGCGGTGACGATCACCTGCTGCCAGCGCCGCCAATGCTCGGGCACGACGCGATCGAATACATCGATCGTCACATGACCTTCGCGTGCGGTAACGAGCGGCAACGCGGAGAAGATGAGGAGGCCCATCAGGAATTCGGTGATCTCATAGCCGCCGTACAAGGGCTTCACGAAGAGCTTGCGTCCGGCGACATCGATGAAGGTGACCAGCATCATCGCGAAGAGGACCGACGCTGCCGCGATCGCGAGCACCCAGCCGGTCCAGATGCCGGCGCGTCCCGGGAAGATGGCATCGACAAGATCATGCGCCGGTGGCAGGCCGCGCGCGCGCGCACCGGTCGCTTGCGCGGCCATCCCCCGCCCTTCGGGCATCCCCTTTGACAAGGGGGCCTCCTCGCTCATCGCGTTAGTTTCCGGCAGCGGCCTTGGCCACCTCGACGCGGAATGACTTGATGACCTCCTTGCCGTTCAGGCCCATCTTGTCCATCTTGCCGGCGTAATCGGCTTCCATCTTGTCGGTGAGCTTGCGCAGTTCAGCGACGAAGAGGGGCGACATCTCCTGGATCTTGCCACCGGCCGCCTTCATCGCGTCCAAGCCCTCTCGGTCAGCGCGATCCCAGCCCGCGCCGGCCAGACGCGCAAACGCTTCGCCCGAGAGCTTGTTGATTGCGTCCTGCTCCGCCTTCGAGAACTTCGCCCACTTGTCTTTGTTGATCGCAAACCAGAACGACGAGCTGTAGAGCCCGCCCTTGACGAACGAGGTATTCGGAACGAGGTTCGCGATGTTGAAGCTCTTCAACGATTCGGTCGGGAACATGATGCCATCGGCGATGCCGGCCGACAGAATCTCATAGGACTTGGGCGCGGGCTGCGTGATCACGACGCCACCGAATGCCTCGATGATCGCCTTGGGTACATCTCCACCGACCCGCACCTTCTGGCCTTTGAGATCATCCGGATTGAGGATCATCTTCTTCGAGTGATGCATCATGCCCGGACCGTGGGTCATCACACCAAGCAGGTGGACGTCCTTGTGGATGCCCGCTTTCTCGATGTGTGCCGCATGCGTGCGCCAGAGCGCCACGCCGTTATGCACCGCGGTTTCACCGAGTGCCGGCAGCTCGGCGATCAGATAGGGCATGAACCGCTCCGGCTGGTAGCCATAGGTCGCATAGGCAGCGTCAACCTGTCCCTTCACAACGGCATCGTAATGTTGATTGGGCGCCGCGATCGGTTTGGCGAGGATCCGAAACTTGACGCTGCCCTTGGTGGCCTTCTCGACCTCGGCGCCCCAGGGTTCGAACACATATTTGTTGATCGGATGATTCGCTGCGACCCAGGTTGAAAACGTGATCTCGGTTTGCGCGTGCGCAAGCCCTGCGGTCGCAAGGAACGCGAGTGCGGCCACGCCGCTGCTGATACGCTTCATGATCCATCCTCCTCGAGGCTATGTGCTGGCCGGGGAACCCGGTTGCTGCAATGTTTGATTGCGTCGCGGGCACGGCATGCGCCGCGCGGGCCAGGGCCAGTATAGTAGCGAAAGTGGCACGGGCATGTGGTGCCGGGAAACTCTGCCGATTATGGATGACTTGAAGAAGCGTTCGCGCATCACCACCGACGGCCTTGACCGTCTGCCGCATCGCACGTTCCTCCGCGCGATGGGCCTCGACGATGAAGCGATGGCCAAGCCCTTCGTCGGAGTCATGAGCACGCATGGCGAGAACACGCCGTGCTCGTTGTCGCTTCGCCCGCAGGCCGAAGCCGCGAAGGCAGGCGTATGGTCGGCAGGCGGCACGCCGTTTGAATTTTCGACCATCTCGGTCTCTGATGGCATCTCGATGAATCACCGCGGCATGCGCATGAGCCTCATCTCGCGCGAGCTGATCGCCGATTCGATCGAGCTCGTCGTGCGCGGCCATGCGTACGACGCGCTGGTCGGCTTCGCCGGATGCGACAAAACGCTGCCGGGGATCATGATGGCCATGGTGCGGCTCAACTGCCCCTCGGTGTTCATGTATGGCGGCGCGATGTTGCCAGGAGAATTTCAAGGCAAGCCGGTGAGCGCGGTCAACGCGTACGAAGGCGTCGGTAGCGTACTCGCGGGCACGATGTCCGAGGAAGTGTTGAATGCGATGGAGCGCGTATGCTCGCCGACGGTGGGCTCCTGTCCCGGGCAATTCACCGCCAACACGATGGCAATGGTGTCGGAAGTCCTTGGGCTTGCTCTGCCCGGCTCGGCGATGCTGCCCGCTGTGTACTCGGACCGCCTTGCGATGGCACGACTGGCCGGCGCCACCGTGTTGCGCATACTTCGGAACGGTGGCCCGCTGCCCCGCGAGCTGGTGACGCGAAAGTCGCTCGAGAATGCCGCCGCAACGGTTGCTGCAACAGGCGGGTCGACCAATGCGGGATTGCATCTGCCTGCCATCGCGCATGAAGCCGGCATTCGCTTCACGCTCGATGATGTGGCCGAAGTTTTTCAGCGCACGCCTCTCATCGCCGATCTGCAACCCGGCGGGAAGTACCTCGCGCGCGATCTGCACTATGCGGGCGGCGTGAGCACGGTGGTGAAGGCACTGCTCGACGGCGGCTACCTGCATGGTGACGCGCTCACGCTCTCCGGGAAAACGTTGGCCGATGCGATGCGCGAAGCCCGCGGCGCGGATGGCGTAGTGGTGCGCGCCGCCGGCCAGGCGCTCCATCCGACCGGCGGCCTGGTGGTGCTGAAAGGCAACCTCTGTCCGGACGGCGCGCTCATCAAGATTGCCGGATTGCAATCACTGGCCTTTGAAGGTATCGCCCGCGTTTTCGAGTGTGAAGAAGAGTGCACCGCCGCCGTACGCGATCGGCGCTACGCGGCAGGTGAGGTGCTGGTGATCCGCAATGAAGGTCCGAAAGGCGGACCGGGCATGCGCGAGATGCTCGGCACCACTGCGCTCATCTACGGCCAGGGCATGGGCGAGAAGGTCGCACTTCTCACCGATGGCCGATTCTCGGGCGCCACGCGCGGCATGTGCATCGGCTATGCCTGCCCCGAAGCGGCGGACGGCGGCGCAATCGCGCTGGTGAACGATGGCGATCGGATCCGCATCGATTGCAACGCGCGCACCATCGCGTTGCTCATCGCCGAATCAGAACTCGCAAAACGGCGCGCGGCGTGGCAACCACGGCGCACGGAGCGGCTGGCCGGCGTGCTGGAGAAGTACGCGAAACTCGTCGGACCGGCGAATCTTGGGGCGCTGACGCACGCCGGCGCGGTCGCTTGGCCGATCGAAGGCGATCGGACCGTCGGAGATCCGGGGTAGAAAGCTAAACAAGTTTGGTGGTTAGCCCCGGCAGACCTACTGTCGTCACGCAGAGCGAAAACCTCCTCATGCTTTTCCTCTGCGTCCTCGGGGTCCCCCGCGGTGAATTTCTGAGGCGGTAGGGGTTAGCGAAGGCCCCTAACGCCCACCCCGACTTTCCTTCAGCAACTGTCGCAACGAATCCCCCGATACGCTCATCCCATCGAGCGCGAGCGCCGCGTCATCGTAGGCAACGTTGAAAAGCTGGATTCCTCTGCTCAGGGACACCACCTGCATGGCGGCGGCATCGAATTCCGCAAGCAGGTCAAGCGCGGTCTGATCGAATCGATGCCGGTCACCGCCGGCGAGCTGATCGCGCAGAGTCGCGGCATCGGGGAGGTACTCGGTCTTGAGTCCCATCACGTATTCCGCGAGCACCTCATTGCTTGGCAACAGTGCTTCGAGCCTTGCACGCACAAGGGGACGCCCCGCCCGCATCACGTCGCGAAGATCTTTCGACCGCGCGCGCTCGAGGACCGGTTGCGCCATCGCCGCCCCAACGATCGACGCGTTGGGGAAAAGCTTGTTCATCAATTCGGTGATCCCAGGTTGCCGGGGCTCCAGCACCGCGACCGTCTTCACGACTTCTTTCGCGACATGGGTCGCGGTATCGGCGCCGTCGAACAACTTGCGTGAGGCAACGTTGATCCGCTCGACGGGCGTGAGTCCGGACAGCGCCTTCAGGTCCGACACGAACTCGCGCACCGCATCGAGATTTTCCTCGCGGTTACGAAACTGCTTGGACGATTCGAGCCACTCCGGGCGCACGAGACTCTCTTCGTCGAGCCTGGGCGCAAGCGACACTTTCGCCCGATAGACCGCCTCTTGCAGGCGCTGCACCCGTTTGTGCGACTCGGCGGCACGCCCATGCAACGCCTCGAACGCTTCGGATAACCCTGTGAAGCGCGATTGATCGATCGGCGTGCAGCCTGCAACGGCCGCGGCAATCACGATCAAGAGTTCGCTTGGGAATCGATGGAACGCTGAGCGCATGACGAGCGAGGCGGATCGAGGACAGTACGAGCGGTCGGAATCATGGATTGTAAGTGAGACCGGCAACTGCCCGACCTGCTCGTAAGACCGCTCGTGACCGCCTCTTCGTCCGCTTGACGGTTCGCAGGCGGCCCGGATCGCCTCCCGATCGAGGCGCTATGATCCGCATCTCGACTGAACGACGAGGAGATTTCAATGGTCCGCACGCTATGCATCCTATGTGCCGCTTTGGCGCTTTCCGCTACGGCCAGCGGGGCCGACAAGGTCAAGATCGGCTTCGTCAGCACGCTGTCCGGCCCGAGCGCCGCCATTGGTCTTGACATCCGCGACGGCTTCAATCTCGCGGTGAAGCATCTTGGCGGCAAGCTGGGTGGGCTACCCGCCGAAGTGATCGTTGCCGATGACCAGTTGAATCCCGAGGTCGGCAAGCAGCATACGGAGCGCTTGTTGCGCCGCGATCGGGTCGATTTCATGACCGGCACGGTCTTCTCGAACGTGGTGCTCGCGATTGCGCCGGCGGCCATCGAGAACCAGACGTTCTTCATCACACCGAATGCGGGCCCCACCGACTTCGCGGGTGCCAAATGCAATCCGTTCTTTTTCGCGGCTTCGTGGCCAAGCGAGGCGTACAGCGAAGCAGGCGGTGAGTACGTCACACAAAAAGGCTTCAAGCGGGTGAGCTTCATCGCGCCGAACTATGCGGGTGGCAAGGATGCCCACTCCGGATTCAAACGGTATTTCAAAGGAGAGGTCGCCGACGAGATCTTCACGAAGCTCGGGCAGTTGGACTACGCCGCGGAACTCGCCCAGGTGAGAGCGTCGAAACCCGATGCGTTGTACGCATTTTTGCCCGGCGGCATGGGGATCAATTTCGTGAAGCAGTTCGTCGCAGGGGGCCTGTCGAAAGATGTGCAATTGGTCGTCCCGTCCTGGAGCGCCGATCAGGACATCATCCGGGCGGTGGGCGAACCGATGCTCGGACTGATCAATGTCACCCACTGGTCGATGGACAACGACTCACCGGTGAACAAACGCTTCGTTGCCGACTTCGATCAGGATTACAAACGCCTGCCAACGGGCTTCGCGTCGCAGGGCTACGACACCGCGCTTCTGATCGACTCGGCGGTACGCAGGGTGAAGGGTAATCTTGCCGACAAGAATGCGCTACGCATCGCCTTGCGCGCCGCGGATTTCAAGAGCACGCGAGGCGAGTTCAAATTCAATGTCAACCACTTTCCGATCCAGAACTATTACCTGCAGGTCATCGGCAAGGGCGCCGATGGCCGGCTCGTCAACAAGACCATCGGCACGGTGTTGACCAAGCGCGGCGATGCGTACGCGCATGAATGCAAGATGAAATAGGTGGCATGATGAAGATGCGGCACAACCCGACGCGTTCCACGAGGAGGATCGACTCATGAGCAAGCTATTGACGGCACTAGGACTTGCCTGCGCGCTGGCGCTTCCCGCCCAGGCCCAGGACAAGGTGAAAGTCGGCTTCGTCTCGACCTTGTCCGGGCCGAGCGCGGCGATCGGCATCGATATTCGCGACGGCTTCAACCTCGCGATGAAGCTGTCCGGCAACACGCTGGGCGGGCTGCCTGCCGAGGTGATGATTGCCGATGACCAGTTCAATCCAGAAACCGGAAAACAGATCGCCGAGCGGATGGTGAAGCGCGATCGCGTTGATTTCCTGACCGGTATCGTGTTCTCGAACATCATGCTCGCGGTGGTACCCACGGCGTTCGACAACAACACGTTCTACATCAGCCCGAACGCGGCGCCTTCACCGCTCGCCGGGGAAAAGTGCAGCCCGTGGTTCTTCGCGGCGTCCTGGCCCAACGACGGCTATCACGAGGCGGCCGGGCAATACGCGACCAACAAGGGCTTCAAGAACACCTATCTGGTTGCGCCGAATTATCAGGCGGGCAAGGATTCGCTCGCGGGATTCAAGCGCTTCTACAAGGGCAATGTGGCTGACGAGGTCTACACCAAGCTCGGCCAGCTCGACTACTCGGCGGAGCTCGCGCAGATCCGGGCGGCGAAGCCTGAAGCGCTCTATGCCTTCTTGCCCGGTGGCATGGGCATCAACTTCATCAAGCAGTTCGTCGCGGGCGGTCTATCGAAAGACATTCAGTTGATCGTGCCGGGATTCGGCGCCGACCAGGACATCATTCGTGCCGTCGGGGATTCGATCATCGGTCTGTTCGACACCGCGCACTGGGCCATCGACCTCGATAACGAGGCGAACAAGAAATTCGTTCCCGAGTTCGAGAAAGAGTTCAAGCGCCTCCCGAGTGTATTTGCCGCGCAAGGCTACGACACGGCGCTCATGATCGACGCTGCCGTGCGCGATGTGAAGGGCAAGCTCGCCGACAAGGACGGCTTGCGCAAGGCGTTCCGCGCCGCGCGATTCAAATCGGTGCGCGGCGACTTCAAGATCAATGTGAACGGCATGCCGATCCAGAACTACTACCTGCGCGTGGCAACCAAGGACGCCCAGGGAAGGATCATCAACAAGTCGATCGGCACGGTGTTCCAGAATCGGGCGGACGCGTATTTCGAGCAGTGCAAGATGAAATAGCAACGCTGTCGCCATTTCATCGGGAACGGAGAAGAGGGAAACAGAGAAACGCGCCACCAAAGCATCGCGATCCCGAGGCGCTTGCCGCCTGTCCTCCTCTTTCTTCAACCGTCACCGAATGTCCGGCATCCTCCTCCTCGAGCAATCTCTCAATGGCCTGCAGTTCGGGCTGATGCTGTTCTTGCTCGCCGCGGGATTGACGCTCGTGTTCGGGATAATGGACATGATCAATCTCGCGCATGGATCGCTCTACATGATCGGGGCGTATTTCGCGGCGACCTTCGTGCAGGTGACCGGCTCGTTTGTTCTTGCGATTCCGCTCGCCCTCGCCGCCACCGCGATCGTCGGCATGCTGCTCGAGATCACGATCCTCAGGCGCCTCTATGCGCGCGACCACATGTCGCAGGTGCTGGCGACCTTCGCGCTCATCCTCATCGCCAATGAAGTCGTACGGCTCGTCTGGGGCTCACAACCGATGCCATTGGGCACGCCGGCGGCGTTGTCCGGCCCGGTCCAACTCCTCCCGGGCCTGTCGTACTCGTCGTACCGGCTGCTGATCATCGCTGTGGGCGTTGTCGTCGCGATCGGCCTATTCCTCTTGGTCACCAAGACAAAAACCGGCATGCTCGTTCGCGCGGGCGCCTCGAACCGCGAGATGGCCACCGCAATGGGCGTCAACATCAAAACGCTCTTTACCCTGGTGTTCGGATTCGGCGCGGCGCTTTGTGCGATCGCGGGGACCATGCTCGGGCCGATCCTCGCGGTGCAGGTCGGCATGGGGGAAGACATCCTTATCGTCGCGTTCGTGGTGATCGTCATCGGTGGCATCGGCTCGATCCGCGGGGCGCTGGTCGGGGCGCTCCTGGTCGGCATGGTCGACACGCTTGGGCGGACCTTCATCCCGGTGCTGCTGCGTGATTTTTTCTCCCCGCAGGTCGCCTCCAACGCAGGGCCGGCGCTCGCCTCGATTCTCATCTACGTTCTCATGGCGGGTGTGCTGTTCTGGAAACCGCAGGGACTCTTCCCGGCACGCGGATGAACAAGACGCTGAATTTCGCGCTGCTCACGATTGCGATCGCTTTCCCGCTGGTCGCGCAAGCACTCGACGAGTTGTTCTATGTGAGTTTCGCCAGCCGGATTCTCATTTACGCGCTGGCGGCGACGACCCTTAACCTGATTCTTGGCTACGGCGGCATGGTGAGTTTCGGCCACGCCGCGTTTTTCGGCGCAGGCGCCTACACCGTCGGCATCGCGATGGTTCATGGCGTCGATAGTGCATGGATCACCTGGCCGCTCGCCGTCGTTGTTTCGGCCGTTCTTGCGCTTGCAATCGGGGCAATCTCGCTGCGAACCCGGGGTGTGTACTTCATCATGATCACGCTTGCATTCGCGCAGATGATGTACTACGTCGTGCTCGGCCTGAAGGCATATGGAGGCGAAGAAGGCATCAATCTGCCGAGCCGCTCGATCATCGGCTTCGGGATCGATCTAAAGAATGACGTGACCTTCTACTATGTCTGCCTCGTCGTGCTCGCCGCCGCGCTCTATCTGATGCAGCGGTTGATACACGCGCGATTCGGCAACGTGATCCTCGCGATCCGCGAAAACGAAACACGGATGGAGACGATCGGCTTTCCCACATTCCGCTACAAGCTCGTCTGCTTCGTGATCGCAGGCGGCGTTTGTGGATTGGCCGGTGCGCTCATCGCCAATCAAACCAAGTTCGTCAATCCAAATTTCTTGCACTGGCCGGTGTCCGGTGAGCTGATGATCATGGTCATCCTTGGCGGACTCGCCTATCTTTATGGTGGCGTGATCGGTGCGCTCGTCCTCCTTTTTCTGGATGAACTGATTTCGCCCTACACCATCTACTCGAAGTTGTATGTCGGTCTGGTGCTGCTCGCCATCGTGCTGTTCGCCCCACAGGGGATCGCGGGCCTCATCGCAAAATTGCGCCGTGCGCAAACGGGGCAACCGCATGGCTGATCCGGTTCTCGTGGTTCGCGGGCTGACGAAGCGCTTTGGCGGGATTGTCGCAACCGACGATGTTGACCTCGATGTCGTCCAGGGAGAGATTCACGCCCTCATCGGCCCGAACGGTGCGGGCAAGACAACGCTCGTCCATCAACTGTCGGGGGCGCTCGCTGCGGACGCGGGCAGCATTCGCTTCAAAGGGACCGCTATCACGTCAATGCCCGCGTACGATCGCGTGCGCGCGGGTCTGGCACGGTCCTATCAGATCACCAGCATCTTTCGCAACCACACGGTCATCGATAACTTCGTGCTTGCGGTCCAGGCACGGAGCGGAACGAGCCTCGCGTTCTGGCATCCGGTTCGCACCGAAACCGCTTTGTACGCCGAAGCACGTGCGATCGCGAAGGATGTCGGCCTTGCGGGGCGCGAGGATATCGTTGCCGGATTTCTCGCGCATGGTGAGCAGCGTCAACTCGAAGTCGGACTCGCGCTCGCCACCAAGCCATCACTTGTAATGCTTGACGAACCGATGGCGGGCATGGGCCCGGAAGAATCGGAGCGGATGATTCCGCTGATCAGCGGCCTGCGTGCGACGCGATCGGTGCTCCTCATCGAGCACGATATGGATGCCGTCTTTCGCCTGGCCGACCGCATTTCGGTACTGGTGTCCGGTCGGATCATCGCGACCGGGACACCACTCGAGATTCGCGCGAATGAAGACGTCAAACGCGCCTATCTCGGCGATGAAGCGATTGCATAGCCCCCGGCCATGAGCGACGTTGTCTTGCGTGTCGAGCAGATGGACACCGCCTACGGCACCAGTCAGGTCCTGTTCGGCATTTCACTTGAAGTACGTCGCGGTGAGGTGGTCACCCTTCTTGGCCGCAACGGCATGGGTAAGTCCACCACGATCCGCTCGATCATGGGCCTCACCCCGCCACGCGCAGGCGCGATCGTGTTTCGCGGCACGCGCATCGATCGCGAGCCCACCGATCGCATTGCACGCATGGGTGTTGCGCTGGTGCCCGAAGGCCGGCAGATCTTTCCGAATCTGACGGTGCGGGAGAATCTGATCGCATTCGCGGCGAATCGAAGCGCAACGAAAACACCTTGGACATTCGAGCGGGTGGTCGCGTTATTCCCCCGCCTCGCAGAGCGCACGCAAAACATGGGGAACCAGCTTTCAGGCGGCGAGCAGCAGATGCTCGCAATCGGCCGCGCATTGATGACGAACCCGCATCTTCTGGTCCTCGATGAAGCCACGGAAGGCCTCGCGCCGCTTATTCGGGAAGAGATCTGGCGCTGCCTGCAGTCGCTCAAGGAGGCCGGTCAGACGATTCTCGTTATCGATAAATACATCGAACGGCTGGTGCGTCTTGCCGATCGCCACACCATCATTGAGCGGGGACGCGTCATGTGGCAAGGCGACTCGACGGCACTCAATGCGGATCGCGGTCTTTGGCATCGATACCTGGGCGTCTGATCAAGGCCAGGATCGCGGTGCTATGCGCCGTGCGTCGTGCCGCGATGCTTCGCCATGGTGCCCCCCATACGTCCCCATGCGTCCCCATGCGTCGTTGACACCCGCCGTCACTGCGCATAGCCTGTTCCCATGTCACGGACCCTTCGCACCGGTACACCCCTTGCATTGCCGATCGACGCGTCGACCGTCAAGCGCCGCGCGAAGGAATTGGGTGCCGATCTGGTCGGCATTGCGTCGTCTGCAACACTGAACGCCTTTCCGCCGGACCCGCGTTGGCCGCAGACACCGGATCGGATTTCGCCATACTGCAGAAGCGTCATCGTGATCGTGCAGCGCATCCCGGCCGGGGCGTTCCGGTGCAAGACGAATGCGCCGGTCCAGTACCTCGATATGCTTGTGCTGCGGCGCATGGACCGCGTTGCGTTGAAGCTTGCCGAGGAACTCGAGACCGTTGGCCATCCAACCTTCGCGTTGGCCGCGCAGGAAACCGACTGGAACTTGAAGCGGGCGAGCTATGGCCGATTGTCGACCCGCCATCTTGGTGTCGAAGCCGGCCTGGGCACACTTGGGCTCGACGTGAACATCCTCACACCGGAGTTCGGCCCGCGCCTGTATCTCACCGGGATCCTGACCGAGGTCGAGCTTGAACCGGATGCACGGATGACCGAGCAGGTGTGTATCGGCGAATCGTGCAGCCGGTGCCTGCATGCCTGCCCGCCCGACGCGGTGCGCCAGTGGGGATTGGACAAGTCTTCCTGTGCAACCGAAGCGCAGGAGTTCGGCTACGCGACCGTCACGAAATTCTTCGACACCTTCTTCGGGTTGACCACCGCGAAGCAGCACGAGGCGCTGCGCTCGCGCGATCTGTTCGGCTTCTGGCAAGGGCTGCTGCGCGTCGTGGGATCGTTTGGCGATTGTCCACGCTGTCTTGCGGTGTGCCCGGTCGGCAACGACTATCACGCGCATCTGGCCGACGTGCAAAAGCATATTCCGGAGAAAACGCCGGACACGATTGCCAAGGCCAAGACATTCAAGGAAGAGCGCGCAGCATGGGAGAAAGACGGGCATTCCATTGCCGGTCTATCGGATTGGAATATCCGCTGGGTCGGTGAAAAGGGATATCAGGGCATTGTCGCCCGGCAACTGCAAGCGTTCAAGAAGATGCAGCGTGAGCGTGGCCTCGCCGGTTCTCGCACTCCCGCGACGGACGAGGCCGCTCCTATTGAACCGCTCCCCCTCGACGGGGGACCATCTTCGGCCCCCTCTCCCTCGACGGGAGAGGGCCGGGGAGAGGGTGGTTGGTGATGGTCGGCATCTTCAAACGCCCGCTCTCTGCGTCGGAAGTCAAAACCAAGGCGCGTGAATTCGGTGCCGATCTGGTCGGCATTGCCGATGGCGCGACGATGAACGCGCATCCTCCCGATCCGGCGAACCCGCGGCGCCCGATCGACATTACCGAGCATGATTGTGGGCGCGTCATTGTCCTGGCCAAGCGTGTACAGGCGGGCAGCTCACGCATCCTTGCCTGGAATGATCGCAATAAATACTACAACGACGAGCTCACCTTGACCGCGCTCGAAGAGGCGTCGCTTGAACTCGTTTATTGGTTGGAGGACGCCGGCTACCCGGCCATCATCGTGCCGCCCACGCATGTCGATCCGTGGCAGTACGACGGCGATCCGGACAAACATCTAATGACGCTTCTCTCATTGCCGCATGCGGCGGTGGAAGCGGGGCTTGGTACGCTTGGATTGAATCAGCAGTTGCTCACACCGGAGTTTGGACCGCGCGTCATTCTCACCGCTGTCTTGTCATCGATCGAGGTCGACTGCGACGCGCGGCACACCGATGCACTTTGCATTGGGCCTGCGTGCGGGCGCTGCCTCAAGGCGTGTCCGGGTGATGTGATCAAGCATTGGGATCGCGACTGGAAAGCCTGCGACCGCTACCGTTCGCCACATGGCTTTGCACAGCTATCGGAGTATCTGGGCAGCGTTCTGGATGAAACGGACACGCAGAAGAAGAAAGCAATGCTCCGTTCGGAAGACAGTTTCAATCTCTGGCAAAGCATCCTGCGGGGCGCGGGCGTCATTACCGGATGCAGGCGTTGTGCCGATGTCTGCCCGGTGGGTAACGACTACGAGAGACTGTTGAAGGATGCACTCGATACGATTCCCGAGAACACCGCGGAGAAGGAAGCGCGACTCGCAGCCATGATACTGGCGGAGCGCGATGGCGGAGCGCCACCCGCCTACCATTCGCAGCAGCGTTGGATCGGTACGCTTGCGCCACCCTGTTCGATCCAGCGGGACGATCCGAAGAAGCCGTAACCCTTGCTTCCATCCTTCGAATATTCGGCGCTTTTTTTCCTTGCCTATCTGGTTTGGGTGCTCGTGGTGGGAAGTGGGCTCGTCCTCCAGCGCCGTTCCCCGGTCGCGACACTCGGCTGGCTGTTCGCGCTTCTGGCGCTCCCCTACATCGGGATCGTGATCTGGGTGCTGTTTGGTCCGAGGCGGGTCGCGCGGCGCCGTTTGCACTACGCGATCATCCGCAGTCGTGTCGATCGCGCCTCGATCGATTTTCGTAAAGGCGCCTTTGCAACCGACATCGGTGAGGAGATGCGCAGCCGCTTTCGGCAACTGATTACGCTTGCCACGCGCCTTCGCCAACCGCCGCCCGCACGCGCGGACCAAGTCGATCTCTACTTCAACGGCGACGCGTGTTATGACGCGATCGAAGCAGCCATCACCGAGGCGCGCCATCACATCCACATCGAGGTCTATATTTGGGAACCGGGACGCGTTGCCGATCATTTCCTCGAGCGCCTCTGTGAGCAGGCGCGCCGGCGCGTCGCGGTCAGGGTCCTGGTCGATGATGTCGGCTCCGGTCGCGCCAACGAGCGTTACTTCGCGCGATTGATCGACGCGGGTGGCGAAGTGGCCTGGTTCAATCCCGTGCGCTTCTCGCATTTCCGGCCAACGATCGCGAACTTTCGCACGCATCGAAAGATCGTCGTATGTGACGGACGCGTTGGATTCACCGGGGGCATGAATGTTTCGAGCGTGCACTCGACACTATCGGCGGGCGACGTCACTTGGCGGGACACGCATGCCAGGCTGAGCGGCGCACCGGTGGCCGCCTTGCAGCGGATTTTCCTCGAGGATTGGTACTTCGCCGGCCGCCAGTGTTCGATCGGCTCGGAATTCTTCCCGAAAGCGCATACGGCGATCGATGGACCAATCGTACAGATCATCGCCTCGGGTCCGGATACCGCCGACTACGCGATCCAGCGCTTCATTTTTTCAGCGATCGCGACAGCACGCGAGTCGATTCGACTCACGACCGCGTATTTCGTACCGGACGATGCAACCCTCGAAGCATTGAAGGCGGCCGCACTTCGTGGGGTCGACGTCCAAGTGCTGGTCCCACATCGGGGCGACTCGAAACTGGTGACGGCCGCCGCCCGCAGCTATTTCGATGAAATCACACGCTCCGGCATCAAAGTGTTCGAGTACGGGCCCGCGATGCTGCACGCGAAGTCGCTCGCAGTGGACAACGCGCTCGCAGTCGTCGGCACCGCGAACATCGACACGCGCAGCTTTCGCCTCAACTTCGAGGTGGTCGCGGCGATCTTCGATCGTGGATCCGCCGAGCGGTTGAGTACACAGTTCGATCTGGATCTTGAATCGGCGAAGCGCTACAAGCCGATGTATGACCGCGGCAAGCTGATGCCGCGCCTCACCGCGGCGACGGCGCGATTGTTCTCGCCGTTGTTGTAGGAATCTGCGCGGCGGGGTCGCCCGGATTCCTTAGCGAAGCAGGTCAATGGGTGGGTCCAGGTGCTACCCCATGCTGCTTCGCGAGCACATCCAAGATCACGTTTTCCGCAATCGCATCGTGCGGAATAAGCACGTAATACCAGGGCTTGCCGCCATACGACGCCGCGTGAGGGGACGCATTCGCACACCAACTCACCGCAACTTCCTTCTTGGCCAAGACGACCGGATCGTCCAGCTCCTTTCGCATCTTGGGTTCCAACATATAAATGGCCGTTGGGCCTTCGGCGACAAAGTCGGGCTGATATTCAGCATGGTCAGCGCCTTGCCGATAGAAAATCTGGAACTGTCCCTTCGTCGGCCGAAACCATTTGAGAGAGTCCCGATCGATAATGACCGCGAGCTTTCCTTCACTGTCCGATTCGAATTTCTGGACGGCATAAAGGCAACGGTTGAAGCCACCGAATAGCAACTTGGAAATGGTGCTTTTCTGGTCCGGTGCGACCCGATAGTTTGCAGCGGGTTGTTCCGCCGTGTGCGTGTATGCACTCGATTCGAGTTCAGTAAATCCTTTGCTCACCTTGACTTCATACCCAGACACATCTTCCCAATAGTGTTCCTGCATCTGTGAGTGAATGAAGCGCGCAATATCGCGTTGGTAACAACTCAGCACCCTGCGGGTATCGTCCTCTGATAGGTAGACGCGAAAGTGGTTCATCGTCCGCGCCGCAATGTCATAGAGTAAGTCCGCATGCTCGTCATACGAAACATCGTCGAAATCGACCAACCCGCTGACCACGACGTCTTCGAGTCTGGACTCCTCCAATCGGACTATGCTGCGCGACTTTCTTGGAATATCGCGCCATCAGTCAATGCGAACAGGCGCCCGGTTAGTCGCCGTCGCGGGATCCCAACCGCTCATCCGACGGTGCGATCTCCGTCACCAGATCGCGAATCAGCGGCTTGTTCGGCAGCGGCTCGATCCGCATCTCGCGCGCTTCGAGTCGCGCGAGGCACGCATACTGCGTCTTGCCATCGACCTGCATCATGCATTCCTTGCAGGCATTGGCATTGATGCACGAGTAGCGGATCGCAAGGCTCGGGTCGATGTGAGCGCGGATCCAGCGCAGTGCATCGAGCACCGATTGTCCGGGCTCGAAGGGCACTTCATGGGTTTCGGTCCGCGTAGTCTCGCCTGCTCCGCCGCGCCGGATCTTTAGAACGACGTTCTCGCTCATTGCGTTGTTTGCCGATGGTGTGATGGGCGCTGCTCGAACGTCAACGCACCGTTTTTAATATGTACGACCTGGTTCACGCGCCATGCCTCATCCATGCCGGGATGATCTTCACGCTGGTGCGCGCCGCGACTTTCTGTACGGCGTAGCGCGGCTTCCGCAACCGTCTTCGCGACCAGCAGCATGCTGCGCAGATCAAGCCAATCGAGTCGTGCCGCGTCGAGGCCGGATTGGAAACGTGGCATTGCCTCGCCAAGCTCGGATCGCATCGAGCGGATATCGCTGAGTGCGCGTTCGAGTCCGGCGCCGGTGCGAAACGGCCCGACGCCGTCCTGCATCACATCCTGCAACCGGTTCAGCATTTCCGCGGGATTGAATTGAAGCGCCGTGCCAATCGATTCGTCGGCGTGTTTGGGATCGATAATCGGCATGCGAGGAGTCAATCGCACGCGCGCCGCCGCGCTATTGCCAGCCACCCGACCGAATACCAGCGCTTCGGTGATCGCATTGCCCGAGAGTCGATTTGCGCCATTCGCACCGCCGACCGCCTCACCGGCCGCGAACAATCCGTCGATGCCCGTACGCATGGCGCGATCGACCTCGATACCCCCCATGTGGTAATGCGCGATCGGCGCGACTTCAATCGGTTGCTTCGTGAGATCGATGCCGTTCTTGGCGAGCCGATCGATCACCGGCCCGAACGCCTCGCGCAGCACCGACGCGCTCAAGTGCTGGAACGATAGATAGGCGCCTCCATGCGGCGAACCGCGTCCAGCCTCGGCTTCCTTGATGATTGCGTAGGTGGCCTGATCGCGGGTCAAGACGTACTTGCCGCCTTCCGTCGCGCCATAGCGTTGCGTAAATTCTTCCATCGCACCGTTCAACAATCGACCACCCAGTTTGTAGCGAAACGGGTCCCACATGATCGGATCCATGCCGATCATTCGCGGCGCAAGATGCCCGATCGGAAAAAATTGCACGAATTCCATGTCGATGAGCCGCGCGCCCGCACGCAGTGCAAGGGCGTAGCCATCGCCGCCCATGTTTGCCGAGGCGCTGTTGCGGCGATAAAGCCGCGTTAGGCCGCCGGTCGCCACGATTGTCGAACGCGACGCAATGGAGACCGATTCGCCGGTCGCGTTATGCACGGCATGTGCACCGACACACACGCCATCGCGCACGACGAGATCGGTGACGATGAGATCGCCGACCCGTCGAATTTCCGGTGTGCGAATCACCTGCGTGCGAAGCGTTCGCGAGACCGCCGGGCCGGTGTTCAGGAAATCGACATACACACAGCGCGGCCGATCATGGCCCGGCGCCGTGACCTGGCTCATATGACCATTCGCGCGCGCCCAGCCGACACCCCAGGCGTCCATTTCGCGAATGCACGCGATGCCTTCTTCGCATAGCAGTCGCGCCAGATCCGGATCACACAAACCACGGCCGGCTGCCAAGGTATCGGCGAGATGATGTTCCCAGTGATCGGGCACTTCCTCGCCAACCGCCACCGCGACGGTCATTTGCGCCATGACCGTGCCGCCGCTGCGACCGATCAGACTGCGATCGACGAGCAGGACCTTGGCGCCCTGGCGGGCCGCCTCGATCGCCGCGTACATGCCGGCGCCGCCGGCGCCAATGATCAGAACATCCGTTGTAAGGTGCATGCCGCATGCTAAACCGAACTTGGGTTTCCGCGCGGGGCCCGCGGTCGCCTCTATAGTCGCTTCTTGTCAATGTCGGGGGCGAAAGCTATTCTGGACCGTTCGCCGGATGCGCCCCGTTGGACTTCTGGTGATTACTGAGCTTTACACGTAACTGAGTCACGACGCTCAGCCCCCTCATCCCCGGCCCTTCTCCCGCGAGGCGAGAAGGGAGCAGAGTGCGGATATGGATGGTGCCCATATCCGTAATTCTCGGTAAAGGAGACCTTGCCATGCTGCATGAACGCATCCCGAATATCGCAAAGCTGGTGGAACCCGATCGGGTGCACCGGTTGTGCTACGCCGATCCGGAAATTTTCGAGCTGGAGATCCGCAACATCTTCGAGAAGACCTGGCAGTACTGCGGACACGAAACGCAGATTCCGAAGATCGGTGATTTCTGGACATTCCAGATCGGCCGACAAACCATGGTGATGGTGCGTGGAAAGGACGACAGGATCAACGTCCTTTATAACCGTTGCCCGCATCGCGGCGTGCAAGTATGCGGATCGCGCAGCGGCCACGCCGGCGCGGCGCTCACCTGCCCCTATCATTCATGGCGTTTTCATCTGGATGGGACCATCGAATCCGTGCCGCTCGAGAAGGGCTATTTGGGCACGCGCTTCGATCGCAACGACCCCGCCTTTCATATGAAGAAAGCGGCGCGTGTCGGCACGTATCGCGGCTTCGTATTCGCCAATCTTGCCGCGGATGGTCCGACCCTCACCGAGTTTCTCGGCGAGGCACGCATTGCCATCGACGATATGTGTGATCGCTCGCCGGTGGGCAAGGTCGAAGTCATGTTCCCTTGCAACCGGGTCGTGCAGCGTTCGAACTGGAAGTTCTTCATGGAGAATCAGATCGACGCGGTACACCCATCGTCCACACACATGTCGACCGGGCAGGCCGCCGCCGAGGTCGAGCGCAAGATCGCGCGCGAGTCGGGCGAGAAACCGCTGCACTATCACATGCTCTCGGCCTTCACGACGCCGTTCGACAAGTGGGATTTGCTGGAGACGATCGGCTATCCCTACGGTCACACGGTACTCACCGGCTACATGGGACTGCGCCCGACCGACAAGGACACGCTTGCACATGAAGCCGTGCTGGAGAAGGCATACGGCAAGGAAAAGAAGGAAGAGTATCTCTCACGCAATATCCACCACTGCCTGCTCTATCCCGCGGTCTCGATTCAATCCCCCCTGCAGCAGCTTCGCGTTTTGCGGCCGCAGGCGGCAAATCGAACGATCTCGGAGATCTGGCATTTCCGACTGGTGGGCGCGCCCGAGGCGATTTATCGGCGCTCACTTTGGTATTTCAATCTGGTCAATTCACCGGCGACCCTGGTCAATGCCGATGATCTGGAGAACTGGCAGCGCGGCCAGTGGGGGCTCACGTCCGATGGTGGCGATTGGGTCAGCTTTCATCGCGACTATGGGCGCGACAGCGATGACGGGCAAGTGATCCGTTCCACGAATGGTTGCTCGGAGGCGCCGATGCGTTCGCAGTTTCGTGCCTGGTTGAAGTACATGACCGCCGGGGAAGCGTAAATGGCAACCAAGAAGAAGGCGGCCAAGGTAGCGCAGCAGCGGGAGCGCAAGCACGTCCTGTCAGTGATCGAGATGGTCATGAAGAAGGCGGGCGCCCCCACGCCCAGGCCGAAAGTAGTCATTTCGCCTGAGCTGCATCGGGAAGTCGAACAGCTTCTCTACCGTCAATCAGAGCTGTTGGACGCGAAGCAATGGGCAGGCTTCGTGGATCTGTTCACCGACGATGGCGTGTACTGGGCGCCCTCGCTGCCTGAGCATGACCACTGGGACGGCAAGCCCGCGATCTTCATCGAAGACAAGGACCTGATGACCGTTCGCATGAAACGGGTCATGCATCCGAATGCGTGGTCACAACAGGCGGAGTGGGCCACCAATCATGTCGTCTCGAATATCGCGATCGAGGGGCTCGACAAGGAGGGATGCCTCAATGTGCGATCGCGGTTCCATATGATGGAATTGCGCCGTGACGATATCCGCCACTTCGGCGGTACGTATCGGCATTCGCTCAAGCGCACGAAGGACGGCCTGCGGATCAAGCTCCAGCGCGTGGATCTCTTCAATGCGCAGGCATCCTACGAATATGTGCTGCAAGCGTGGGTCTGACCGTCGTGCCGCATGCCGGACCCTTCTTCGCAAAACGGCCCCGCGGGGCCGCTTCTGTTTTCTTCCTCGCGCTCGGTGGCGATGAATCTTCATGAAGATCACGCCGCTGCACGTTCTGGCGTTCGCGACGTCCTATGGTTGCGTCAGCGTATTCACGGGAGCGGCCCTTCAAGAGGGGGCGGGATCGGCCACCGTACTACTCATGCGTGGTCTGGGTTCGGCGCTGCTGCTGTGGCTGGCGTTGGTGCTCTCGGGCAAAGAGTGGCGCCTGCCCCCCCGGGAGCGCAACCGCTCGCTTGCGCTCGGCCTTGTCCTTGCGGGGGGCAACTTCTGCATGGTGGAAGCGGTCCGCGAGATTCCAGTCCCGATCGCGGTACTGATCCTCTATACATTCCCGATCCTCACCGCGCTCGCGAGCGCTCTCCTCGGACGCGAGTTGTTGACCGGTCGCATGCTCTTCGCACTGGTCATGGCCTTTGCCGGCCTTGCCATCATCGTCCACGCGCGCATCGACGACTACACGCTCAAAGGCATCGTGCTCGCGTTCGGCGCCTCGGTGGCGTTCAGCACCGTGCTCATCCTGCAAAGTCTCGTGTTCAAGGATGGAGACCCGATGAGGAGGACCCTGCACATGCTCTCGACCGTGGCGGCCGTGATGATCGTGACGTGCGCATTGAGCGGCGGCATTCAGCTCCCGACCTCGATCTTCGGCCTCGCGACCCTGTCGGCGATCCCCGTTGCCTACGTGTTGGGCATCACCGGCCTATTCATGGCGGCGCGGGCGATCGGTCCGGCGCGCACGTCGCTTTTCATGAATTTCGAACCGGTAGCGGCCGCAATCCTCGCTGCGCTCCTTCTCGGCCAAACGCTTACGCTCGTGCAAATCGGCGGTGGAGCGATTGTCCTTCTCGCGCTATTGGTCGCACGCGGCCCGCCACCAAGTCAAGCCGTCGCGGAAACCAGGGCGGCCGGAAAATAGTCGTCAGTCGACGATGCTAAATCGCCGCGATCGGCTGCACCTCGATCAGGAACGGCTCCTGCACCAGCCGATCCACCATGAGCAGCGTGTTCGGCGGGTATTTTCCGTCAGGGAACATCTTCGGAAACTCGCGCTTGCGGTAGGTCATGAATTTCTCGATGTCCTGCGAATGCACGAGGTAGGTGGTGAACTGCACGACGTTCTGCCATCCGGCGCCCGCGGACGCCAACGCCGTCTCGATGTTCTTGAAGACCTGGACGCACTGCGCGTCGAAATCATGCGCCCCGATGATGTTGCCGGCCTTGTCCGCCGCCAACTGGCCGGCGATGAACAGATACTCGCTCGCCTTGACCCGCGTGATCTGCGAATACTGTCCGAGCGGTTTGCCGAGCGTGTCGGGGTTGGTGATGTTGATTTCCAAGGCCATCGAAACCTCCTGGTTGGCAGGGTGAGAAAACCGCATCGTACCGCAGGGCCGTTTTCGGGCAAGCCTTAGAATATTCGGCATCCCATGAAGCATAGGAGTCCGCAATGCAATCCGCCGCCATTCGCATCCAGGAGATCAATCCCGCCAAACTGGCGAGCCTGTTTCGCAAGGAGCTCGAGCTTTCCAAGGTGGCGAAGGGGCAGACGATCGCCTGCGTGACCGATCTTGGGACGCGCCGCGAATTCATCCAGGCGGCATTCGCCGCGGCCGATGAGCTGAGCGCAGATTGCTACGAGCTTTGCGTGAATTCGATTCCCGGCTGGACGCGCGTCGGTGTACCGACCATCGGCCAGTGCAAGGGCACACTCGAAGCGTTGATGGCGGCCGACATCATCGTCATCTTCCACGTGCCGCTCTTCACCAAGTGGCTCAAACAGGTGATGGACAACAAAGTGCGCGTGCTGATGATCATCGATGCTCCCGATGATCTGGAGCAATTGATGTCACCGCCGGGACTCAAGGAGGCCTGCAAATACTCGGAAGCGCTGTATCAACGGACACGCAAGATCCGCGTCACGAGCAGCGCCGGGACCGACCTTGCATTCGAACGCGGCGAGTATCCGATCATGACGCAATGGGGATTTGCCGATGAGCCGGGACACTTTGACCACTGGGGCGGTGGACACATTCACACTTTCCCGAATGAAGGGAGCGCGCATGGCACGGTCGTCATCCAGCCGGGTGACATCATCATTCTTCCTTTCTGCCGCTATGTGGTCGACCCGATCCGCCTCGAAATACGCGAAGGCCATGTCACGCGCCTCGAAGGTGGATTGGATGCCAAGCTGATGCGGGACTGGCTGGACGATGGCAAGGTCAGCGAGACGGATCGTGACCCGTACGCCGTCTCGCATCTTGGTTGGGGCCTGAACCCGCAGGCGCTTTGGTACGGCATGGCGCTGAATGGCGATGACCCGGAGCGCAGCCGCGCCGCTGCCCGAACGTTCCCCGGCAACTTCCTCTTCTCGACCGGGCCCAACTCACAGGGCGGCGGTAAGCGCATCACGCGCGGGCACTACGACGTGCCGATGCGCGATTGCACGATTGCCCTCGACGGGAAGGTAGTCGTGGAAAATGGCCGAATCGTCGATCCGGCAATGAAAGTCGCGCGGGTGATGCGTTAGGAAACGAACTCGTTCGTATACAGATCCCCGATCGGGCTTTCCTTCGGTACGATGTTTTGCGACACATAGAATTTTTGGAGGTCGGCAAGGCGCTGCGGGTCCATCTGTCCGAGGACCGTCTGGCCCGGATACACAAGCGTGTTGTACAGATTGAAGGTCTCTTCGACAAAGGCCTCACGGCCCTTGTGCGCCGGGACGGCCGCGAGATACTCCTTCGTCGCTGATTTCGGATCGGTCATGATGTCGCGCATGCCGCGCAAGGTCGCACGTACGACTTTGCGCACCAGATCAGGACGTTTCTTGATCACATCATCCGAAGCAAGAATCGCCTGGGCCATGCTCTTGGTGTAGTCGAACGCGGGCATGAGATGCAGCTTCGCACCGGTGCCGCGGGCTTCGGCGATCCACTCCGGCACCGCCGCCATGGCGTCGGCCTTGCGCGAAGCAAAGAGTTGCCATACCCCCGCAGGGCCGGCCGCTTGGGCATCCACATCGCTCTTGTTGAGCCCGGCGCCCGCGAGCATTGCAAGAAGCGCGAAATAACCGCTGTCCGCATAGGTCATCGCGGTGATCGTCTTCCCCTTGAGATCCTTGGGGCTCTTGATGCCCGAGTCTTCATGCACAGCGACCGTCGTCATCGAGCGACCCCCGAGCACGGCGACCGATTTCACCGGCACGCCCTGGGCGCGCACGATGATCGGCGTGTCACCGAACGCCCCGCAGAGCGGCGCATTGCCCGCCCCGACCTGCTTGGCCGCGTCCACGCCGCCCCGCCCCGGTTGGAAGTTGAGCTTCAAACCCTCGGCGGCGTAATACCCCTTGTGCTGCGCCAACATCCAGGGGGCGAACGCAACCTGCGCCGCGGGTGCCGGCAATAGATAGGTGACTTCTTCGGTCGCTTGCGCATAGCCGGTGCGGCTCGTCATGATGAACGGCGCGCCGGCGAGTGCGGGTAAGCTGGCGACGAAACGGCGGCGCGTGATGGACATGATCGGATCCTCCTCGAAGCGTGGAATCGGGTGAATGGTACGCGAGCAGGCAACCTCATTCGGGAGTTGCGCTGCGCCTCGCCATATTGAAGAATAGCCGATCGCCCCCGAATGCAAGCGACCGCCTCCCGTGCCTTGACACCAGGCGACAAGGAACTCCATGCAAGTGCTGCCTCGCGAACACCTCGCCATGCTGGTACAGCCAGATCGCGTGCACCGCAGTGTTTATGTCGATCCAACCATCTATGAGATGGAGATGGATCGGCTCTTCGGCCGTGCCTGGCTTCTGCTCGGACACACGAGCCAACTGAATCATCCTGGCGACTATTTCACTACTCGGATGGGTCGCGAACCGGTGCTCGTGACGCGCCACGCCGACGGCGCGGTGCATGTGTTCGTGAATCGATGCACGCACCGGGGCTCATTGCTTTGCCACCAGATGAAGGGCTCCGCGAAAAGTTTTTCATGTCCGTACCACGGATGGACGTTCGGTACGGACGGTGCCTTGGAGTGGATTCCTACACCGATTGGATATGGGCCGGGCGCCGAGGCCAAGATGCGCGAGCATGGATTGCGCCCTGTTGCCCGCGTCAAGGAGTACCGCGGATTCATTTTCGCCTCGCTCGCGATGCACGGCCCGAGCTTGTTCGAGTTCCTCGGTCACATGACATCATCGTTCGACGATCTGGTCGATCGTGCACCCGACGGCGAGCTTGAAATCGCGGGGGGAGTCTTCAAGCACGCGTATGACGGCAACTGGAAGCTCGTGCTCGAGAATCATCTGGATGGCGTGCATCCCAATTACGTCCACGCCTCGTCGGTCAATGTTGCGCGGGGTGCGCCCGATCCCGGCAACCCGGAGCGCGATTCCGATATCGCCATTCGTCAGATGCGACAAAACGGCGCGCCCGAGAAGGTATGGGAATCGATCGGCATCTGGACAACCGATCACGGCCACGGCTTCATGGGCGACTACCATAGCGATAGTCGTCTGGTCGTCGGACTCGACAATCCGGTGTTCAACGAATACCGCGCACGCCTCGTTGCGAAACACGGCGAGAAGCGCACGGGTGAGATTCTCGGCGTCACCCGCTGGAATTCGATCGTCTACCCGAACGTATCGTTCATGAGTCAGTTTCGCCAGTTGCGCATCGTTCATCCGATCGCGGTGGACCGCACGGTCGTGTACACCTACTCATTCAAGCTCAAGGGAGCACCCCCCCAGATGTTCCGTGACACGATCTCCTTCGCAAACGTGGTGAACGGCACCGCCTCATGGGTACTCACCGACGATCTGGAGGTCTACGAGCGGATTCAACGAGGCCTGGGCGCCGCCGGCTGCGAATGGGTCAACCTGTCGCGCGGATTCGGCAACGACGTGACCGACGACCACGAAACCAAGCGCGGCGGCACCGGCACGAGCGAGATTTTCATCCGCAATCAGTTCGATGCCTGGCTGCAATATATGAGCGCGGATTGAGCATGTCTTCAAGACTCGATCGGGTGGCCGGCATCACGTTGACCGAAGCCGAACAACTGCTCTATCGGGAGGCGCTCCTTCTCGACCGGCATCGGTTCGACGACTGGCTCGCGCTATTTACCGGCGACGCCACGTATTGGGTCCCGCTCGAGGAAGGCCAAGCCGATCCGATCGAAACGAGTTCGATCGTCTACGACAATCGCGAGCTGCTCGGGCTGCGGGTCAAGCAGTATCGCGAGGCGCGCGCCCATGCGCGGCTGCCGCTCGCCCGCACGACGCACCAGATCAGTAACGTCATGTTCGATGATGATCAATCCGACTCACCGGATGTCAACGTGGCGTCGACCTTGGTGCTGGTTGAGTACCGGCAAGAACGTCAACGCGTATATGGCGCATTGGTGACGCATCGCATAAGGCGCACCGCCGCCGGCATGCGCATCGCGGCCAAGCGGATCGACCTCGTGAATTCGGAGGCCGAGCTCGATGGGATTGCTTTTCTGCTGTAACGGCTCGCGTGCGCTATGTGCGCCGCATTGCCGCGATCTGGCGGCCGTCCGGACGGCGCTTACGGAGGTCCAGCGTCACCTCGTGCAACGTATGGACCGAGCCGTCGTCGCTCACCGCGTCCAACTTCACCTTGAAGCCCCATAGCCAGGCGAGGTGCTTCATCACGTCTTTGTAATCCTGGGTGAGCGGCTTGCGATCGCTCGTGAAGTGCTGCAAGGTGAGCGAGCGGTCCCCGCTCATGTCGACATGCGTCACTTGAATATTCGGATCGCGTTCCGAGATCGAATACTGTCGCGACAGCATCTCGCGCACGAAGCGATAGCCGGCGTCGTCGTGGATCGCGCCCACTTTCATGTTCGGATCCTTGTCGTCATCGACCAGACAGAACAGGCGGAAGTCCCGGATCATTTTCGGCGAAAGGAATTGCGAGATGAAGCTCTCGTCCTTGAAGTTGCGCATCGCGTAATCGAGTGTCTTCAGCCAGTCGGTTCCCGCAACGTCCGGAAACCAGCGATAGTCTTCCTCGGTCGGGTCCTCGCACATTCGTCGAATGTCCCGGAACATCGCGAATCCAAGAGCGTAAGGATTGATTCCCGAAAAATACGGGCTGTCGAACTTCGGTTGCGTGAGCACGCTCGTGTGCGAATGCAGCACCTCGAGCATGAAGCTGTCGGCGAGCAAACCGTCGTCGTACATCGTCTGCAGGATCGTGTAGTGCCAGAACGTCGCCCATCCTTCGTTCATGACCTGCGTTTGGCGTTGCGGATAGAAGTATTGGGCAAGCTTGCGCACGATGCGGGCGAGCTCACGCTGCCAAGGGTCGAGGAGCGGCGCGTGCTTCTCGACGAAATAGAGCAGATTCTCTTCGGGTTCCGCGGGAAAATTGTGCTCGTACTCTTCATCGTCGCTGCGCTGCCTGAGCGGCAAGGTACGCCAGAGCTCGTTGACCTGCGCCTGAACGTATGACTCGCGCTCCTTCTGGCGCGCCTGCTCCTGGGCGAGCGAGCGCCGGGGCGGGCGCTTGTAGCGGTCGACGCCAAGATTCTGCAGCGCATGGCATGCATCGAGCACGCGCTCGACCTCTTCCCCACCGTAGCGCCGCTCACAGTCGGCGATATAGGTCTTCGCGAAAACGAGGTAATCGATGATCGAATCGGCGTGCGTCCAGGTACGGAAAAGATAGTTGCCCTTGAAAAACGAATTGTGCCCATAGCAGGCATGCGCGATCACGAGCGCCTGCATCGGCATCGTGTTCTCTTCCATGAGATATGCGATGCACGGATTGGAGTTGATGACGATTTCGTAGGCAAGACCCATGTGCCCGCGTTTGTAGGTCTGCTCGGTCGACAGGAACCGCTTGCCGAAGGTCCAGTGCGCGTAGTTGATCGGCATGCCGTTCGAGGCATAGGCATCCATCATCTGCTCGGCGCTGATGATCTCGATCTGGTTCCGGTACGTATCGAGCTGGTAGCGTTCCGCAACCTTCGCGATCTCGCGGTCGTAGCGCTCGATCAACTCGAACGTCCACTCCGATCCGGTCGGCAAGATGGACCGGCGCGACAAGCCGGCACTCGATGGTCCCTGCCCGGCGCCCGCCGTCGAGTCGGATTCGGGCGCGCTGAATGGATCGTGGCGCTCGGCGCTCATGCTGCAGCCGCTACGTTGGATTTCTTGGAGAACAGGTCGCGCAGGACTGGATAGATATCGGCACGGGTTCTGATCCGCCCAAGCGCCAGATTCGGCGCGCTCGCCTTCGCTTCTTCATATTGCAACCACAGGCTTTGCGGCTGCTCGGCCTCGATCTCCACGTAGCTGTAGTACTGAACCCGAGGCAGAATTTCCTTCAACAAAAGCTCCTTGCACTTGGGCGAATCGCTATCCCAGTTGTCGCCGTCGGAGGCCTGGGCGACATAGATGTTCCACTGATCCTGTGGAAATCGCTCCTTGATCTCCTGAACCGTAAGCTCGAGCGCGCTGGAGACGATCGTGCCCCCGGACTCCGTGGAATGGAAAAACTCTTCCTCCTCGACGACCTTCGCTGCAGTGTGGTGCCGGATGAACACGAGTTCAATGCGTTCATAGTGACGCGTCAGAAACAGGTGCAGCAGGATGAAGAATCGCTTCGCGAGATCCTTGCGGTTTTCGTCCATCGAGCCGGACACGTCCATCACGCAGAACATGACGGCCTGCGCGATCGGCCTGGGCTGCATGATGCGATTGTTGTAGCGCAGGTCGAAATCGTCGATGAACGGAACTTTCAGAATGCGTGCGCGCAGACGCTCGCATTCGATCAACAGCTCGGCAATGCGCGGATCGTCAGGATTACCCTCGGCTTCAAGCTTCTCAAGTTCTTCCTCGAGCTCCTGCAATTGCAACTTGTGGGGGGCTGCAAGGGCGATACGACGCCCGAGCGACTCGCGCATCGTGCGGATGATTGCAAGATTGGAGGGCGTACCGTCAACCTTGAATCCGGCGCGCACCGACTTTTGCTGTGGAATCGCGGACAGCTGGGTCTTGATGAGATCGGGCAACTCCATGTCCTCGAAAAAGAAATCGAGGAACTCTTCACGCGAAAGCCGGAAACGAAACTCGTCTTCGCCCTCGCCGTCGTTCGACGCCTGCCCCTTGCCCGAACCCTGCCCTTGTCCGCCGCTTGGGCGCTGCAACTCATCCCCGGTCACGTACTCCTTGTTGCCCGGCAAGACGATGTTCCGCTTGCCGCCCCGCCCGTGGCCAAACGTCGGTTCAGCGAGATCACGCGCGGGGATGGAGATGCTGGCGTCTCGATCGGTCTCCGCGATCTTTCGCCCCGAGATCGCACGCGCCACCGCCTCGCGTACCTGCGCGCGGTAACGCTTGAGGAAGCGCTGCTGGTTGATCGCGCTCTTATGGCGCGGATTGTCGCGCCGATCGATGATATCGGACATGGGAGTGGTCCTTTCGCGCCGACTCGTGATTGGCGGCCCGCGCGAAAGCGGTCGTCACGACGATTTGCGTACTCGGAGATACCACTCGACCAGCAATCGCACCTGCTTGGGCGTGTACCCCTTGGCCACCATGCGGTCGATGAAGTTCGCGTGCTTCTTCTGCTCATCCGCCGACGCTTTGGCGTTGAACGAGATGACGGGCAGCAGATCTTCGGTGTTGGAGAACATCTTCTTCTCGATCACCGAGCGCAGCTTCTCGTAACTTGTCCAGGATGGATTCTTGCCGGCATTGTTGGCGCGCGCGCGCAGAACGAAATTCACGATCTCGTGCCGGAAATCCTTCGGGTTTACGATGCCCGCCGGCTTTTCGATCTTCTCCAGCTCATCGTTCAGTTGGTTGCGATCGAGCATCTCGCCGGTGTTCTGGTCGCGATACTCCTGATCCTGAATCCAGAAATCCGCGTAGGTCACGTACCGATCGAAGATGTTCTGTCCGTACTCGGAATACGACTCGAGATACGCAGTTTGAATTTCCTTGCCGATGAATTCGGCATACGGCGCAGCGAGATATTCCTTGATGAACGCGAGGTATTTCTTTTCCGATTCCGGCGCGAACTGCTCGCGCTCGATCTGCTGTTCGAGCACGTACAGCAGATGAACCGGATTGGCCGCGACTTCGCCATGATCGAAGTTGAAGACTTTCGAGACCACCTTGTACGCGAACCGCGTGGAGAGGCCGCTCATGCCCTCGTCGACACCGGCATAGTCCCGATATTCCTGGATCGATTTGGCCTTGGGATCGACGTCTTTCAGATTCTCGCCGTCGTAGATCCGCATCTTCGAGAAGATGCTCGAATTTTCCGGCTCTTTCAGCCGAGTAAGGACCGCGAACTGGGCCATCATCTTCAATGTGCCCGGCGCGCAAGGCGCGGTACCGAGCGAGGAACTCTGAATCAGTTTCTCGTAGATGCGCAACTCTTCGGTAACGCGCAAGGAGTACGGCACCTTGACGATGTAGATCCGGTCGAGGAACGCTTCATTGTTCTTGTTGTTCCGGAATGCCTGCCATTCCGATTCGTTCGAATGGGCGAGGATGACGCCCTCGAACGGAATCGCGCCGAACCCTTCCGTGCCCTTGTAGTTGCCCTCCTGGGTCGCGGTAAGCAGCGGGTGCAGGACCTTGATGGGCGCCTTGAACATCTCGACGAATTCGAGCAGGCCGCGATTGGACAGGCACAGTCCGCCTGAAAAGCTGTAGGCGTCCGGATCGTCTTGCGAATATTGCTCGAGCTTGCGAATATCCAGCTTCCCGACGAGGGACGAGATATCTTGATTATTCTCATCGCCCGGCTCGGTCTTGGAGATGGCGACTTGCGACAATACCGATGGTTGCAGCCGCACCACACTGAACTTTGATATGTCGCCACCGAACTCCTTGAGGCGCTTGACCGCCCAGGGCGACATAATCGAATTGAGATAGCGCCGCGGAATGCCGTATTCCGATTCGAGCAGGGCGCCGTCTTCCTCAAGATTGAAAAGCCCAAGGGGCGACTCGTTCAATGGCGAGCCCTTCAGGGCGAAAAAGTGCTTGCCCTCCATGAGGGACTTGAGCTTCTCGGCAAGCGAACTCTTGCCACCGCCGGGCGGACCGAGCAGGTAGAGAATCTGCTTGCGCTCTTCGAGGGCTTGCGCGGCATGTTTGAAGAACGAGACGATCTGTTCGATCGTCTCTTCCATGCCATAGAAATCCTTGAACGCCGGATAGATCCGGATCGCGCGATTCGAGAATATTCGCGACAGGCGCGGATCTTTGCGCGTATCGAGCATCTCGGGCTCGCCAATCGCCATGAGCAGCCGCTCGGCTGCCGTGGCATAGGCGCCCTTGTCGCGTTTGCAGATTTCGAGATACTCCTGAAGAGAGTATTCCTCTTCGAGGCGTGCCTCGTAACGTGCCTTGAATTTCGAAAGGATGTTGGGGCGCGATTCGCTGCGACTTGCATCGACACCTGCGGGCGGTACGCGACCTGCGTTTTCACCGAATGCTGAGTAGACTTGCATCGGGCTGGATTCCATGCCGACCTCCTTCGTCAATCTCGCAAGAGCCAGTATTTGCTCCGCGCTGCGTCTGCGCTCGGCGGAATATGGGCCCAATTCCATCTCACTTTATCGGTCTTCGCCAGATCAGTGTGACAAAGTAGCGACAGCTCCACAAGTACGCCGTCTGACCTGGCAGGTCCTGGAAAGTTCGCAACTAAACAGATTGATGATTGCATCGACACCGGGTGATCACCTTCGAACTCGCTTCGCTTCGCGGGGTGGACCGGGCCCGCTTTGGCCAAGGCTTGCTTGAAGTGGACAATATAAGCGTACACCGATTACCCTGATCGCATTTGCCGTATCGACAGGAAAATGAAGGCCTTCACGTGAGCAGAAATCCGCTAGAGGCGACGCGCGCTGATGCATCCCTGATTGCCTCGCTCGAGGCGGCTCGATTTCACCCGCTATGGGATCGCTATAAGCGCATTACACCGATCGCGCCATGCATTGCCGAGGAGTCCATGCTGTGGCGATGGCGGGACTTCGAGCCCCTTGCTGATCGCGCCGCCAACGAGGTGCCGATCGAAGATGTCGAACGCCGCGCCATCATCATGGCGAACCCGGCTTATGGCGGCCAGACCGTAACGACTGCGAATCTCATTGCCGCGTTCACGATTCTCGAACCAGGCGATCGCGCGGCGCCGCATCGCCATACGGCGGCCGCCATCCGTTTTTCGACCCAGGCCGAGGGCGCCGTTACGATTGTGAACGGCCGCCGATGCGAGATGAAAGAGGGTGATCTCGTGTTGACACCACCCATGTGCTGGCACGGGCACATCAACGAGAGCGATCACCGAACCTATTGGTTCGATGCCGCCAATATGCCGCTAATCGCCAATCTTGATGCAAGCTTCTTCGAGCCGGGTTCGCGGCACGAGACCGAATTCTGGAAGGTCGATGAAGGCGACGAGCGCCATTTCGCCAGCCCCGGCTTGGCGCCGCTTGATCGAACGCCCGGTCGGCAGTCGTCCCAGTACCGCTTTCCGGGCGAGGCAACGCGCCGGATGCTCGATGCGATGGCACCGACCGATGATGGGCGGCGCATCGTTCGCTACATCAACGCGGGAACGGGGGGCGCGGTAATGTCGACCTTGGACTGCTATGCGATGCGCCTCGCGCGTGGTGCCGCGACGCGGGCCGAGCGGGCAACCTTCAACACGATATGCCTCGTGTGCAACGGCCAAGGGCGATCCACCGTCGGTGATCGGCGGATCGAGTGGGGCAAGCACGATGTCTTTACGATTCCGCACTGGACGTGGGCCACCCACGAAGCAGTGAGCGCCAATGCGGACCTGCTCCTGGTCACCGACCGCTCCGTCTTCGAGGCGCTGGATTTATTGCGAATCGAGGTTCAATAGGCGCTCCCGAACCGATAGCGCATGAGGCTTCGCGCGGGTCGGCGGATCGGGCTTAGTCGCCCCCGGGCAACGCTAGGATCGCTTCGGCGACGCGGGTCAGGGCCTCATCGACGTCTCGAACGAGGCGAACGCCCGGCACCGGAGAGGTCTCGAAAAAGCCAAACACCGGCACGCCGAACTGCAGACCGAGCGCGATTTCGCTGATCGTGCCATACCCGCCGCCTACCGCTACCAATGCGATCGACGCCCGGGCAAGAACGGCGTTCCGCGCGATGCCAAGGCCGGTTGCGATCGGCACGGTTACATAAGGATTGGCAGCCCGCCAGTCGGCATCCGGGAGCAGGCCAACGACGACGCCCTGCGCCGCCGAGGCACCCTTCGCCACGGCAGTCATCACACCGTTTCGCCCGCCGCAGATGACGGTGATCCCCATCCGTGCGAGGCCTTCTCCGACGCGCTCGGCAAACTCAAGCTGGGCTTCATTGGCGTCGCGCGGACCGATGACACCCACCGGCCCACGACACGGGGTACCGCTCTGGCGTTGCAGCCATGTGACCGCGGCGCGCGGGGTGACGGACTCGCCCCGGGCCGACGCCGGCTGCCAACGCCGCTCTTGCGGCAGGTACATGCCGAGTCCGTCGTGATACAGCACGCCGCTCGTTCGGTCGAGGTACAGAACACTCATCGATTCGGACCCTCTTCGCTTCGACGCCGTTTAACCCTTTGCGTGCACGCGAGGCAATGCACGGCCGGCAACGCCGGATTTGGACAATTTACGACCAACCACTTACGACCAACCCATTGACTGTGAGTTCCTGCTTTCGATCCGCCTTATCCGATTGACGATGAACCTGGTTGGCAATGGAGCATTGACATGTTGGCTCAACGCGCGTGATGTTGAAGCGATGACCGGTCCGCGTTCGCCCTCGCCCGGACACCGGCCCATTGAATAGCAATCCCCTGTGCTCGGGCGGTGGGAACCGATGAGTGGCCGCGACCACTCATGTGAGCGGGCACGCGCGCGATCAATCATTCAGACGGGCAGGACAACTTTCTATCAGACGAGTAGAGCGCCGGTCAGGGAGCAGCCGATTCAGCCGGCTTCCATTTCAACGGCCGCCGGGGCATCGAAGTTGGCGGGGGACTGGCCAACAATGAACGCAAGAAGTTGATCACCTGCTTCGTTGGGCGCGTTGTCGTTCTGCAAGCGCAGATCAGGAAGGTGAGACGGCATCTCAAGTTCGATGGCTCGCTCGACCCGTCGGGCGATTTCCGCCGTAGTCTCGCGCGCGCGTTGTGACAGTCGCTCGATCAGGACGCCGATCGATGCGCCAACCCAAACAAGGCGCAGATCCGGATAGATTCGCCGCGCTTCCGGGACGTACCCGCGGGAGCCATTGACGATTACCTGAAATCCCCGGCTCAGCCACCGGTTGATTTCCAGGCCGATGCCGTACGAATAGCCGTTTGCATGCCATTGCATCGCGAACAGACCGGCTCGCGATCGAAGGACAAACTCGGATGGCGTGAGCGGCACGTGGTTGTCCTGCTCGCTCCGGGTTCGGCGCGTTATGTAGCGATGTGCAAATGCGACCGGTGCGTGCGCGGGAATGCGCTCACGCGCGTACTGGAGCAGCGTGTCCTTGCCGGCGCCGGAGGGACCGGCAACATATATCAAGCGACCGCGAACGGGTCCATCCGGAATTTGCCTGTGCGGATCGAGCGGCATCGCCTCACCTATCACATCTGCGTTCGTCGCGACGAATTGCCGCTGAGGTCGATTCGAACGCTCTTCCGCCTCATGCAACAAGGAAAAAATTGCTATCGGCAATGCGAGGGTGATCGATTCGACCTGCCGCGCGCTGACCCCTCATCCGCCCAAAGCGTCTCGAATCCGCCCGCCAATCTTCTTGAGGCGGCCCAGGATTGCTTGGCCCGCGTTGGATCGATGGGCGTCAGTCGAGATACTCGCTTTTTGCGTTTGCAGCAATTCCGGGGAAGCTCTGAAGTCCTGATAACGCTCGAGCGCGGCGACGATATGCTGCTGGAGCAAGGTGAGGTTCACCGGTTTATTGACGAACCGGAAAATGCGCGCTTCGTTGATGAGACTGATAATCAGCTCGGAGTCGGACGCACCGGTGGTGACGATGACGAGGGTCTCCGGATGCTGCTCTTTCAGCAGCTTGAAGAGCACCGCGTTGTCGACACGATCGGATTCCAGATCGGCAACGACCAGCGCGACTTCTTCTTCGGCGAGCGTTCGCAGGGCGGTGTCTAGCGTCGGGGATTCCACCACTCGGCAGATCCCACCGGCCAGCTCACGCACGGCGCGATACATCGACGCATCGCCCATGGACATCGTTACGAGCCTCGGATCGATGCGCGTATCCTGGCGCGGCGGACTCGACTGCAACGCGACGCCGATCGTCACGGCCTCGCTGATCGTTGCCATCAGATCGTTCTGATTCCAAGGTTTATTGATGAATCGATACACCTCGCCGTCGTTGACGGAACCGACAATCGCGACCAGATCGGAATACCCGGTGAGCAAGATCCGAACGGTGGAAGGCGACAGGCTCTTGGCCTGACGCAATAACTCGACCCCCACCATTCCCGGCATACGCTGGTCCGAGATGATCAGATGCACATGTTTGCTCTGGAGGATCCGGAGCGCTTCATCCCCGGACGATGCCGTCTCCACGTCATAGCTGCTGCGAAAGAGCGATCGAAGCGAATTCAGGATCCGCTCTTCATCATCGACAAAGAGGATCGATGGGCGCCGTGGACCATCGGACGGCGCAGGCGTGTCTGCCGCGTTGGGAGCGGGTTGCTGAGCCGGGTCCGGGAGATGCTCTGATTTGACCGTGGATATCACGCGGCGGAGAAGGGAGGCGTTGACCACCGAACGTGGAGCACGACTGGCCTGCCGTTCGGAGGCATTGTCTATTCGGGCGATTGGTGCGTCGGACGACTTGCGGGAATAAAAGGCCTGTTGCAACGCCTCCATGAACTCGCGCGCGCTACGGTGCCGATCGGACGGTTGCTTTGCTAGACCGCGCAGGATCACCTCGTCGATTTCCGGGGGAAGCCTCGGCTCGATGTCCGACGGCGGACCCGGAATCTCCTTCATGACCTGATACTTGAGAACGCCTGGGCCACCGGTAAACGGTCGACGACCGGCCAGAATCTCATAGGCAATGACCGCCGCGGAGTAGATATCCGTTCGCTCATCCACCGGGGAGCCCAGATATTGCTCGGGTGACATGTAAAAAGGCGTCCCCACGATCTCGCCGGCCATTTCGTCGGTCGATCGATCGATCCGCGCAATGCCGAAATCACTGATCTTTACGACCCCCGCTTCGCTGACGAGAAGATTCGCGGGTTTGATATCCCGGTGAATCACGCCACGGGAATGGGAATAGTCGAGGCCTTCGAAGAGCTGGACCAGGACTTCCGGAAAATCCCGCAGCTCGGGCCTCCAACCACCAATAATGTGCTCCCGCAAGGATCGTCCGCTCACGCACTCCATCGCGATGAACGCGTTCTCGTCATCTTCGCCGTATTCGTAGATCGCAACGATGTTCGGATGCTGGAGGCTGCCGGCGGCTTGCGCCTCGCGCTTGAAGCGATCAAGAATCGTCGGCAAATCATTGCGGGAGACATCCGCCTTGCGCAGCAGCTTCAATGCGACATGGCGCTGAATAACGGGGTCGAGCCCTCGGTAGACGACGCCCATTCCCCCCTTGCCGAGGGTCCCGACGATCTCGTACTTTCCGATCTTCAGGGTCTCGGTCATGCGTGCGCCATGGGATTCGACGACGGCCGGTCGGTTGGAACCGCGGTAATCGGCAGGACTACGGTGAAGCGGGTGCCGATGCCAACCTTTGACACCACGCTGATGCGTCCGCCATGCTGCTCGATGATCTTGTAGACGATCGAGAGGCCCAGGCCGGTGCCCTTGCCCACATCTTTCGTCGTAAAAAATGGGTCGAAAATCTTCGGCAGGACGTCCTCGGGAATGCCATGCCCGTTGTCTTCTACGTCGACGAAGACTTGATCCGCTCCCCGCATTCCGGTGCGGACGGTGATCACACCGTTGGCGTCGTCGCTCGTCGCCTGGCCGGCATTGTTGATGAGGTTGAGAAGCACCTGGTTGATTTGCGACGGCGAACAACTGATGTGGGGTACTTGTCCAAACTCCTTCCTGATCGTCTTGTGCTTGATCGCATTTTTCGTGATGACGAGTGCGCTCGTCACGCCTTCGTTCAAGTCGAACTTGTCGACCTTGCTGCGATCCAGGCGCGCGAAATTTCGCAGATTGCTGACCAGATCGCTTATTTGAGCGATGCCATACATGCCGTCTTTGACGAGATTCTTCAAATCGGGCATGACCTGATTGGCACGCATTTCATCGAGCAGCGATGAAACGGTTGCGAACTGCGTCGCAAGTGCCGCCTCGTCGACCGTCTCGGAGCGCAACATATCGAGCAACGCCTCGGTCTGATCGCTCATCTCGACGAGCTTTGGCAGCTGCCCGTCGACCGACTCGAGACTGGACTTCACATAGGCAAGCGGCGTGTTCACCTCGTGGGCGACGCCTGCGACCATCTGGCCAAGCGAGGACATCTTCTCGGTCTGGATCAGCACCGCTTCCTGCTGTTTCAATTGGGCTAGCGCGCGTTCCAGATCGACTGTGCGTTCGGAAACACGCCGCTCCAATCCTTCATTCGCATCGCGCAACTTCAAGTTGATTCGGCTGATCATCTTGAAGCTTCCGATCAGCCGGAGCGCGAGCATGGAGACGATCGCCAACAAGGATGCGGAATAGAACAGGAGGTAGACGCGGTACAGTTCACCATCGTCGACGACGCGCTGAAATTCGTAGTCGACGGCACGCGACAGGGTCTCGATGCGCTGTCCGACCGATGTCGTGAAGATCGATTCCCGAAAAGCCTGTTCCTCGACGATTCGCGTCTCGGCGATCTCTCGTGCGCGTCTTACTAACGGCTCGAACCCCTTGCGCTCGGATTCGAACTCCGCGATCGCCTCCTCGGCGGCACGGCGCGTTTCGGCGTTCGCCTGCGCGAGCACGGCGTTCACCGCGGCAACCACGCGAAGCGTCGCGCGATCACGCAGCCCGGCAGCGTTCGCCGCCACATTGAATGCCTTTTGTGATTCGATAAGCGCGCGATTCGCGCCCGCGAACCGATCCACCGATTGAATCTTGCTATTGAATGCCTGCTTGAGTTCGGCCAGCGTCTGATTGATCGCAGTGTTCGCGAGCACCTGGGCGCGGACGGCAATTTCGTGCTGCGTGAGCGCAAGTGTAGTGGGAGTAATGGGCGCGACAAAGTCGGTATCGCGCAGACTCACCTGCGAATTGCGAAGATCGATAAGCTTGTCGTTCCAGCGGGAATCGATCGATCGAAGATGGGCCAGGTGCTGCCGGATCTCGTTTTGCGCGGTGAGATCCACGCGACGCGCCATCAGATAAAGGTATCCCCATCCACCAAGCAAGGTGACGACGCACGTGAGGGCGCCGATGATGCGAAATGGCTTGCGCAATCGCGGGGATTCGCTTCGCTTCCCGTTTGGGCGCGCCTGCGCATCACGACGCCGATTGTTTTTCGATCCGAAGAAAAAACCCACGATTGGACGAACGCACCGGTTGTGAGGGAGTGTTGCCCTTTTGGCAGTGCTCGGAGTATATCGCCGCGACTGCGACGAATTTCTCGTTGAGAAATCGTCAAACCGTGCAAATGTCAGCTCCAATCCAGATTATGGGGGTGGACTTTCGGCCGATAGGATCGTCGCGTTCGGGGCGCGGATCGCCGGAAGTCATCGGGTCGGCGAAGCGTTACGGGAACGAACCCGTTACGGCGCCTGGAGTCGATTGCCTTTCACCAGCGCCGAGGTGAACGGTTGCCCAAGGTCGATCGAATCGTCGAGGGACCAGCGTTGGCCTGCATCACAACCAAGGTCCACGCACTCTTGGAGAGAACCGCTTGGCTCGAAGCTGTGGCGGCTCGCTACGATCCGCCACTGGTCGTCGATCCCATAGACATTGAGATCGGTTTCCTTGTCGAATATTCCGCGCGCCTCGACGCTCACGAGATAGCAGAGCGCGACGATCGCGCCCCACCGCTCACATTCGTCGAGTGTCTTTCGCGGCAGGTTTGCGACGATCAATCCGGCGGCCTTGGCCCGATGGCTCCGGACAATCCCGATCGAGAAACCGAATGCAAATGCGATGAACACGGCGTGAAAATCGTTGCCATGCAGGAGGTTTTCATGCGCTTCACCCACGCGTGCAACGATGAGTTGCATCGTTGCACGGACGTCCTCGACGCGTTGCAGTGCGTACGGGGCATCGAGCACATCGCTAAGTGAATCGACCTCGCGAAGACTCGCGAGAAGATCCTTTTCGGCGGTCGCCAGCGCTTCGACATTGGCCCGCTTGCCCCATGACAGGTATTCGGCGTCGCCAAGGCGATCGCTCGATCCACGGACCGTGGACCATAGTCCCACCGCGCTTCGCAATATCACGGTACAACCTCCGGCTGCGCTAGACGTGACAAACCCCGGCGCCACTCAAACGGTCGCCGAGCGAAGATCCCGGATTCAAATTTCAGATTTCAGAAGATGGCCGCAGGGGTGCCCGACGAGATCGAGGCACCTCGACCCTCACAGTATCGACCTGAAGGCCCCGACGCTTGAGTCCGAACGGCGAACCGGCGGCGATTGGACCGGGTGAATGCCAATTCGGCGATGTGGCGCGAAGTCGCCGAGGGATGTTGGTGGGCCGTGCAGGATTCGAACCTGCGACCAACGGATTAAAAGTCCGCTGCTCTACCAACTGAGCTAACGACCCGGTATTTCGCTGACGCGCGTGGCAGGAAACGTACTGGGAGAACGATCCGGCAATGCGGCGTTTGTCAAGATTTCTCTTGAGATTCTGCTGACCTCAATCGAGTGCGCGCTCATCCCGAAGGGTGCGGGATTGTATTGATCGGACCCAAGTGCTGTCAAACGATTTGCCTGGAGTGGGCAATTCACAGTCGCTCTTCCCTGCGGCGCTCAAAGGGATGGCTGGTTAGCCGCAACTGTCCGGTAAAGCAGTTTCCCCAGGACGGGGACGTCAAGCACGCGTCTGGAGAACTCGTGGCGAAGTCTTATCCGCCCATCGCGGCATTTTCTTCTGTCAGATGGTTCGACGCGACGACCGCGCCGCGCTATCGGCGGCTCAGGCGCTGACGAGCCTGGTCGGCAGCGGGGGTCTTTGGATATTTGTCGACCACGGCCCGAAGCGTCTGCCGCGCGCCATTCAGATCGCCGAGCTCTGCTTGGCTCGAGGCGATGTTCAGCATCGCGTCCGACGCCTTGGCGTTGTCCGGCCAAGTGGCGACCACGCGTTCCTGGGCGGAAATAGCTGCCTTGTAGTCGCGCAAAGCGTAGTGCCCATTGCCGACCCAGTACTGGGCGCTCGGCGTGAGCTGGCTCTGCGGAAACTGCTCCATGAACCCACGAAACTGCGTGATTGCGACCTGATAGTTGCCGAGCTTGAACTGGTTGAGTGCTGACTCATACGTTTTCGTTTCATTGGCAGCATCGAGTGCGACCCGCTCCTGCTGCGACCGGTCCTGCGCAAGCTTCTCTTCACGTTGCTTTTGATCATCGGCCCGCGCCTGCTCCATTCGCCGCAGGCGGTTGTCAAGATCGACGTACAGATCCTTGCCACGTTTCTCCTGCTGCTCGATCTGGTTCTGCAGCACTTCAAGCGCGCCTCGCATACGCGCCATTTCGGTCTTCAAACCCTCGATCTGGGTGCCGAGATCGACGATCGCCCGCCGATCCGAGACGTCCGTCTCGACCTTGGAGAACCGGGTGTCGAAGCTGCGTTGCAGTGATTCGATTTGGGTTCGCATCTGATCGATGCGCCGCCGGGCCTCCTCGTCATCGAACAGTCCGGCACGGACCGGCAAGGCGACCAGCGCCGACAGGATCAACAAGCAGTAGGCGACGGATTTCATAGGTGCAGTCTTCTTTCGTTCGTTGCCGTCCCGAAACGCAATGTTGCAACCCGTGCAGTCAAGGGTTTCGTAGTGGGCACTCCGCTACCTACCCGTACGCACGATGGTCGCAAGCCGCCCGAATCACCAGAATGGATTGCCGATTCGACCATTCGACCACCTGATCGTTCGGCGGCTTGCGGTCCATCGATCCGGGCTTCAATCAGAATTCGTTCCCATACAGCATATCGCCCCGGCGGTTCTCGGCGTAGTCCGAGTCGGTCCTGCCGTTGCGCCGCGGTTTTTCCTCACCGAAGCTGACGGTTTCGATCTGCCCGTCACGCGCACCCATCAAGACGAGCATGCGCTTGACGGCTTCAGCGCGTCGTTGCCCCAACGCGAGGTTGTATTCGCGGCTGCCGCGCTCGTCGGTATTACCCTGGATCATCATTTTCGAGCTGCCGTTCTTGGACAGGTAGCCGGCGTGGGCCTGCAGCATCGGACGATACTTTTCGCCGACGTCGTTGCTGTCGAACTCGAAGAACACGCTGCGCTCGCCGAGCAGCCCTTTCTTGAGGTCGTCCGTCGCGCCAGTCGCCAGCGACGTGAGCGGCCTCACATCAAGCGTTGGCGGTGTGACGCCCCCGGTCCCCGGTCCAGCCGGCCGTGGCGTCGTCGCGCCGGGTGTCCCACTTGCAATCGGCGCTGTCGCATCCGGGGTGCTTGAGCATCCGGCCAATCCGATCGCCGCCGCGGTCACTACACTCAACACATAGACTAGCTTGCGCATAAACCCCTCCAATTATCATCAAACCACGTCGCGTTCTTGCGAACGCGCCCACTCCGTTTCTACGTCAATTGACGAACGGTCCCCATGCGGGTTCCCGCACATCGGCCGCCTGGATCGAAAGCCGCTGTTTCACACGGCCGTCGCTCGACACCGCCGACAGCACGCCGCGGCCGCCGGCATCGGTTGCATAGAGAATCATCTTGCTGTTCGGTGCGACGCTCGGGGACTCATCGCGAGAGCCGTCAGTCAGGTTCTGAATCTGGCGCGTCGCGAGATCGAATATCGCGATCTGGTATCGCCCGTCGTTCCGCGCAACATAGACAAGATTCTTGCCGTCGGCGCTGAGCCGCGGCGACACATTGTATGAACCATCGAAGGTGACGCGTTGCGCGTTGCCGCCGGCGCTTGGCATCCGATAGATCTGCGGACTCCCGCCTCGATCCGACGTGAAATAGATCGTGCTGCCATCGGGCGAGAACACCGGCTCGGTATCGATGGAATTGGAGCTCGAAATGCGCCGCGGGGCGCCCGATCCATCCGTATTCACAAGGTAGATCTGCGAATTGCCGCTGAGCGTGAGGACGACTGCCATCTGATCGCCGCGTGGCGACCAAGCCGGGGCGCTGTTCGATCCGCGGGCGCCAGCTATGACAGTCTGCTTGCCCTGCAATACGTTCTGCACATAGACGATCGGCTTCTTTTGCTGGAATGATACATAGGCGAGTCGTGTCCCGTCCGGCGACCATGTGGGCGACATGATCGGTTCGGGTGATATGAGAATCGGTGTGGCACCGAATCCGTCGGCATCGGCAACATGCAGCTCGTGGCGCGCCCCCTGCTTGACGATGTAGGCGATGCGCGTACTAAATACCCCCTTGTCGCCGGTCAGCTGTTCGTACACATAGTCGGCGATTCGATGCGCGATCGCTCGTAGCTGGTTGCCGGATGCCGCGAAGACCAGACCACCCAATTCCGCGCGCTTAGTCACATCGGCTAGGCGAAACCGAACCTCGAAGCGTCCCCCGGAAACGGGCGATGCCGCGCCTATCAGGGCCGCGTCGGCACTTCGGTTGCGCATGTCATCGAAGTTGAGTTGCGCGATCTCGGTAGGCACCGGGTTCGGTGCACCGGGCGTGATCAACTTGAATCGTCCGCTTCGCTCCAGATCGGCCGCGATGATCTGGGTCACCTGTACCGGCAATCCGGCCTCGTTTGCGAAAGGCAGGATCGCGATCGGGATCAAATTGGTGCCGCCGCCGGTAATCTCGATGTTGAGCTGCGCGCGCGCGCTCGAGAAGGTGACCGCGAAGATCAGGATCGCCAGGAAGCTCCTCAACAGATTTTTCTTCGTCATGGTCGAGCAGGCTGACATGTGGGGCTATTAGGTGGGGAAATTTGGCTTGCTGTCAGCCCAATCACCGAATCCGGGTTGGCCGGGCGCAACTTTCGAGAGCAAGCCCGTTCAAGGGACACAGCGATCCGGAGTTGCGATCTCCGAATTCTAGGGGAAGTCGGTCCCGGAATATTCCTGCGGCCGGTAGGTCGAGAAGTTTGCGTCATTGTCACCGGAGCGTCAATTATAGGTGTGCAATTTGCGCAATCTACTCATAAGAGTGATCGGCGGTCACTCAAGCGGACGGAAGGTGAGACGCAATTCACGTTCAAACAGTTCCGGATTGTCCGGCCGCGGGAGGGGAGAACTCTTCAAAATGGCGCGCTCCACGCTCTCATCATAAGCTTTCACGCCACTTGATTTTCGTAATCGTACGCTCACGACCTCGCCTGTGGGAAGCTGGACAACGTCGAACAAGGCTTCCGGATTGCCGTTGATGCCGTCCGGGACCAATACGTTGCCGCGAATCTTCGCGCGAATCTTGTCGATCCAGGTCACCCGCGCACGGTTGTCGCCCGCCGAAACCGCCTGCTTGGCCAGGAGATCCCGCATCTCTTTCTCGCGGCGCGCCGCCTCGGACTCCCGCGCGAGCTGGTCCTTGACGGTTTTCTCTTGGTCGCGATCGAGCTCACGGGTGAGCTCCTTGTCCATGCGCTCACGCTCCGCCCGCTCAAAATCCTTGCGATCCTTTTCCTTACGATCGCGTTCTTTGCGGTCCTGATCGAGCTTTTTTTCGCGCTCCAACTTCTCGCGCTCTTCTTTCTGTTTTTTCTGCTTTTCCTGCTCGACGGCGATGTCAGGTTTGGGTGGCGCTGGCTTTTCCACCGGCGGGGGTGGTGGCGCGGGCTTCGGTTCCGGCTTCGGCGGAGTCGGCAGCGGCTCGGGTTTTGGCGTGGGCGGAGGAGGCGGTTGCGCCGGTACGGAAGGCGCCTGGGTCCAAAGCTCGGCCATGATCGGCGACGGTGGCTTCGTCTGCCAGCGGACCGTGAAGAACAGGAAGACAAACAACACCACATGCACTACGACCGCCATCGTGGCGGCCGGCCAACTCCCCGGCTCGGTGCGCGGGACGTACCTCATCTTGCGTCCGGCTTTACCAGCAGGCCGACCCGTTTCACGTTCTGCCGCTGAAGCTCATCCATCACCTTCATGATCATCTCGTACTTCACTTCCTTGTCGCCTGCGATGAGCACAGGCTGTTCCGGATTGCGCCGCTGCAGGTCGCGCACGAATGTGGCGAGCTGCGCCTGGGTCACCTTTTGTTCGGTGGCCTGACCTTTGGCGGTTTCCCGGATTGAAAGTGATCCGTCCGCACGGACCTGGATTTCCACTGGTGGAACGGGTGGCTGAAGGGAGGCTTTGCCCACCGACGGCAAGTCGATCACGCCGGGTGTGACAAGGGGTGCAGTCACCATGAAAATGACGAGCAGGACGAGCATCACGTCGATATAGGGCACGACATTGATTTCGTTCTTGAGGCGGCGCTGTCGCATCAGTGCTTCCCTACAGTTCTAGCGGGCACGTTCGTCTCGACGCCTTAGAAATTTCGCGGGGCAGGCGGATATGTTGCCTGCGTCGCGCTCGCGGCCGGCGCCCGCGTTTGCTGTGAGGCATCGGCGGCAGCGTGGCGTTGCAGGATGTTGAGGAACTCTTCGATAAAGCTCTCGAACCGGATTGCGACGCGATCGATCTCGTGCGTGTAGCGGTTGTACGCAACGACCGCGGGAATCGCGGCGAAGAGGCCGATCGCGGTCGCCACCAGTGCTTCGGCGATCCCCGGTGCAACCTGCGCGAGCGTCGCCTGACCCACGTTCGCCAAAGCACGAAACGAATTCATGATGCCCCACACCGTACCAAGAAGGCCGACATAGGGGCTCACTGAGCCGACCGAGGCGAGAAACGCAAGATGCGATTCGAGCGTATCCATTTCCCGCTGATAGGTCGCACGCATTGCGCGTCGCGCACCGTCGATCAGTAGACTGGGATCCCCGGGGCGCTGTCCACGCAGCTTCACGAAATCGCGAAAACCCGACTCGAAGATCCGCTCCAGGCTGCCCGATTTGTTGCGCGCGTTGGTGGCGTTTTGGTAGAGCGCGTTCAGATCGGCGCGACTCCAGAACAGCCGCTCGAACGTGTCGGTTTCCTTTCTGGCGCGTCCGACCGTGAACATCTTCTGAAAGATGTAGAACCACGATACGACCGAGACGAAAAGCAGTAGCCCCATCACCGCCTGTACGACGACGCTCGCTTGAAGAATCAGTGTCAGGATGGAAAGATCGTGGGATACGTTCATTCTGATTGGCCCAATGTTGTTCTGACCGCTCGCGGCATGCGCGCAGGCTTCCAGGAGTGCGGATCCACACAGCCAAGCTCGACGCGCGCACTAACCAGCACTTCTGCAGGCGCGCCCTTGGAATCGCGCAAGACACGCTGCGTGAATTCGAGGCTCGCAAAGCCTACTTTAGCAACTTCCGCCGTAATCGTGAGCCGATCGTTGAGCCGCGCCGGACGCTTGAAGTCGATCCGGATGCCCCGCACGACGAACATGACCGCCTCGCGTTCCGCAAGTTCTACGAGATCGAACCCAAGATGCAGCAGGAACTCCGTTCGCGCGGCTTCCAGAAAATCGAGATAGGTGGCGTGATACACGACACCGCCCGCGTCGGTATGTTGATAGTAGACGCGCTGGCTGGTGCTGAATA
>JBJXGX010000333.1:0-2917 GCA_046160305.1 Burkholderiales bacterium
CGCCGTCGGCACCGATTGGGTCACGCTGTCGAGTGATTGCGGGGAGCCGCTCTTTCCGAATTCGGTCGAGGGCATGCGAATGATCATCGCCTACATGAAGGCGTACGGTCTGACGAATGCAGAAATCAAGCAGGTGACGGTCACGAATCCGCGGCGGTTGGTGGGGAGGGCGTAGCGAGCGGCGTTTGGCTATGGTGGGCGAAGCGTTTCTGCTTACGCGCAACCAGTAGCGGCTTGCGAATTATCGCAAAATGCGATAGTTTAGGCTATGCGCTTGATCAGCAACAAGGCTTTGCGTGATTTCGCGAAAATCCATCCGGTTGCGCAAGTGCCACTTCAAGGATGGCGGCGCGTTGTCGAACGAGGTCGATACCGCAATTTTGCCGAACTGAAAGGGGCATTCAATTCGGTTGATAAGGTAGGAGATTATTTTGTATTCAACATCGCGGGAAACAGCTATCGGCTGATTGCCGCGATTCATTTCAACACGCAGATTCTTTATGTCCGTTCGGTGATGACCCATGCCGAATACGATGAATGGATGCCATGATGGGTGCATTGGATATTGCCGCTGTCACGAGCCACTATAAGGCGCTTGCGCGGCTGGTGCCGCTCAAGGGGATTACCCGTGAAGCCGATTACCGCAAGGCGGTTGCCGCGCTTGAGGAGTTGCTCGACGCGGGGGGCGCCGACGAACGGCACCCGTTGGCCGGCCTGGTTGAGGCGCTTGGTGAAGTGATTGAGAGCTATGAAGCGCGAGCGCACCGGATGCCCGAAGCGAGCCCACGTGACGCATTGGCGTTTCTGATGCAGGAACGCGGGCTCAAACAGGTCGATTTGGCCGACATTGCCGGGCAAGGAACGATCAGCGCGATTCTCGCGGGCAAGCGCGGCATCAGCAAGCGGCTCGCGGGAAAATTTGCGGAGCGCTTTGGGGTCTCGACGGCGGTATTTGTTTGACGATCCACCCGTCTTGATCAAGCCTCCAGCATCCGCGCGAGAGCAGGGGCAACCCTTTGCAGCGTCGCGCTTGGCGCCGCGCCGATTGCGCGCATCACCTGCCAGGCGCCGCAAATATTCGAAGAGACGATCGGGACCGGGATTCGCTCGCGCACGCTCGCGATCACCCGCACGCTCATCATGCCGGTACCCGATAGCACGATCGCCCCGCCCGCCGGTGCGTTCACGCGCGCGAGACTCTCGGCGACTTCCGCGTCGGTCAATTGATACGCACGGAATTCCTCGCCGAACTTGACGACCTGCGCGACGTGGATCCCGGCACTTTCCCAGTAGGCGATCGCGCGATCGGTGAGCCATTGCGGATACGGCGACACGAGCACGATCGTATCGACATGCAGTGCTCGCAGCGCCGCGACGATCGCAAGGCTCGCGGTCCACACCGGCCGCTTCATCGTGGCGCCCAGTTCGGCGCAGAGCGCCTCGTCGCCCGCCAGACGCAACGCATAGGAGCCACCGGTCATGCCGATGTAGAACGCGTCGGGCGCGAGACTGCCGAAGCTTTGCAGCGCCGCCGGATAGGCGCTCGCATAGCGTTCGGTTCGCGCCAGCAGATCGCCCGGGAATGTGGGCAGGCGCGTGGTGTACATCGCCACATCCGGAGGGAGCAACGCACGGAGCTCCGGTTCGACCGTCGGATTGGCGGGTGGCGTAACGATACCAACGCGCTTCGCATCCAGGCCGGCGACGATCAACGGCGCCATCGCTATTCGACCTTGATACCGATCCGGCGTACCACGTCGCCCCAGCGCTTCGATTCACCTTGCACGAAGCGCCCGAATTCATCGGGTGACAGATCGAACGACTCGATGCCCATCCTCGGCAGGCGTTCGCGCAACTCGGGCGAGTTCTTCACCGCCTGCAGATCGCTCTGCAGCTTCGCGATGATCTCTTTCGAGGTGCCGGCCGGCACCGCGATGCCCTGCCATGTGTAGATCACCAGATCGGCATAACCGAGTTCCGCGAAGGTCGGCGTGCCCGATAACTGCGGTGAGCGCGCCTGACCGGTAACGGCGATCGCTTTCGCCTTGCCTGCGTTGACATAAACGGAACCGGTCGAGACCAGATCGAGCGTCAGGTCGGTCTCGCCCGCCACCACCGCCTGGCTCGCCGGCGCCGAGCCCTTGTAGGGAACATGCAGGACTTCCATGCCGACCGCCTGCAGAATCATCTCCATGCCAAGATGACCCGAGAGACCGATACCCGGGCCTGCATAGCTGATCTTGCCTTTGTTCGCGCGGACGACCTCCGCCAGATCTTTCAGGTTGCCGGCCGGAACCTTGGTGCCGGCGAGCAGAACGCTCGGCTGCCGTCCGAGCGGGGCGACATAGACGAAGTCGCGCTCCGCGTTGTACGGCACCTTCGCGTAGAGCGTCGGCGCGACCGCGTTGGCTGCCTGCGTCGCATGAAGGAGCGTGTAGCCGTCGGGTGTGGCTCTCGCAACCACTTCGGTGCCGATCATGCCACCGGCGCCGGGGCGGTTCTCGACGACGAGCGTCTGCGACCACAGCCGGCCGAGTTCCTGCGCAAACACGCGCGCGAGCACGTCCGCGCCGCCGCCGGGCGGGAAGGGGACGATCAATTTGACCGGGCGATTGGGATAGGTTTGGGCTTGCGCGGCGAAGGTCACGATTGCCGCCAACAAGACGAAGAGTGCGAAGAGTGGTGATTTCGTAGTCATGTGATCGCTGCCGCCTGTCGCAATCCGTCGATCATCGAGGTTTTCAGCATGTACGTCTTAAGTCTTGCGCGGTCGGCGGCGATGCGCCGCAGCTCGTCCATCGTCGTGCGCCGCTTCGCTTCATCCTTCTCCCGCATTCGCGCGCGGTTGCGATCGGCCTGCTGCAGAATCTCGGCGAGCGCGATCGGACGGCGCTGGCGCTCGTAGCGATCGAGAAGT
>JBJXGX010000334.1:0-2960 GCA_046160305.1 Burkholderiales bacterium
TGCGAGACAGTCGATTTCAACCCGCGCGACGGGATACCTTCCGGTGCCTTGTGAGCGGCCTGCTTGCCATGGTTTCCATGGTCGGGCTTGTAACGAGCACCGCCGCCGAGCGTGAGCTGATCTACGGTTCGGAGTTGATGAAAGACGATGAGCTCGATCGCTACCGTGCCGATATGCAGAAGCTCCCGGACACCGAAGCGAAGAATCGCTATCGGGAGCGCCATCGTGAGCGATTGCGTGAACGTGCACGCGGGCGGGGTGTGGTGCTCGATGAACCGGTTGGCGTGATCCCGCGGAAGGAGCCGCGATGATCGGTGCGTCGACGGCGCGCGGTTGGCGCGGATTCGTGCATTGAAAATGGGCGGCCCGTTCGTGGCAAACGCTGTGTGCCGCATCGCGCTGGCAGCGGGGCTAGTGTTTGCGCCACCGCTTGAAGCGGCCGATGCCGAGCGCGGGCGCGTGTTGCATGAATCGTGTCTATCCTGCCATGGCACGTCGATCTACCTGCCGCCGCGGCGCAAGATCGACACGTACAAGAAGCTTGTTGCCGAGGTCGAGCGCTGGAATCGCAGCTACAACCCCAAGTTCACCAAGGCGGAGATCGCCGACATCATGGTGTATCTCAATGAGACGTTCTACAAGTTCTCGGTGAAGTGACATGGGTGCCAAGCGGCCGGATCGCCATGCGTGAGGGGACCGGAACATTGCGTCGGATGGCGCTGCTCTCGATCGCCACTTCGATCGCGACACTCGCTCTCAAATTCGGCGCGTACTTTCTGACCGATTCGGTGAGTCTGCTGTCAGACGCCTACGAGGCGTTCATCAACCTCGCCGCGGGGCTGGTGGCATTCGCCGCGCTCGCGGTCGCGGCCAGGCCGTCCGATGATCGGCATCGCTATGGCCATGACAAGGCCGAGTATTTCGCGAGCGGCGTCGAGGGCGTTCTCATCGCCGCCGCCGCGGTGGCGATCGTGTATTCAGCGGTGCTGCGATTCATTGCGCCGGTGCCTCTGGAACGGCTTGGGTTAGGCGGACTGATCGCGCTCGTGGCGGCCGCGCTCAACTACTTGACAGCACGCGTGATGCTGCGGGCGGCGGCACGCTTCGACAGCATTACGCTCGAGGCGGATGCCTTGCACCTGCTGACCGATGTGAGGACGTCGATCGTGATCGTGGCGGGCTTGGCGGTGGTCGCCTTCGTCCCCGCATGGGCCATTCTCGATCCGGTCATGGCGATCGGCGTGGCGCTCAACATTGTCTGGACCGGTGGCCAATTGATGCGGCGCTCGGTAGACGGCCTGTTGGATGCTTCGTTGCCCGATGATGAGCTGCGTAAGCTCGAGCAGGTGATCACCAAGGCAATCGGTTCGCACGCCCGCATGCGCGACATGCGCACGCGCAAATCGGGGCGGCGACGATTCGTCGAGCTCAAGCTTCTCGTGCCGGGCGCGACGCGGGTCGACATCGCCCACGACTTGACCGTGACGGTTGAGAGAGCCGTCGCGGTCGCTTTCCCCGATATCGACGTGGTCGTGCATGTCGAACCCGAGGAATCTCCGCCGGCCGCACAGATTCCTAGTTGAGAAATATCAATCCCTTCTTGCCGCCTGCGTGGAATCATCACCAGCGGCAGGATCCCTAGGCAGAGCCCATGCTCGCGTTTCTTCTGCGTCGAGGAATGATCGCGATTCTCGTTGCGCTGACGGTATCGATCGTCGGCTTTGGCCTCCTGCGGATTTCCGGTGATCTCGCGACCATGTTGGCCGGTGAGACCGCCACCCCCGAAGACGTCGCGCGCATCGCCGTTCAACACGGCCTCGATCGCGCCTTGCCGGTGCAGTACCTCGACTGGCTGGGGCGCGCGCTACAGGGCGATCTCGGCCGCTCGGTATTCACCAACGAACCGGTGATGGAGATGATTCTCGAGCGCCTGGGTGTGACGGCGACCCTTGCGGTGGCAGGACTCGTCGTTTCGATGATGTTGGCCATCCCGCTCGGTGTGCTCGCCGCGACGCGACCCAACTCGTGGATCGATCGCTCCGCGTTGGCGGTCGCGGTCTTCGGGCAGGCGATCCCCAGTTTTTGGTTATCGCTCATCCTGATCTACGTATTCGGTGTGGTGCTGCAGTGGCTGCCGATCTCCGGATCGGATTCATGGCAGCACTTCATCCTTCCGATCGTCGTGCTCGGTCTGGTCACCATGCCGGCGAAGATGCGTCTTACGCGCACCGGGATGATCGATGCGCTCGCCGCGGATTATGTGAGAACGGCGCGCGCGAAAGGCCTCAGTACCGCATCGGTGCTGTTCAAGCACGCGCTGAGAAATGCGATCCTTCCGGTGGTCTCGGTAGCGGCGGTGTCGCTCGGTTTTCTCCTGAGCGGCGCGGTGATCGTCGAGTCCGTCTTCGCGCTGAACGGCGTCGGTTCGCTTGCGTATCACTCGATCCTGCGGATCGATTTTCCGGTCGTCCAGTCGATCCTCGTGTTTCTCGCCTTCGCCTACATCCTGCTCACGTTGATCGCCGATCTGATCAATGCGCGGCTCGATCCGAGGATCCGGCTTTGATCAGCGGGGCGCTGCATGCAGAGGACCCCGGTGAGATCCGATCGCCGCCACCGCGCGAGCTTCTGCGGCGGCGTGCGCTTGCGCATGTTGGGCTGCTCTTCGGTGGATCGATCGTCCTCATCTTCGCCTGCGCTGCGTTGTTCGCTCCACTGTTGGCACCGCACGATCCGTTCGATCAGGACTTGACCCGGCGTCTGGTGGATCCGGTGTGGGGCGCATCTGGGACCTGGGCCCATGTCCTCGGCACCGATGGGCTCGGGCGCGACACCCTGAGCCGGCTCGTCCATGGCGCGCGCGTTTCGCTCGGTGTGGGATTCGGGGCGGCGCTCATTGCGATGGTCTGCGGCTCGACGATCGGCATCGTCGGCGGATACTTCGGCGGACGGATCGATGG
>JBJXGX010000335.1:0-6268 GCA_046160305.1 Burkholderiales bacterium
ACTTGCTCACCACGCCCTTGGACACCGACAGTGTCTGGGCGATCTGCTCGTGGGAAAGCTTGGCTTCCCACTTCAATCGAACAACGTCCTTGATCATTCGTAGAGCCATCCGTTGCATCGGCACCGCATCCCCTTCGCTTGAAAAAGCGCCAGAGGATACGGGCCTGGGATTGATCTCTACGCAGCACCGCCAAAACCTCGATCACGTTCGCCGAAATCACCGGTCACATTGAACCGAAATGCGCGGTCACGTTGCGCCGAAACGATCGGTCACGTTGCCGAAACGGGCGGTCACGTTCATCCGAAATATGCATTCTGGCGTACGCATCAGGAGAGACATGATGAACCGCGACCACGCGCTTCTTGGCTTTGACTCCCGTGTAATGCGACGATCGTCGTTATCCAACATCGTTAGCGCGACCCTTTTTCCCTACAAGGAAGTGCTTTCTGTGGACATGCCATGGCTCAGTCAGGTCGAGTCAGCGAACCGATCACAGCGACTGCGCGTTGTTCTTACACGAGCAGAGGTGGATCTGCTTCTCATGCATGTGGACGGAATCCCCAGTCGGTTGATTCGCACATTCTATGGCACCGGCATGCGTATTCTCGAATTGCTCCGGCGAGGAGCGGCGTCATCACCTCGGTGAGCAAGTCGTGCAGCGGGCGTTGCGGCAATCATTGTGCGATGCCGGAATCGCAAAGCCTGCGACACCCCACGCGTTGAGAAACTGTTTTGCCATCCATATGCTGGAAGAGCGGGCGGATATTCGAACCGTGCAGGAATTGCTTGGCCATCAAGGATGCCTCGACCAGCACGATCTATACCTATGTGCTGAATCGTGGCGGGCGCGGCGTCGTGAGTTCGCTCGATCGAGCGTAGGTGCGGGCTGGAAGGGTTCACCACGACCACTGAGGATCCCGGTTACCTGACCAGCTTCGCCACCAGCGAGCGCATGTCGCCTAACGTATCGAGCGCATCCACCGTCGCGATCACTTCTTCGCCGCGCGAGCGCCCTGTGTCACCGAACGCGAGCTTCCAGCAGCGGCGGAATTTCGCGAGATGCGCCTCGCGCGAGAGAGGATTGTCGGGGTGCCCGATGGCTGCTTCGATTGTATTGTCCCAGACCCATCCGTCTTTCAACTGGATGCGAAAACGTTGCGGCCAGAGGGCATTCAGATCACTGTTGTCGTCGAGGTTCACGTTGATGCGTGCAGCGACGGCATGAACGCTCGGGTCGACCAGACATTCCGGTGCGAACGATTCCTGTGCGACCTCCCGCCGCAGGATCTCCGTGGCCATGACGAACGCGATGCAAAGCTTTGCGTAGTTGGGTGCGGGGTTCGGGATGTCGGGTCGGCCACACAGGCGATGTGCGAGGGGCGGAACCCAGCCTTCGATTGCCACGACATCATCCGCGGTGAACGGGTGCACCTTGCGCGCACGCTGCACGGCGTCGATCGCAGCATGCGTCAACCGCCCGCTTGGGAACGGTTTGTGCGCGAGGCGTGAGACTTGCCAGGTCTTGCCGAGTTGCGGCCACCATCTCGCGATGTCCGACTGCGGCTCGATGAGCTTGTAGAAGCCATACGGACCGTCGAGAACATTCTGCGGACCGGTGAGGCCTGCCATCGCGAGGTCGATCGCGACCACACCCGCTCGCGCGTTGAAACCCACTTGGAGGCCGAGCACCATCGAACCTTCGACATGCGCTTGCATGGTGCCGGAGGTCTGTCCGTAAAGAATGCCGTAGGCGTTGAGCAAGGTGGGCACGTCAAGTTTTTCGATACCGCCGATCGCGGAAACGACCCCGAACCCCCCTGCGGTGGCGGGGCGAAAGAACCGCATCGGGGATTTCGATGCCGCGCCGATGATGCTCGCCGTCTCGACGCCAAGTGCCGTTGCGAGGATGAAGTCGCGTCCGGAAACCGGGCGGCCGGCGTTGCCGCGCTTCTCGCAATGCGCGATCAGGCCCGAGAGCATCGTGGCCATCGGATGCACGACGGCGGGTTCATGCACGCAATCGTATTCGAGCGCATGGATGCAGTAACCGTTCACGACCGCGGCGGTGGCGGCAGGGAGTTTCGCGCCGTACAGCCACGCGGTCGCATCATCGCCTGCGCCCCAGCCGCGTGCCGCTTCGATCAGCTCGCGAACGCGCGGGCCGCTTGCGGCGCCCGCAACGCCGACACCGAGGGTGTCAAGCACGAATGTTTTCGCCGCGGCGATGGCGGGGGCGGGCAGGTTTTCATAGCATGCGCTTGCGACCAGTTCTGCGATCGGAACAATCGGGTCAGTCATGAATCGGTCCCTCGAAGTGCACCCTCTCCCCAAGCCCCTCTCCCATCGATGGCGAGGGGATCATCTATCCATTACGCGCGGCAACCACAACGCGATCTCCGGCACACCCATCAACACCAGCACGGCGGCGATATAGACAAGAAGAAACGGCACCACGCCCCAGAAAATATCCGCGATCGATCCGCGATCGGAGCGCATGCCTTGCAGCACATAGAGCACGGTGCCATCGGGCGGCGAGATGAGCGCGATCTCCACCAGCATGGTGACGATCACGCCGAACCAGATCGGATCGTAGCCGAGCGCCTTCACGACCGGAAAGATCACCGGGATGGTCGTGATGATCATGGAGAAGCCTTCCATGAACGTGCCAAGCGCGATATAGAAGCCGATGATGATGAGCATGATCGCCCATGGCGGAATGGGCAGCTCGGCAACGAGCCGCGCGAGTTTCTGCGGCACCTCGATGCTGGTGAGAATGTAATTGAGGAGGAATGCCGCGAGCACTATAAGGCCGATCATCGCGGTGGTGCGTGCGGTGGAGGCGGCAGCCTCGTTCAGCATTTTCCAGGAAAGGCGCCGTTCGATCAGCGCGAACACCACCGCACCCACGACCCCGAACGCGGCCGATTCGGTCGGCGTTGCCAGCCCCGCGTAGATCGTGCCAAGCACCATGCCGATCAGCAGCACGGTCGGCAGGAGGTCGAGCACGATCCGCGCGATGGATACAGGCGGCGGTTTGGGTGGGGCCGCGATCTTCCCAGCGCGGGTGAGGCCATGCCAATAGATGACGCCCATGAAGAGCAGCATGACGAGGAGGCTTGGTCCTAGCGCGGCGAGGTACAGCTTGCCGACCGAGGTATCCGTGAGCAGTCCATACAATATGAAGGTGATCCCCGGCGGAATCAGATTGCCGAGCGCACCACCGGCCGCAAGCGATCCGAGCACCATTCGGGGGTCGTAGCGCGTGTTCTGAAAGTAGGGGAGTGCGACCGAGCCCATGGTCGCGGCCGTCGCGACGCTCGAACCGGATACCGCCGAGAACACCCCGCACGACAGGATGTTCGTATGCAACAGTCCGCCCGGCAATCGATAGAGAAAAATGTTGAGCGAGCGATAGAGTTTTTCCGAAAGGCCCGCGCGTAGCATGATCTCGCCCATCAGAAGGAAGAGCGGGATCGCGACGAGAATGAAATTGGCACTGGGTGCCCAGATGATCTGCCCGATCGCGAGCCAGAAGGGACGATCGGAGAACGCGAATCCGATGATGAGGCCGAGCACCCCGAGCACGGCTGCAACATAGACACCCGCGCCGAAGAAAAGACAGAACAGCGCCACGAGTACGAAAAGCTCGGCAACCGGCAATGGCCCGCTCGTGTTGCCGGTGAGCGCGGCGATCCCCATGATCACGACGAGAATCGCAAGGAAGACAACCGCGATCATGCGGTCCCGCCCCGGCTCTTGACGGTGACGTCAGCGGACACATGCACCGCTTCAAGCACTTCGCGCGCTTCTTCTTCGTAGGTCCGCGTCGAGAGGCGTTGTTCGATCGCCGACCGATCATTCGAGGCGAGCTTGGCCGTCAGCTCGACAAGCAGCAGCAACGCAAGCAACGCGAAAACGGTAATGCCGAACGCCCAGAGCCCCTGTGGAATGACGAGCGGGGTGCGAAGGCCGGTCATGTCGGTGGCCCGGAATTCCCATGACTCATGCGCGAGCCGAATCGCGCCATAGGCCATCGCGATGGCGACCACGAGCATCAAGGCGAGCGCGACCAGATGCAGCGCCCGGCGCCAACCGATCGGCAGGCGATTGATGAAGACGTCAATGCGCACATGACCGCGCTCGGCCAACGCGTGCGCAAGGCCCCAGGCGATGCCGAATGCGAGCATGTACGCAGAGAGCTCGGTGGTCGATCGCGTGGTAAAGCCAAGGAAATTGCGCGCCAGGACTTCAGCGGTGATGAAGAACGCGCAGAAAACGAATACCCAGCCTGAGGCGAGATTCATCCAGCGGGCGAGGGTCTCGACAGCAATGCGAAAGCGGGTGATCACGATGGGATTTGGGATTGCATACGCCCACAACACTTCGCTGCAAGGCCCCTCTCCCCAACCCCTCTCCCACATTGGGGCGAGGGGCTATCCGAGCGCTTGGGCGATCGCAGCGCCTTCTTATGAGGTCGAGAGATGCGAAACAGCGAGGTGTTCTCAGGCGCGAATGATTCGCGCCTACTTCGAATACTTCACCCCGGTAATCGGCGTCAGCAGTTCGTTGAAAATATCGCCGCACCGCGCGCCGCATCGATTTACCCATGTCGGCAATACCTTTTCAGCGAGCACGCGCGAGACCGCCGCCTTGTCGGCATCGGAGGGCAGCCTGATCTGCATGATCTTGCTGCCGGTGGTGAGCGTACCGAGCTTGCAGCCTTCGGCTTTGCCGCCGTTGCAGGCGATGCCGTCGTCGGTGTGCTCCTGCCCGAGTTTCCAGTTCGCATCTTCGGCGGCCTTGACCTGGGTTTCGATCAGCGTGCGCAATTGGGGATCAAGCTTATTCCACCAATTGAGATTGACGTAGTACGCCCCGACCGACCAGCCGACGGGCAGAGCATAGAGACCATTGGCTACTTCGAACCATTTCGCCGCATTGCCGCTGCCCGCGCCGGTAACCGCGCAATCGACCACGCCACGTTCGAGCGCGGCATAGACCTCGCCGAACGGGAGCCCGACGGGTTGCATTCCGAGCGCACCCACCAGGTCGTTCATCGATCCACCGATGGTGCGGACCTTGCGACCCTTGAGATCGTCGAGCGAGCCGACCGGGCGTTTGCACCAGAAGACTTGTGCTGAATACGTATAGTGTCCGATGATCTTGAGGCCGACCTTTTCGAGCTCCTTGTTTGACGCGGGGACGATCGCGTCAGCCGCCTTGCGTGCCTGAGCGACGGTCGGATTGAGGCCGGACAGATCCGCAGCGTCGAGGAATGGCACATCGCCCGATACCGTTGAAAACGGCGACCCGCCGATGTCGATCTGCCCGGAGCGAACCAGACGCAGCACCTCCGGTCCGCCGATCTGGCGCTCGGCCCAGGTGCCCATCTTTACCTCGATGCGACCATTCGATTTCTTCTGCAGATCGTCCCGGAGCAGTGGAACATCGACCTGCGTGTACTGCGGCATGGTCGCTATCGGTTGGGTCGCGACATTGATCACGAGTTTCTGCTGGGCAAGCGCCGGGGCGATAGAAAGCCAACACAGGGACAACGACGCCAGGACGGCGTGCATCATGCGATCCATTGATTCTTCTCCTCTGCTGAGGAATCCGCAGTGCGGATTCCTTTGGGAAACGGCGGGTGGCTATAGGCCAAGACTCGCACGCATGCTAACGCTATCCGGTTGCACGGGTTGGCGCGATCCAGTATAGGGTGACCGCAGCACCCCGGTCAACGCCGAGGAGGCGCTTACGAATCTGCGCGGCCGGCCGTGCGGATTCCCATGGAGACACATGATGGCTCAAGACAATGTGCGTATCGAACGCGCGGCACGATGGCTGCATGAATCGCATGTCGCGCGGCAAAATTTCAGTTCGATCCCGACCGAGATCGCGCCCCGTTCGATTGCGGAGGCGGATGCGATCCAGGATGCTTTCGTTGCGCTGAAAGGGAAAGCGCTGGCCGCGTCGATCGCGGGCTTCAAGGTCGCGATCACGACGCAGGCGATGCGCGACTTCACGCGATTCCAGGATTCGATTCCCGGGGTCGTGCTGGACAAGCAGGTGCAGCGTTCACCGGGCGTATTGCGGTTGGCCGAGCACGGCAACGCGTTGATCGAATGCGAGCTCGCGTTCGAAATCGGCGAGGATGTCGTGTCGACCGGCAAGCCATTCGATCGCGTGACCATCGGGCACCATGTGTCGGCGGTCATGCCCGCGTTCGAGATCGCCGATGATCGCCATGCCGACTACAAGACCATCGCC
>JBJXGX010000336.1:0-10058 GCA_046160305.1 Burkholderiales bacterium
GCCGCCGCATCGCGCAGCAGCGGATCGCCATGGCCCCCACCGCCGGCGAGGCGCACGCATAGCATGTCGCCGTCGTCGACCGTGGTCAGAAACTTGGCGCGGCACGCCTCGTCGGTGCCATCCGCGCGGGTAATGCTGACATTCGATGGCGCGCCGCATTGCCCGCCGAGCAGTCCGTACGGCGGATGGTCACGTCGGTCGGAACGGATTTGCAATGTCGCATTGTTCGACTTGAATCGCAGATGGCGCTCCAGTGCTAAGCCGCCGCGGAACCGACCCGGTCCGCCGGTGTCCGGCACCAGCGCATATCGCTCGATCGCGATGGGTTGATCGGCTTCGATCATTTCGGCTGGTGCATTCGAATAGTTGACGAGCGTGCCGGTGCAGGCATCCATGCCGTCGCGATCGGGCCCGCCACCCCATGAAGCGAGCAGGAATTCGAGATAGACGCAGGCGTCCCCCTTTTCGTCGAGGCCGCCGAAGGAAATGCCGACATCCGGGGCATTGGACCCGCATGCCGGTAACACATCCGGAATGGCCTGCGCGAGCGCGCCGAAAATCGCATCGGCGATGCGAATGCCGGTGATGCCGCGCGCCGCCACTGCCGCCGGAGGGCGCGGATTGACCACGGTGCCCACAGGAGCGATGACATCGATCGGGCGAAAGTAGCCCGCGTTGTTCGGAATCGACAGATCCACGATCGAGCGCACGCATGCGAGTGCGGTGGAAAGCGTAAAGGGATAGACGCAATTGATCGCGCCGCGCACTTGCGGTGCGGACCCTGTGAGGTCGATCGTCATGCTGTCGGCGCGAATCGTGACCGCCGCCTCGATCCGAATGGGATTGGGATCCACCCCGTCGCCGTCGAGATAGTCCACGAAGCGCCACGTCCCTTTCGGCAGCCTGGCGATCTCGGCGCGCGTGAAACGCTCGGTGTAGTCCAGCAGATCGCGGCAGTACTGCTCGAACGCGCGTCTTCCGTAACGCTCCGCGAGCTTGATCATCTCGCGCTCGCCAACGACGCACGCGCTCACCAGCGAACGAATGTCACCCAGCACCTTGTCGGGTACACGCACGTTGCGCTCGATCAGCCGGAACATGGTCTCGTCGGGCTCACCCTCGCGCCACAGACGGGCCGGCGGGATGCGGAGACCTTCTTGATAGATCTCGGTTGAATCGCTTGCGTTGCCGCCGGGCATGCGACCGCCGATGTCCGTCATGTGCGCAAGCGCCACCGAGTAGCCGAGCAACTGTCCGGCATGAAAGATCGGCTTGACGAGCACGATATCGGGCAGGTGCGTGCTGCCATCGTAGGGATCGTTGGTGATGTAGAGATCGCCCGGAAGAATGCGACCCTCGTAGGCGCGGGTCACCGCACGTACCGCGAACGGCATCGCACCCAGGTGAAACGGCAGGCAGGTGCCTTGCGCGATCAGTTGCCCGTCGGCGAGAAACAGAGCGGTCGAGAAATCGAGTGCCTCCTTGACCACGAACGATCGCGCGGTGCGGTAGACCGTGAGCGCCATTTCGTCGGCCAAGGCCGCGAGCGCGTTCTTGATGAGCTCGAGTGCGAACGGATCGGGTGCGATCGAACTCGCAACGGAGGCGTGGCGTTCAGGATCGTTCAACAGGCCGGTCATCGGATTCACTCGAGCTCGATTTCGATGGTGTCCCATGCAACGCATCGGGCGCGGCCGTCGGGTGGTACGACGGTCGTGCTGTCGAATTCCTCGACCAGGAGCGGGCCCGCTCGCCACTGGGCGCCAAGATCGCCACGGGCACAGATCGGTGTGTTCAGTGCGCCGAATGCTGGACCGAAATAGACGGGGCGCGAACCACCGGCGCGTGGAAAATCGTCACCGAGCGCAAGGCTTGCAGGTACCTGCGACTTGCCGCTCGAGGCGCGCGCGATCACCCGCACATTCATCGTCTCGATGGTCTCGCCGTCCGATCGGTATCCATACTGCTGCTCATGGAGCAGGGAAAAATGCTCGCGCAGCGTGGGTCCGACGTCCAGCGCGGGAAACGGCAAGGTCAGCTCGGAATTGGCACCCGCGTAGCGCAAGTCGACCCGCCGCTCGAAGCGGTGTTCGCCCGCCCCGACACCTTCGCTTTCCAGCGCGGCCGAGCCTTCGGCCTCGAGCGTGCGGAACAGCGTCTCGAGTGCGTCATTGTCAAGGCGGTCGACGCGCTGCTTGAACGTGCGGACATAGTGATGTTCGATCTCGGGGAACAGCATGCCGAGCGCGCTGAACAGCCCCGGCACCGGCGGCACCAGGATGCGTTTGATATCGAGCAGTCGTGCAAGGGTTGCCGCATGCACTGGACCATTCCCGCCGAATGCTAGCATCGTGAGATCGCGCGGATCGCGACCGCGCTCGGTCGACACCGCTCGCAACGCGCGGGCCATCGACGCGTTCGCGACGCGATGGACGCCCCAAGCCGCGTCTGCAAGCGTCAACTTGAGCGGTCCAGCTACGCCAGCTTGCAACGACTGTTCGGCCAGGTCGCGTCGAATCGGCAGGCCCCCGCCGGCGAGCGCTTCAGGATTGATGAAGCCCAGGATCACGTTGGCGTCGGTAACCGTCGGGATGGTGCCGCCGAGGTTGTAGCATGCAGGACCGGGAGCAGCCCCCGCGCTGTCAGGGCCGACGCGGAGCGCCCCGCCTGCATCAAGGCGCGCTAGGCTGCCACCACCGGCGCCGACTTCAGCAATGTCGATGGCGGGCGCGCGGACATGGTAGCCACCGCCACTCAACAGCCGCCCTGCGATATTGATGCCACCACCGACTTCGATCGAGTTGACGCGCAGGTATTGACCGGATTCGATCAACGCCGCCTTGGCCGTGGTGCCGCCCATATCGAAGCTGAGCAGGCTCAGGTTGCCGAGATGGCGTGCCAATTCCGCGGCGCCGACGACACCGGCGGCAGGGCCCGATTCGATGATGTGGATCGGGCGCTCGGCCGCCGCGGCGGCGCTCATGGCTCCTCCACTCGATTGCATGATCGTGAGCGGCCGATCGATGGCCCGTTGCCGGAGTTTTTCTTCAAGCCCCACCAGATAGTGGCGGACCAGCGGCAACACGTAGGCGTTGACGACGGTGGTACTGGTGCGCTCGTATTCGCGGATCTCGGGCAGCAGCTCGCTCGATAGCGTGATTGGAACCAGGGTGTCGCGTTCCCGGATCAGCTCGCGTAGTCGCTTTTCATGCGCGCCGTTGGCGTAGGCGTTGATCAGGCAAATAGCGATTGCTTCGACATCTGCCGCCAGCACGCGATCGATGACGGCGCGCGCAGCGTCGTCATCGATGGGTCGCTCGATGCGCCCGCGATGATCGATGCGCTCGTCAATCTCGAAGCGTCGCCGGCGGGGGACCAGCGCGGGAGGCTTGCGCCACCGGATGTCGTAGAGCACCGGCATTCGCAGGCGCCGGATCTCCAGCACATCGCGAAAGCCGTTGGTCGTGACGAGCGCCACCTTCGCCCCTTTGCCTTCGAGCAGGGCGTTGGTTGCGACGGTCGTCCCGTGCATGATCTGCGTGATGTCATCGACTTTCATGCCACTGCGGGCCGCGGCGCTTTCAAGGCCGTTGGCAATGCCCTGGCCGTAATCGTGCGGCGTCGATAGCACTTTGGCGCACACGATCCGGCCCGCCGGATTCATGAAAACGAGGTCGGTGAAGGTCCCTCCGATGTCGATGCCGATCCTATTAGACATTCAGCAAAGCCGCAGCAATTCGGCGGCGTTGCCGCCAAGGATCTGATCCCTTTCGTTCGCGGAGAGGAATACGCAGTACTTGCGCACATAGTCGACGCACTGCCGGTAGGTGCAGAAGCGCTCGACATTGGGCATGTCCGAGCCCCAGAGCAGCTTCGAGGCGCCGAACTTATCGCGCATCGCGCGGATCAACTGCTGTGCTTCGGGATAGGGGTAATCCCAAACACCGCCCCATGTGATCGGGAACATCACCTCGAGTTGCAGGTTGTCGCGCTGGTAGGTAGCGAGCACGTCGTCCGGAAATTCCCACGTGCCGGAGGAGCCAAAGTGTCCGACCGGCGGACCCATGACGAGGAGGAAGCGATGCGCCGGATAGCGACGCAGCAGCACATCGAGCGCGGCTAGATTGCCCAGATACCCGGCACGATCATATGAGGGTGTCGAGGACAGTTCGATGAACACCGGCAATCCATAACGGACGATCTTGTCCCAGAACGGACGAAATGCATCGTGATCGACATTGCGCGAATAGCCGTGGCGGGAAAAGTCCTGCGCATAGTAAAGCCCGCGCAAGCCAAGCACGTTGAAAGCACGGTCGACCTCGTCCAAGATCGATGACTGGTCCGCCATCGCTTCATCGACATGGAGGAGCCCGGTGAATTTCCGCGGATACTGATGCTGTGCGTACGCGTTGAAATCGTTCATCGCGCCGTAGCCGCCACCTGCCTGCAGGATGCTGTGATCGACACCTGCCACCGTCATCTGCGCGATCATGAGCTCGGGCGGGCAACTGAGCGCCTGCATGCCCACCGGCTGGTATTGCACATAGTAGTCGTCGCCTTCATGCGTGAACGTAAGCTGGCCGAAGCGACCCACCCGAAAGTCGACGTCGGTGAGCCCCGCCCATGTGTTGTCACCCGCGCGAAACAGCATCGAGGTCTTGACCTCCATGCCGTCGCGGGCGCGAAACGCGCGCGCCGCCGGGCGGGTAACGACCTTTTGCAGATATTTGAGATGCACCGCGCTCGATGCATGTCCGCACGCCCCCGACCAGTGCGCAAATACATGGGCGTGGCAGTCGACGATCATCACTGTCTTGACGACTCAGCGGCTCGGCGTCTTGGCCGATCAGGCGGCACCCAGTTTTTCCATATGCAGCTTGAAGAGCCGGTCCATCTCGCCGTTGCCGACCATGAACGTCGCCCACATGTCGAGGAAGTGCTTCCACTCGGCATCGCCGTACCGGACTGCCCACGTGTTGGGACGCTTGTCGATCGGATTGGCCGGGTCGAACACCTGCGCCCAGGCGTTGCGTTTGGCGAACAGGAGGACGTCGCTGTCGCCGCTCATCCAGACATCGGCTTTCTTGGCGCGGACCGGCTCTGCGCCGAGCACCACCTGCCCAGCGGTGGTGATCAGCTTGGCGTTGGGGAAGAGGATCGGAATGCGCGGCTCTTCGCTGCCTCCAGCGACCACCGAGAAAGTGACTTTGGCATTGTTGAAGTCGGCGAGCTTCTTGAATCGCGCTGCGTTGTCCTTGTGCACCATGAGCAGGCTGCCTTTCGACCACAACGGCCCGACGTAATCGACGACCAGCGCGCGCGGGGTCGTATAGGTCAACGACGACCCGTAGAGGTCGTAGTCGTTGCGGCGCAGGCCGACGGTCGAATTCTGGAACGTCACCTCCTTCCAGTCGACCTTGACTTCCATCTCTTTGGCCAGACGCTCCACCGCATCCTTGTAGATCCCGCCCAACTCGCTCGTCTTGGCGTCCTTGTAGAACCAGGGGCCGGTTTGTGAATAGCCGACCCGCATGACCCCTTCCTTGCGGATCTTGGCAAGACTCGAATCCTCGCGAATACCCGTTTCCAGCATCTGCGCCATCGATTCGCGCGGCGCTACTGCAACTGCCATCGCACCGGTTGCCGCAGCACCCAGCACGGCGGCGGTACGGAGGAAGTCGCGCTTGCGACGATCGTCGATGTCATCGGTCTCGTTCATCTGCCTCTCCTCTGAAAATCAAGTGCTCGCGCCGCGCGCTGTGATCGGCCACAGGCTTTCCACGCGTCCCCGGCGAACCGCCACGTACCAATCGTGCAGATTGACGGTCGGATCGCAATGTCCGGGAATCAGCATCACCTTATCGCCCAGCCGAAGGCGCTCCGCATCCGGACCCACCTTGATCTTGCCATGCTCATCCGACATGCCGACCACCTCGAGCCCCATCTTGCCATGCACCCAGGGTAGTCCTTTCTCGCCGCTGTACGATTTGAGACCAGCATCGACGATCGCGCGATCCGGTGTCGGCGTGCTCATTACCGTCGCCAGCACGAACAGGCTGTGCTCGAATTCGGCGTAGCGGCTGCTTCCCTCGCCGCCGATGCGTGCATAGTCGGTGTCCATGAAGACGTATGAACCGGCCTGCAATTCGTTCCACACGCCGCTCATACCCTCCATGCGGAACGTGCCGGTGCCGGCGCCGCTGATGATTGCACATGGCAACCCCGCCTTGCTCAAGCGATCGACGGTCGCGCGGACGGTTTCGGCCGCGCTATCGATCGCCCGCTTGCGCTCAGGAAGAGAAGGCAGATGCTGAGCGGTACCGTGATAGGCCTGCAGCCCGCGAAACTTGAGCCCGGGCGAACTGGCGATCCGGTCGGCAAGCTCCTCGGCCGCAGCAGGGCTCGCGACGCCGCAGCGTTGCATGCCGACATCGATCTCGACCAGGCCGCCGAGCTCCACGCCCGCTTCCCGTGCCGCCTGCGACGCGGCGGCCACCTGTTCGGATGCATCAAAACAGAGGGCGATCGTCGCATCGGTGGCAAGTGAAGCGAGCCGCCGAAGCTTGTGCATGCCGACCACCTGGTTGCTGACCAGCACATCGCGAACGCCGCCGCGAACCAGCGCCTCAGCTTCGCTGACCTTCTGGCAGCATTGGCCGACGGCGCCCGCAGCGATCTGCTTTTGCGCGATCGTCGGACACTTGTGCGTCTTGGCATGCGGGCGCAGGCGCACGCCGGCCGCTTTCGCGAAAGCAGCCATCTTGTCGACATTGTGCTCGAACGCATCGAGATCGACGATCAAGGCTGGCGTGTCGATGTCATCGAGCGGTGCGCCGATCTGGGCGGGGATGTTGTTCATTTCTTGGCGTTTTGCGAAGTAATCGTATAGTAGCGAATTCTTCCATGCGGCGTCGAAGGCGTGTGCTTCCGGCAAGCCGCCGTTTTCGAATCGCCCGCCAGTGGCAATACGATGAGCGAAACAGCGAGCACGACAATCACCGCAATGCCGACGATTCGCGTGGTCGACGTGCACAAGCGATTCGGTGCGCTCGACGTATTGAAGGGCGTTTCGTTCGATGTTCATCGCGGCACCGTCGTCAGCATGATCGGTGCGAGCGGCTCGGGGAAGAGCACACTTCTGCGTTGCATCAATTATCTCGAAACGCCGAGCTCCGGGGACATCTTCATCGAAGGTGAATCGCTTGGTTATCGCATCGATGCCGCGGGCGAGCGCAGGCCGCGGCCGCTTGCGCAGATCAACCGGATCCGCCGCGATCTTGGCATCGTGTTCCAGCAATTCAATCTGTGGCCGCATATGACGGTGCTCGGGAACGTCATCGAAGCACCGTACCGCGTACGCGGGATGTCGCGCAAGGATGCCACCGCACTCGGGCAGGAATGTCTGCGACGCGTCGATCTGGTGGAAAAGGCCGGTGAATACCCGGCACGATTGTCAGGCGGACAGCAGCAGCGTGTTGCCATCGCACGCGCATTGGCGATGCAACCGAAGGTGATGCTGTTCGATGAGCCGACATCATCGCTTGATCCAGAGCTCACCGACGAGGTGTTGTCGGTGATGCGCGAGCTCGCCAATGACGGCACTACGATGATCGTCGTGACCCACGAGATGAGCTTCGCGCGCGAGGTTTCGGACCAGGTAATGTTCCTGCACAACGGGCTCATCGAGGAGGAAGGTCCGCCCGAACAGATGTTCGGCGCGCCGAAATCGGAGCGGTTTCGCCAGTTCATCTCGAAGTACCTGCCGAATTTCAAGCAGTAGGCGCCGATGTCCGAGTCGTTGCGCGAGATTCTCGATGTCGGTGTCTTCTGGGATTTCCGCGAAGTCCTGCTGCGCGGCATCGTCGTCAATTTCTACGTCTTTTTCGCCGCGGCCGCTGTTGCCCTTGGCGTTGGACTCGCAGCCGCGTTATTGCGTGTCAGCCGCCTGAGACCGTGCAGATGGATCGGCACGTTGCATGTCGAGATCTTCCGCAACGCACCCGACTATGTGATGGTCGTGTGGGTGCATTTCGTGCTGCCGCTCGCGATCGGTGCGCTCCTTCACAAGCGGCTCGAATTCAATCCGTTCGTGTCCGCGGTCATTGCACTCGGTTTCGTCTATAGCGGTTACTTCGCGGAGACATTCCGGGCCGGGATCGAGGCGATCCCGATCGGACATATCGAAGCGGCGCGTTCCTGCGGGATGTCCGAACGGCAAGTTCTGTGGCGGATCATCCTGCCGCAGGTGGTGCGCCGGATGCTGCCCGAGTCGATCAACCAGTTCGTTTCGCTATTCAAGGCGACCACCATCGTGTCGCTCATCGCGGTACCCGATCTGATGTATCAGGTGTCGATGATCACGCAGCAGCAAATGCGTCCGCTGCCGCTGTACACCGGCGCCGCACTCACGTACTTCGTCATCGTGCTCGTGGCGGGCGGTGCACTGCGTGCTTTGGCCGAACGCTGGCGGGCACGGATCCTCGGTTGACTCTGCATGGGTAACTGGGAACGCCTCGTCTGGAATCAGCGTGACGCGCTACTCGCGGGTCTTGGCGTCACGGTCGAGGTATGCCTCATCGCGTTTGTCTGCGCGATTATCGGCGGCCTCGCGCTCTGCCTCGTACGGATGTACGTTCCGCCGTTGCGCGCGGTCGCGATCGGCTTGACCGAGTTCTTTCGCGCGACACCGATCCTCGTGCAACTGCTTTGGGTCAACTACGTGTGGCCCGAAGTCTTCGGCTGGCCCAATACGTTTTTGGCGGCGGCGTGCGTGGCCCTCGCGCTGCAGTCAAGCGGTTATCTGGCCGAGACCTTTCGCGGCGGCATCGAGGCGATTCCGAAAGGGCAACGCGAGGCCGCGCTTTCAGTGGGGATGTCGCCTGTCCTGGTATTTGGCCGCATCGTGCTGCCGCAGGTGCTATTGAGTGCGGCGCCATCGATCGTCAACCAGTTCACTGTCATCGTGAAATCATCGACCCTGGTGTCGATCATCACGGTGCAGGACCTGATGTTCCAGTCGCAGAAGATCGTGAATATCTGGTACGAACCGATTGAGATCCTGACCGCGACGGCTGCGATCTACATTGTTTGCATATTCCTCGTGTCGGCGGCGGGCAAGCATCTCGCCGATGCGCTGCGTCGCAAATACGGATTTGCCGCGGGCTAGGACTGTTGCGCGTCGCCGGCACTGATCTGTTGGAATGCGCGCGGCATTTCCACCCTGCGCGCCGCTAAGACACCAAGCTGCCTGGGGTATAGTCACCCGCGCATGTTGACAGGAGGCAAGATGATGGGTCTGCGCATGACAGGGTCACTCTTTGCAGTTCTCGCATCATGGGTCGTTGCACTCGGGGGCAATGCGTTCGGGCAAGCGTATCCGGCGAAACCGATTCGTCTCGTGGTGCCGTTCGCACCCGGTGGTGGGATGGATATCCTGGCGCGCTCATTGAGTCCTGGGCTCACGAGCGTACTTGGCCAGCCCATCGTCATCGACAATCGGCCATCGGCCGGGGGCATTGTCGCGGCCGACGCGGTGGCGAAGTCATCGCCCGACGGCTACACGCTGCTCGTGACCGGCAGCTTTCATGTGGCGGGCAGCTTGCTCTACAAGAAGCTGCCGTATCAGGTTGATCGTGACTTCACGCCGATCTCGATGATCGCGGATTCGGATGTGCAGCTCTATGTGCAAGCGTTGGTGCCGGCAAAGACACTTGCTGAATTCATCGACTACGCGAAGGCCAATCCGGGCAAGCTCAACTACGGTTCGGGCGGGGTCGGGCACCCGTATCATCTCGCGATGGAAATGTTCCAACAGCGAACGGGCCTGAAGCTTTTTCATATTCCGTACAAGGGCATGAATCCGGTGATCCAGGATTTCATGGCTGGCCGCCTGGACTCGATGTTCTATACGCCAAGCGCGCAGTTTCGCGAACTCGTCACGGCGGGCAAGGTCCGCGCGATTGCAACGTCTGCCGATGCGCGCAATCCGCGCTTTCCGGAAACACCGACCCTCACCGAGCTTGGCATGGCGGGCTTCAAACCCGCGACCCACGTCGGCA
>JBJXGX010000337.1:0-3345 GCA_046160305.1 Burkholderiales bacterium
TGACCGCGCGACGCGCGAGCGAGTTTTTAAGAACGCGCAGAAACACGCCCGACTGGCGCGCCTTGCGGCGCAGGTCGGTCATGTGTCCAACTTCCAGGCCACGGTACTCGGCAAGCACGATCGCCTGAGCCTTCGCGACTTCCGCGGAGATCTCCGATACGACCACTTGCTTCTGCTCGAGATTGAGACCCAAGGTATACCTCCGTTACGAGTGAAGGATGCTCTTCAATGAACAGGCAACCCCGCCCGAGGGCGAGCGCCAATCATCAGAGCATCCGTACCTGTCGGCGATTCCAACTTCCGGAAGCGCACCGTGGTCACCTTCGACTTCGAAAGCATCCAGCTTGCAATCCGTCATTGGGGTCCGCCGTCTGCGCTGGCTTGCGAAACGTGAGCGACGTTCGAGGGAATCGCGTTCGCCTCTCTCGTGATCATGTTTCCTCGTTTAAGCCCGATTGGTTCGATCCACACTGACTCGATCCAGTACGGGCGCCTGCGGTCTTTGACAACCTCGACCATCCTTTCGATGTCCCTGCCGGTGGATTGATCGCCCATCGACCCAGGCGATCCACAAGCGAGGCATCGATCGAATGATCGAGCCCAAAGTCGACGTGTTACGACTCGCTACTCCTATGCGGTGATGCTCGAAGGATCCACTCTGACACCAGGACCCATCGTGCTAGAAACAGAAACTTTTCTCAGGTAAATGCCCTTCGATCCGGTGGGCTTCGCCTTGTTCAGCGCATCAACCAGCGCGCTCAGATTCGTGCCAAGCGCATCCGGTGTGAACGAGGCACGGCCGATCGAGCACTGCACGATGCCGGCCTTGTCGGCACGGAACTGCACTTGGCCTGCTTTCGCATTCCTGACCGCGGTGGCGACATCAGTGGTGACCGTTCCGACTCTTGGATTGGGCATCAGGCCGCGTGGTCCGAGTATCTGACCCAACTGGCCGACCACACGCATCGTGTCGGGGCTTGCAATCGCGACGTCAAAATCCATCTTGCCGGCTTTGATCTGCTCAGCCAAGTCATCGAGCCCGACGATATCCGCGCCGGCAGCGCGCGCCGCTTCGGCTCGCTCGCCTTGCGCGAAAACCGCAACCCGAACGGTCTTGCCCGTGCCCGCCGGCAATACCACCGAACCGCGGACCGTCTGATCGGATTTCTTCGCATCGATACCAAGATTGACGGCGACATCGACTGATTCGTTGAACTTCGCGGATGCCCCCTTCTTGACCAGCGCGAGGGCGTCGGCGGCGGTGTAGTGTTTAGCGCGATCGACCAGACCAGCGAGCGCCTTTTGTCGTTTCGTCGAATTCATCAGAGACCCTCCACCGTGATGCCCATCGAGCGCGCGCTGCCGGCGATCGTGCGGACACCCGCTTCGAGGTCGGACGCGGTCAGATCAGGCATTTTCGCTTTCGCGATTTCTTCCGCCTGGGCGCGGGAGATTTTTCCGACCTTGTCGACATGCGGCTTGGGGCTACCCTTGGTGATCTGGGCGGCCTTCTTGATCAGCACCGTCGCCGGCGGCGTTTTGATGATGAATGTGAAGCTCTTGTCCGCGTAGGCGGTGATCACCACCGGCAGCATCAGGCCGGGCTCCATCTTCTGGGTCTGCGCGTTGAACGCTTTGCAGAACTCCATGATGTTGAGGCCGCGTTGACCCAAGGCCGGACCTACCGGCGGACTCGGATTGGCCTTCCCTGCCGGCACCTGCAGTTTGACTTGGCCGACTATCTTCTTTGCCACATGATTCTCCTCGCGGGTTCGATCGGCCGCATAAGCGACCTCCCCAGTTGAACACGTACTTCACTCGTACTTCTGTACTGCATTTGCTCGTACTTCAACATCTCCGAGGACCGCGAACGTTTGCGTCAACCCGGCGTCGCCATCCCGCGAATCGCTGCGGTTCGCGCTCGTTCACCGTTCCGGTCAGGCTTTTTCAACCTGACCAAACTCCAATTCCACGGGCGTCGCACGGCCGAAAATCGTGACCGACACGCGCAACTTGGACTTGTCGTAATTCACTTCCTCGACCATGCCGTGAAAATCGACGAACGGCCCGTCCTTCACTCGAACGGCTTCGCCGATCTCGAACAAGACCTTCGGCTTTGGCTTATCCGCCCCTTCCTGCATCTGCTGCAGAATGGCCTCGACTTCTTTTTCAGTGATCGGCGGCGGCTTCCTGCCATGCGCCCCGCCAACGAATCCAGTCACCTTCGCCGTGCTCTTGACGAGATGCCACGCTTCGTCCGTCATATCCATCTCGACGAGCACATAGCCAGGATAGAACTTGCGCTCGGAGACACTTTTTTGCCCGGCGCGCATCTCGACCACTTCCTCGGTCGGCACGAGAATCCGGCCGAAGTGCTCAGCCATGTTGTTGCGCTGAATACGGTCCTGGAGCGCACGCTGCACCGAACGTTCGAAGCCGGAATAGGCGTGCACGACATACCATCGCATCGTCATTTCCGACTCCATCCGAGTACGAGATCGTAGAGGCTCCACTCGAGGAGCTTGTCGGTAATCCAAAGAAACAGGGCCATGGCGATGACAAACGCGAACACGATCGCGGTCGTCTGGATCGATTCTTTTCGGGACGGCCACGCAACCTTCTTCGCCTCGTCGATCGATTCGGTGACGAAGGCGCGCAGCTGCGTACCAGGCTCGGTCGCCCATGCCAGGGCCACCGCGAGCGCCACGCCAAGCAGAATGATGCCGACTCTCGCCACCATGGGCTGTTGACCGAAATAGTAGAAGCCCACTAGTCCGCCCAGAAAGAGGAGGGCGGAACCACCGATGCGGATCTTGTCTTGCATATCACTCCATCACGGCACCACACGGCGGATCGACACGAGCTGACCTCTCGTCGTCGCTCTCCCGTGGTGCCACTTCACATTCGCTGAACTATCGTTTAACCGACACTGACCGCCGCATCACGGCGTCGAATCTTTTGGCAGGCCAAGAGGGAATCGAACCCCCAACCTTCGGTTTTGGAGACCGACGCTCTGCCAATTGAGCTATTGGCCTGTATCTCTGAGGGGTCGAAGACTGAAGAGGGGCGGCATTCTATCAGGACTAAACGAATCCGGTCGAATCACGCCGCCCTCAGCCATCGCACCGAACGCCTATACGAGAATTTTGGTCACGACGCCTGCGCCAACGGTCTTGCCGCCCTCGCGGATGGCAAAGCGCAGGCCGTCTTCCATTGCGATCGGCTGGATCAACGTCACCGTCAACTTGGTGTTGTCACCAGGCATCACCATCTCGGCGCCTTGCGCCAACTCCACCGCCCCGGTCACGTCCGTCGTGCGAAAGTAGAACTGCGGCCGGTAGTTGT
>JBJXGX010000338.1:0-8830 GCA_046160305.1 Burkholderiales bacterium
TACAGCGGCCCGGCATCGGCATACGGAACGATCGGCAAATCCATCGGTGCGTACTTCAAGATGGTGAATGAGCAGGGCGGGATCAACGGCCGCAAGATCCACTACATTACCTACGACGATGGCTACAGCCCGCCCAAGGCGGTGGAGATGGCCCGTCGCCTGGTTGAGCAGGATCAGGTCGCCGCGATCTTCCAGCCGCTTGGTACGCCGTCCAACTCGGCGATTCACAAGTATATGAATCAGCAGAAGGTGCCGCATCTGTTCGTGGCCACCGGCGCAACGAAATGGAACGATCCGAAGGATTTCCCCTGGACCATGGGGTTTCAGCCCAACTACCAGACGGAAGGCCGGATCTATGCCGCCTATACGCTGAAGAACGTGAAGGATGCAAAGGTCGGCATCCTGTTCCAGAACGACGACTACGGCAAGGACTACCTGAAGGGCTTCAGGGATGGATTGGGCGAGGAGATGAAGAAGCTCATCGTCATGGAGCAAAGTTACGAGGTAACCGATGCGACGGTCGATTCACAGGTGGTGAATCTCAAGAACAGCGGTGCCAACGTATTCTTCAATATCACCACGCCCAAGTTCGCGGCCCAGGCGATCAAAAAGGCGCACGACATCGGCTGGAAACCCTTGCACTTCCTGAACAACGTGTCGAGCTCGCTCGCGGCGGTGTTGCACCCGGCGGGCACGGAGGCTTCCAAAGGCCTGATCACCGCGTTGTATATGAAGGAGGTAACCGATCCGCAGTGGAAGAACGACAAGGCTTTTCAAGAGTGGCTCGCATGGATGAAGAAGTTCTATCCCGAAGGCAAGGCCGACGATCAATTCAACGCGTACGGCTACACCGTTGCGCAACTGATGGCGCAGACGCTCAAGCAATGCGGCAGCGATCTGTCGCGCGAGAACATCATGCGGCAAGCGGCCAATCTCAAGGACCTCGAATTGCCGATGCTGCTCCCCGGGATCAAGATCAATACGAGCGGAAGTGACTTCGCGCCGATCGAACAGGAGCAACTCGCGCGCTTCGACGGCGAGCGGTGGGCGCTCTTCGGTGAAATCCTGGACGCGTTTCGGAAGCATTAGCGATCTGCGGGTCCGCGCGCTTTGCCAAGCGTGGTGAAGCCCTCACCCTTGAACGGTGCGGCTACCCGGCCGGCAATTGGTGCGTCATGTGTTCCGTCACGTGTTCCGCCATGTGTTCCGTCGTATTCATGGGTTCGCGCACGACTATTTCCTTAGCTCGCTCGTGGTCCATCCGCCACCGAGCGCTTTCACCAGCGCGACGCTGGCGACAAGCCGGCGTCCCTCGAGATTGAGCGCATTCCGTTCCGCGGTGAGCGCGGTGGTCTGCGCATTGATGACATTGAGAAAGCTCACGACGCCTGCCCTGTATTGATTCGTGACGAGATCGACTGCCTGGCGTGCCGCGCGGACCAGCGCATCCTGGACCTTCGCCTGCTCTTCGAGGAGGCGCAGGGTTGCGAGGTTGTCCTCGACTTCCTGGAAACCGACGAGCACTGTCTGTCTGTATAAGGCAACCTCGGCATCGTACGCGGCGAGGGCCTGCTGCGACACCGCTTTGCGCGCGCCGCCATCGAAGAGCGTCTGGGCCAGTCCGGTGCCGAGCGACCAGATTCGGCTCGGCGCGCTGATGAGATCGCCGAGCAGACTGTTGCGAAGGCCGAACGATGCCGACAAGGACAACGACGGAAAGTAGGCCGCCTGCGCCACGCCGATCCGGGCGTTCGCGGCGGCCATGCTGCGTTCCTGCGCGGCGATGTCTGGGCGGCGTTCGAGGAGCTCCGAGGGGAGTCCAGGCGGCGGGATCGGATGCTTCGCGGCAAGGAGCGCGGGGGAGATGGTAAATGACGATGCGGGTTCGCCAACGAGCAACGCGATCGCATGCTCGAAGCGGGCGCGATCGACGCCAACGTCAATCAATTGAACCTGCGCGCCTTTCAGTTGGACATCTGCCTGCACGATATCGACTTTCGCGGCGACACCCGCTTCATAGCGATTGCGCGTGAGATCGAGCGAGCGTTGAAATGCGGCAACCGTATCCGCCAGCAGCGCATGCAATGCGTCCGCGATCCGCAGCGAGAAATAATTCTGCACCAGCGCCGCCTGCGCCGACAGACGTACGGACTCGAGGTCGGCCGCGCTTGCCTGGATGTCGGCCTCACCGGCCTCCACCAATCGCCGCACGCGCCCCCACAAATCCGGTTCCCAGAGCGCATCGGCACTCAACTCATAGCGGGTCGATGGATCACTGTTGAAGCTTGCGCGCGTACCCGACCGACTCGCATTGGCCGCCGCGCCAATCGAAGGCAGATACCCCGCGCGTGCCTGGGCCGCGATCGCTTGTGCCTGCCGAAAGCGCGCTTCCCCGATGCGAATATTCTGGTTCGAGATGTCAATGCGCGACGCGATCGCATCCAGCTGCGGATCGCCGAACATCGCCCACCATGCGCCACGGGGAATCGCATCCGCTGGGGCGGCTTCTTTCCATCCCGGCATTGGCCGGTATGCAGCGGGAACAGGCGCGGAGGGCTTCACATAGTCGGGACCAACGACCGTGCAGCCACCCACGCAGGCCCCAAGGATCGAGACCAATACGGTGCGCCGCATCAGGTTTCCTTCAACTTGTTACCGGTGCGCCACCGGTTCCAGAGACGCGCCGTCCACAGGCGAAGGCGTTCGAGGTACAGATAGACCACTGGGGTCGTGTAGAGCGTCAGCAATTGCGACAACAGCAATCCACCCACGATCGCGATGCCAAGCGGTTTTCTCAGCTCCGCACCGTCGCCCGCGCCAAGCGCAAGCGGCAGCGCGCCGAGCGCCGCGGCAAACGTGGTCATCATGATCGGCCGGAAGCGCAATAGGCACGCTTCGCGGATGGCCTCGCGTGGCGCCTTGCCGTGATCGCGCCCGGCGGTGATCGCGAAGTCGACCATCATGATCGCGTTTTTCTTCACGATGCCGATCAGGAGGAACACCGCGATGAGCGCGACGATATTGAACTCGCTGCCGAACATCATCAAGGCGGCGAGTGCGCCCACCCCGGCGGAGGGCAAGGTCGAGAGGATCGTGATCGGATGGATGAAGCTCTCATAGAGCATGCCGAGCACGATGTAGAGCGTGATGATCGCGGCAAGAATGAGGATCGGCTGCGTAGAGAGCGTCGCCTGGAAGCCGCGCGCCGTGCCCTGATAGCTTCCCACGACCGAGGCCGGCATGCCGATCTGCACCATGGTGTCCTGGATCGCGGCGGTCGCGCCCGAGAGCGACCCGCCCTCCGGCAGACTGAATGAGATCGTGGCCGCGGCAAACTGGCCCTGGTGATTGACCGAGAGCGGCGTGTTGGTGAGCTCATATCGCGAGATCGCGGCAAGCGGCACCTGTGCACCGTTGGGGGCACGAATGAAGATGTCTTTCAGTGCTTCCGGCCCCTGCGCATAGCGTGGATCGACTTCCATTACGACCCGATACTGATTGCGTTCTGTGTAGATCGTCGAGACCAGCGCCTGGCTGAACGCGTTGCCAAGCGTCGTATCGATAAGATCGGTCGTGATGCCAAGGCGGGCGGCGGTCGAGCGATCGATGATGACGCTGGTCTGCAATCCGCGGGTTTCCTGATCGGAGCTCACGTCAGCCAACGCTTTCACTTCCTGCAAGGCCGTTTGCAAGCGCGTGGTCCAGGTGCGGAGCAATTCGACGTCATCGGATTGCAAGGTGTACTGGAACGATGCGTTTCCCTGACGGCCGCCCATCCGTACATCCTGAACCGGCATCAGCCATAGACTCACGCCCGCGTGCCGCGCAATGCGCGGGCGCAGGCGCGCGACGACGTCCGCCGCCGAAACCTTCCGCTCGCTAAATGGTTTCAGCGATACATGCATGTAGGCGGAGTTGCGTGAACCGCCACCGGCGGAAGCGGAAACGGAGGCCACCGCCGGATCACTGCTCACCAGCTCGACCATCAGCGCGAGTTTCTCTCGCGTGACATTGAAGGAGGCGGTCTGCTCGGAGCGGAGAAATCCAACCAGCCGGCCGGAATCCTGCTGCGGAAAAAACCCCTTGGGTATGTCCGTATAGAGGGTGACATTGAGTACGATCGCGCCGGCCATGAGAAGAATCATGATCAACGGATGCCGCAACGACCAGTCGAGGCTTATGCGATAGCCGCTGATGATCCAGCCGAACACGCGCTCGCCTTGTCGCGACATCCAGCCTTGATCGGACGGCGGCTTCACGGTGAGAAGGCGTGCGCACATCATTGGTGTCAAGGTGAGCGACACGACAAGCGACACCAGCACCGCCACCGACAGCGTCACGGCAAATTCGCGGAATAGCCGGCCCACGATCCCGGGCATGAAGAGGATCGGTATGAACACGGCAACGAGAGACAGGCTCATCGACAACACGGTGAATCCGACCTCACGCGCACCGATGAGCGCTGCGGCAACCGGCGCGACGCCTCGCTCGATGTGTCGCATGGTGTTCTCGAGGACGACGATGGCATCATCGACGACGAAGCCGGTGGCGACGATCAGGGCCATCAGCGACAGATTGTTGAGACTGTAGCCCGCGAGATGCATGAACCCGAACGTAGTGATGATCGAGATCGGGACCGCCACCGCCGGAATCAAAGTGGCTCGTACACGACGCAGGAACAGGAAGACGACGAGCACCACGAGCCCGACGGCAATCGCGAGCGTTTTCTCGACCTCGGCGAGCGATGCGCGAATCGTGGAGGTGCGCTCGGACGTGATCTCGAGTTGCATCGCGGCGGGAATCGACGCGCGCAGCCACGGCATCAATGCGCGCACCCGTTCGACCGCTTCCAGGATATTGGCGTTCGGTTCCTTGTAGATGAAGAGCAGCACCGCCGGGCGACCGTTCGACGTACCGTAATTGCGCGGGTCCTGCACATCATCGAGCACTTCCGCGATATCGCCCAATCGGATCGGCGCGTTGTTACGCCACGCCACGATCAACGGGTGGTACTCGGCCGCGGTATAGGCCTGGTCGTTGGCGTAGATCCACCATTGCCGGTCATCGACTTCCACCAGTCCCTTGGGACGATTGGAATTGGCCGCGGTCAGCGCCGCGCGCACGTCCTGCAAGCCGAGGCCGTTTGCATGCAGCGCCTTCGGATTCACCTGGACCCGCACCGCCGGCAGCGCGCTTCCGGAAACATTCACCTGTCCGATGCCGCGCATTTGCGAAATGCGCTGCGAGACGATAGACGATGCGGCATCGAACATCTGGCCGAGTGACTGCGTGTCGGAGGTGATCGTCAACACCATGATCGGCATGTCGGATGGATTCACCTTGCGATACGTCGGATTGCCTGGCATACCGGAGGGCAGTTGGCTGCGCGCCGCATTGATCGCCGCCTGCACCTCGTTCGCCGCCTTGTTGATGTCGCGATCCAGCTCGAACTGCAAAACCACGCGGGTCGAACCAAGCGAGCTCGACGATGTGATCTCGGTCACCCCAGCAATGCGCCCAAGCTGCCGTTCGAGCGGCGTGGCGACGGTGGCGGCCATCGTCTCCGGATTCGCGCCCGGAAGGCTGGCTGACACCGAGATGGTCGGATACTCCACCTGCGGCATCGGTGCAACTGGCAGAACCGTATAGGCGACCGCGCCCGCGAGGGTGATGCCGATCGCAAGGAGTGTCGTCGCGACGGGGCGGGCAATGAAGGGCGCGGAGAAGCTCATGATCGGCCGACCGAATGGGATCCGCCGGCGCCATCGGGCTTGCCCATCCGCCTTGCAAGTCGATCGAAGGCGAGATAGATGACCGGTGTCGTAAAGAGGGTGAGGATCTGGCTCGCGATCAACCCGCCCACCATCGTGAGGCCGAGCGGCTGGCGAAGCTCCGACCCGACACCGGTACCAAGCATCAGCGGCAACGCGCCGAATAGCGCCGCAAGGGTCGTCATCAGGATCGGCCGAAACCTGAGCAGCGCCGCCTGGTAGATCGCATCGCGCGGCGTCTTTCCGTCGTTCCGTTCGGCATCGAGCGCAAAGTCGATCATCATGATCGCGTTCTTCTTCACGATGCCGATGAGGAGAATGATGCCGATGACCCCGACGATGCCCAGTGGCTCATTCGCGATCATCAACGCGAGCAGGGCGCCGACCGCGGCCGATGGCAAGGTCGACAGGATCGTCATCGGATGGATGTAACTCTCGTAGAGCACACCCAGCACGATGTAGACGGTGACGATAGCGGCAAGCACCAGAAGCAGTGTGCTCGACAGCGAATCGCGGAACGTCGCCGCCGCACCTTGGAAGCTCGTTTGAATACTGTCGGGTAGGCCGATTGCGTTCCGTACCGATTCGATGGCGGTCACCGCGGCGCCAAGCGATATGCCCTGGGCCAGATTGAATGACAGCGTTGTCGCGGGAAATTGCGCGATGTGGTGAATTGCAAGAGGTGCGGTTCCCAGCGTCACGCGCGCAAGCGACAATAGAGGAATCTGCGCGCCGGTGGCCGACGAAATGTGAATGTCTTTCAATGCGTCCGGCCCGCGTTGGAATTCGGGCATCACCTCGAGCACGACGCGATATTGGCTCGCCTGGGTAAAGATGGTCGAGACCAGTCGCTGCCCGAAGGCGTTGTAGAGCGCATTGTTGATCGCGGCGGGTGTGATGCCCAGGCGCCCGGCCGTATTGCGATCGATATCGATATACGCCTGGAGTCCTTCATTCTGGAGATCACTCGCAACGTCGGTGAGCTCGGGCCGCGCGCGGAGTCGCTCGACCAGCTTCGGAACCCATTCGGACAGGAGCTTCGACTCGGATGCTTCGAGCGTGAATTGGTATTGGGTGCGGCTGATGCGGTCTTCCACGGTGAGATCCTGCACCGGCTGCATGTAGAGCGTGACGCCTCGCACGGCGGCGAGCGAACCTTGCAGGCGGCGAATGACGTGAGAGGCGTGCAGCCTTCGCACCTCGAGCGGCTTCAGATTGATCAGCATGCGGCCGCTATTCAATGTCGTGTTGGTGCCATCCACGCCGATGAATGACGAAACGCTTTCCACCGCCGGATCTTGCAGCACGACCCGTGCAAGGGCCTGCTGATATTCGGCCATCGCCTTGAACGAGACGCTTTGCGGCGCTTCGGAGATGCCCTGGATGACGCCGGTGTCCTGAACGGGGAAGAATCCCTTTGGGATCGCGACATACATCAGCACCGTCAACGCAAGCAGACCGATTGCGACCAGCAGTGTCCACGTCTGGCGATCGAGGACCCAAACGAGCATCCGACCGTAGCCGGCGATGACGTTATCGATGAATCGTCCGGTCGCCTGATAAAGCGCGCCATGGGTCGTGGCTTCACGATGATGGAGGAGCTTCGCGCACATCATCGGGGTCAACGTGAGCGAGACGACCGCGGATATAAGAATCGCGACAGCGAGTGTCACCGCGAATTCGCGGAACAGTCGGCCCACGACATCGCCCATGAAGAGGAGCGGGATCAGCACCGCGACGAGCGAGATCGTGAGAGAGATGATCGTGAAGCCGATCTGCCGGGAGCCCTTGAGCGCCGCTTCGAACGGCGATTCGCCGCGCTCGATATGACGGGCGATGTTCTCGATGACGACGATCGCGTCATCGACCACGAATCCGGTCGCGACGACGAGTGCCATCAGGGTGAGATTGTTGATCGAGAAGCCGGCGAGATACATGAATCCGAACGTTCCCACGAGCGACAAGGGTGCCGCGATGCTTGGGATCAAGGTGGCGGGCACACTGCGCAGAAACAGGAAGATCACCATCACCACGAGGCTGACCGCGATCGCGAGATCGATCTGGATGTCGCGTACCGAGGCGCGAATCGTCAACGTGCGATCGGTGAGCACGGTCACATCGAGCGTCGCGGGCAAGGAGGCCTGGATCTGCGCGAGCTGGCGTTTGATCCGATCGACGACATCGATAACGTTGGTGCCCGGTTGCCGCTGGATGTTCAGGATGACCGCGGGCGTGTCGTTCTTCCAGGCGGCGAGACGAATGTTTTCCGCATCTTCGATGACATCGGCGACATCGGAGAGAAACAGGGGCGCGGCATTGCGGTAGGCAACCACGATCCCACGGTATTCCTCGGCGGAGCGCAGTTGATCATTGGCATCGATCATGTACGCGCGGCTCGGGCCGTCGAAGTTACCCTTCGCTTTCTTTACGTTCGCGGTGTTGATCGCACTACGAATGTCCTCGAGGGAAAGGCCGTTCGAAGCGAGCGCCTTGGGATTCACCTGTACGCGCACCGCGGGCCGTTGACCCCCTGAGAGGGTGACCAGACCCACACCGGTGATCTGCGAGAGCTTCTGGGCAAGGCGCGTGTCGGCGAGATTCTGGATCTCGGGGAGGGTCATCGTCGCCGACGACAGCCCGAGTGTGAGGATCGGTGCGTCCGCTGGATTAACCTTGCTATAGACGGGTGGCGCGGGCAGATCCTGCGGGATCAGATTGGAGGCCGCATTGATCGCCGCCTGCACCCCTTGCTCGGCGACGTCGATGCGTACCGCGAGATCGAACTGTAACGTGACCACCGAAGCGCCGCCCGAGCTGGTGGACGACATCTGCTTCAGCCCGGGTATCTGCCCGAACTGTCGCTCGAGCGGCGCGGTGACTGATGTGGCCATCACGTCCGGACTCGCGCCGGGATAGAACGTGAAAATCTGGATGGTCGGATAGTCGACTTCCGGCAGCGCAGACACGGGCAACAGGCGATACGCGATCACGCCGGACAGGAAGATCGCGAACATCAATAAGGTCGTTGCGACCGGGCGGACGATGAAGAGGCGGGAGGG
>JBJXGX010000339.1:0-7230 GCA_046160305.1 Burkholderiales bacterium
GTCACCGCACAGGTTGCAGGGATCTGCACACTCGGTTTGTCGGGATACGCAAAGAACGACACCGGGGCCTTGGCGCCGACCAGCACAAGCTGCTGCGTGTCGCGAAACATCGTGACCGCCGCATCGACGGCATACGGAATGCGCGTGGTCTGCACGCGTCCCGCACCCCGTTCAAGCCGTGCATTGTTGTATTCGGCGGCGATCCGACAGCCCGTCTTGGCCGCAATCCGGCCGGCGAGATCGAGCGCCTTGGCCCGAACCGCTATTCCTCCAAGAAGCAGGGTACGTTCACCGCCTGAGCGCAGCGCAATGGCCGCCGCCTTGATTGCCGCATCATCGACCTTCCGCCGTGCGGGCGTCGCGGGGGCCCAAACGATATCCCCGCCCGGACCCCAGGCCGTATCGGCGGGCAGAATCAAGGTGGCAATCTTGCCTGGCGCCTCGCGTGCGACCGCGATGGCCTGCGCGCCGTCGATCGCCACCGTTTTGGATGACGCCGACGTCTTCACCCAATGCGACATCGGGCGGGCCACCCCCTCGATATTCGCGGTAAGGGGCGCGTCGTGCTTGACATGGTAGGTTGCGTGCTCGCCAACGATATTGACGATTCCCGAGCCCGCTTTTTTTGCATTGTGGAGATTGGCGAGGCCATTGCCGAGCCCGGGTCCGAGGTGCAGAAGCGTCGAAGCGGGCTTGTCCGCCATCCGGTAGTAGCCGTCAGCCGCCCCGGTCACGACGCCTTCGAACAATCCAAGGACACAACGCATGCCTTCGACCCGGTCGAGCGCAGCGACGAAATGCATCTCGGATGTACCGGGGTTAGTAAAGCACACCTGCACGTCATTCGTGACCAGTGTGCGGACCAGACTCTCTGCACCGTTCTGATTGGGATCCATGATTTGTTAGGCGATAGCGGGTTCGATCGCGTCCGTATTAAGCTTGTCAACTCCGTGCACAAGCGTCATCGGGCCGCATCTTCAGGTTATCCTTGCAATGTACCTCAATACCGCCGGGCACGAGATCGCGGCGGCGGGTGCGCGCGGATCATCTAAACCGCGGATCATCAAAGCAACTGCGCCCAATGTCATTAGGCAAATTTTTCGAGCCAAGATCAATCGCCATTATCGGCGCTTCCTCAAAACCCGAGCGGATTGGTGGGCGCCCGGTCGCCTATCTCATCCGCGAATGGCTGCCACGCGACCCGCGCCGGCGGCTCTACCCGGTCAATCCCGGCCGCACCATCGTCCAGGGCCAGAAATCCTATCGGTCGGTGGCCTCGATCGGGGTCCCGGTGGATCTTGCGATCATTGCCGTTCCGAGCCCCAACGTGATCGCCGCGATACGCGATTGCGTGGCGGCACGCTGCTACACCGCCATCGTGTGCAGCGCGGGGTTCGCCGAAACAGGCGAGGACGGGCGGGCACTGCAATTGGAGATCGCCGCGATTGCCGCCGAGACCGGCATGCGCGTGCTCGGACCGAATTGCCTGGGGCTGTTCAATCTATACAACGGGGTGTTCGCAACCTTCGCCGAAGCCGGTTTCTTCAGCGACCATTCGATCGGAAATATCGCGATAGCGAGCCAAAGCGGCGCAACAATGTCGCAACTCCTCATGCTTGCGCGTGGTCGGGGCATCGGTCTGGGGAAGATGATCTCCACCGGCAACGAATGTGATGTTGACGTCGCTGAATGCATCGAGTATTTCGCGGGCGACCCGCAGACGAAAGTGATCCTCGCCTACCTGGAGGGCTGCCCGAACGGCGCCCGCCTCGTTGCCGCGCTGGAAGCCGCGCGTCGCGCGCGAAAGCCCGTCATTGTCATCAAGGTCGGACGTTCCGCCGTCGGGCGGATTGCCGCGCAATCCCATACCGGCGCGCTCGCCGGCGAAGATCGGATCTTCGATGCGATCTTTGAGCAGTACGGTGCCCATCGCGCGGAGTCGTTCGACGATGCGCTGGATGTCGCCTATGTCTGCTCGCTCGCAGGTGCCGCATCCGGCAAACGAATCGGCCTGGTCACCATTTCCGGCGGCACGGGCGCATTGATGGCCGATATCGCAACGAGCGCAGGACTGGATGTCGCGCCCCTGCCGGGAAAAGCGGCAAGCGAACTGTCCGACCTGCTCCCGTTCGCGGCGCCGGCCAATCCGCTTGATACCACCGCGCATGCACTCAACGACCTCACCTTGCCCCCGAAATTCGCGCGCGCGATGCTTGGCGCCGGGTACGACGCGCTGATATTTTTTCTTGCGTACATGGGTCAGTCGCCGCGCATTTTTGGGCCGCTGGTCGAAGCGTTGGGCGAGGTCCGCGCCGAATTTCCCAACACGCCGTTCGTTTTTTGCAGCCTGTTTACGCCGCCGTCGAGCAAGATCGCCGCAGCCCGGGGCTTTCTCTTGTTCGAGGATCCAAGCCGGGCGGTCAAGGCCGTTGCCGCCTGGGCCTGCATCCACGCCCGATATAGCCGGGCACCGGCCACCTGGGGCCGCGTCGTGCATCCTCCGGTTCCGTTGCCCGACCGGGCGCTCAATGAACACGAAACCAAGGATCTGCTCGCATCGGTTGCCATCGCGCGCCCGCGGGAGCACTTGGCGAGCAGCCCCAACGACGCGGTCGAAGCAGCCTGCGCGATCGGCTTCCCCGTGGTGATGAAAATGGTATCGAGCGCCCTTCAACACAAGAGCGAAGTTGGCGGCGTGGCGCTCGACGTTCGTGATATCGATGCGGCCCGCCGCACTTATCAGATGCTCGTTGAACGGGCGCGCCAGCCCGCCGCACCGATCCTGCTCGACGGCGTGCTCGTCTCGAAGCAAATGACTGACGGCATCGAGATGATCCTCGGCAGCATCGAAGATCCGAATTTCGGGACCATGGTCATGCTTGGGATGGGCGGTGTGCTGATCGAATCGTTCAATGATGTCGCGTTCCGGCGCCCACCGATCACCCCCGGTGACGCCGATGCGATGATCAGCGCCGTGCGCGGATCGCGATTGCTTGGCGGCGTACGCGGTCGGCCCGCGGTCGATCGCGCGGCTCTCGTGTTGGCGATCGTGGAGTTCTCGGAACTCGTGACGGCATACGGCGGCAAAGCCTCGCTCGAGATCAATCCCCTGCTCGTTCGCTATGGCGACAAGGGGGTGGTCGCCCTCGATGCGGTGTTCACGCGCCACGCCTGAACCGTGCGCGGAGTCTATCGACACGCCGCGCTTGCGCGACTGATTCATCCAAGAAGCATCGCGGTCGTTGGTGCATCGCCCAATGCCGCCTCTTTCGGCGCACGTACGCTTGCGAACCTGACGCGCTTCGATGGCCGCGTGTACCCGATCAATGCCAAATACGAAAAGATCGGCGCGCTTGCCTGCTATCCGGGCATCGAGGCCCTGCCGGAATCGCCCGACTGTGTGGTCATCACCACGCCGCGCGAATCGGTCGAGGCGATCGTGCAGGCGTGCGCCGCAAAGAAGGCCGGTGGCATCGTGCTCTACGCGTCGGGCTACGCAGAGACGGGCAAGGCGGACAGAATCGCGGAACAGGCGCGCCTCGCCGCGATGGTGCAGGAATCCGGTGCGCCGATGATCGGCCCGAACTGCATCGGGATCGTGAACTACCTCGCCCGCGCGCCGATGACATTTTCCGGCGTCCCGTGGAATGCCACGCCGCATGACCGATCGATCGGAATGATCAGTCAATCAGGCGCGCTCGGATTCGCCATGGCGCAGGCCATTGAACGGGGCACATCGTTCAGCCACGTGCTCACCGCCGGGAACTCCGCTGATGTCGACGTTGCCGATCAGGTGGCCTATCTTGCGGAAGATCCCGGTTGCAAAGTGATCGCCTGTATTTTCGAGGGCATGGCGAATCCGGAACGCTTCATCGAAGCTGCGGAGATCGCGTGGGCGCTCGACAAGCCGCTCGTCGTCTACAAGATCGCCACGGGTGAACAAGGTGCGGCCGCCGCGATGTCGCACACCGGATCGCTGGCCGGATCGAACGCAGCCTATCGTGCGGCCTTCGAGCGCGCGGGGGTCATCGTCGTCGACCACTGCGAAGCGCTTCTTGAAACCGCCGCGTTCTTCGCGAAGGCCCCACGACCGACGGCGCGAGGGGTCGCGGTTATTGCAACCTCGGGCGGCGCCTCGATCATGGCCGCCGACAAGGCCGAGGCGCATGGCATCGCCTTGCCGCAGCCCTCTGATCCGGTCCGCACGGTACTCGAAGCGCATATCCCGGAGTTTGGCTCCGCACGCAATCCCTGCGACGTGACCGCGCACGTGCTGACGAATCCGCAGTCGCTCAGCGCTTGCGGCGACGCGCTGATGTCCGATGCCGCCTACGGCGCGCTCATCATTCCGCAGGTCTACGCCTACGATACCGCGACGCCGCGGATCCGGACCTTCAATGATCTGGCGGTGAAGCACGGCAAGATGACTTGCAATGTCTGGATCACCGAATGGCTGGAAGGCCCGGGTGCGCGCGAAGCCGAGTGTTCGCCGAGGATGGCGCTATTCCGGTCGATGGACCGATGTTTCGCGACGATCGCGGCTTGGCATCGACGCGATGCGCAACGCATGCAACCGCCACGCATCATGCGGCGAATCAGCGCGGATTCCGCGATGGCCGAGACCGCTACGCTGATCGATACCGCGGCCCACGACACACTCACCGAACGGGAGGCGAAGCGCGTTTTGGCGGCGTATGGAATTCCGGTGGTGGACGAGCGTATCGCTCAGTCATCGGACGCCGCGGTGCGCGCCGCGCGTGACCTCGGTCTGCCGGTGGCGCTCAAAGTCGAGTCACCCGACCTCCCGCACAAGACCGAAGCGGGCGGCGTACGACTGGATCTTCGCACCGAAACCCAGGTACGCGATGCCTACGACGAGATCATGCGCAACGCCCGGCGGCACGCACCGAACGCACGCGTCAACGGCGTGCTCGTCCAGCCGATGATCTCAGGCGGGGTCGAGATGATGGTCGGTGCGCGGATCGATCCGCTGTTCGGGCCGCTCATCGTAGTGAGTCTGGGCGGAATCTTTGTCGAAGCGATAAAGGACAACGCAGTTGCGCTCGCGCCCGTGACGCATGACGAAGCGCGCGCATTGCTCGCATCGCTCAAGGGTGCCGCGGTGCTGCGCGAATATCGAGGTCGCCCACCGGTCAATCTCGATCGACTGGCCGATGTGGTGCAACGCGTATCGGAACTCGCGGCCGATCAGTCGACACGCATGACCGAGCTCGATGTGAATCCACTCATCTGCAACGCAGACAGCATCATCGCCGTTGATGGATTGATGGTACGACGAGCGCGCGATTGAAGGCTTTGCGCCAGGACGTATCGCAGCGTCACGCGGGCTTGTTCTTCACCCACTTCAGAATGTGCGTTCCCACCGCCACCAAGGTGCCATCCTGATTCTTCACCGTGATGTCGCCGGTTGATCGTCGCGCCGCGACATCGACGGCACTGATCCGGTAATTCACCGTGATCGTGTCGCCGAAATAGACCGGCGCGAGAAACCGCAGCCGGTCATAACCGAGCGAGACCGGCGTCTCGTCCGCGCCTTCGCGTGGGTTGGCGATCGCAAGGCTCGATGCCGTCGACATGAATCCCACCATGAGCGCGCCATGCGTCTGCAGGCGTCCGTAGCGCGATTTCTCCATGTAGGCCTTGTTCGAGAGCGGCGCGCTTGGCACGTTCATCGTCTCGGACACCGTGTCGACCCCGTGGAGCTGGGAATGGGGCGCGTATGAGAATCCGTTCTATCCGCATGAATCGCAGAACTGCTACTTCATCACCGGGACACGTGGTGCGTTGACGGTGCCGTCACTGGAAATGTACTGGCACGAGCCGGGCCAGGCTTGGGGACAACCGCTGACGCGAAAGCGCCTTCCGTATGTTCCCGAAGACGCCTATGTCGCGCAGATGCGCCACTTTGCGCAGGTGATTGCTGGTGACGCGATGCCCATCGTCAGTGGCGAAGAGGGCCTGCGCACCTTGGCGGCAACCTTGGCGATTTCAAGGTCAGCAGGATCCGGGCAACCGGTGCGCATCGCTGATTTGCCCGACAAGGGATAATCCTGATTCATCCAACGAGGAGGATTCGCATTGAGTGAAGCACTTCGCGCCGCGTGTGTCATGGGTTGGCCGGTCGAGCATTCGCGCTCGCCGCTGATGCACAATCATTGGATCGCGAAATACGGCATCCATGGCATCTACCGGCGCGAGGCCGTCACCGCGGAAGACTTCCCTCGCTTCATCGCAAGCCTTGCCGATCGCGGCTATGCGGGCGGCAATGTCACGCAACCGCATAAAGACATGGCGCTTCGATTGTCCGAGCCCGATGAGCGGGCGCGCGCGGTCGGTGTGGCCAACACGCTATGGTACGAGGGCGGGCGGCTGCGCTCGACCAACACCGATGTCGAAGGATTTGTCGGAGCGCTCGACGCCTCGGCATCCGGATGGGATCGCACGCCCGAAGAGGCCGTCGTCATCGGCGCGGGAGGTGCCGCGCGCGCGATCATCTATGGTTTAATCGAGCGCGGATTCGAGCGTATTCATGTGGTGAATCGCACCATCGAAAAGGCGGAAGCCTTGCGTGCGGCGTTCGGTCCGCGCGTCGTACCCGCCGGTTGGGAAGATCTTGCGGCGTTGCTCAAACGCGCGAACGTGATCGCGAATGCAACGAACCTTGGCATGAAGGGGAACCCGCCCTTGATGATCGATCTTGGTCCGGTGCGTGACGACGCGGTGGTCGCCGAGGTGATCTATGTCCCGCTCAAGACGGCGCTTCTCGACCAAGCGCATCAGCGCGGCCTGCGCACCTCCGATGGTCTGGACATGCTGCTCTATCAAGCGGGCCGCGGCTTCGAAAAATGGTTCGGCGTGCGCCCCGACGTGACGCGAGAACTGCGGGCCATCATGGAAAAAGACATCGTGGAGAAGTGACATGGCAAGAAAAATCATGGTCCTCAACGGACCCAACCTGAACCTGCTCGGCGTGCGACAACCGCACATCTACGGCTTTGACACGCTCGAGGACATCCGCAAGCGCATGGTGTCGCGCGCCAAGGCGCACCAACTGATTATCGATCTTCGCCAGTCGAATATCGAAGGGGAACTGGTCACCTGGATCCAGGAGGCCCGCACGAGCTGCGCCGGCATCATCATCAATCCTGCTGCGTACACGCATACCTCGGTCGCGATTCTCGATGCGTTGCTGATGTGTGAGTTTCCGGT
>JBJXGX010000340.1:0-10208 GCA_046160305.1 Burkholderiales bacterium
TCGTGCACGACGGCGCGGCACGTTATCGTGGTTCGATCAGCGCCGAGCATGGATTGGGGCAACTGAAGCGCGATGAAATCCTCCGCTACAAATCGCCGGTGGAAATGGCGATGATGCGCCGGATCAAAGCGGCGCTCGATCCGCTCGGGATCATGAATCCCGGGAAGGTGTTGTAGGGGTCGAGGCGCTCTTTCGCGGATGCAATGCGAGAAATTCGACAATGCTCTTATGATGTGCGTCGTCCTGGTCGAAGCGCGATCCGCGGTCCGCTATCAGCGACGGCGACGTTTGGGATCGACGAGCTCGGCATAGTGGTCGCGTCGGTGCTCCGCGAGATCACCCTCAACGCTGCCATGGCGGCTCAATCAGAGTTTGCGTTGTAGCCAACGCCACCATCGTCGAGTGAGCAGGGCGGAATGTGGCGGTAGATTTAGCCACCCATTTGCGCCTTGACTTCTTGCACGAACCGTTGTGCCCAAGGCGACGCCGCGGTGACCTTCACGGGGTCGATGAGTGCGAGGATTTTGAACGAATGCGGGCCTTTCCTGTAGACCGATTTTGTCTTGCAATTTTTTGTGGCTTCCGCTAACGACTGATCGAGCTGGCCCTTGACCACGCCTTCGATTGCGTTGGACGCCGAAGGCAAAGCGTTGGGCCTGAAGCCCGGATCGAAGAAAGTCTTGAGCACGTCTCGGTCCGCCAGAAACCAGCTTTCCATGCATTCGACCATGAGGTGACAGTGTTCGTCCCTGGCATGGTCCGGTTGATCCCACCCGTCGCCGATGCGCTGTTTCAAGTGCAGCCAGGGTTTCCAGGACATGAACGGGCCTTGCTGGTGTGGCGCGGCGATCGGCCCTTCACTATCCACCAAGAGAATGGCAGCCTCTCCGTTGGCAATAGCCGTGCAGAAATCCCTGTACGCATGGGTCCTACCTCCGCAGGCCACGACGCGCGGCATGTGTCCGCCCAGTCCGGCTTTGCGCAGAAACTCGGAGAACCCTCGTCGGCATTCGGCCCTGAGGAGAACCGATTCGCCGCCCCCTTCGACGAACAGCTTCACCACCGCATCCCTCCAACGTCCCCCCGGGTCCAGAGCTCTCCAAGCCGATACTTCTCAAGCCATGGTTTCAATTTCTCGGTTTCCAGGCGACGCAGGATCGTTCCGGTATCGAGCTTCTCCGCAACCAAAATCGCGTTGGGTTGATCGGTCATCGCATCGACCAGCACATCCGAGTGCGTCGTCACGATCAACTGACACCGTTCCGAAGCCTCTTTCATCAGATCGGCAATAGACGGAAGAATGTCCGGGTGTAAGCCAAGTTCAGGTTCTTCGATGCACACCAGAGGGGGAGGGGCGGGGTGACACAGGATGGCGAGCAGGCACAGATAGCGCAATGTACCGTCGGACAGTCGTGTAGCTGGTATGGTGCGAGAGCCTTCATGGAAGAAAACTTGAACCGTACCGCCCTCAATTTGAATGTCGTAGTCGTCGATCCCTTCGTAAAGCGCTTGAAGTGCATTGAGTAATCGGGCCTTGACTGTGGAATCACGACGCAGACGATTGAGCACCAGACCGAGGTTGCTGCAATCTGCCTCCAATGTGTCGTTTGGCAGGTCCGCCTTCTGCGGCATTCGAGGTGCCGTGTAGCGTCCGAAGCTCCACTCCCGATACAACCGAATCTTGCCGAATGTTTGGCCCAGGTGGGTAATCTCCGGGTACTGATCCGGGTCGCGCCGCTGTGAGAGGATGGACTGCGAGGGATCAATGTCCTCATGTTGAAGGCGTCGCTGCGTTCCTTTGACGTTGAGAACGCCGTGTCCGTTTTCGAACCGATAATGGAAGTACGGCTGACTGTGGCCTGCTTGTGGCATCTCGTTTTCGATACGCTCATCAACGATTTCAAAGCGCTGACCAACCGCGGTAAACGCCAACCGGTATCGTAGGGGTCTTGATCCTTTGGGGTTCCGCACGACAGCTTCGATGGAAGCGATGGCTGGCGACCTTGAACCCTTCCAAAGCCAATCGTGCACGCCGCCTCCATCTCGAATCGGTGTGGTCAAATCCTTCGGCGCGCCGCGTAGAAGCTCTATGGATTCCAATAAGTTGGATTTCCCCGAACCGTTGGGGCCAATGATCACATTCAGGGCCTCGAGAGGAACCATATCCGACGCCTCGCCAAAGCTAAGAAAGTTCCTGAGTTGAATTGATTGAATCAGCATCGAAGTCTCCATTTGGCTCAATCACGGAGCACAGTCATTTGAAGCGCGGCTTAATTCGTTGAATTTCGCTCCGACTGGATTATGCCCACGACTACAACCGCCCGCGTTTACCTCAACCTCGCCAATCAGCCGTAATCGTATCCGCTCGAGTCAGGCGGCCAAGACCCGGGCGTCGATCACATCGAGGCGGACGTTTGGGTGGCGTCCTCGCAGGGAACAGCGCGACCACTTGGCTTCAAGCTGGCGGAGGACGTTCTTGCGCTCCGCAGCGGTTAGTCGACGCCACTTCACTTCCGCAACGAGCAGTCGGCGCCGGTCGTCGGGGTCCGGTGCGACCAGCTCCAACTCGATGCTGCTTTCCCAAAACCGCTGTGCGCCCGGAAAGCGCGCCCGGCACACATCTTCGAACACCGTCGCGGCGTGGTCATGAATGAGTTTCCTCTTTTCGGTGGCCGCGTAGGTGCGCCACCGGCTCTGGTGCGGCGAAAAGACCCGAAACCAGAAACGCATCGTCGGGTCCTGGATGCGGTAGAGGGTTTTCTTGGTCGACCGAATGCTTTCGCCGAACGGCAGCTCGCGCGTCAAGACGGAAGCGTCGAGCAACTGCTGGAGCAGGCGCGATAGGTTTGTCTGCGCCGTGCCGAGCCGCGTGGCTATTTCCGAGGGTCGCTCGGCGCCGCGTCCCACCGCTTCGAGCACCGCGGCGGCGTTCAGGCCGATGACGCCTTCGTCGCGCAGAATGCGTTGCGGCTCCTGTTCCATGTAGGGCGCGTAATCGAAGTAGAGTGATTCCGCGAGCGCCACAGCATCCTGCCCCGCTTCGACGAACTCCCAATACTTCGGGATACCGCCGACACAGGCGAACTTCTCGAACGAATCCGGGTCGCCGGGCCGAAGGCGGCAGGCGCCGCAGAAGGCGGCGTAGTCCATCGGGCGGACATGCAGGAGCTTGTGTGTCCGGCCGTAAAGCGGCGCCGCACGGTGGAGAAAGAGATCATTCATCATGCGCGTGCTCGAACCCGCAACAATCAGCAGGCACCCTCGAGGCAGAGATTGGTCCAGCCACTTCTGCAACTGACTCGGCAGCGACGGGTCCACCGCGGTCAGGTAGGGGAATTCGTCCAGGCAAAGCACCCAGCGCCGTTCTTGCAGCGCGAGGATTTCGAGCAGCTCCGGCCAGGTCTTGGGGACACGCTGCGTTTCGAGGTGCGGGCGGAGGTCGGCGAACACTTGCTGAATCTGCAAATCCCGCTGCTCCGCGATGGCTTGGCTGTACAGGCCATCGCGGGCGGAAAGCCACTGCCGCAGCAGCCGCGTCTTGCCGATGCGCCGCCGGCCAAACACCACCAACAGCCCGCCGCGCTTCGCTGCCGCGTCCAGTTCGCGCAGTTCGGCGTCCCGATTCACGAATTCCATGTTCACGGCCGGCAGCGTACTCACGCGGCTGTTATTCAGAGCTCGCCCATCGTTATTGCATTACGGCACCGATCGAATTAGACTGCGCCCGCGTGCAGGCAATTGCGCCCCGCACGCCGAAAAGGAAAGTCCACTCCGTGTTGTTCCGATCGATCGAGAACCTGAATGCCGGCAATTGCTGGCGCTGGTGGCGACGCTAGAGGCGTAGGCACCTTCGTGCTGACCGTGTGCATCGAGCCGGTCGGCCCCTCGATCAAGCGGGTCTCCCCGACCCGGCATTTCCCGGAACAGCACCATGAACGAAGCCGAATTCGGGCGCCTTGCCGGCGCGGGCTATAACCGCATTCCGATCGTGCTCGAGACGTTCGCCGATCTCGATACACCGCTTTCGATCTACCTGAAGCTTGCCAACCAACCGTACTCGTATCTGCTCGAATCGGTTCAGGGCGGCGAACGTTTTGGACGGTATTCGTTCATCGGTCTGCCTTCTGCCAGTCGCATCGTGATTCGCGGCCGGCATGTCGCGGTGATGCATGGGGAAGCGCTCACTGAAGAGGCGGAAGTCGCCGATCCTCTCGAATTCGTCCGTGAGTACCTGGGTCGTTTCAAGGTTGCGCCGTTGCCTGGGCTTCCAAGGTTTTGCGGCGGTTTGGTCGGTTACTTCGGTTACGACATCGTTCGCTGGATCGAACCCAAGCTCGACCGCAAGCCCGCGAAGCCGGATCCGCTCGGCACACCCGACGGGTTGCTGTTGCTCTCGGAGGAGGTCGCGATCGTCGACAATCTCGCGGGCAAATTGTATCTCGTCGTGTTCGCTGATCCGCGCAATCCGCTTGCGTTCATCTACGGCCGCGAGCGGCTGAAGCAACTTCTTTTGGCGCTGCGCCGCCCGGTTGAAATTCCCGCGCACCTGCCTGTCATGGCGCATCAGACGCAATCCAATTTTGGCGAAGCGGGTTACCTGCGCGCCGCCGAGAAGGCCAAGCGCTATATCCACGACGGCGATGTGATGCAGGTGCAGATATCGCAACGCCTGTCGCGCCGGTTTGCAGCCGAACCGCTCGCGTTGTACCGATGCTTGCGCACGCTCAATCCGTCGCCCTACATGTTCTATTTCAATTTTCGCGATTTTCATGTGGTGAGTGCATCGCCCGAGATTCTCGTTCGACAGGAAGGGCGCAAGGTGACGGTGAGGCCGATTGCCGGCACGCGACGGCGTGGCGCGACGCCGGAGGAAGATCGTGCGCTGGCCGGCGAATTGCTGGCGGATCCGAAAGAGCGCGCCGAGCATGTGATGCTGATGGATCTTGGCCGCAATGATGTCGGCCGCATCGCCGAGATCGGTTCGGTGCGAGTCACCGACACCATGGTGATCGAACGCTACTCGCATGTCATGCACATCGTATCGAATATCGAGGGCACCTTGCGACCAGGTCTGGATGCGATCGACGTGCTTCGCGCTACCTTTCCAGCGGGAACCGTCACCGGCGCGCCGAAGGTGCGCGCGATGGAGATCATCGATGAGCTGGAGCCGGTCAAGCGCGGCGTGTATTCGGGCGCGGCAGGCTACCTCGGTTTTCACGGCGACATGGACGTGGCGATCGCGATCCGCACGGCGGTAGTGAAGGACGAGATGCTTTACGTGCAAGCGGCCGCAGGCATCGTCGCGGATTCCATCCCTGAAAACGAGTGGGAAGAAACGAACATGAAAGCGCGGGCGATCCTGCGGGCGGCGGAGATGGCCTCTGCGGGGTTGGATACTAAATTTGGGGAGTGATTCTTGAACCACCAAGGCACCAAGGCACCAAGTTTCGTCGAAGATAATCGTTCGGGGAATGCGGCGTGGATGTCATGAACCACGAAGGCATCAAGACACCAACAAGCGACGATGAAGCGCGGGCCGATCTAATTGCCCGCGAGGTCGTGGACGCGGCATTTCGAATTCACACCGCACTTGGACCCGGGCTGCTCGAATCGGTCTACGAAGCGTGCATGGCGATTGAATTGCGAAAGCGGGGACTGTCGTTCGCGACGCAAGTTGCGTTGCCAGTTACCTACGAAGGCGAAACGATCGAACCAGCCTTCCGAATCGATTTGTTGGTCGATTCGAAAGTGATTGTTGAGCTGAAAGCCGTCGAAAAACTGCTTCCGATTCACGAGGCTCAGCTCCTTACGTATCTCAAACTTTCCGGTTGTCGGCTGGGACTTCTTCTCAACTTCAATGCGGTTTTGATCAAGCAGGGAATCAAGCGAATGAAACTTTGAAGAACGGAATGAAAAGGAAAGAGGACCCTCTAAGGCACCAAGTTTTTCTGTGCCTGTGGATGCAGCTTCCTAGTGAACAACACCATGTCAGCGATGGTAGGGGCGGACCATCTGCAACGCACTCAATCAGGCTCGACCCCTTGGTGTCTTGGTGTCTTGGTGCCTTGGTGGTTCCAACCTTCTTTGTAGGTCTAAACCATGATCCTCATGATCGACAACTATGATTCCTTCACCTACAACCTCGTTCAATACTTGGGTGAGCTTGGGGCTGACGTGAAAGTCGTCCGCAACGACGAGGTCTCGATTGCCGACATCGAAGCGTTCGATCCCGAGCGCATCGTGATCTCGCCGGGGCCCGGTTCGCCGAACGAAGCCGAAGTATCGATCGATGCAATCACTCGATTTGCCGGCAGAAAACCGATTCTTGGTGTGTGCCTCGGGCATCAGGCGATCGGTCAGGCGTTCGGTGGCAAGGTCGTGCATGCCAAGACGTTGATGCACGGCAAGGTGTCGCCGGTCGAGCATGGCGGTCGTGGCGTCTTCGCGGGTCTCCCGGATGCGTTCAACGCTACCCGCTATCACTCGCTCGCGGTGGAGCGTCACAGCTTGCCCGAATGCTTCGAAGTAACGGCGTGGACAGCCGATGGCGAGATCATGGGCCTGCGACATCGCACGCTGCCGATCGAGGGCGTCCAGTTTCATCCTGAGTCCGTGTTGACCGAGCACGGGCATCGTCTCCTGCAGAACTTTCTCGCTCTCTGACATCATGCATCCCAACGACCTTAAAGAAGGAGCCCTGCCAATGGCCATTACCGCCCAAGAGGCGCTGCAACGGACGATCGAACATCGCGAAATCTTCCATGATGAGATGCTCGATCTGATGCGCTCCATCATGAGCGGGCAGATGTCGCCCGTGATGATCGCGGCCATCATGGTCGGCCTGCGGGTCAAGAAGGAAACCATCGGCGAAATCGCCGCCGCGGCCCAGGTGATGCGCGAGTTCGCAACGAAGGTGACGGTCGCCGATACGCGGCATCTGGTCGATGTGGTCGGCACCGGCGGCGACAGCTCGCACACGTTCAACATCTCCACCGCCGCGACGTTCGTCTGCGCGGCGGCCGGCGCCAAGGTCGCCAAGCATGGCAATCGGGCGGTGTCGAGCAAGTCGGGGAGCGCGGACGTGCTCGAGGCGCTCGGTGCGAATATCGCGCTGACACCGGACCAGGTGGGTCGATGCATCGACGAGGTGGGCGTCGGATTCATGTTCGCGCCCGCGCACCATGCGGCGATGAAGCATGCCGCACCGGTGCGCCGCGAGCTTGGCATCCGCACGATCTTCAATATCCTTGGTCCGCTCACGAACCCCGCGCTCGCGCCGACGCAATTGATGGGCGTGTTTCATCCCGACCTCGTGGGCATCCAGATTCGCGTGCTGCAGCGATTGGGTGCGCGCCATGCAATGACCGTCTACGGCATGGAAAGCCTCGATGAAATATCGATCAGCGGGCAGACCATGGTGGGCGAGTTGAAGGAGGGCCGTATCGAGGAGTACATGGTTCATCCGGAAAAATTCGGCTTGCCGGTGCATGATTCGCGCGCGTTGAAGGTGGGCACGGTCGAGGAGTCGCGGGCCATGGTGCTCGGGGCGCTCGAGAACAAGGTCGGTGCGGCGCGCGATATCGTCGGTTTGAACGCGGGCGCGGCGATTTATGTCTCGGGTCTGGTGCCCACCATGCAAGACGGCATCGACCAGGCGTTCGAGCTCATCGCGAGCGGTGCGGCGCGGGCCAAGCTCGACGCCTTCGTACGATTTACGCAGCAGACTGGAAAGTAAAGGATGGCTGACGTATTGCAGCGCATTCTCGCGGTCAAGGCCGAGGAAATCGCGACGGCGCGAGCGCATCGGGATCTTGCTTCGTTGCGTCGCGATGCCGAAGCGCAGCCGGCTGCGCGCGATTTTGTCGGCGCGATGCGGAGCGAGATCGCCGCGGGCCGATCGGCGGTAATCGCCGAGATCAAGAAGGCGAGTCCGAGCAAAGGCGTTCTTCGCGAGAACTTTGACGTCGCCGCGATCGCACGTGCCTACGCGTCGCACGGAGCAGCGTGTCTGTCCGTTCTCACGGATCGCCAGTTTTTCCAGGGCGCACCAGAGTTCCTCGTCGAAGCGAAAGCGGCGGTCAGCATTCCCGTACTGCGCAAGGACTTCATCGTCGACCCGTATCAGGTGGTCGAGGCACGCGCGATGGGCGCCGACTGCGTGTTGCTGATCGTTGCGGCGCTCGAACAGGCGCGCATGGTTGAGCTCGAGGATCTTGCGATCGCGCTTGGGATGGCGGTGCTGGTCGAGGTGCATGACGCGGATGAGCTGGACCGCGCGCTACAACTGCGTACGCCACTGCTTGGCATCAACAACCGCAACCTTCGCACGTTCGAAACACGCCTCGAGACCACGCTTGCTCTGCTTCATCGCATTCCGGTCGAACGCTTGGCGGTCACCGAGAGTGGCATCCTTTCGCGTGGCGATGTGGAACGCATGCGCACGCATGGCGTGTGTGCGTTCCTCGTCGGCGAGGCATTCATGCGGGCCACGGATCCCGGTCAAGCGCTTTCGATGCTGTTCGATTAGGAATCTGCGGGGCGGTTGGCGCAAATTCCTTTTCTTGTTGCGCTGCCGCAACAGGAAAGGACCGCAGATTCAGGGGCTTATGCCAAATAGTTGGAAGTCAAGCTCGGCTGTCTGTCGAGGTATCGCCGCTATCTCGTTGAATTCGAGCGCGATTCAGTTTGTTGCGCCTGCGCAACGAATCTCAGGTTTTTGCAGATTTTTCGCTTGTTGTTGTTGTGATCCACAACCGCTCGTCGGCAGAATCCGCCGTAACTTCCCGGCCGAACCGGTCGGAGGGGTGTTACACGAGCCATGGGTCAACTTTGTCGATCGATGGTTCGCCTTCAAATACAAGAGGAGAAACTGTTGATGGATAAGAAGTTGATGGTGCTGGCGGTCACGAGCGTGTTCGCCGCCCCCGTGTTCGGACAAGCGAGTAACGTGACCTTGTACGGTCGCGCGAATCTGGGTATCAGTACCTATCAGGCAACCGGCGCAGCAGCCGGTTCGGCAGCCGATTTCAAATCGAAGCCCGTAGTGTTCGATTCAGGCTCACGGCTTGGCGTGCGCGGTGTCGAAGATCTGGGCGGCGGTCTGCGGGCAATTTTCCAGATCGAGTCGGGTGTCAATATTGACACCGGCAATGCCCAGGGCCAAGGTGGCCAGAACAACAATAGCTCTGGCTTTTTGGGTTCGCGGCCGTCGTTCGTGGGCCTCGAAGGCGGTTTCGGCCGTGTAACGTTTGGCCGCCAGGACGTGTGGTGGGGCAACGGCACGATCATGCAGACCGGCGCCAACTATGTGAACACGGATATTCCGTTTCTCACGGGTTCGGCAGGCCGTGTGAATGCGGGCATCGCGCGCCAAAGCAACGTGCTGCAATACACGACCCCGACATTCGGCGGTGCCAATGCGACGTTGAGCTACCAGCCTAATTCCGAAGGGGCCGCCGCTGGCGCAAATGTGGATGCCAGGAACTATGGCGTGACCGCGCGTTGGGCGGGTGGTCCGATCAGTGCGCAAATTGATTGGTCGGAAGTTAAGGCGGCCACCCCAGTGGCGCCTGCCGTGCAAGCCACGAACAAGAATCTGAAAGGCAGTGTTGGCTTCACTTACATGCCTGGCGCTCAGATCTCGGTCCTGGGTATGCAACTCAAGAATCTCAACGTCCCGGGAGTGGCTGGCCTGGCAGCACTTGACGACGATCTGAAGCAAACCTTCTTCGCGGTTTCTTGGGAGCATGCGTTCGGCAATATCCAAGCGCTCGCCCAGTTCGGGCAAGGCGGCAAGATCAGTGGCTGTACGGAAGCGGCAACGACCACTTGTGACAACACCAAGACCCGTGCGTTCATGCTCGGTGGACGATATAACATGTCCAAGCGCACGGCGGTCTATTTGACGTACAACCAGATCACCAACCAGGCCAATGCGACCATGGACTACGTCGGCGGCTCGGTTACGTCAGCCAACAATGGCGTGCCCGCGGTAGGTGCGACGTCGAGCGGTCTCGCAACGCCGGTCGGTGGCGTCCCTGCCGGCAGCGCTGGTGCGGATCCCCGCATCATCGCCCTGGGCGTGTGGCATCAGTTCTAATCGACGAAAGTTGATGGCTTGAAAACGGGCGCTTCGGCGCCCGTTTTATTCCTCGGGCGCATTGGGCGCACTACTTGTTTTCAAGAAGAGGGGACAATTGATGAATAAG
>JBJXGX010000341.1:0-4143 GCA_046160305.1 Burkholderiales bacterium
ATCGAACGAGAGTGGAACGCCGCGGCGTTGCATTGGGATGCCGACAAGTTTGCGTCGATCTATACGGACGACGCGCTATTCTTCGGCGGTCGGCCCGGCATTTCCGTCGGGCGACCGGCCATTCGCGAATATTTTTCTTCCTATGTCGGCATCTTGAAATCAACGAGCATGGCGCTCGTCGATCAGCACCTGCGCCAACTCGGCCCCGAGACGATTCTCGCGCAGGGCTACGTCAATTTCAAATTCCTGCTCGAGAGCGGAAAGAACACCTCCACGGTGATGAGAACGACGCTCACGATCGTCAGGCGCGATGGCAAGTGGAAGTTGATCCAGCATCATTTTTCGACGACGCCTGAAACGATACCGGTACCGCAGTAGCCATTGTGGCAGCATCGAGCCCAACTCCGTTACGCGCTATATTCCCTCGATCGCCCGCGTTGACGCCCGACCATGCCCGCACCCCAACCGATCCGAACCATCGCCGTCCTTGGCGCGGGCCATGGGGGCCTTGCCGCCGCAGCTGATCTTGGCTCGCGCGGATTCACCGTGCGCCTGCATGCGCGCAATCCGGAACGCCTCGCGCCGATCCGCGCACGCGGTGGCGTTGAAGCGCGTGGTGTAGTAACAGGTGTCGTGCCCGTCGCACATCTCACCACCGATGTGCGCGATGCGATCGAGGGCGCCGACCTCATCATGCTGGTCGTCCCCTCGGTTGCGCACGCGTATTACGCGCAGGCGCTCGCGCCGATCCTCACACCGGATCGACCGGTCTTTCTGAATCCCGGACACACCGGCGGCGGGCTGCATTTCGTGCACGAATTGCGTAGCGCCGGCTACACCGCGCCAGTGCGTACCTGCGAGACGGTCACGCTCACCTATATTTCGCGCCTCGAAGCTCCGGCCACGGTCGGCATCTACAGTTACACGAAGCAACTCGGCTTCGCAGCGTTTCCGGGCCGGCACGCCGAGGACCTGTTCGCGCTGGTGCATCCGCTCTATCCGGAGACCGTACTTCGCACCAGCGTGCTCGAGACCGCACTCACCAATATGAACGCGGTGTTCCATCCGCCAGGCATGCTGATGAACACCGGTTGGATCCAAAGCACCAACGGGAATTTTCTCTTCTATTACGAGGGGATGACCGAGGGCGTGGGCCGGGTCGTATCGGCGGTCGACGCCGAGCGGATGGCGATCGCACGCGCGCTCGATGTGCCGGCGATCACGTTCCTTGAGGCGTTCTATCGCGCCGGCCTCACCACGAAGGAAGCGATGGCAAGCGGCTCGGTCGCGCGCGCTTGCAAGGAGAGCACACCCAATCGGACGATCCGCTCCCCGCAATCGCTCGATCATCGTTATGTCCACGAAGACGTGGGCTTCGGTCTTGTCCCGATGGCCGCACTCGGGCGACTGGCGGGTGTGCCGACGCCAACGATCGATGCGCAGATCGATCTGTTGTCGGCGGCAACCGGGATTGATTACGCATCGACGGGTCTTACCTTGGATCGTTTGGGATTGGCCGGCAAGACCGTCACGGATCTGAAGCGCTTCCTATTCGAAGGGGCCTGATATGAGCGAAGCGAACGAACACGAAGTTCTGGTGAAACTACGCAACGGGATGCACCGCGCGGGCTTTGATGCACTCGTCGCGCTCTCGATCGATAACGTGACCTATACCGCCGGGTTCCTCGTGCCAAGCCACGTCTCGAATCGTTTCCGGCGCACCATCACCGTCCTCGCCGGCACACGCTTCGCCCGCCAGATCGTCGTGAATGTCGAGGAGAATCTTGCCAGGGCGAGCTCGCGATTCAAGGACATCGTCGCGTACAACCAGTTCACCGAGAATCCGGCGGATGTGCTCGCCGATGCGCTGAACGAAGCCGGTGTCGCCAATGGCCGCATTGGCCTCGAGCTCGACTTCATGCCGGCGATCGATTACATCCGGCTCGTCGAGCGCCTGCCCAAGGCGAAGTTCGAAGGCTGCAAGGATCTCTACTTCAATACGCGCATGATCAAGACCGACGCGGAGCTCGCGACCTTGCGCAAGGTCGGCGAGCTCACCGATCGGATCATCGGCGAGGTCATCCGCGACATTCGCCCCGGCGTGACCGAGAAGGAAGTCGGCAAGAACATCGTCGATAAAGTCATGGCGGCCGGATGCGATGGTCTCAAGTATCAGGTCGGCTCAGGGGCGCGCTCGGGAATCGTGAACTGTTCGCCGACCGACAAACGCATCGAGCCCGGCGATATCGTGCGAGTCGAGATCCTGGGCGACATGAATTTCTATCGCTCGAATGTGACCCGCACCGCGGTCGTCGGTGCGCCTACCGCTGAGCAGGAAAAAATCTGGAAGGTGTTAATCGGTGCGCGTGAACACTGCAAGACGTTCCTCAAACCGGGCACACGGGTCGCCGATCTGTATCGCACCTACGTAAAGTTCTGCCGCGATCGCGATGTCGAACCTACACTCAAGTTCCTCGGCCACGGCATCGGCCAGACGATCCATGAAGAGCCGTACATCACCGATACCCGCACCATCGTGTTCGAGCCGAATATTGCGTTCACCATGGAGCCGCTCTACATGCTCCCCGGACGCATGGGCTTTCACACCGAGGACATGTACGTCATCACGCAGAACGGCTTTGCGCCGATCACCGGTGCCATCACCCCGAATGACGAGCTGATCCGGATTCCCGCATGAAGATACAGGGCATCGACGTCTTTCGCGTCGGGCTGCCGATGCGGCGCCATCACACCTGGGCCGGCAACTACGCAGGCGTCGGGCGCGACTACGTCATCATCAAGCTGCACGTCGAGGGTGGCGTCGTCGGCCTTGGGGAAACGCAAGTGTTGAAGGACTGGGGCGGCGAGTACCAGACGCGCTCGGGTGAAGCGCCCGAGACGACAGTGGTCGTGATCAAACAACTGCTCGAGCCCGTCATCGTCGGTGAAGACGTGCGGCGGATCGATCATGTCCTCACGAAAATGGATCGCTTCGTGAAGGGCTACCCCTACGCGAAGGCGGCGATCGACGTCGCGATGCACGACGCGGTCGGCAAGATTCTCGGCGTGCCGGTGTATCAACTGCTCGGCGGGCTCGTGCGGCGCGAAATTCCACTCGCCCACAGTATCGGCTTGATGGAGATCGAAGAAGCGCTGAGCGAGGCGGTGCTGGTCGTCGAAGAGGGCATTACGACGCTCAAGGTGAAAGTCGGCATCGACCCGGAGCGGGACGTCGAGCTGATACGGCGCCTGCGTCAAGTATTAGGCCCCAAGCCCCGGCTGCGCGTCGATGCGAACCAGGGTTATCGCGAGTGGAAGACCGCGGTGCAGGTCATTCGCCGGATGCAGGAATACGACATCTGGTACATGGAACAGCCGGTCGAAGGTCTCGAGCAGATGGCGCGCGTGGCACAGGCGGTCGATATTCCAATCATGGCGGATGAAAGCGCATGGAGCGCGCGCGACGTGCTGCGGCTGATCGAATGGAAGGCGGCCGAAATGATATCGGTCTACTACACCAAGCCGGGCGGTCTGGCAAAAGCGAAAAAGCTGCTCGCGGTGGCCGAAACGGGAGGGCTGCGCTGCGACATCAACGGCTCGGCTGAGATGGGCATCGGCAACGCTGCGAATCTGCATCTCGCGGCCTCATCAAATGCGATCGACCTGCCGGGAACCATTCCGGTTACTTCGACCGCGGAGATCGTGCGCACCAAGGTCGCCGGGCACAAGTACCTCGATGACTTGATCAAGATGCCGTTCGAGTATCGCGATGGACACCTCATCGTGCCCGATGGCCCTGGCCTCGGCGTCGAGCTCGACGAAGCGAAGCTCGCGAAGTATCGGGTCGGATGAGCCGGCTCGAATGAGCGCGATTCGCACCGTCGCGATCCTTGGCGCCGGTGCGGGTGGTTGCGCGGTGGCGGCTGATCTTACACAGCGCGGTTGCGCGGTGCGAATGTTCAGTCGGCGTGAATCATCGATCGCACCGATCGCAACGCGTGGCGGTGTCGAATACGAAGGCGCGCTGGGCGAAGGCTTTGCACCTGTGTCGATTGCTTCCGACGATATCGGCCATGTCATGCAGGGCGCCGAGCTGGTCATGCTCGTCGTGCCCACGCACGCGCACGAGGCGATGGCCACGCT
>JBJXGX010000342.1:0-9118 GCA_046160305.1 Burkholderiales bacterium
TGATCGGCGGGGCAGGTGACGATCTGTATGTCGTGGATGCCACCGCCGACCTGATCATCGAGAACGCGGGCGAGGGGTCCGACACGGTGCAAGCAAGCGTGGATTACACGCTGTCGCCGAATGTCGAAATCCTCGACTTGCTGGGAAGTGCAATCAGCGGCATCGGCAACGCCGGCGCGAACGTCATCACCGGTAATACCCAGGACAACCTGATCGACGGTGGAGCGGGCGCTGATATCTTACGTGGCGCATCCGGCAATGACGTTTATATCGTCGACAGCACCGATGATGTGGTGGATGAAACGGCCGCAAGCAGCGATGCGGGTGGCATCGACACGGTTCGAGCGAGTGCGTCGTTCACGCTTGGCGCCTATGTCGAGCATCTCAACCTGATCGGTAACGAAGCGTTGAACGCCACGGGCAATGCGCTTGCCAACACTTTGGTCGGCAACATTGCCGCCAACACGTTGAACGGCGGCGCGGGGATCGACACGATGTTGGGTGGAGCGGGGGACGACATTTACGTGGTCGATGTTTCGGGGGATGTCGTGTTCGAGAACGCGAACGAGGGCATCGATACCGTGCAGAGCGGGGTGACGCGTACGCTGGGCGTCAATGAAGAGAACCTGACCCTCACCGGTGTGACCGCGATCAACGCCACCGGTAACAGCCTCGACAACGTGCTGAGGGGAAACATCGCGGTAAACGTACTGGCAGGCGAGGTGGGCAACGATTCGTACTATGCGGGCACCGGCGACAGCGTCATCGAAAACATCGGCAGCGGTACCGACACCGTGTTCGCCGATGTGGACTGGACGTTGGGTGCGAACTTCGAAAACCTCACCCTCATTGGTGCGGGCGATATCAATGCGACCGGCAATGCGCTCGCGAATATTCTCATCGGCAATGCGGGCAACAACACCTTGAGAGGCGCTGCCGGCGCGGATCAGATGGCAGGTGGGGCGGGCAACGACACATACATCATCAGCGGCGCCGGCGATGTCATCACGGAATTCGCCAATGAAGGGATCGATACCGTACGCAGCACGATCAGCTACACATTGGGAAGCCATGTTGAAAACCTCACCTTGACCGGATCGAATTCTATCAATGGAACCGGCAATGCACTCGCCAACATCCTCAGCGGCAATGTGGCGGACAATCAATTGAGCGGTGGCCAGGGCGATGACATCTACATCATCGATGAAAGCGATACGGTGACCGAGAGCGCGGGCGCCGGGATCGACCAGGTGCAAATTGACTCGACCTACGTATTGGACGCGAATATCGAGGCACTGCTCTTGACCGGCACGTCGGCGATCGACGGCCGGGGCAACGCGCTCAACAACCTGATTGTCGGGAACGCGGCCGGCAACACGCTGCGTGGTGGCACGGGCAGCAACGGCAATGACATTCTGCAAGGGATGGCGGGCAGCGACAATCTGCGCGACACATCAGGCAACAGTCTGCTTGATGGCGGCGCCGGCAACGACACCCTCTCCGGAGGCCCCGGCAACGATCTCTTCGCCGGAGGCGCCGGCAACGACACCATCACCACGGGTTTCGGTTCCGACATCATTGCGTTCAATCGCAACGACGGCCAGGACACGGTGAATGCCAGCACCGGCGCGGATAACACGCTGTCGATCGGCGGCGGTGTCACCTATGCCGACATGGGGCTTTCCAAGTCGGGCAACCATTTGATCTTGAAGCTCGGCGGGGCCGATCAGATCACGCTCAGGGAGTGGTATCTCGGCACGACGAACAAGAGCGTCCTCACTTTGCAGATCGCGGCCGAGACGATGGCAGGATTTAACCCCGGCTCAGGCAATGCGCTGTTCAACGAGAAGGTGACGCAGTTCAACTTTCTGGGTCTGACGAATGCCTTCGATCAGGCGCGCGCTCAGACCCCAGGTCTGACCGACTGGGCGTTGACGAACGCGATCGCGTCGTTCCAGCTTGCGGGCAGCGACACCGAAGCGCTTGGTGGCGATCTTGCGTATTGGTATGGCAAGAACGGCAACTTCGCCGGCGTCGGCTATCAGCCGGCGCAGGAGACGCTCGGTGCGGCCAACTTCGGTTCAGGCCAGCAGGCGCTGCATTCAGCCGCGGAAGTACAGACCGGCGTGGTGCGGCTCGGATAGGACGCGTCGCGGCGCATTACATATAGTCTCGACAGTCGCCTTATCGTCAACCAAGCCCCCCCGGGTGCGCATGTCGATCTGCCCATGCGCCCGCGCGCCGCCGCGCAATGCACGCGCGCGGCGCTGGGCGGGGCTGCATCCATAATTCTCAAGCCTCCGTATCACCGCTGTTGCTCAATCGAGCAGACCTTCCCGGGCTTCCGGGTTGCTCCGACCATTGCAAGGAGAGTGATATGAAGAGGTACCTATGCAAGGCACTGTTCGCGACGAGCCTGCTCGCTGTGGCCGGGATCACCGCGCACGCTTCCAGCCACCGCGAGGCGTTGGCCGTGCTGAATGAGCCCTGTGCCGACAATACCGATACCTACGCCTGGGTCTCGGACGTGACGCATGACAAGCTCTATCTGATCATGAACTTCAATCCGCTCCATGAGCCCGGGCAAGGCAACCAGGGCTTGCGGGCCTGCAATGGCTATCGATACGAATTCCATATCGGCGTGGGCGCGAGCCTCAAGTCGAAGGTGATCTATCGGGTCGAGTTCAAGAACACACTCATGCCCGAGGCGGCGCCACGCCCCAATGACCCGCTTGGCGGAGGCAACGAATTGCTTTGGCAATTGACCGGCGGTACCGAGACGATGAAGGTCACGCGCATCGTGCGCCCCGATGGCGATGCAGGGGATGACCGCGACAATCGCGTCACCCTCGGCAACGATCTCGCCGTTCTTCCGAACAACCATGGTCCGCAGACCGATCGGCTCGTCTATCGTCTCGGAACCTTCGCGGGCTACGATTCCGGGAACGCAACGAGCCGTGAAGTCGGTCTCTACGATCAGGATTTCGTCGATCGGTTCATCCATCCGTTGGCCAACGGCGGGCGGATCATCGCCGGCCAGTTTGATGACCCGTATCAGCTCGACGAGAAAGGCATCTTCGACCTGGTCAATCTGAGCAGTGGGGATCTTGGCGGAATTCCCGGCGCCCGCCGCGCGCCCGCCAAAGATGTGTTCACCGGATTCAATCTGTTCTCGATCGCATTGGAAGTCCCGATTCGCGAAATTTTCCCGAACGGCATTCCGCACAACGGCATGGCCGATCGGAGTTCGACCGATAGCTTGTTGCGGATCCATTCGAAGATTCTGCGGCAGAGAACCCAGACGGTTGATGCGAGCAACATCATCACCGGGCTCAAAGGATCGGGCGACTATGTACAGGTCGGGCGTAACGCATTGCCCCTGTTCAACGCGGGTTTCGTCGGAACGCAGCGTCAAACGCTTTATCTGCGCAGTGATCCGAGCCGGGACGTCTCTAATTTCGGTGCCGACGTATTGTTCCCCGTGCTGGTGCGCGATGCCGAGGCGCTTGGCATCTACAAGGCACTTGGCGTCGCCCCGAATACGGTTACCGCGCTCAAAGGACCACGCACCGACATTATCAAGGCGATCAACTTGAACCGACCGATCCCGATCGCCGATGGCTTCACCGGGGATGTGATCACGCTTGACGCGGCAATCGACTCGAAGTTTCCGAACGGTCGACGCCTCGGTGGTGGGACAGCGCCGAACCGCAATCAAGTGAACGTGAATTCGGTTCTGATCAGCTTGATCGTCGCAGGGGATCCGGACGCCGGTCTCGCCAAGGGTGTCGAGGCCAACGACAAGAATTATCTCAACAGATTCCCGTTCCTCGCTCCCGCGCATCAGGGTCTCTTCCAGGGTCATGGTGGAAGCAACGTGCCGACCGAGCCCGATATTCCGTTTCCGAACTAGAGCGGCATCGATGAATCGAACGGCCTTGCAACGCAAGGCCGTTCGGCTTGGCGTTTCCGTCCTACGTTTTCTGACCAACGACTACGAATGGAATCTTCATCATGTTGCCTCGCCTGCGCCGTTCGACGCTTCGCGATCTCGGGATTTTTTCAGCACTGGCCATGGCACTGTGCGGGCAGTCGCTCCTTGCGCACGACGTATGGATCGAGCCCACCACCTTCTCACCGAAGCATGGCGAGAAGATTGGTGTGCGCCTACGGATCGGTGAAAATCTCAACGGCGATCCGATGTCGCTTGCTCCAGAGCTCGTCAATCAGTTCATCGTCGAGGATGCTGTCGCCCGCCGGTCTATCGTCGGGCGTCCTGGCGCCGAACAGGCGGGTGCGCTTCGCGTGGCTACGCCGGGAATGCAAATCATCGGGTATCGCAGCAACCGAAGCGCGATAGCGCTCGACGCCGATAAGTTCAACGCGTATCTCAAGGAAGAAGGGCTCGACGAAATCGCGGCTCTGCGCGCCCGTCGCAATGAATCGAATGCCAGCGCCCGCGAGGTGTATTCACGCTGCGCGAAAAGCCTGGTGCTCTCAGGATCGCCTAGCCTCTCCGGATCACCAAGCGAATGGCAAGGCGATCGGCCGCTAGGCTTCTCCCTGGAACTCGTGGCGGAGCGCAATCCCTATGTGATTGCGGCGCATGATGCGTTTCCCGTGCGATTGACGTACGAACGCAGGCCGCTCGCCGGTGCGCTGGTCGTGGCCATGAACAGTCGGAACCCGGCGGAGAAGCAGTCGGCTCGCACGGATGTCGATGGCCGCGCACGGTTCCGGTTGCATCCAGGCGGGATGTGGTTGATCAAGGCAGTCCACATGGTGCCGGCGCCTTCGGATGCCAACGCTGAATGGGAGAGCTTCTGGGCGTCGCTTACATTCGAGGCGCGTTCGACAACCAGGGTTAAGCATCGCGTTGGGAAGAATCCGAGTTAGGGACCCTTGAGTCAGGGACCCTTTCGTTGCCCCATTTCGTCGGGCTTACGGCGCTCAACGATCGTTCATCGTGACTTGCGGCCCGCTCATCAGACCGGATGGGCGCGCCATTGACGAACGCAGCGACGTGCTCTAACGTCCGATGCAGCGAACACGATTAATGATGATCGCAGGCGCGACGAGTAGACAGAACGTCGCGGTCGAGGAGGTAAATCCTCGGTAGTCGGAGCGTAAGTGAGGTCCGCTCCATTTCCAGCCGCAGCCATCAAACCGGCATCGCGCAAGCGATCGATCGGTTCCATACAAATTGTACGGAGGTGGCTGTAAATGAATGTCCAGCAACGCAAAGCGGCCTCGCGCAGGGGCCTATCCACTCGACTTCTCGCACTAGCTATCAGCGCCGTGTTCGGCGCGTGCCTCGTCTCCTGCGGTGGCGGCGGGGCTTCGTCGGATGGCGGAAGCGCCGCGACCTCGACCAATACCACGCAGGGGCCTGTTCCCGGCGGCAACACCCCGGCTGAGGTCGAGGCAAAGCCTACCTCCGCCGGCGACGCAGTGCGTTTCCGCGAGCAGACCTCGTTCGGGGCGACTGAAGCCACAGTTGCGGATGCGCAGCAAAAGGGGCCCGCCCTCGCGCTTGCCGAGGAGTTCGTAAAGCCCATGACGGGGATGGAGCAGCTCGGGGCGGTGGACATCGATCCGCGCAAGCAGTGTCCCGACGGCTCACCCGCTACCTGCACCCGCGACAATTACACCGCGTACCAGTTGCAGCGCCAGTTCTTCCAGAACGCGGTGAGCGGTGGTGATCAGCTACGCCAGCGCGTGGCATTCGCGCTCTCGCAGATTGTGGTGATCTCGGCCAACACGATCGTCCCCGCCTATGCGAATCAACGGCATCAACAGATGCTCTTGACCAACGCATTTGGAAACTATCGCGACATCCTGACGGAGGCAACCCTCTCGCCGGTGATGGGCGCGTATCTCAATATGGTGAACAACATGAAGGCCGACCCGGCCAAGGGAACCGAGCCGAACGAAAATTACGCGCGCGAGTTGTTGCAGCTGTTCTCGGTGGGCGAATATCTCCTCAATACGGACGGATCGCGCAAGCTTGACGCGCAGAGCAAGCCGCTCAACACCTACGATCAGGACACGATCGAGAACTTCGCGCGCGTCTTCACCGGTTGGACTTACCCAACGCGTGCCGGGTTTGCGGCGATCTTTCCGAACCCGCAGCACTTCGACGGCAGGATGACGCCCTTCCCCACGCACCACGATGCCGGTGCCAAAACCCTGATCGGTGGCACCGTCATTCCTGCAGGTCAATCGCCCCAGAAAGATGTCGACGATGCAATTAACAACGTCTTCAATCATCCGAACGTCGGTCCGTATATCGGCAAGCAACTGATCCAGTTCCTGGTCACCTCCAATCCGAGCCCGCAATACGTGGCGCGGGTCACGGCGGCCTTCAACGACAACGGACAGGGCGTGCGCGGCGATATGAAAGCGGTGTTGCGCGAAATCCTTTTGAATCCCGAGGCACGCGGCGATGGCAACCCCGATCCGAATTTCGGCAAATTGCGCGAACCGGCATTGCTCATGACCAGCGTGATTCGCGGATTGAACGGGACGACTGACGGCGTGTATCTGCGTGGGCTCGCCGCCGGCATGGGGCAGTTGCCGTACGAATCGCCGACCGTCTTCAACTTCTATCCGCCTGACTATGTTGCGCCAGGTACCGATGCGCTTGGCCCGCAGTTCAAGATCATGCACACCGGCACGATTCTCGCGCGGACTAATTTCGTCCACGACCTCTTGATCGCGAAGAACGAGAACGTCGTGGCGGTGACCAATGTAACGGGCGCAACCGGGACGAAGACCAACTCGGCAGCATTCAATCCGCTCGCTGCGAATCCGACCGCGTTGGTCGATCGGATGTCCGCGCTCTTCTGCAATAACACCCTGTCAACGCAAGAGAAGGCAGCCATCGTGCAGGCGGTCACGGCCGTCCCAGCCACCGACGCGGCAAAACGCGTTCGAACGGCCGCCTATCTGGTTCTGACCTCCGCGCAGTTTCAAGTGACGAACTAGTAGCGAGCGGGCCTAACGGGCCTCGCTTGCGCCCCTTATTCGCGGACCGGCAACCAGCGTTCCGCCAGACGACCACGGAAGGAATCCAATGATCAATACCAGAATTTCACGACGCAGTTTCCTCACCGGATGCGGCGCGCTCGGTGTTGCGAACGCGCTGCCCGGCTTCAGTGTGCTCAACACCTATGCCCAAGCCGCGAGCGACTACAAGGCGCTCGTATGCGTGTTCCTCTATGGCGGCAATGACGGCAACAACATGGTGATCCCGGTGCAGAACGCCGAATACACCTTGTACCAGCAGGCGCGCCCGAACATCGCGATCGGGCAGGGTCAGGCAGTGCCACTGGTTGCCGCCGGACAGGCGCGATTCGGATTGAATCCGAATCTGCAGCCGCTGCAGGCAGTGTGGGACGCCGGGCGCATGGCGCTGTTGTTCAACGTCGGCCCATTGTTGCAGCCGTTGACGCGCCTTCAGTATCAGCAGATGCGTGCGCTGCGGCCAATGAATCTGTTTTCGCATGACGATCAACAGCATGAATGGCAGACCGCCGTGTTCACCTCGAACCCGACTGTCGGCTGGGGCGGCTTGATTGCCGATCGGGTGCAGCCACTCAACGGCGCGGTTCAGGTGTCCTACAACGTCACCGGCAACGATGTCTTCCTGAACGGTGCCTCGACCCGCGCAACGTCCATTCCGGGCGCCGGTACCTTCGGCTTGCAGGGGGTTGCTGCAACCAACGCCACGGACCAGGCCAAGTATCAGGCGATGAAGAATCTTTGGGGCATGGCGGAAGGGTCGCCGCGCAAACTCATGAAATCGGCCGGGACGCACCTCAAGACCGGCATCGAAGGCACGCAACAACTCGGGGCACTGTTGAACAGCACCAATACGTTGGCGGATCAGGCGTTCGCCAATGTCAACACCGGTCTTGGCAACCAGTTGCGTCGCGCCGCCAAGCTGATCGAGGCGCGCACCGCCATCGGTGCCAAACGGCAGATATTCTTCGTGTCGCTGGGCGGCTTCGATACCCACGAGAACGAGGTTGCCGCGCAAGGTGGCCGATTCCAGGAGTTGGCCGGCGCACTCCGCGCATTCGACACGGCGATGACCACGATGCAGGCGGCGAACGAGGTCACAACGTTCACGCTGTCCGATTTCGGCCGCACGCTTCGCCCGACCGCAAGCGGCACCGATCATGCCTGGGGCAATCACCACATGATCATGGGTGCCGCGGTGAAGGGCACGGCGACGTACGGTACATTTCCCACGCTCGCGCTCGGTGGTCCGGACGACACGGACAACAACGGGCGCTGGATTCCGACGACGGGTGTCGATCAATATGCCGCAACGCTCGCCCAGTGGTTCGGTGTTGCACCGGCCGACCTATCGGGGATCTTCCCCAACCTGAACCGATTCACGGTGCAAAATCTAGGCTTCATGGTCTAACGCGCCGTCTGCTACCCCTTGTACGTATGCAGCGGCATCCGCTCGCGCTCAAGCGCCGCCACCACCGCGGGGAGCGCGCCGATCCGATCGACGTATGCTTTGTACTTGGGGTAGTCCGTGGGATTGACGCCTGCCAATCCGCCCCATCGCAGAAACAGCGCGGCGTAGATATCCACCACCGATACGGTCGCCCCAAAGAGATACGGATCCGCTTTCTCGACAATCCCGCTTAGTCTTTCAAGCAGGCCGCGATACTGGAGCAGGTTGTAGCGCTTGAGCTCCGCTTTCGTGGCATCGTCGTCGGTGAACTTGTGCGGCAGGAACACATGGGTGAATGTCGGATGCACCGTGTTGTTCATCCATGCGAGCAGCGACACGGCCGCCGATTGCACCGCCGGACCAGCCGGCATCAATCCGAGTTGCGGGTAGCGGCGATTCAGGTAATCGCATATCGCGATGACTTGCGTAAGCGGCTTGCCATCGACGATCAACACCGGGACCTGACCTTCGGGGTTGAGGGCGAGGTAGTCGGGCGCATTGTTTTCCCCCTTGTGCAGCTTCACGATCTGCGTCTCGAACGCTTCGCCGGTCGCCGCTTTGATCATCTCAAGGGCGACATGTGGCACGAACGAGCAGGCGCCGGGCGCGTAATAGAGCTTCAACATGATGTGTCCTTCATGGGGT
>JBJXGX010000343.1:0-4274 GCA_046160305.1 Burkholderiales bacterium
GTTGCCATCGCGGCGAGCGATGGCAAGGACAGCGATCAGGCCGCCTGAAACAGCGGTGGTGCACGGGCTGGAGATCGGGGTGGCGCTCGGGCAGACAAGTTCAGCGATCTGAGGATCTGCTCGATCAGCGCGGGGTCCTCGACGCCTGTCCTGAGCCCGCCGAAGGAGCGGCAATGATTTTCAGTCTGCCGCCACACTGCGCGCAGTGTTCGACGTCAACCCCAAAAAATCCGCTTGAGCAAGCGAGCCCAAGATATTCTGGAAGCGCCGTGTGCGCATGCGCATGGATCCATAGACGCCGCAATGGCGGGCGCGATCAGCTTGAGAATCGTCCATGGACAATGCGACACGAGCGTTGAGTATCTCGACGCTCGTTCGGACGCTTCGGGCGTCGAATCGGCGAGACTAAGGATTACTTCGGACCCCACGCATACTGCAGGCCGGTGAAGAGGAGTGAGTCGTCCTTCTTTCTTCCGGAAGGCGGCGCGTTGTTGCGGCGATAGGTGTAGTTGACGACCAGATTCCAGCCGCCGATGACCGCCGTGGTCAACCCGGCATCGAATTGAAGCCGATACTTGTCGGAGAGATCGCTGAATGGGGCGTACAGGGCGAGACGCTGCCGGAACGCGGTCGATGCGGAGATCTTGTGAATCGACTCCTCGCCCAGCAGAAGCTCGGCTTTACGCGTTGTGGGGTCGGTGTAGTACTTGGTCTCGTTGTACGCGACACCGCCAAAGACATCGAAGGTCATCGGCTCGGACTTGATCACGTGGAAACCCAGGCCACCTTGAGGCAGGATCCGCTGCTTTACACCGGCGAGCTTGTCGTGTTCGTAATCGAGGCCGCCGAAGCCATACAGTCTGTCGGTGATATCGCGATCGTACTTGCCGCCGATCCGGAAGATTTGCGCGGAAAGGCTTTTCTCGCCAGCCGCATTCTTGCTGCTGGCGAAAATGTCCTGCAAGTAGAACCCGAGCTTGTCGTTCGTCGTCTGCCGGACTGCATCGGCGTTCAGGCCGAGACTCGTCGTCTCGGTGTTGCCGCGCGCCGCAGCAGCCGAGAGGCCGATGCCACCCCGCCACTCGCCGTCGGGCTTGGGTGCGGTTTGGGCGAACGCGGTGCCGGCGACGAAGCCGGCTGCAAGGGTCGCAACTATTTTCTGTTTTGGCATGTGCTTCCTCCTTCGTCTTTTGGTTGGTGATAAACGATTAGGAGACTTGCCGGCGCGAACCACACGTTCCGCAACGTTGGATTCTTGTTCCGCGCAGCGGTTCCGTCCCCGCTTTCGAGCAGCGGCGCAGATGCTATCACGCACGCAACGGATGCCAAAGCGCGGTCGGGCCCTAGACGAAGGCAAGGTTCTGTTGCATCGTCACCACCGTTGCGGCCGACAGCGCGAGTGGTCACTCCGGGCGACGCGAAACGCCTCGAAGAAATGAACTTTATGCGAGGGTGTCGATTTCCGCCCCTGGGCTGCGTCGTAGCGATGCCACCGGACATCGGAGCACCCACAAAGAGGACAAACCATGCAATAGATGCTCGATGCGCACATCCCCTACGAAGTGCCGCCTCGCGAAATTCTTCCGCAACGCCTGCAAGAGTAGTGCTCGGGGTGGTCAACCTTGTGTTCAACGAGGTCTACGCCGCCACTGAGACACCCGGGCTGACACGCCCCGATCTGTGCGCGGAGGCGATCCGGCTCGCGCGCTTGCCGGCCGAACTGGTGCCGCAGGAACCCGAAGTCATTGGGTTGCTCGCCCTGATGCTGCTGCATGATGCTCGTCGCGCCATGGCCGAAGGCCCTGAGCGTGGGCTTGCATGGATCGCGCATCTCGAAAACCGCGAGGAATTGTCGGGCTATCACTTGTTGCATGCCGCACGGGCCGATCGGCTGCGTCGGCTCGGACCGCGCAGCCGACGCTTGCGATGCCTATCGTTCCGCCCTTGCGCTGGTGCGCAATGATGCAGAGCGCCGCTACCTTGAACGCCGTCTTGTCGAGTGCGGTGGGTGAGGCACCGTTCGCGTTGCTGCATCAACAGCTTCAAAACGCGCGCTATGATCCGGGCGGCGGTGTTACATCTGACGGGGTCCAAATGCAGCGCGACGATCTCCATCCATTCAACGGCTGCGACGTAGCGTGGCTCGTCGAGACCCGCGCCGCGACGCGTGCGAACCATCCCTTCCTCGTTTGGACACCGTTCGATGCGCCGTCTGAAACATGGACGTTTGCAGCGTTTCGCGACGATGTCGCTCGCGTTGCGGGCGGCCTCTTCAAGCGCGGTGTGCGATCGGGTGACCGCATCTTGATTCATCTGGACAATTGCCCTGAGGCGTTGGTCGCATGGTACGCATGCGCGTGGATCGGCGCGGTGGCCGTCACGACGAATGCGCGCGCAGCGGGCGCCGAAATGGCGTATTTCACGCAGCACTCGGCACCGGTTGGCGGCATTACCCAGCCGAAATTCGCTGCGCTTGTTGCCGCACATTGTCCAGGGTTGCGCTGGATCGCGATCACGGCCACCGACAATGGCGAACCGCCGGCAATCGCACCCGAGCGCGAATCGTCTTTTGCTGCGTTGTTCGATCAACCTGCGGCCCGCCGCATCCCGGACCCGGTCGCACCGATGAGCGTGCAGTACACCTCTGGCACGACGTCGCGACCGAAGGGCGTGCTTTGGACCCAGGCGAATGCACTATGGGGCGGACGTGTCAATGCGGCGCACGAGGATCTGCGTCCGGACGACGTGCATCTCGTGCATCTGCCGCTCTATCACACGAACGCTCAGGCCTATTCCGTCTTGGCGTGCCTGTGGGCGGGCGCAACCGCGGTAATCCAGCCGCGGTTCTCGGCCAGTCGGTTTTGGAATGTGTCCCTTGCGAATCGCTGTACCTGGACGTCGCTCGTGCCGTTCTGCGTCAAGGCACTTATGGATCATCCGGTGCCGCCAGCGCATCACTATCGGCTATGGGGCGGCGCGATCTGTGAGCCGCCGACCGATGCGCACTTTCGGGTGAAGACGATCGGCTGGTGGGGGATGACGGAAACCATTACGCATGGCATCGTCGGATCGCCGCATCTGCCGAATGTGCCGATGTCGATCGGACGTCCCGCACCCGAGTATGAGATCGCAATCGTCGAGGATGACGCTGTGCCCGTGCGCGAGTCCCGCGCGATTGATCCAGGCGGCTCGGGATTCCTGCAGATTCGTGGGCGGCGCGGGCTGTCATTGTTCGCGGAATACTTCGGCAATCCCAAGGCAACCGCGGAAAGTTTTGATCCGGATGGCTGGTTCCGTACTGGTGACCGGGTCGATCTGCTCGCCGATGGCTCGATTCGATTCGGTGATCGTACCAAGGACATGCTCAAGGTGGGTGGCGAGAACGTCGCCGCGTCTGAAATCGAGCGTGTGATCCTGCGAGTGGCGGGTGTTCATGAATGCGCTATCGTCGCGAAGAAGCATTCGATGCTGGACGAAGTACCGGTCGCGTTTGTGCGGCCGGCGGCCAACGGGACCGATGATCTCGCCGCACGCGTCGCTGCGGCGTGCAGCGCTGAGCTCGCTGATTTCAAGCGACCGCGCGAGATTCGCATGGTGGACGATTTCCCGCGCTCTACCCTGGAAAAAATTGCCAAGGTGGTGTTGCGGCGCCAGATCGAGGAGGAAGGATGATCCGGCGACTGGGAAGTAGAATCCAACGGAAGTCAACTTGCAGTTTGTGCGTGATCGAATTCGTAAAGGAGATCGAATTGAGTTCAGCAATCAAGATGTGCGCGGCAATCGCGGTCGCCATGTCGTTCGCCTCCGCGTTGCATGCGCAGCCCGTGGTGTTGAAATTCGCGAGCTTCGAGTCGGCGCAGGCGCCATTCACTGCGAAGGTGTTCACCACCTGGGCCGAGGACGTCACGAAGGCGTCGAACGGTGCGCTGAAAGTGGAGATGTTCGTCGGTGGCACGCTCGGCCGCAATCCGCTTCAGCAGCTGAAGCTGGTGCAAGATGGCATCGCCGATCTCGCGTGGACGGTTCCGGGGTACACGCCCGGTGGAAAGGAAAAACAAACGCCATTTTGTGCTCACCGTGCCGGTACGGTGCCCCGGTGTGCGGCGCGAGGTTGTTCAATTGCGGTCCGTTCGCCGCGAGCGCAGTGGGAAAATAGCGCGTTGATGAGGAAACTGGATCTGTAGCGGTGCGCTGGGGCCTGCCGGCTGGGTCTGATTGCGTACGCAGGGCGAGCGAAATCGGCGGTGCATGGTCTGAACCGAATGATTGGGTGG
>JBJXGX010000344.1:0-15741 GCA_046160305.1 Burkholderiales bacterium
TGGCGCGGTTGATGAATGGACCAGAATACGAGCACCAATGCGACCAGATCGGGCACACCGCGCAGATCGCGCCACGGCAGCAATGCAAACAACAGCGCGACCACCACCGACAAGACGATGTACCGGACCTTGACCGGTGCCAGCAACTCGGGGTTCGGGGCATGTTCGAGAGGCATGGATCGTCTCGTGCTAACGCGCTTTCCGACCGGGACGCGGCGGGCGCTTTTGCGCGGATGCTTCGGGTGGATACGGAGGGCCTTCTATCGCCATCGACAGTACCAGCAATTCGCGATTCTGCCCTGGGCCGCCGGTCGGCATGCAGAGGATCCGGGCAAAGGTCGAGGTGGTGTCGTGGTCGATCCGCGTTACGGTCGCCACGGGCAGTCCAGGCGGATAGATCCCATCCAACCCCGAAGTCACCAGCACATCGCCGACGCGTACATCGCTGTTGGTCGCGGTGAAACGGAGCTCGATCGTGACCCCGTCTCCTGAGCCGAACGCCACGCCGCGCAATCCGCTGCGAACGACCTGTACCGGGATCGCATGATCCTTGTCGATGACCAGGGTCACTTCAGCCACCAGCGGATGCACCCGGGTGACCTGTCCGATCAGGCCGCCGACATCGATGACCGGCTGCCCTGTTCCGATGCCATGCTGGAAACCCTTGTCGATGATTACCTTCCGTGTGAACGGATCGCGCCCGAGATACAGGATCTCGGCGAACTGCGCGGAACCGCCAGAGCGTTCCCGGGCATTGAGAAGCTGGCGGAGTTTCTGGTTCTCCGCCTGCAGGGCCTGCAACGTCATGAGGTCCTTGGCGTCGCGTAGTTTTTCATCCCGCAACTGCGATGTTTCGCGCAGGAGCGCCGCCTGCGAGACGAAGAACGCGCTGGCCTGCTCGAACAGCGCAATCGGTGCAAGTGCCGCGCGCTGGAAGGGGTAGAGGGCGAGGACGAACCCCTGACGGATCGTTTCCGCGTAGCGGAATCTTGCATCAAGCATCATCAACACAATCGATGCGACGATGAAAAACACCAGCCGAACGACTGGGGCTGGTCCTCGATCGAACAGCGGCGGTGGCGAGGCTTCCAATGTGAAAATCCACGCGGGCGCCCGCGCGGATTCCCTATTCGCTTGCCAGGATGCCCACGAGCTTGTTCATTTCATCGAGCGCCCGGCCGGACCCGCGCACCACGCAGGTGAGCGGATCATCGGCAATCACGACCGGCAGTCCTGTTTCTTCGGTGAGCAGGCGATCCATGTCGCGCAGCAACGCGCCGCCGCCGGTGAGCACCATGCCGCGATCGGCGATGTCGGCACCCAACTCCGGAGGCGTCTGCTCCAGCGCGATCTTGACCGCGGAGATGATTTGATTGAGCGGCTCGGTCAGTGCCTCGAGGACCTCGTTCGATGAAATCGTAAAGGCGCGCGGAATCCCTTCGGCGAGATTGCGTCCTTTTACTTCGATCTCGCGTACCTCGGACCCCGGAAACGCCGAACCGATTTGTTTTTTGATGTGCTCAGCGGTCGCCTCGCCGATCAACATCCCGTAGTTGCGCCGGATGTAGTTGACGATCGCCTCATCGAATTTGTCGCCACCGACACGCACCGATCCGGCATACACCATGCCGCCAAGCGATATCACGCCCACTTCGGTGGTGCCACCGCCGATGTCGACCACCATCGATCCGGTTGCCTCCGCGACGGGCAGCTCGGCGCCGATCGCGGCGGCCATCGGCTCCTCGATCAAGTACACCTGGGAGGCGCCGGCACGCTCGGCCGATTCGCGAATCGCCCGTCGCTCGACCTGGGTGGAACCGGAGGGAACACAGATGATGATGCGCGGGCTGGGACTCAACAGCCGCGATACGTGGACCTTCTTGATGAACTGCTTCAACATCTGCTCGGTCATCGTGAAGTCGGCGATGACCCCGTCTTTCATCGGACGGATAACCTGGATGTTGCCGGGTGCTTTTCCCAGCATCAGCTTGGCTTCCTTGCCGACGGCCGCGATGGTTCGGCGGCCGTTTGGTCCGCCCTCGCCGCGAATGGCGACAACCGAAGGCTCGTCGAGGACGATGCCCTTTCCGCGCACGTAAATCAGGGTATTCGCGGTCCCGAGATCAATCGCAAGATCGTCAGAGAAATAGGCGCGTAAGAATCCGAACATATCTGACACTCAGCCGAGGTGGTTCAGTTCGAGGGGTACGTTTCAAGTATCGAGCATGCCAAGCGGATTAGCGGACGCTGCTCCACCGGGCGTGGGTACATCCAATCAAGGGTTGTCGCGCACGTTGGTCCGGTACACGGCGCACTCACACCATTTCTGCAGCCAGGAGTCTGATTCTGAAAATCTGATTCTGAAAAGCGCGCTTCAGTTTCGAGCATATGGTTCGAGCAGCATATGGTTCGAGCATATGTTTGGCGCATATGTTCCGTGCGAATCATCCCGGCGACTCGCCACTGTCCGGAGTCCATGGCGACTTCCCCTATAATACTTCGAACACATGATCGACTCGCGTGTAATTGCACACTCATCCGCAGCGATGCGGCGCACCGCCGCTACGAATCTGCTTCGGTGCGGGTCGTTGTGATGCGCGCTCTGATCCGCACGATGATCCGCTACGGCCCATCCTTGCGTTCACTTCTCCCTTCGTGCCATGCCACTCAAACTTGAGGACGTCCACCGCATCGCGATGCTCGCGCGCATCGAGATCACCGATGCCGAGGCGAGCGCTGCCCGCGAGCAGTTGAACGATATCCTGAATATGATTGAAACGATGCGGGCGGTCGACACCGAGGGCATCGAGCCGATGGCCCATGCGCAGGACGTGGTATTGCGGCTGCGCGAGGATGCGGTCAGCGAAACGGACCGCCATGCCGACTTCCAGGCGATTGCACCGCAGGTCGAAGCTGATCTGTACCTCGTTCCCAAAGTGATCGAATGATCGACGCCACCTTGCAGGATCTTGTCGATGCGCTGGGAACGAAAAGGATATCCAGCGTCGAGTTGACCCGGCTGTTTCTGGGGCGGATTGCGGCCATCGACGGCAAGCTCAACGCCTTCATCACGGTTGATCCGGAGCGCACGCTTGCGCAGGCGCGCGCGGCCGATGCGCGCATCGCGCGAGGCGAACATGCCCCATTGACGGGCATCCCGATCGCGCACAAGGACGTGTTCGTCGCCTCGGGCTGGCTTTCGACCGCAGCCTCTAAAATGCTGTCGAATTTCGTCAGCCCGTACGATGCCCATGTCATCGATCGATTCAACGCGGCCGGTGCCGTGCTGCTCGGCAAAACCAACATGGACGAGTTCGCAATGGGCTCGACCAGCGAATCCTCCTGGTATGGTCCGGTCCGAAATCCATGGGATCCCGCGTATGTTCCCGGCGGGTCTTCGGGTGGATCGGCTGCGGCCGTGGCGGCCCGGATGGCACCTGCTGCGACCGGTACCGATACCGGCGGATCGGTCCGTCAGCCGGCGGCATTCACCGGCATCTGCGGGCTCAAGCCGACCTATGGCGTGGTGTCGCGGTACGGCATGATCGCGTATGCGTCCAGTCTGGATCAAGCGGGTCCCTTCGCCCGATCCGCGGCCGATCTTGCGCTCCTGATGAACGTCATGGCCGGATTCGATGCGCGCGACTCGACCAGCCTCGATCGCCCGGCGGAAGACTACAGTCGCGCATTGAACGCGCCGTTCGCCGGCGTCTCGTCCAAACGGCCATTGGCCGGACTGCGTGTGGGCGTTGCGCGAGAACACTTCGGCGCGGGCCTCGCCGGCGACGTTGGTGGCGCGGTGCGCGACGCACTCGATCAGCTCGCTTTGCTGGGCGCGAGTCTGGTGGATATCTCGTTGCCAACCTCCCCATTGTCGGTGCCGGCCTACTATGTGATCGCACCCGCCGAGGCGTCCTCGAATCTTTCGCGTTTCGACGGCGTGCGTTATGGCTATCGCGCACCCGAGTACACCGATCTTCGCGACATGTATTGCAAGACACGCGCGCAAGGCTTCGGTAACGAGGTCAAGCGACGCATCCTCATCGGTACCTACGTGTTGTCGCATGGCTACTACGATGCCTACTATGTCAAGGCGCAGAAGGTCAGGCGGCTGATCGCCGATGATTTTGCGCGCGCGTTCCAGAGCTGCGATGTCATCGCGGGCCCGGCCGCGCCCACCGTTGCGCCCAGACTTGGTGCGATGAGTGCCGATCCGGTACAGATGTATTTGAACGACATCTATACGGTGCCGGCAAATCTCGCCGGGTTGCCCGCGATGTCGATTCCCTGCGGTTTCGGGGACGCCGGATTGCCGGTCGGGTTGCATCTCGTCGGCGATTATTTTTCCGAAGCGCACATGCTCGGGGTCGCGCACCAGTTTCAGCAATGCACCGATTGGCATCAGCGAAAACCGAAAGGTGTCGACTAGATGGACTGGGAAGTCGTCATAGGGTTGGAGACGCACACGCAACTGTCCACCCGCTCGAAGATCTTTTCGGGGGCGTCGACCGCGTTCGGCGCCGCACCGAACAGCCACGCGAGCGCGGTGGATGTGGCGTTGCCCGGCGTGCTCCCGGTTGCGAACCGTGGCGCCGTCGAACGCGCGATACGCTTTGGCTTGGCGGTGGGCGCGACCATCAATGCGCGATCGATATTCGCCCGCAAGAACTACTTCTATCCGGATCTGCCCAAGGGCTATCAGATCAGCCAGTACGAAATTCCCATCGTATCGGGAGGCACGCTCGCGATCGCAACCTCAGCCGGTGAAAAGGTCGTGCGCCTGACACGCGCGCACCTCGAGGAAGACGCGGGCAAGTCGCTGCACGAAGACTTCCACGGCATGAGCGGCATCGATCTCAATCGCGCAGGTACACCGTTGCTTGAGATCGTGTCCGAGCCCGATATGCGATCGGCGGAAGAGGCGGTCGCCTATGCAAAAACGTTGCATACCCTGGTGCGCTGGATCGACATCTGCGACGGTAATCTCCAGGAGGGCTCGTTTCGCTGCGACGCCAATGTGTCGGTTCGACCGAGGGGCGAGTCGAAGCTTGGCACGCGCTGCGAAATCAAGAATCTCAATTCCTTTCGATTTCTCGAACGCGCGATCGACTATGAAGTGCGCCGGCAGATCGCGCTCATCGAGGATGGTGGTCGGGTGGTGCAGGAGACTCGCCTGTACGACTCGGATCGCGATGAAACCCGACCGATGCGCTCCAAGGAAGACGCGCACGACTATCGTTATTTCTCCGACCCGGATCTGCCGCCGCTCGCGGTCTCGGCCGACTGGATCAATGCGGTCCGAGAAGCCTTGCCCGAATTACCGCCGGCGAAGCAGGCGCGCTTCGTCGCGACTTTTGGCCTGTCGGCCTACGATGCGGCGGCGCTGACGCAATCGCGCGAGACGGCACAGTTTTTTGAGGCGCTGGTGGCGCGGCTCGCATCCAATGGCGCTTGCGATCCGGCGTCCGCCAAGCAGGCGGTAAACTGGGTCACCGGCGAATTGGCTGGGGCTTTGAACAAGGCGAACATCGATATCGCGCAGTCCCCGGTTGGCGCCGACGCGCTCGCCGGCCTCATCAGGCGCGTTCGCGATGGCACCATTTCGAACAACGCCGGCAAAGACCTGTTCGATGCGATCTGGCGGGGTGAGGAATCAGGCTTTGAGGCCGCTGATCGACTGATCGAGAAAAAAGGGCTCCGCCAGATTTCCGATTCCGGCGCGCTCGAGGCGATCGTCGACGATGTGCTGGCGAAGAACGTCGCGCAGGTCGCCGAGTTCAAATCCGGGAAGGAAAAGGCCTTCAACTACCTGGTTGGGCAGGCGATGAAGGCAGGCAAAGGCAAAGGCAATCCGTCGGCGATCGCGGATATCCTGAGGCGAAAACTCGGTGACTGAATTGCGCCGCGCCGTTACTTGGCCGCGCTGACCGGTCCCGGTGTCGTAACCGGGCGGCTGGCCCGCCGCTCCGCCACGGCGCGGCTGCCTTCAACATAGCGCCGGCGGTCTTCTTCGAAACGCGCGTTGATCGCTTTCTCTTCCGTGCGCTTGGCTTCGAGGAGTTGCGCGAGTGCGCCGCGTTCGCCTTCGGCCGTCTTCACCGAGATCCGCAATTTTGCCGGGATGGGCTTCGCACCGAGCGCGTCGATTTCCGGCTTCAGATCGGCCAAGCGCTTGTCCAGGTTCGCGACCGCCGCTTCCGTCTGCTCGATGACTTCCGATACCGGGCCTAACGCGCTTGCGCGTGCCGACTCGATTTCACGTTCGCTCGAATAGGCGGAGAGAATAGCCTGAATGCGGCGCTGCTCGACACGCCCCGCAACATCCTCTTCGGCCGTTTTTTTGCGCTCCTCTTCGGCGACGGCGCGTTGCTCCGCCGATTGCGCTGCCGGCGTACGTTTGACGACAACGCCTTGCTTGGAAAGCTTGTCGATCGCGCGCCCTGCGTTTTCAGCGGGCGGACGCTCGGTGTAATGCACCTTTCCGCTCGGGTCGACATAGCGATACACCTGCGCTTCGACCGGCAGGGTGCTTGCCGTGAGTGCTGCGCCAAGAAGCGCGGCGACGATTACGGTCGACTGGGGCGTTCGCATGGTGGGGCCTTTCGAGGACGCGGACGAGCGGATTGGCCCCAGCTTTATCGGAAGGCGTCCTGCATTCTGTAGGCGGAACGGCGCCGGTGCGCGGGCATTTTCCGGCCCATCGTATGGTTCGATTTCAGCGCACCCGCAGCGTCTCGACAAGGCGCGACGCGCTCGATCTTCTGCGATCCCATGCGTAGAATCCGCCCGGTGACGGGCCCGCCAACGACCCGTTGACCCCGCCATCAACCGACGAATCCATGAGAATCATCAGCATCAATGTCAATGGCGTTCGCTCTGCCTCGTCCAAGGGCTTGCTCCCATGGCTTTCCCGCCAGAAGGCTGATGTGGTCTGCCTGCAGGAGATCAAGGCACACGAGGTGGATCTGCCCGATCCGATCCTCAAACCGCCAAAGCTGAGCGCACATTTCCATTCAGCGGCGAAGAAAGGGTACGCCGGGGTAGGCGTCTACTGTCGTGCGGTTCCGGACCGGATCGTTACCGGAATGGGCAGCAAGGAATTCGATGCGGAAGGCCGCTATCTGCAGGTCGATTTCGGCAACCTCTCGATCGTCTCGGTGTACGTGCCATCGGGTTCCAGCTCGGAAGAGCGCCAGCAGGCGAAGTTTCGATTCCTGGATGAATTTCTGCCGGTGTTGAAGCGGCTGCGTGCCTCCGGTCGTGAGCTGATCCTCTGCGGTGATTGGAACATCGCACACAAGGAAATCGATCTCAGGAACTGGCGCTCGAACCAGAAGAACTCGGGCTTTCTTCCCGAGGAACGGGCCTGGCTCACGAAGGTGTTCGATGAGCTTGGCTGGGTCGACGTATTCCGCCGCATCGATCAGCGCGCGGAGCAGTACACGTGGTGGTCGAACCGCGGCGAATCATGGGGCAAGAACGTCGGATGGCGACTGGATTATCAGATCGCGACGCCGGGTGTCGCAGCCACCGCCCGCAAGGTGGCGATCTACAAGACCACGCGATTCAGCGACCACGCGCCGCTCACGATCGACTACGAGTGGGAACTCTAGTCACCACCGATGAAACGGGAAGGAGTGTCGCCAATGGTCTGGAGAGTTCGGCGCGTTGTCACCGGCCACGACATCGATGGCCAATCGATCCTGCTGATGGATGGTCTCGCGCCCAATGTCAAAGAGATGTCGGCGATCCCGGGACTTGCGCTCACCGATCTTTGGGAAACAACAACGTCCCCGGCATCCAATGAGGGGGAAGCCGATGGGGCCGAGCGCCCGGTGAGATTGGAACCGCCCTCGAACGGCACGATCTTTCGCATCGTGGAGCTGCCGCCCGATGCGACGTGGCGCGGCAAGACGAATGCCCGTGCGGGATTCGATTCCATCGGTGCATCGCATGCGCAGGACCAGACATCCACTGATCCGATGATGCACATCACGGCAACGACCGACTACATCGTCGTGCTGAAAGGCGAGATCTACGCGATCGTCGACAAGGGCGAGACCTTGCTGAAGGCGGGTGATGTGCTCATCCAGCGCGGCACGCGTCATTCGTGGAGCGTGCGTGGCAATGAGCCGTGCGTCCTTGCGGCGATACTCGTCGGTGCGGCGCCCTATGGCACGGCAGTACGAAGAAAATCAACAGCGAAGAAAGCCGTCAAGAAGAAGCGCTGATCGTTGATCGCGGAGGGGGATCAAGGTTGCGCAGCATGCGCGCCACCCACGGCAGCAAGAAGTAGGCGGGGAACGAGAGAAAAAACGTGAGCAGGAAATAGGGTGCATAACCCATCTCGGTTGCGCCATAGCCGCTCGCCCAACCCGCCAAGGAGCGTGATAACGCGAACAGCGAAGACAGCAACGCGTATTCGGCCGCGGCGCGCCGTTTGTCGACGATCGACATCAAGAACGCGAGAAACGCGCCGGTCCCGAGCCCGCCGGTGAATGATTCTCCGGCGCTCGCTGCGTACAGCACGAGTCGATGCAATGGCGCAAGCGGTGCACCGTCGGGAATCAGCGTTGCCGCCGCGACATAGCCCAGATTGGAGGCGGCTTGCCAGAGGCCGAGCACCCATAGCGCGCGAAACACACCGCGTCGATCGACATACCATCCGCCCACGAGCCCGCCAAGGATCGACAGGCCAAGCCCGATGTTGACTGAAACGAGTCCGATTTCCGCCGCGCTGAAACCGCGATCGACCCAGAACGGCTTCACCATGAAGCCCATCGACGCGTCACCCAGCTTGAAGATGAGGATAAAGAGCGCGACCGGCAACATGGTCGGGCGACTCAGCAGCTCAAACAGCGCGCCGAACATCGGCCCTTGTGCGATGGCCGTGGCGCGTTCTTCCGGCGAAGTTCTGAGGCGCTGGCTGATCCATGCAATGGCGAGAATCAGCGCGGCCACGCCAAGTGCGGTCGGCCACAGTCCTTCGATCTCACGTACCGCTTTCGCGGACCGATACACCAGCCATAGCACGAATAACACCACTCCAAGAATTGCCGCCAATGTCGAGGGTCGCGTGATGACGCTTTTCAGCTCCGCGCCGAGGGAGCTGGTTGGTGCGGCGATCGGGCGAGGCCCCTCCTTCGGCGCGGCAAGCATCGTAAGCGCGAGCACGCCAAGCAATGCGGCTGCGATCGTGAACGCGCCGCTCCAGGTTGCATAGTCGGCGAGGATCAGGATCGCGCCCGCCGCGAGAATGCCCACGCGTCCGAACCCGATGCGAATGCCGTTGGCCAGACCGAGCTCGTCCCGGTCGAGATACTCGATCGTGTAGCCGTCGATCGCAATGTCGTTGGTCGCGGAAAGCAAGGTAAAGATCGCGATCGCAAACCACACCGCGGGACCAAGCCCCGCGTGCGCCGCGATCACGAGCATCACCGCGCCCATCGCGAGATCGGCGCTTGCCATCCACAACCGATGACGGCGGTAGTGGTCGATCGCGGGGGCCCACAGGAACTTGAGCGTCCAGGCGAGCCCAAGCAGGCTCAACGCACCGATGTCGCGCAGATCGACGCCTTGCTGCCGGAACCAGACGGGAAGCACATCAAAAAAGATGCCGAAGGGGAGTCCCTGTGCAAAATAGAGAACGCCCACCCAGAAGAGCTTCGAGCGGAGGACGGAGGGGGCGGGTCGGATCATGAGAATCCTGACTGCCGGACTAGGAATGAACCGCCAAGGCACCAAGACACCAAGCGTTCCGGTGCGCGTGGATACCGCATCGTCGCGAAAGGGACCTTCTTAGAAATGGCAGAGGCGCGTCGCTTGCATGCGTTTTCAAGAACCTTGGTGTCTTGGTGCCTTGGTGGTTCAAATCTCGAGCGATCAACGACGTATTCTCTGCGCCCATCATCCCGAAGCCTTCTCGAATCGGAAGACCGCGAGGCTGCCGCGCAGATTCGGCATCGCGTTGATCCGCCGTCCACCGTGCATGACGATCCGCTCCAGCACGCGAATGCCGTGCGACGAACAGAACGCCTCGAAATCGCGGATGGTGCATAGATGAACGTTGGGCGTGTCGAACCACTGGTACGGCAGGCTTTTCGAGATCGGCATGCGTCCGAGCATGATCTGCAGTCGATGCGACCAGAATCCCATGTTCGGAAAGGTCACGATCGCTTCGCGTCCCACCCGCAACATCTCCTGCAGGATCTGCTCGGTCTGGCGAACCGTCTGCAGCGTCTGCGAGAGAATCACATAGTCGAACGAGTGGGCATCGATTCCCGAGAGGCCGGATTCGAGGTCGCTTTGAATGACATTGACGCCGTTGCGGACGCTGGCGATCACGTTTTCGTCGGCAATCTCGATGCCATAGCCCCGCACGTCGCGCGATTGGCGCAGATGCCGTAGCAGCAATCCGTCTCCGCAGCCAAGATCCAGCACCGATGCGGCCGGCTTTATCCATCCCGCGATGGCATCGAGATCTTCCCGTCCGGTGAGCGGCTGGCGCGCCTCCGCGTTATTCATGCGGCCGCCTTGCGCTCACTCGCCGGGTTCCTGAGCGGGACGACGTTGCCTTCGCGTGGGCCGGCGGGCGCGACAGCGAGCGCTCTTGCAATATTGTCGAAATAGGCACCGACCAGTTTGTGATAGCGCTCATCGTCCAGCAGGAAGGCGTCGTGTCCATGCGGAGCGTCGATCTCCGCGTACGACACGTCCAGGCGATTGTCGAGCAGGGCCTTGACGATCTCGCGCGAGCGGGTCGGTGCGAAGCGCCAGTCGGAGGTAAATGAGGCGACGAGAAAACGCGCCTTGGCGCGCGCGAGCGCCGCCGTGAGATCGCCACCGTAGTCGAGCGCCGGATCAAAGTAGTCGAGCGCGCGGGTGATGAGAAGATAGGTGTTGGCGTCGAAATACTCGGCGAACTTGTCGCCTTGGTAACGCAGATAGGACTCGACCTCGAAGTCGACATCGAAGTGATAGCCGATGCGGCTGCCTCGCAACGCCCGGCCGAACTTCGCCATCATCGCGTCATCGGACAGGTAGGTGATGTGGCCGATCATCCGCGCCAGACGCAGGCCCCGCACCGGCTTCACCCCGTGCTCGTAGAAATCGCCGCCGTGGAAGTCCGGGTCGGTCGTGATCGCCTGGCGCGCGACTTCGTTGAACGCGATGTTCTGCGCGGAAAGCGTCGGGGCCGCGGCGATCACGATTGCGTTGGCGACGCTGTCCGGATAGGCGAGCGTCCAGTGCAGCGCCTGCATTGCACCGAGGCTTCCGCCCATCACCGCCGCCAGGCGCGAGATGTCCAGCCGTTTGATCAAGCGTGCTTGCGCTTCCACCCAGTCCTCGACGGTCACGACGGGAAATCGCGATCCGTAGGGCTTGCCGGTCCGCGAATCGATGCTCGCCGGGCCGGTGGACCCGAAGCAGCCACCGATGTTGTTGACGCCGATCACGAAGAAACGATCGGTGTCGAGGGCCTTGCCCGGGCCGATCATGTTGTCCCACCAGCCGATGTTGCGTGGATCATCGGCGTAGTAGCCGGCGACATGATGGGAGGCGTTCAGCGCGTGACACACCAGCACCGCATTCGATCGATCGGCATTCAACGTGCCGTAGGTTTCATACATCAGCTCGTAGCGATCGACGGTTCCACCGCCGCGGAATTCAAGCGGTGCATCGAAGCTCATGGTGCGCGGCGTCACCGCGCCTACCGAACGTACCGTCGACATGGCGCTCCTGCCCTCGTGCAACAAAAAACCCGTTCCAGCGAGTGCCGAAACGGGCTTCTGAGTTCTTGTCGCAACGGCCGCATGGTGCGGCGATCAGCGAAGAGCCTCGCTTTAGCTGGATTTGGAAGCCACCCATTCGCCCGGCCGGGTGCGAATCGATGTTGCTTCGGCGCTCGCAAGCTGACTATCAAATCAGCGCTGCGGAGAGTATAGCAGGGCGTCGGCCCCCAGCAAGCGGCCCGGGCGAGGGCGATGAACCACCAAGGCACCAAGACACCAAGATTGGCGTTTGCTCAAGTCGTGTTCCGTCGAGCCGTCGTGGTGTGCCTTAATGCGATGTTGCCTGCTGCCCACGAGCGTGAACTCGATGACGTGATGGGCGCGTCGATCTTGGAACAACTTGGTGCCTTGGTGGTTCATCCTGCTCTACGCGTTCAGCCGCGTGAGGAGGCCGTGCTGCTTGGCCGGATCGATGTTGCGAAGAATGCGCTGCGCGACCGGCGCCACGTCGGCGAGGCTCGTGCGCAGCACTTGTTGCTTGATCGAGAGCACTTGCGAGGAGTGCATCGAGAACTGCCGCAGGCCAAAGCCAAGCAAGAGCCGCGTCATGGCGAGCTCGCCCGCCATCTCGCCGCAAACGGCAATCGGCCTGCCCGCCTTGTTGCATGTGCGGATCGTATTGGCAATCAGTTGCAGTACCGCCGGATGCATTGGATCGTACAGGTGCGCAACGGTCTCGTCGGTCCGATCGATCGCGAGCGTGTATTGGATCAGATCGTTGGTGCCGATCGAGAGGAAATCGAGGCGATCAAGAAAGATCGATAGCGCCAACGCAGCCGCGGGTACTTCGATCATCCCGCCCACTTCGATGTTCGGATCGTACGGGATGCCGTCCCGGCTGAGCGCATCCTTGGCCTGCGCAAGATAGACGAACGCCGCCTCGACCTCGTGCGCATGCGCGAGCATCGGCAGCAGGACGCGGACATGGCCGAAGTGCGAGGCGCGCAGGATGGCCCGCAACTGCGTGAGGAAAAGCTGCGGTTCGGCCAGACAAAAGCGAATCGCGCGAAGGCCCAACGCCGGATTCGGCCCGCCGCGATCACCGCCGGTGAGCGCCTTGTCCGCGCCCAGATCGAGCGTGCGAATCGTGACGGGCTTGCCCTGCATCGCCTGGGCAACCTCCCGATAGGCTTCGAACTGCTCGTCTTCGTCCGGCAGATCGTCCCGATTGAGAAAGAGAAACTCGCTGCGGAACAAACCGATGCCGCCCGCGCCGCAATCGAGCACCCCTTCGATGTCGGAGGGCAACTCGATGTTCGCGTGGAGCTCGATGAAGGTGCCATCGAGCGTGGCGGCCGGCGTCGTCTTCAACCGCTTGAGCTTTTGACGCTCCAGCTCGCGTTCGCGCTTCTTGAGCTGGTATTCCGCGAGCACCTGCCGATCGGGGTTGACGATCACCGTGCCGCGGGCACCATCGACGATGAGGAGCTCGTTCTCGCGGATCATGCCCCGCGCGTGATGCAGCCCGACCACCGCCGGCAAGCCAAGACTGCGTGCCACGATCGCCGTATGCGAGGTGACCCCGCCCACATCCGTCACGAATCCGGCGAACTTGTGCTGCTTGAACAGAATCATGTCGGCCGGCGACAGATCGTGCGCCACGACGACGATGTCTTCTTCATGACTGGGGCCCGATGGCGTATGCGCCGACCCAAGCAATGCGTTCAGCAAACGCTCGACCGCCTGCTGGACATCGGACTTGCGCTCGCGCAGGTACGGGTCTTCGAAGCTTTCGAACTGCTCGACCAAGGATTCCATCTGCTGCACCAGCGCCCATTCGGCGTTGCAGCGCGTATCGCGGATGATGTCGCGCGGAACCTTCGATAGCGCCGAATCCGCAAGCAGCATGCGATGCAGATTGACGAAGGTATTGAGCTCACCGGCAACGCCCGGCGCGGCACCGGCGGCCAGCTCGGCCAGCTCCGCCTGCAGTTGCGTCATGGCCGCGTCGAACCGCGCGAGCTCGGCGTCCACATCCTGCTCGCGAAGCTCGTACTGCGGTACCTCCAGGCGGGCAGCCGTGACCAGATGCGCATGCCCGATTGCGATGCCCGATGAAACGCTTGCGCCGATCAGGGTGAAACTTGCGCCACTCGCCTCGCTCAGCGCACCGATCGCGGCGGGATCGTTCATTCGCCCTCGCCGAACCTGTCGTTGATGAGATCCTGGAGCGCCGACAACGCCGACTGCGCGTCCTCGCCATCGGCCTCGATCAGTACGCGGCTGCCTTTGGCCGCGGCCAGCATCATGACGCCCATGATGCTCTTCGCATTCACGCGGCGGCCATTGCGCGAAATCCACACTTCGGAGCGGAACCCTGAAGCGGTCTGCGTCAGCTTGGCCGAGGCGCGCGCATGCAGCCCCAGCTTGTTGACGATTTCAATTTCCGCTTGTGGCATGGGGGGTGGATGCCGGGATGAGACGGACGACGCCTTCTTGCCCACCGGACGCCGCCTTGATCACGACGGTGGCGAGTGGGGCATGGCGGTAGGTCAACGCGCGTACGACCATCGGCAGGCTCGCACCGCTCACGCCTTCGACCCGCCCGGGAATGAGTGCCCGCGTGGCGACATTGGACGGCGTGCCGCCCAGCATGTCGGTGAGGATGAGTACGCCGGAACCATCATCCAGGGCGCCGATCTGCTGCTTCGCTTCATGCAGCAGGTCATCGGGATCCGCGCGCCCGACGACGGCGATGCTCGCGACGTGCGCCGGGGCGCCGCCCAGCATATGCGTCGCACTTTGAATGAGCGTCTTGCCCAGATCACCATGGGCAATGATGAGAAGTCCGATCATGGAGAGGTTGTCAGTGTCGCTGAAACGAGGCTCCGGACGCGCCGGCCAAATCCAAAATTGCACGCCGCCGCAAGCACTCGGGCGCCGCAGGTGTTCGAGGTGTCCTAGCGTTCATCGGCGCGGATCGCGCGCTCCAGGGCATCAATGAACATGCCCGGGACGTTAAACCCGGTCTGGTCCGTGATCTCGCGAAAGCAGGTCGGGCTCGTGACATTTACCTCCGTCAAGTGATCGCCGATCACATCGAGCCCAACCAGCAGCAGACCGCGCCGGGCGAGCTCCGGGCCGATTGCGCGCGCAATCTGCTGGTCCCGCTCTGACAGCGGACGGGCCACGCCGCGCCCGCCGGCAGCAAGGTTGCCGCGGAACTCGCCCGCCTTCGGAATGCGCGCGAGGCAGTAGGGAACCGGCTCTCCGCCGATCACGAGAATACGCTTGTCGCCTTCGGTGATCGCGGGGATGAAGCGTTGCCCCATAACCATGCGCCGGCCAAGCTCGGTGACCGTCTCGAGGATGATGTTGCGATTGGGGTCGTCGGCCGCGACCCGAAAAATCCCCGCGCCGCCCATGCCATCGAGGGGCTTCACCACGGTTTCGCGGTGCAGGTCGATGAATGCGTTCAGGTCGTCGATCAAACGCGTAACGATGGTGGGGACGCAGAACTGACTGAACTGCATGATCGACAGCTTTTCGCTGTGATCGCGCATCGCCCGCGGATCGTTGAAGATGCGCGCGCCCTGCCGTTGTGCGTGCTCCAGCATCCAGGTGCTGGTGACGTACTCAATGTCAAACGGCGGGTCCTTGCGCATCACTACGCCATCGAGCTCTGACAGCGGGCGTTGTACGAATTCGCCGAGCGTGTACCAGTTCGCCGCGGTCGATCCGGTGAGGGTGAGACGCTGCATGGCGCCCAGCACCGCGCCGCCTTTCCAAAGCAGCCCATCCTGCATCATCGCCCAGATCTCATGGCCGCGGCCCGCCGCCTCGACCATCATCGAGTACGTCGAGTCCTTGTAGATCTTGAGTGAGTCGAGGGGATCGAGAACGATGCCGATGCGCATCGGGGCGGGCTACCCGGTTGGCGCCGTCTGCTCGAGCTCGAGGGCGGCTGCCACGAGCGCCAGACGCGCGATGATGCCGTAGGCGTAGAAGC
>JBJXGX010000345.1:0-16461 GCA_046160305.1 Burkholderiales bacterium
GTTCGAAATGCCGGCGACCCCGGATCGGGTGTGGCGGGCGATTCGGGCAGCGCGAGGGTGAGGTGGAGAGAACGGCGTGACCCCTCGTACCGGATGTGTTGCGACTTCAGTATGGCAGCGCGGGCACGCTTTCGTGGATAATTGGATCCACGTCAGATGTGTGCTGTGGGGATGTGTACCGTGGAACTGCGCCAAATTTGCGAGAGGCGCTGTCTTCGGGTTCATCGATAGCGTCGGATGGGAGGTCGTTAGTGCTATGACGGAAAATCGTGCCGTATCGACTGCATATCGCTACATCGCGCGGCTGTCTGGGGTTCGCGGCGGCGAAGCCATTATCGAAGGCACGAGGGTGGGTGTACATGACGCGATCGGCCTACTGCAAAGCGGCGAGACTGTGGACAGTATCGTCGGACGCTGCTTCCCTAACGTCACACGCGCCCAGATATACGAGTGCCTGGCGTACTACGAGGACCATCGTGGCGATATCGACGTGCTAGTCGCACGCCAGATGGCGGGCGACATGCCGTAAAGTTTCTGTTCGACCACGGACGTGCCGGACGACATTGCCTTCGCGCTCGTGGCTCTGGGTCATGAGGTCCTCAAGCTGCGCGAGATCGCGCCGGCAACAGTGCCCGACGACGATGTGCTTCGACTGGCTATCGAACAAGCATGCGTACTCATTACCCCTGTAACCGCGATGATTTCCTGGCGCTTGCACGAGACATCCCGCATGCCGGGGTAATCATCCTGATTCGGCGCAGGTCACGTGCATTTGAGCGTGCGGCATTGGTTCGTTTGTTGGACAACGCCGGTGATGCGGGGATTCGAGGCAACATCAACTTCGCGTGAAGGGCAGCCCATCGGGATCCAAATCGAGTTTCACGTAGACCTCGTTGTCGTTTCCTGCGATGCCAACGCGACCCGAATGGTCCGTCCTGCGCGCGATGCGACCATCCCGCGATTGAGCGGGGCAGATGTTCGCGACGAAGCAACCTAAGGCCGGCCGCGGCGCGCGGTGTATGATCCGCCGGCTCAGAACGAGCGCCCACCAGGAGGACCTCCCATGGCTAATTCGACTATTACCGTCAATGGTGTCGAGCTCGAGGTGAAGGCCTCGCCCGATACGCCGCTGCTCTATGTATTGCGCGACGAGCTTGGGCTCAACGGCCCGAAGTTCGGCTGCGGTGTTGCGCAATGCGGTGCGTGCACCGTCATCATGAATGGCCGGGCCGTGCGCTCATGCGTCACGCCACTTAGCGCTATCAAGAGTCCGGTCAAGACGATCGAAGGGATCGGCTCGGCCGCCGTGCCGCATCCGGTCCAGAAGGCATTCATCGAAGAGCAGGCCGCGAGCTGCGGCTATTGCGCCAGTGGGTGGGTGATGAGCGCGGTTGCCATCCTGGAGAAAAATGCCAAGATCACCGACGCGCAGATTCGCGATCAACTGTCCGGCCTCAAGTGCCGCTGCGGAACGCATATGGCGATCCTGCGCGCGGTCCGCAAAGCTGCCGATTCGATGGCCTGAGGGAGGAGAAAACCATGACAACTGAAATTACCCGGCGCGACTTCCTCAAGGCTTCCGGCTCATTGCTGGTGACGGTCGGTGCGACCGGCGGCATGCAGGCCGCGTTTATCGACGATGCAGCGGCGCAAGCAGCAACGTTTGCCAGCCCTTCCCCAGAGGCGTTCAGCAGTTGGCTTTCGATCGGGCGCGACGGCAAGATTCTCGCGTTCTCGGGCAAGGTCGACCACGGTCAGGGTCTTGCGACAGCGTTCCGGCAAATCATCGCCGAGGAGCTCGATGTTCCTTTGAGCCGCGTGTCGATTTTGTTCGGTGACACGGTGCGCACAGCCAATCAGGGTGGTGCCAGCGGCTCGACCGGTATTCGCGCGGGCGGCAAACCCATTCGCAATATCGCGGCTGAAGCGCGCCGTGTTCTCGTCAATGCCGGCGCAGCGCGACTCGGTGTACCGGCCGATGCGGTAACGGTTCAAGACGGTGTGGTGCTCGTGGTTGCTGATCCGACCAAACGCGTGACATACGAAGACCTGGTTGCGAGCGGAGCGTTGGCCGGCAAGCTCACCTGGAACAAGCAGATCGGCAACGGCATGGATGTCGTCGGCGAAGCCAAGCCCAAACCCGTGTCGCAATACAAGATCGTTGGTCAGCCCGCGATGCGCGAGGATATTCCCGCGAAAATCATGGGTACGGAAGACTATGTGGGCAACGTTCGCCTGCCGGGCATGATGCATGGACGCATGGTGCGCCCGAGCGTCGCTGCCGCAACGCCGGTCAAGGTGGACGAGTCCTCCATTCGCGATATCAAGGGCGCGAAGGTCGTCTGGAAGAAGGATTTTCTCGGCGTCGTGGCCGAAACCGAATGGGATGCGATCCAGGCTTCCCGCAAGTTGAAGGTCGAATGGTCGAAACCCGCGATGAATTGGCCGGGGCATGAAGCGCTTTACGATCACATCCGCAAGGCCGCGGTGGTTGCATCGAACGGACAAAACGGTTTCCTCGGCAAGAAGGAGTTTGACGAAGGGCCGGCGCAGCAGGCATTCGCCAAGGCAGCGAAAGTGATCGAGGCTGACTACGAATGTGCGTTCCAGTCGCATGCGCGGTTCTCGCCGTCGGTTGGCGTTGCCGATGTGAAGGCCGACAAGGTCACGATCTATACCGACTCGCAGAAGCCGCATTTCCATCGTCTTGGAATTTCCAAGCTGCTTGAGATTCCCGAAGACAAGGTCCACGTCATCTGGAAGGATGGGGCCGGTTCATACGGGCGCAGCGACGCCGACGAGGCATCGTTCGAAGCCGCGATCATGTCGCGTGAGATGGGGCGGCCGGTGCGCGTGCAATGGATGCGCGACGAGGGGATTGCCTGGGATCCCAAGGCACCGGCGGCGGTCGTGACGATGAAGGCGGGGCTCGACGCCGCCGGCAATGTCGATGGCTGGTCGTTCCGCGCGAAGGGCTTTTCGGGTTGGGATGTGAAGTGGATCGCGGATGGTCCCGAACAAACCATCGCCGGGATGCAGCTTGGCCACAAAAAATGGAACATGCACAACTTCGATACGCCGCATGAGTCGTATCAGTTCAATAACAAGGTGCAGTTCTGGCAGACCATCGCGCCGTTGCAGGAGCAAGCCTCGCCGCTTCGCTCCGCGCATCTGCGCGCGCCCCAGGAATTCCAGTCGCGATTCGCGCAGGATGCGTTCATCGACGAGGTCGCCGCGGCAGTCGGTATGGATCCGGTGGCGTTTCGGTTGAAGCATCTGACCAATCCGCGCGAAATCGCCGTGATCAAGGCTGCGGCCGAGAAGGCCGGCTGGGGTCCGGATGACGCGAAACCCCGCAAGGCATCAGGGAACCTATTGCGCGGGCGCGGCCTGTCGATGATGTCGGGGTACGGCGCTTTCGCGGCGGTCATCGTGGACATCGAGATCAACAGGCAGACCGGTCGGATCTGGGCCAAGCGCGTTACGGTGGCGCATGACTGCGGCCTCATCATCAATCCTGGTTCGCTGCAACTCGTGGTCGAGGCGAACATCATGCAGGGCCTGTCGAGAGCATTATTCGAGGAAGTCCACTTCGATCAGCGCCGCGTGACGAGTACCGATTGGATCAACTATCCGATTGCCGATATCAAGGATGCACCGGAGGCGATCGATGTCGTCCTGATCGATCGGAAAGACGAGCCATCGGGTGGTGCGGGCGAGCCCTCGTTGATCGCGGTGCCGGCCGCGGTGGCCAACGCGATCTACAACGCGACGGGTCAGCGCGTCCGGCGATTCCCGTTTGTTGCCTCACGCGTGAAGAAACTGATGACGGCTTAGGAATGCGCGCGGCTGACGCGCGCATTTCTCAAGGTGGAGGCAACGGTTGAAGAAACCAACGGCGGGCACGTCCCGCCGTTTTTAATTCATCTTCGCCGCGACGCTTCTCACCATATTGCCGTATTGGGTGATTTCAGCGCGAATCGCATCGGCATAGCGCTCCGGCGTCGAACCGATCGGGTCGATGCCGGCATTGAACAGTCGTTGCCGCACCTCAGGATTGGCAAGCGACTTGTTGAATTCGATGCTGAGCTTGTCGATGATGTCGCGAGGCGTTCGCGCGGGCGCGAACACGCCGATTGAAATGAACATATCGACGCCCGGCACACCTGCTTCGGCCAGGGTCGGAATCTGCGGCATCAATGGGCTGCGTTCCGAGGCCGCGATGGCGAGTACGCGAATCCGGCCTGATTTGGCATGGGGCAAGAGCGTATTGATGGCAGCGAATATGCCCCCGACATCCCCCGCGACGACGGCCGGGACGGACTGTCCGGCGCCCTTGTAGGGCACGTGCGTGAGGTCGATTTTGGCGTTCGCCTTCATGAGCTCCAGCGCGAGGTGATGCACCGTGCCGTTGCCCGATGAGCCGAAGGCCATGCCCGGTTTCGCCTGCGCCAGGCTCACGAACGACTTGACGTCCTCGACGCCAAGCGATGCGTTGAGCGCGAGGAACATCGGCGAGGACACGGCGAGTGTCACCGGTGCGAAGTCGCGCAGCATCTCGAAGGGCATCTTCGGATTGAGGCTCGGGGTGACGGCGTAGATCGACGAGTCGGCGATGAGGAGCGTATAGCCGTCCGGCGGGGCCCGCATGACCGCTTCGGCCGCCACCACGCCGCCCGCGCCGGGACGATTCTCGATCACGATCTGCTGACCCAACGCATCGGCGCTCGCCTGCGCGAGGGTTCGTCCAAGCGTATCGGGGGAGCCGCCCGGTGCGTAAGGGACGATGATGCGGATCGGCTTCGTGGGAAACGTCTGCGCGACCACGAGGTTGTGCAAGCCGGCGATTGCCGCCGCCATCGCAATGAGCCTCGATAGTCGCACCACCGTCGTTGAACAGCGTGGCGTGGCTCGATCCATCCGCATCACCTTGGTAGTGAAGGATCAGGCCGCAAGCTTCGCTTTCGCATAGTCGAAGACGACCGGCTTGATATCGCCCCGGAAGATCGCCTGGATCCGTGATTCGGCGAGCGGGAAGCCGAACTGGCCGTTGCGCATATAGATGCGCTTCTGGAGCTGCGCGACGACCAGCGATTCAATGAGTTTCCAGTCCGGATCGCCAAGGCCGGCGTCACTGATGCCGGTCATGCCGGCCAGCATGTGTCCGAATTCATCCTCGTACACGAGCGCGCAGGCGGCGGCGATTTTCTCGTCGATCCCGCCTTTGCCGGCGAGGGCCATGCCTTCGGAGAACAAGGTGCAATAGCCGCCCTCGGTGAACTTGCATGCGCGCATGCCGATCGCGCCATGTTCATCCTGATGCTTGTACCTGAGCGCGGTGAGCGCATCTTCTTCGGGCCAGGGTTCGAGCCCATGCGGATTCAGCCTTGGTGTGCCGGCCGGGCGAATCGCGTCATAGACATCGGCGAACGCGCAGTAGTGCGAGAACTCAGCCCTCAGGCCTTCCAGGGTATCCAGCACTTCGCTCCGATCGAGCGACACGTCGATGGTCGGCGCGGCCTCGATCAGCTTTTTCATCACACCGAGGAACACGCCGCCGCGATCGTATTTGCTCACGCCCGATCCCCAGAATTCCTTGAAACACTGGCGGGATAACCAAAGGAGGTCCGCCTGCGGCGTGCGCTTCGGCGAAGTCCAGTAGGTGCGTACGACTTCGGCCTCGCCTGCCCAGAGCGGGGCGGCGATCGATACCAAATGCTCGATGCGTGGGTTCATTGCGTCTCCTCGATGCGGGGTCGTCATCAAACTGTAACCTAAGCGGCTTATCGTGGTGGGGTGGTGGTCGAACCTACTAATCTCGAACCTACTAATCATAAGGGCAACAGCATGAATCGAACAGTGCGCGTTACGAGGCTCGCCGCGGTCGCAAGCATGATCATTGCCGGTCCATTGCTGGCCCAAACAGTCAAGATCGATGGCTCGAGCACCGTCTATCCGGTCACCGAAGCGGTCGCCGAGGAATTCCAGAAATCGAAGAAGGGCACCATTAAGGTGACGGTGGGTATCTCCGGCACGGGCGGCGGGTTCAAGAAATTCTGCCGCGGCGAGATCGATATCGCCAATGCGTCGCGATCGATCGTGAAATCGGAGATCGCCGATTGCGAAAAAGCAGGCATCAAGTATTTCGAATTGCCGGTCGCGTTCGATGCCCTCACCGTGGTCATCAATCCGAAGAACACCTTCATCAAGAGCCTCTCCATCGCCGAGTTGAAGCGGATGTGGGAACCTTCGGCCCAGGGGAAGGTCTCGACATGGGACCAAGTCAACCCGTCGTTCCCCAAGCAGCCGATGAAGTTGTTCGGGGCCGGTGCGGACTCCGGAACGTTCGACTATTTCACCGAGGCGGTCGTCGGCAAGTCGAAATCGAGCCGTGGCGACTACACCGCGTCCGAAGACGATAACGTGCTCGTTCAAGGCGTTCAGCGTGATGTGGCCGCGATCGGGTACTTCGGCTACGCCTACTACGCGGAGAACAAGGACAAGCTGAAGGCGGTTCCCATCGTCGCGAAAGAGGGTGGCGCGGCGGTCGAGCCCTCGGAGAAGAGCGTACTCGATGGTTCCTATCAACCCTTGTCGCGTCCGATCTTCATCTACGTCCAGGAGGCTGCGTACAAGCGCCCCGAGGTCCGCGAATTCGTCGAGTACTACCAGAAGAACGGCGCGAAGCTTGCCAAGGAAGTCAAGTACGTCCCGCTGCCACCGCTTGCCTATACGACGAACATGGAGCACCTGCGCAAAGGGCGGACTGGAACCGTGTTCGGCGGCGTTCCCGAGGTCGGCATTACAATTGAGGAACTGATGAAGCGGGAAGCAAAGTAACCGCTGGCCTGAACCGGACCGAGGACCCAACAAAGCGTGAGCAGTACGCCTGTCGAAGTTGCCAATCCCTCAAGCGCGGAGCTAGGCGTACCGGTCCGACAAGCTGCGCTGTTGGTCGCGCGCACCGTTTCGGCGGAACAAAAATCGAGGCAACGTCGCCGCAAGATTCGTGAACGCGCCATCGAGGCGGTACTGTTCTGTGCCGCACTGGTCTCGGTGGTCACGACGATTGCGATCGTGGCGGTGTTGGTCATCGAATCGGTGGCTTTCTTCAGGCACGTGCCGCTACGGGATTTCCTCACCGACACGCAGTGGACACCGCTCTTTGACGACGCGCATTTCGGCATCGTCGTATTGCTTTCCGGGACGATGGTGTCGAGCGCGGTTGCGCTGCTGGTGGCGATCCCGCTCGGCACGATCATCGCAATTTACCTGTCGGAGTTCGCCACCTCGCGGGTTCGCGAGATCGCCAAGCCGTTGCTGGAGCTTCTGTCCGGCGTGCCGACCATCGTGTACGGCTACTTCGCGCTCTTGTTCGTGACCCCGCTTCTGCAGGTGCTGATCCCGTCCCTGCCCGGCTTCAATCTGTTGGCCGCCGGACTGGTGATGGGGATCATGATCGTTCCGTATGTGAGCTCGGTCGCCGAAGATGCGATGCGGGCCGTCCCGATGGCATTGCGCGAGGGCTCATTCGCGATGGGCGCATCGCGTCTGCAAACCGCACTCAGGGTCGTGATGCCGGCCGCATTCTCCGGGATCGCTGCCGCGTACATCCTGGGCATCTCGCGCGCGGTCGGCGAGACGATGATCCTCGCCGTGGCCGCCGGCATGCAACCCAACCTCACCTGGAATCCGATGGAGCCCGCGGCGACCATCACGGCCTTTATCGTGCAGGTCGCACTCGGCGATCTGCCTCACGGTTCAATCGGCTACCAGACCATCTTCGCCGCGGGCCTCACGCTCATGCTGTTCACGCTCGTCTTCAATATCCTCGGATTCTGGTTGCGGCGTAGGTACCGGGAAATGTATTGATGGATAGTCTTTCACGCGCGCAAATTCGCGAGATCGTCGCGCAGCACAAGTGGCGCGACGCGCTGTTCATCGCGCTCGGAATCATTGCCCTTGCCATCGGCATCCTGACATTTCTCACCCTGTTCGTCGACATGGTGATCGATGGCGTCGGGCGGCTCTCAACCGATTTCTTCATCAACTTTCCATCGCGACGGGCGGGTCAGGCCGGCATCCTGAGCGCGTGGGTGGGTTCGATTGCGGTGATGATGGTCACCGCGGCGTTCGCCGTGCCGATGGGCGTGGCGGCAGGCATCTACCTCGAAGAATACGCGCCGAAGAATTGGATCACCGACATCATCGAGATCAATGTCACCAACCTCGCTGGTGTGCCCTCGATCATCTACGGGTTGCTCGCGCTTGGGCTGTTCGTGTACGGATTCGGTCTCGGCCAATCGATTCTGACGGCAGGTCTCACGTTGGGACTGCTCATTCTGCCGATCGTGATCTTGACGACGCGCGAGGCGATCCGCGCCATTCCCGGCATGATTCGCGAGGCGGCCTACGCCCTGGGCGCGACGCGCTGGCAGACCGTGCAACACCACCTTCTTCCCTACTCGATGCCGGGGATCCTGACCGGCATCATCATCGGATTGTCGCGCGCCATCGGCGAAACCGCGCCCATCATCACGATCGGTGCGCTCACCTTCATCGCGTTTCTGCCGCCGTCCCCGATCACACCATCCCCGCCATTCCTGTCCTTCGAGTGGCTGATGTCGCCATTCACCGTGATGCCGATCCAGATGTTCAACTGGACCTCGCGCCCGGATCCGGCGTTCCAGGCGAATGCCGCGGCCGCAGGGCTCGTGCTTGTCCTCATGACCCTGTCGATGAACGCGCTCGCGATCGTGCTGCGTTATCGACTCCGCAAGAAATTCGCCTGGTAGACCATGGCCACACCCAAACCCGATCTCGCAACGATTCCCGTCAAGGCCCGTGCCGTCGATCTCAGTTTCTACTACGGGGACTTTCAGGCGCTCAAGGGCGTGAACTTCCCGGTCCACGATCGGCGGGTGACCGCCTTGATCGGGCCCTCGGGCTGTGGCAAATCGACATTGCTCAGGTGCTTCAACCGAATGCACGATCTCTATCCCGGCAATCGATACGACGGGCGCATCCAGTTATTCCCCGACGAAATCGATCTGCTCGACCGCGATGTGGATCCGATCGAAGTCAGGATGCGGCTCGCCATGGTCTTCCAGAAACCCAATCCGTTTCCAAAATCGATCTTCGAGAACGTGGCGTATGGACTTCGTGTGCGGGGCATCAAGAAGCGCAGCGTGGTGGAAGACAAGGTGGAAGAATCGCTTCGCAGTGCCGCGCTTTGGGAGGAAGTAAAGGACCGCCTGGACGATGTCGCGACCTCGCTATCGGGGGGCCAGCAGCAGCGCCTCTGCATCGCGCGTGCGTTGGCCACCGACCCGGAGGTATTGTTGTTCGATGAGCCGACCTCGGCGCTCGACCCGATCGCCACCGGGAGCATCGAGGACTTGATCAGCCAGTTGAAAGCGCGTGTCACGATCTTGATCGTGACGCACAATATGCAGCAGGCGGCCCGCGTATCGGATTTCACCGCCTACATGTATTTGGGCGAAGTGCTCGAGTTCGGCTGGACCGATGAGATCTTTCTCAAGCCCAAGCACAAACGGACGGAAGACTACATAACCGGCCGCATGGGTTGAGGAATCCGCGCAGCGGACTGCGCGGATTCCTGATGGCTGACGCTATGGGTTCTAATTGACCAGAAGACGGAAAGCATTCACGCCAAAATGAAGCCACTTGCAACGGCAAGGAATCGATCAACCGAGCCATTGCGTCAGCTTAAAGAAATCTGTGCGGCCTGCCGCGCAGATTCCTAGAGGAAATCAAGATGCCTACTAGTCACATCTCGACGCAGTTTGATACAGAGCTGGAGGAAATCCGGACCCTCATGCTGAGGATGGGTGGCCTCGTCGAGGAGCAGTTGCGGGATGCGCTCGCCGGGTTCGAGGCGCGCGATGCGGCCTTGCTCGAGATCGTCGAGGCGAAAGAAGACGAGGTCAATGTGCTGGAGCTGGACCTCGACGATCGCTGCACGCACGTGGTGGCGCGCCGTCAGCCGGCCGCGGGCGACCTTCGCATGCTTATGGCCGTCTTCAAGACGATCGCGGATCTCGAGCGGATCGGCGATGAGGCAGTGAAGATCGCGCGTGCCGCGTTGCGGGTGCAGGCCCGCGGCGCCTCGGTGCCCGAGGGCTTTTCCGGATTGCGGGCAGCCGGGCAGATCGCAAGTGGCATGCTGAAGGGCTCGCTTGATGCTTTCGCGCGCGTCGACCCGGACGCCGCGGACCAGATCGTCTTGCAAGACCGGCAGATGGATGACGAATTCCGGCGGCTCCTGCGCGAGCTCGTGACCTTCATGCTGGAAGATCCGCGAACGATTTCCACCGGACTCGACATCATATGGATCGGCAAGGCGCTCGAGCGGGTCGGCGATCATGCCAAGAACATCGCGCAGCATGTGATCTATATCGCCAAGGGCATCGATGTCCGGCACAAGAAAGCCCGCGCCCGGCTTGAATCGTCGTCATGAACAATGCGGTGGTTGCGTCGATCGCGATGCCCGGCGCATGAGTCTCGAAACGGAAATCTTGCTGGTCGAAGACGAGCCGGCGATTCTCAACCTGCTCGAATTCACGCTGGCTGAAAAAGGCTTCCGCCTGCGCAAGGCGCTGGATACCGCCCAGGCGCGCGTCGCGATCGATTCGGTGCTCCCCGACCTGGTGATTCTCGACTGGATGTTGCCCGGCGAATCCGGGATCCATTTCGCTCGCAAGCTGCGAAGCGATCCTCGCACGAAGGCACTGCCGATCATCATCCTCACCGCGAAGGCCGAGGAGCTCGACAAGGTGCTGGGCCTCGAGTCGGGTGCGGATGACTACATCACCAAGCCGTTTTCGCCGCGTGAGCTCATCGCGCGGGTCAATGCCCTGTTGCGGCGCCGGGCCCCCGAGTTGGCGGGCGAACGGCTCGAGCTCGGAACCATCGTCCTCGATACGGCGCGCCACGATGTGCGTGTCAATGGGAATGTCGTCGCCCTCGGTGCAACCGAATTCAAGCTGCTGCGGTTTCTGATGGCGCATCCGAAGCGCGTTTTCAGTCGCGGACAGTTGCTCGATCAGGTCTGGGGCGACCACGCCTATATCGAGGAGCGCACCGTCGATGTTCACATCCTGCGCTTGCGCAAGGCGCTCGCGGCACACGGTGTGGAGCATTTTGTCGAGACGGTGCGCGGCGTGGGCTATCGGATGACGGACAGCGATTGAACCACTTCTGGATCCCGGTGATTTTCCGATTGGCGTTGATCGCGGCGTTGGCGCTCTTCGCCGGGGTCGCGTTCGGTGAGCGCATCGGATTCGTCGTCGCAATCGCGGGCCTTCTCGTTCTGATCACATTCCACGTCGTCTACTTGAAGCGGGCGGTGGAGTGGTTCAACCGGTCCGCGGATCAGCGGCATATCGATGAGTTGCCCCACGGCTTTGGCGCGTGGCGGCCGGTATTCATCGCGTTGCGACGCGCAGCCAAGCGCGAGGATCAACAACGCGAGGAGCTCTCGAGTACGCTCAAGCGATTCATGGAAGCGTCGGGGGCACTGACTGACGGGGTCATTCTTCTCGACCCGGGTGACAAGATCGAATGGTGCAATCCGATGGCATGCCGGCACTTCGATCTGGATGCCGCGCGCGACCGCGGGTACTTCATCTCCAATCTCGTTCGGCGTCCCGCCTTCACCGAGTACCTGGTGCGTGGCGATTTCGCGCAGCCCCTGGTGATCAGCGACCCAGTGAAAGGGCTGACCTTATCGATCCAAATGCTGCCGTTCCAGGAGCTGCGCCGCATCGTCGTATCGCGTGACGTGAGCCAGCTCGTCGCGATCGAGCGCATGCGGCAGGATTTCATCGCCAACATTTCGCATGAGCTGCGAACGCCCCTGACAGTGATTGGCGGATTCCTTGAGCATCTCATCGATGACGCTGAGATCAGCGCGCAGAAGCGCGGCGAGATCGAGCAGTTGATGCTCGATCAGGCGAAGCGGATGACGCGGCTGATCGACGACCTGCTCACCCTGTCGAAGCTCGAGACGCAGAGCGGGCCGCCGCCCGATGAGCGGGTCGACCTGGCAGAGCTCGCGCGCGCCATGGTCGATGAAGCCAGGGCGCTTTCCAACGGCAAGCATCGCATCGAAGCGGGGGCGATCGATCCGGTTGCGGTTCGCGGCGCGCCGGACGAATTGCGGAGCGCGCTTGGGAACCTCGTGTCGAATGCGGTCCGCTATACCCCCGCCGGCGGACGCGTCTCGATCAGCCTTTCGCGCGAGCACGATTCGATTCGCTTCAGCGTGCGCGATACGGGGCTTGGCATTCCCGCTGAACACATCCCGCGCGTAACCGAGCGGTTCTATCGCGTCGACAAGTCACGTTCGCGGGAAACGGGTGGCACCGGGCTTGGCCTGGCGATCGTGAAACACGTACTTGCGCGTCACGGCGGGCGGCTTGAAATCGAAAGCGAGGTCGGCAAGGGCAGTACGTTCCATGCGGTGCTGCCGCTCGACAGAGTCGAGAAACCTGCGCCGGAAACCGCGCAGATCTCCGAAGGCTGACGCTGCAGGGTGTGATCACCTGCCCGACCGGTTTCTGGGATTCAATCCTTTAATTCAGTAATTTGCGCGACTCGCCGCGCAAATTATTCAGGCTTGATGCCCGCTTCCTTGATGACGCGCGCCCATTTCGCCGTCTCGGCAGCGATGAGCTTGCCGAACGCTTCGGGCGACATCTGGAGCGCTTGGGCGCCTTCCGCATCCAGGCGCCTGCGCGTCTCGTCTGAATTGACGAGACCCGAGAGCTCGTTGTTCAGGCGCCGCACGATGCCGGCAGGTGTCCCGGCAGGCGCGAGGATGCCCCACCAGTTGGCGGCTTCATAGTCGGGAACGCCCGCTTCGGCGATGGTCGGGATATCGGGAAGAAGCGGACTGCGCGCCGCGCCACCCATGCCCAGCGCGCGAACGGTGCCGGCGCGAATGTGCGGAATCATGTTGATCAGCGATCCAAGCGAATACTGCGTCGATCCTGCGATTACGTCGGTCGTGGCCGGTCCACCGCCTTTGAACGGCACATGAACCACGTCGATGCCCGCCATGATGCGAAACAGCTCGCCGCCCAGATGCTGGAAGCTCCCTACGCCCGCGGAGGCATAGTTCAACTGACCGGGCTTTGCCTTGGCGAGCGCGATGAGTTCCTTCACCGTGCTCACCGGCAGCTTGGCGTTGACGACCAGGACATTCGGGCCGGTACCAAGCGTTGCCACCGGCGTGAAAGCAGTAGCCGGATCGTAGGGAAGCTTGTAAAGCGAAGTGTTGAGAGCGTACGCGGTCGAGATGAGAAGAAGCGTGTAACCGTCGGCGGGTGCCTTCGCGGCAAGCTCCGTGCCGATCACGCCGCCCGCGCCACCGCGATTGTCGATCACGATTTGTTTGCCGAGGCGCTCACTGAGCTGCATGGCCAACATGCGACCGACAATATCGTTGCTGCCACCGGGTGGGAACGGAATGATGAGTCGGATCGGCTTGACGGGATAGTCTTGCGCGATCGCGACTTGCGCCCAACCGCCACAAATGAAGAGGCTCGCAAGTCCGGCGATCAACGTGCGCATGATGATCCGGATGGTGTGAAACCTGCGGTGATCAGAACGGGACTGCCGCGTTTCAAATCAAGCGCGGGTCGATCGCGCCTGCAAGCATGGCGAGACTCTCCATCAGATAATAATCCCCGACGATGAATTCGCAGTTCGAAGCCGCATCGTGTGGCCGGGCGTCGGCGCGTTTGTTGAAGCAACAGGTGGTCAAGGTGCCTGGTGTGCGCGTGTCACCGGCACGAGTCGGCGTCAGACAGGAAGTGATTAGCGCCGTGGCGGTGTCTTCGGCGAATTTCCGGTAGTCGGCGCGGCGTGATTCGGGCGCGACCGCGGCAAGCTTCAACAACGCTGCGGTCGCGATCGCCGTCGCGGTTGCGTCCCGCTCGGTATTCGGGATGGCCGGATCGTCGAAATCCCAATACGAAATCTTGTCGGCCGGCACATGCGCCATCCACCAGTCCGCGCCGCGCATTGCCGCGGCGAGCCAGTGTTGCTGCGCCGGATCATGCAGGAATCCCATCACCGCATGAATCATGCCCCACGCCTGTGCCCGACCCCATGTGCTCGTGTCGCTGTAGCCCTTGTGCGTGTAGTGACGCACGAGCGCGCCATTGCGCGGATCAAGCGAAGTCGATTGGATAAACGAATCGTCGGCACGCAGGTGCAACGAAAGAATCCGATCGGCGTGATGGAAGGCGACATTTCGCATTGCCGCGTCATTCTCGATCTTCGCGGCCCAGTAAAGCAGGGTCGCGGATTGCATGCTGTCGATGCTCGTCTCGCCGGTGCCGATATGCGAGCCTTCCTCGGCTTGACCGCCGAGCGCGATCAGCTTCAGGGTCGGATTAAACGCCTTCACCATCGCGTGCGCGCATTCCAGTGCCATCGCGCGCGGCGCGGGCCGGTCACCGAGAATCGCGCCGATCGCCGCACCGTAGTAGAGCGGAAACGAGCGGAAGACGGTGTCGGCGTGGATGCGTGGGCGCAGGCGCTCGCAGGCATCGGCCGCACGCGACTCGAATTTCCGGTCGCCGGTTACGCGATGTGCGATCCAGTTCATGCCCACCCAATAGCCACCGGTCCAGTCGCCGTCCGCGGTGGTGACCCATTCGCCGGTGTCGGTGTTGGCCCAATGCGGGAACCGTGTGCCGACACGCTTCGTCGTGTCCTCCATGCGCACCAGCATGCGCTGGATCGCTGCATTCCATTGGTCGCTCGCCATGTTGATTCCTAAAGGTAGTCTTTCATCCAGCGCGCGTAATCGGCGTTTCGCGTGACGCGCTTCATAAGCTCATCGCCCGCCACGCGTTCGAGTCGATCGGTTGGCGTGCCATCGCGCAATGCTTTCAATGTATCGTGGATCGCCTGCACCGCCGCCATGATCGGTTGATGGCCTTGCAGGCACACGCGTACACCACGGCTTGCGAGATACTCGCGATCCATTATTTCCTTGCCCGCGCCGCCCAGGATCAGCGGCAGCTTGACCTCGGCCGCGACTGTATCGAGTTCCGCACGCGATTTCACGCCAACCAGAAAAATCGCATCGACGCCGGTTTTCTCGTAGGCTTTGGCGCGTGCAATCGCATCGGCGATGCTGGTCATCGATGGTGCACTGGTGCGGCCGGCGATCATGAGTCCTGCATCTCTTCTCGCAGCGACGGCCGCGCGCATCTTGCCGGCCCCTTCCTCGATCGATAGCAATCGCGCGTTGCCGCCGGTGCCGAACGGTTGCGGGAGGTCCGTGTCTTCGATCGAAAGGCCGGCAATGCCCGCCATCTCCAACTCTTCGATGGTGCGCATCACATTGAGCGCATTACCGTAGCCATGATCGGCATCGCACATGAGCGGCAGATTGCCCGCGCGGCAAATCCGTTGCGCCTGGGCGGCAAACTCGGTCAATGTGAGGACGATGATGTCGGGCGCACCGAGCACGGTGAGTGAGGCGGTGGAGCCTGCGAACATGCCGGCCTCAAAACCGAGATCCTCGGCGATGCGGGCCGAAATCGGATCAAAGACGGAACCGGGATGGACGCACTTGTTGGCTGCAAGGAGGGCGCGAAAGCGTTCGCGGCGGTGGGACCAGGGTGACATTGCCATAGAGCTTTCTCAAAAATTGACCACGGAGGAAGCGGAGGATTTGGAGGAACGGCAAAACGGGATAAGAGAAACGGGAAACGGGAAACGGGAAACGGGAAACGGGAAACGGGAAACGGGAAACGGGAAACGGGAAACGCCAATCCAATTCAATTTGCCCTGGCTGTTCCTCCGTTACCTCCGCTTCCTCCGTGGTGAAATTCTGAGATTCTTGATCTTCCTCCGTGGTGAATTTCTGAGGCTTTACATTTTGAGGTTTTACAACTTTCCGATCCACTGCAACGTCCGCTGCAAGCTTGCCGCCCGATCCGCACCCGTCGCGAGTACCGACAAGATCAACTCCTCGCACCCGGACGTCTTGAGGAACGCATCGACCTTCTTCGCGCACGCAGCCTCATCGCCATGCAGCACCACCGCTTCCACCATCTTTTCCGACCAGCCGCCATTGCGGGCTTCCGGATGCCCCGAGGCGACGAACATTTCCTGATAGTTGCGAAGCTTCGGATAGTACGTGAGTGATTCTTCGATCCCTTGCTGCAGCGCCTTCGGGTCGGTCGTCAGCGCGACAAAGGCGTGCGCGATGAGTCGAGGGCGTTTGCGCCCCGCCGTTTTCGCGCCGCGCTCCATCGCCGGCAGCGCGGTATCACGCAAATAGGGCGCCGGGCAAAGCCATGTGACGGCACCGTCAGCGATTTCTCCGGCCAGCTCGAACGATCCGGCACGCAGGGCCGAGATGATCACCGGGACGTCGGCGCCGTGATTGAGCTTGGCGTGCGCCTTGCAGCGCTT
>JBJXGX010000346.1:0-14000 GCA_046160305.1 Burkholderiales bacterium
GCATATCGTCGATATGCCGCACTTCAACGGGTAGATCATTGGTTGCTGTCATGTTAGGTCCTCTTGGACATCTTCTCGGCTCCCGGCGGTGGCCTGGCTAACAATTATCCGCGTTACGGCCGAAGCGGCGACTATTGAGACGCCAGCAACTGAATCCGCTGCAATCTTGGACCGCAGGGCGAACTCCACGCCCGACTTTCAATCGGTAATTCACTCTGATCCCGATTTTCCCTGTGGACTACTCATCTTTCCCGTCGTAGTCCTTGAGGAGGCGCGGGATGTTGCGCTTGCCGTGAATCACGCGCCACGACTCGATACCGTCATCGCGCTCGCGGCAAAAGAGGATGTATGAATAAACGGGAAACGAGCGGACGCTCTTTCCGTACCGTGGGCGGGGCGTACCAATCCCTGGTTGCTACAGGATAGTTTTTAGCGCTTCGTCAATCCGCCGCAAGACACTTTCTGCAGCGGTCGGATTGTCACGTCCGATGTAGAGAAAGATCTCGAGCGCGTCTTGTTCGGCCGCGCGCGTCCACCGGACTTGCCGGGTCATCGCCTACCGGCTAGCTGCGAGCGCCCTGTTTGGATGATCTTGTCGACACTCGTATCAACGAATTCCCCGTGCTCGGCTTGCTCTTTGCCGAGCACGACCTCGCGGTCAAGCCACGCTCGTTCAATGAGCGTGCCGACATACTCACTCTCACTCGCAAACGAACCTGTCTTTACAAGCTCCGCAAGGAACTGAGTGACCGCGGGCGAGAACTCAAGGGTAATCGGCATAGTGCGCCCATTATACGGCCGCCCTCCCCTTCGTCAACGCACCCGGCCGCTTTCGTCGGGGGGCTTACGTACACGTCCAGCCGCTCCTCCGAGAGGGGCCTTAAGCTCCGCGACGTTGAATGGTCCATCATAGATCGGGCCCTTGCCCGTCGTCGGGCCTTGATACTGTACGAAAAGCATGAGGCCCCCCCGTATAGGTCGACAGGGCCTCTTCGAAATGCGGGTCGGAATAATGAAGCATCGAACCAGGCCCGACGACACGCTCCCCGATCTTGAACGTGCCTTCGAGGACGTACCAGATCTGAGCGAAATCGTGGCGATGGAGCCGATCGTTCGCACCCGCTTCGTACCGCACGTACCCGGCATTGGGTTCGGTGGGGCGATCGGGTCGGGGGTGGAACAGCGTCTTGCTGTGCTAGCCAGAGAAGCGGAGCGTTTCCCAGGGCATGTCGTCAATGTGCCGGACTTCGACGGGTAGATCTTTGGTCGTAGACATACCGACTCCTCGCTTATTCCCGGCTACTCTACTCCGACCCTGATTTTTCGCGCGCCGCAAGCCGAGAGTACCGCGGCGGCAGACAGCGTCGCCGGAAGCGATTGGCAACGTGGAGCAAAGAGCTTTGTCGGAATGTTGCTGCGATTGCCCGGTTCAGTGATGTCGCTGCCCTCAATTCGCTTTCAGGCCGGCACGGGTTGTCAATCGGGACGGTGATCCGATTCACATGAATAGGTGATGAAGTTTCAGCGACGCGGTCAGCGTCTTCTACGACATGAATCCGCCGCGCCCCAGAGGAGGGGCGCGGCGGGGCAAGCTATCGCAGCTGGAGATCGTGCGCTCGCGAGTCTTTCGCTATTGCCAGCGCTCGAAAACTCGAATGAGAGTGGTCCCGCGATCAGACAGTTCATTCGCGATCTGTCCGCCCGTCTTCGCACGCATGCTCGCGGGCTGACCCGGGAGATTCAATGTCAGCGTGGGTGCTGCTGCCGAGCTCGCGACTGGAAAATAAAATTCGACGGTTCGAATCGCAGGCCATACCGCGGGGCTAACCGTAGCCGCAGCGGGGCCTGAACCAATCACGAAAACGGTTGATTGACCAAACTTCCTACCGTCGGGCGACGCGGTCCATGCTGGAAACGCTTCAGTAAGCGATGCACCCGTGCCGCTGAATGCCGCGCCGATCTGCGCGTTGGTGAGTGATTTTATGCGGTCACTAGCGGTGCCAAACGTCGACGTTGCACCCATTATCGTTTCGAACGTGTACGGCAATCGCTCTAGCTTAGTAGTGTAGGTTGCAATCGGCGTCTTTCCAGCCTGGCCATTAACGGTTTTCCAGCCGTCGTCGTTGTACAGCCGAAAGGTGTACTCCATGCCTGCCGCAAACTGCAAATCTGCGAAGCTTGTGTCGCCCGTGCTTATGTTGGCTGGCGTCAGACCATCCAAATTAGGCGTGGCGCTGATGTTGGAACCCCAATCTTGAAAAGTGGAACCCACCGTGCAATCGGCCAATAGCGCGTCGCTATTATTCGATCCGGCCGTAGTCGTGCAAATCCGAAAAGGGTCCTCAGGCGTGTACCCCGAAAAATTTCCGATCTTGCCGGCCAGCAACGGGTGACTTTCCAGCAGGCGCGGCGAGATCAGCTTTAGCGACCGCGTGCCCCCATTATGAGACACGACCGCGTACGTCAGCTTTTCGTCCGCGTCACGAACGTCGAAACGGATTGCGCGACGCGCGGTTCCGCTTGTCTCCGTGCCGGTCAATATGCTGTAGTTTCGCGTACCTTCGAACATCGCGACGAGATTGTGATAAGCGATTTTTTGATCGCCAAGGAAGCGCCACTGTGCTTTGTTTTCGCCGGTCGGACATACCCCGGTAGTGCTTCCGGTTACCAAGGTACGGTCGAAGCGCGTCGAGGTGCCCTCCAGCGGATAGGCGACATCGTAGGCGATGTCAATTTCGGTTCGCGACGAGCGATCCGGATTGGCGGTCGTACGAAGCGCGTTCAGCGCAACGTTGATACGCGTCGAATTACGTTGGTAAGCTTGACTGTTCCGGCTTAAACCATACTTGCGGTCATCAAAAGCACTGATCCGATAGGCCTTGGTGCGCCCGAGGTCGCGATAGCATGCATCGAATTGCGCAAAGAACTCGGCCCCGGTCGCCGAAATCGTGGTGAGCGATGCATCGTATGCTGCGAGGAACACCTTTGCTTGGTCCAGCGCTTGTTCGTTGGTGAGCCCTCCTCCACCCGCGCCGCCGCCACCCCCACCGCCTGAAGCGCTCGCGTCATTGCCTCCTCCTCCTCCTCCGCAGCCTGCGAGTCCAATTAAATGGCGCAACCCAGCGCCACGTGCCAATTGAGCGTCATAGTCTTGTTCTTCACGATTAACCCTCCCTTATCAATTATGGAAAAAATCCGCAGGTGCAGTCTCTTTGAGAAACACCGACTGAAGTATTGGGAGCGATGTGCAATTCCCGCATCACCCATTTGAGGGTGTTGAGAAGCGGGCAACAGAATCGCGTGCGCAATCGCCAATTGTCATGACTCGGCAAAGCCCTGGACGAACGCTTAGGCGCCGACCGGCAGCCGACGGCGCCCGTAGCGTGAGCGGCCTCGGCACGACGGTACGTTTCGCGAGCATTGGATCTGCAGTGCCTTGGCTGCATAACGCTCACTTGGGGCGAGGATGCGGTGCAATAATCCGGACGGGTAGGGTCGAGTCTTGAACCCATGCACCGCAAGAATCGCGGATTCAACTCGACCGACCGAACGATGGGCATGGGAGCGTCATTGTCGGAATCGCAGTATCACGTGGTCGTAGAGAAGCTCTACGAAGTCGCCCTGGAGCCTGAGCGCTGGACCGTGGTGCTCGAAGAGCTTTCGACGCTCGTAGACGCCGATTTTGGCCACTACATGCTTTGGGATGGCGCAGCAGGGACTGCAATGTTTTCCGAGGGCTCGGATCAGCTCCCGAAAGCCGCCGAGCTCGCATACAGCGAGCACTACGGTGCAATCGATCCGCGCCGACAACTTGTTTCCGAACGCCGGGACCAACAATGGATCTTCTGTCACCAACACTTCGATCACCGCTACGTCTCTAGAAGCGAGATCTATCAGGACCACCTGATTCCAGTCGGGGCTCGGTACCTGGCCGGCGCGCAATTTGGAGAGGTCCACGGGCTTATGCCGCTCCTCGGTATGCACCGCAACGGTGTGCCATTCGCCGAGCAGGAACGGCGCTGGCTGGATCGATTGCAACCGCACCTGCAGCGAACCAGTCGGCTCCAAGTCGAACTGACGCACATGCAAATGCGTTCGGCGCTAACCGAGCAGGCCCTCCACGCGCTGAATTACGCGGTGATCATTGCCGATGAACATGGTCGCATTCTCCTTGCGAATCACGCCGCTGAGACTTGGCTGGCGCACAACCCAGACGTTACGAGTCGGAGCGGACGGCTATGGTGTGGCTTGCCGTCGCGCAGAGAACAAATTGAGAAACTCCTGCTTGCTGCTACGCAAGGGATCGCGGGCGCGCGCACCAGTGGCGCGATTGCGATCCACCGGAACGGCACAGATCAACCCGATCAATTTCTCGTGCTGCCGCTTGGAGCGAACTCGGCGGCGGCCGCTAGTTGGCAGCGGCCGCTAGCGCTTTTGATCGTTGCGCAGCCGGAAGCGCAAAGCCTGCTTCGACCAAAGTGGCTTCAAACGCTTTTTGGTCTCACGCCAGCGGAAGCGCGGCTGGCTTGCGCCTTGGCCGAGGGAAAGAACCTCAACGAGTTTGCCGAAAGCGCGCAACTTTCTTCACACACAGTCAGGACAGAACTGCAGACCGTCCTCGGGAAAACCGGGACCCATCGTCAAGCAGCCCTGGTGCGAGTCCTACTATCGCTACCCAAGGTGAAGGACGAGTCGGTCTGAGATTTCAGGGTGGGCTTCGCTGAGACGCCCATCGTTCAGTCTTCGCATCGGTGCGGCGGAATTCGCTGCGCTTTTCCGCCCTACGCTTGCTGATTTTCCGCGTCGCTGATCGGTCGTTCGGCACTACCAAGCGCGTGATCGACATGTTGTTCGAACACCCGCCCGTCTTTCAATGTCAGGCACACATTCGCCTCGTCCTTCTTGAATTGCGGATTGGCCGTGCCCGTTACGCGATCCCGAACGTTAATTACCGCCGGATCGGTTATGCAGGCATCGCTGAACCGTCGGGGAGTCGATTGGGGTCAAGGCTCAACGTACGATCCCGACAGCCTCAGCCGGCGTAACGATTCGGATGCCCTGATACGCGCCACCCAGGCCATGCAAATGCTTGTCACCTGAGACGATTAGATCGGCATTGCCCGCGACGGCGCAGGCCAACACATGATCATCGTCCGCATCGTTGGTGATAATTCGCGGCACGCTGGTTGGCGCGGTCATGGTGGCCAGGCGCCGTATCTCGCCCACAATCTCTAGCGGCGTCAAACCCGCCTGTACAATTCGCTTTGCGAATTTTTCGCGCGACACAACGTCGAGTAACTCCGCGATCAGCATTGGGCTGCTGCACAACTCGAACACCTGCACCCTGGCATCATCGAGCAGCCGCCGGGGTGGGCCATGCGGGGCGAGCACCGCCGATACCAGTACGTTCGTGTCGAGTACAACGCGCACAGTTACGGGCGCCGTACGGCGCGTTCTTCACGAGCAGCCTGAATCTCCGCTTCGATCTCCTCATCGGAGAACGGTGGCAAGTTCAAGGCGTCGAGTTTGGCCAGCGCCTCGCCCAATCGCGCCCCGGCTTCGGCACGGGCCTCGCGCGCAGCGAGGAACTCCACAAAATCCTCCACCTCCGCCAGACGCTCCGCCGGGAGCTTCTCGAGTTTGCGTAGCAAAGTCGGTTCGATAGTAGCCATCTTCCATCTCCTCAAGCCCGTCTCGTCGTGCGGAATCGACGAAACCAGCAATCGTAGCACTCGATGCAACGATACGATATTGGGGATTATTCACCGCAGTACCAAAGGAGCAGCCAAGGAAGCAACGGTGCCAAAGCAGGATGAATGGGGTACTTATTTCAGACCTGTAGGGCGGAGGGATGGGATTTTGCCTTTTGCCTGTTCAAGCCATAACGCGTTCGGGTGCCTCGCTTTGTGAGACGATCGGGATGCCTTGATAGTTCGGGAATGTCGCCGATCACCCAATCGCCGTCCCATACCGCCATCGCTCGATGCTAACGCTCTTGAACACCCCACCCGAGTTGAGTGGCTCCGCGGCCCAGAAAGCATCGAAGGCGGCGCGATTCTGGAATTCAACGAGCATGAGCGAGCCGATGATGCGCGTACCGTCATCTGTTTGCAGCGGACCGCGCGCAATGTAGCGATCCATCACGGTGGCCTGGAATTTGTGATGCGCGTCGTTCACCGCGGCGCGGCGCGCGGGGCCATCGTCGTGATCCATCGCGATGACGAGGAACTGTTGCCAACCGGGTATGCGCTTGGTTTCGAGTTGACGCATCTGCATCGACGATGACCAACGCGTGATCTCGATCCGATCGAATGCGCGGTTCAAGTTGTACGGCTCATTGTCGATGTAAGCCTTCGCTGCCGCGCGATCGGGCAGATCGATCAGCGTGAGACTACCGCTCGCTGTCTCGCCATCGTCTTCCATGATCGGCCCGGCAAACCGGATCTCTTTGCGCAGTGACCGGAGGTAGGCCAGATGCGGATCGAGCGCGGCTTTTCTGCGCGGCCCGCCGTCCGGCCCAAGCAGGGCGCGAACAGCCCAGCAGGGCGCCTTGCTTTCGTAGTAGCGTTTCAGTGCTTCTTCGGACAGCCCGTAACGTGGATCACCGGGCAGTGCGCCAGACGGATTTTTGGGGTCGGCCATGGTTTGCTTTCCGTATCAAGGTGTCACCAGACGAGCGGCATCTGGCAGGCGCTCGAGATTTCTACAGGCGTGAAGCAACTGCGTCGCAGCAGGCACACCAAGCACACCATCCGCGAGGTCGTGAAACTTCGCATCGAGCTCCGCGTCGCGCATCGGTCGTTCGGCGCTGCCCAGCGCGTGATCGACATGGTGTTCGAGCACACGCCCGTCTATCAGGATCAGGCGCACATGCGCTTCGTCTTTCTTGAATTGCGGATTGGTCGTGGCCGTCACCCGGTCGCGAATACCGATCACCACCGAATCGGTCACGCACGCATCGCTGAACTGTCGGATGCTGACCACGCCATTCAGGAGCGCGACCGCGACCCAATGGAACACGCTGAACGTGCCCTCGACGGCCGTGCGCGGGGTGCGCCGCCCGCAAAGTTCAATACACAACGGATGCACGACGAGCTCAACGCGGTCGATATTCTCGCGTGCGATGCAATGCTGCTGCACCAATTCGAGAGCGCCGGTGATCGCCCCATGGGTAACGATGCCCGAGGGAAACGGCTTGTAGGCGTTCTGCTTGAGCGCCCAGTGTTCGCCCAGCCCGTCGACCAGCACGGCAAAGTTCGACTTGCGCGCATACAGATGCCCAAGACCGCGCGGGCCTTCCAGCGAAACATCCGATGCTGTGAAATCGCGCCGGGCAAGAAATGCGGCCTTCATGCCTTCTTCCGCTGCCCATGCGGGAACGAGATTCTTTGACATCGATCCATGTGTCGCGCGCGTGCCGGATGCGCGCGCGGCGGCGATGCCGATCGCCCAGATCATCTGCTGTTCGTTGAGTCCAAGTATTCGACCGGTCGCGACGGCGGTGCCCACACCACCGGTAATCCCGGTGAGGAACCAGGCGCCATCGCACTCCGCCGGTGCTTCGGCAAGTGCACTGGCCAGGCGGCATTGGACTTCGATGCCAAGGACCAATGCGTGCAGAAAATCGCGGCCGGTGACGGTCTTGTACTGGCAGAGTGCGAGCAATGCCGATGCGATCGGCCCGGTCGGATGAATGACCGTGGGCAGATGCGTGTCGTCGTAATCGTAGATGCCCGATGCGATGCAATTGATCAACGCGGCATTGAAGATGTCGAGTTTGTTGCCGCGGCCAAGCAGGCTCGCCTGACGGGGGCCGGAGAATTCATCGAACGCGACGAAAGCACGCTCGACGATCGGATGCCGGCACGCACCGATCGGACTGCCGATCCAATTCACAAGTGCGCGAATCCCTTCGGCGCGAACGGCGGCAGGGACGTCACCGGGTTTCGAAGTTACCGCAAAGCTGGCTAGCGGTCGGGTCACATCGGTTTGCACTATTCCGCCTTGATTCCCGCTTCTTTGATCAGTCGCCCCCATAGCGTGAGTTGCTCGTTGGTAAAGGCGGCCAGCTCGGCGGGGGAAGTGGTGATGACCTCGATCCCGAGCAGCGCGCCTTTTTCGCGCACGTCTTTCGGAGCGAGCACCTGTCGAAGCGCATCGTGCATTCGATCCACTGCGTCCTTGGGCATGCCAGACGAAGCGAACCAACCCATCCATCCCACCACGTCGAGTCCGCCGATGCCAAGCTCGCCGATCGCCGGAATGTCGGGTAGCAACGGGGTTCTTGCACTAGTGACCGTTGCGATGGCGCGCAGTTTGCCCGACTTGAGATGGGTACCAGTCGTACCGAGGTCCGCTACGATCATGTCGACCTGCCCGGCGATCAGGTCAGGCACCGCTTGGGGCACGGTCTTGTACGGCACCTGCAGAACATCGATGCCGGCAGCACGCTTGATCGATTCCATGCCGACGATGCTGGGCGCCGAGCCCGTTGCATAGGTAAGCTTGCCGGGCTGCGCCTTCGCAAGCGCGACGAGCTCGGCGAAATTCGTTGCCTTCACATTCGGGTTGACGATCAGGACGTAGGGAATGCGACCGGTCTGCGCGATCGGCGTGAAGTCGCGAACAGGGTCGTACGGGAGCTTCGCGTAGAGGGCGGGATTCGCCGCGTGCGTCGAGAAATTCCCCATGAGGATCGTGTAGCCGTCACCGGGTGATTTCGCCACGGCATCGGCGCCGATGATGCCGTTCGCGCCGACACGATTCTCGACCAGGAACGTCTGGCCAAGCAGCGTGGTGAGAGACTGTGCGACCTGTCGAGTGACCGTGTCACTGATACTGCCTGGGCCGGTCGGCACGATCAGGCGAACAGGCTTGGAAGGGTACCCCTGGGCAAATACATTGACGCTCGCGATCAGGGTGACCGCGAGGGCGATGCCGGCGCAGGCGATGCGACTCATTCGTGCTTATCTTCCGGCCGCACGAACTCGGCGGTCGGAAACACCGCATGGATCGCCGCTCGTGCGACCTGTTCATCTTGTTCGGACGTGACGCCTGATATGCCGATCGCACCAAGGCAATCGCCGTTCACGATGATTGGGAGCCCGCCTTGCACCGGCATGAACGGCATGCCAAGCAATGACGTGCGCCCGCCGAGCACGCGGTCTTCCCAGACCTTGCTCGAACGCAGCGTGAGCGCAGCGGTATTCGCTTTCCCGATCGCGACTTCCGGATTGCCGGGGCGCGCGCGATCCATGCGATGCAGGCCAACGAGATGCGCGCCGTCGTCCAGAATCGCGACGACGATGTCCCACTTATTGCGCGTTGCTTCGGCTTCGGCCGCCGCCATCATCTTTTTTGCATCATCGAGTGTCAGTACGGATTTGGTACGCATGGTGCATGTCTCCTTATGATCGTCAATGCTTGATGGACCCTGTTCGATTCAGTATAGCGCGACGATCCAGCGGGACGATTGCGCCTCGTTGAGGCCTATCGCCGCCGCGATTCGCGGTGCGAGATCCACACCGTCGCGGCGACGATCACCAGCCCGCCCAGAATGGTCGACTGGGTCGGAAAATCACCGAATACCGCCAGTCCAAGCAGCGATGCCCAGATCAGATCAAGGAACTTCGCCGACTGTGTCGCCGAGGCGTCGGTTGCGCCGAGCGCGCGCGCGTTGCAATACTGACCGAAGGTGCCGAACACCGCACCGACGACGAACAAGAGCCACTGCATCGGGTTTGGCCACGCCCAATGGAGCAGCGCGAAAGGCAGCGTGAGCACACTCACAATGAACGCTTGCCAGAAGACGATGACCTCGGCGCGGTCCTTGCGGGTCAGCGCCTTGGTGATGAGAACCGATGCGGCGAATAGCGGCTGCGCCGCCAGCATGACGACATTGTAGATGCCACCGGTGCCGCCCAGCTTGGGGGCAAGCACGATCACGACGCCGACAAGCGCGATGATCGCCGCGATCCAGCGTGCGGGCATCATCCGTTCCCGCAGAAAGAGCGCCGCGCCCAGCATCACGAAGATCGGCACGGTAAAGCCGAAGGCCGTGCCGTCGGCGAGCGGAATCCAGGGGAGCGCCGAAAACCACAGAAAAAGTCCAAGCGTGTGGAGCGTACCGCGCCAAAGCTGTCGGGGAACATCCTTTGGCCAGTACGTTGCGAAGCCGCGCGCCAACAGCCACGGAATGAAGAATGAGAAGCCGATAAAATAGCGAAGAAATTGCGTCTGTAGGGGATCGAGCTCAAGCGTGATTCCGCGAAGAATTGCGTTCAGAATGGAAAAGGAAATTCCTCCCGCGACAGCCCAGAGCATGCCTCGCAAAGTTGGGCTTAGCGCGGCGATTCGCTGCCTCAAGTGCGCACCCGCCCGATTGCTTCTGGATGCGACGCACGCTTCGCCGATGCGGCCGCACCCTCGCCCGCAGCCTGCCCGGTCGCGAAACACGCTGTCAGCAAATATCCGCCAGTCGGGGCTTCCCAATCGAGCATTTCACCCGCACAAAATACGCGGGGCAGTGCGCGCAGCATGAAGTGCTCATCGAGGGCATCGAACGGCACGCCGCCGGCGGTGCTGATCGCTTCATCAAGCGGACGCGGCCGCATCAATCGCACCGGCAACGCTTTGATCATCGCGGCCGCGGCAAGCGGATCCGCGAGCAACTGCGTTGATGAAAATTCGCGCAGCAGCCCTGCCTTGACGCCTTCCATACCCGCTCTGGCACGCAGATGATTAGCGAGTGAACGCGCGCCGCGTTGCACGGAGAGATCGGCAGCGAGACGTTCCTGCGACCTGCCCGGCGCCAGATCGAGATGAATGACGACCGAACCGTTGACTTCGATCGCGTCGCGCAACTTTGCCGATAGCGCGTAGATCAGGCTGCCCTCGACGCCGGTTTCGGTCAAGACGAATTCACCCTGCCTGCGCGCCACGTTCCCCGACGAATCATTCAATGGGATCGCCACCGGCTTTACCGGATGCCCGGCGTATCGCGAACGGAAATGCTCACTCCATCCAACATCGAATCCGCAGTTGGCGGGCTTGAGCGGCGCAACGCTCACGCCCTGCGCTGCGAGGATGGCCACCCACGCGGCATCAGACCCCAATCGCGGCCAACTGCCGCCGCCTAACGCCAACACCACGGCATCGGCATTCACCGACCGCTCGCCATCCGGTGTCGCGAACCAAAGCGCCGCGCGCACATCGTTGCCCACCCAGCCGAGCCAGCGGTGCCGCACATGGAATCCGACCCCGGCTCCACGCAGCCGATGCAGCCATACGCGCAATAACGGCGCCGCCTTCATATCGGTCGGGAACACCCGGTTGGATGTTCCTATGAATGTGTCGATCCCAAGTCCCCCCGCCCACGCACGCAGCGCGTCCGGCCCGAATGCCTCGAGCGCGGATCGAAGCCCATCGCGACGCGAACCGAATCGCGAACAGAAATCGTCGAACGGTTCGGCGTGCGTGAGATTGAGCCCGCCCTTGCCTGCCAGGAGAAATTTTCTGCCGACCGATCGCATGGCGTCGTAGACATCCACCCGCACGCCGTGCCGGGCGAGCACTTCGGCCGCCATCAATCCGGCCGGGCCACCCCCGATGACGGCGACGGATCGCACCGGTGCGTTGTCGTCACACGTGTCGCGGGTGGCCACGGCGAAGGAACCTTGAACTTCGGAGTATCCAAGGCTAACGGCAATCGCCAACCGGCGTCGGGCGTTTGCGGCATAGGGCCCGTTCGGTGACAATGCGATCCACATGGGTCTCGGGGTCGGCGAATGGGCTTTTCGAACACGCGCGCGTTGGTGGTCGGCGGCAGCCGCGGCATTGGCCGTGCAGTCACGCTTGCCCTCGCCACGCAGGATGCGGATGTTGCGTTCATCTACCGGGCGAGCGATGCGCAGGCCGAAGAAGTCTGCCAGTCGGTGCGCGCGGCTGGCCGTCGCGTTGTGTCGCTTCGTGCCGATCTTGCGGATGCGCGGGCGGTCGAGGCTGCAGTGCAAAAAGCCGCCGATTTCCTTGGTGGACTCGATACGTTGATTCACGCGGCGGGCGCGATGGGCACCTGGAAATCGGTTGCCGACCTCTCGATCGAAGATTGGGATCGCTATCTCACGGTCGATCTATCCGGCGCGTTCTACACGATTCATCATGCCCTGCCCCATCTGCGTGAGAGCGGAAAAGGCTCGATCGTCGCCGTCACCTCGATCGCCGCGCAGATGTGCCAGGCGCGCAATGTGCAGGGCGCTGCGGCCAAGGCCGGGGTCGAAGCCATGATTCGCGTGGTCGCCAAGGAAGAAGGCAAACGCGGCGTGCGGGCGAATGCCATTGCGATCGGGCTCACCGATACCGATATGGGGCAGGCCGCATTCAACGAGTGGGGACCCGAGACCACCAAGCGTGTGATCGCCGGCATTCCGCTTGGGCGCATCGGCACGCCCGATGAAGTCGCACGGGCCATCTTGTTCCTGGCCGGTGATGAAGGCGGGTACATTACAGGTAAGGTCTTGCAGGTGGACGGTGGGCAGTTCATCGCTGGATAACCGTTCTTGTCCGATCAATAACGAGGAGATTTGCCATGACGAATCGACGAAAGTTTCTAGGCGCATCGCTGGCAGCGGGTGCGACGAGTGCGGGGCCATGGTTCATTCGTGACCTGCGCGCCCAAAGCAACGTCATCCGCATCGGCGTGCCGACCGCGATCACGGGTACATGGGCCGCGCTTGGGTCGCAGGTCAGTCGCACCTGTCGTCTGTGGGCGAAGGAACTCAACGCGAAAGGCGGAATCGACGGGCGGCAGATCGAGCTCGTCATCGAGGACACCCAAGGCACGCCGGCGAACTGCATTCGCAAGGCCGAAGAAATGGTGCAGAAGGGCCGCATCAACCTTCTCCTTGGCGTCGTCGTCTCCTCCGAAGCGCTGGCGGTGCTCCCCAAACTCGCCGAATGGAATGCGCTGTTCGTCTCGAGCATCAACGGCGCGGGTTCCATCACCGCGAAAGACTACGTGCCGAACATGTTCCGCGCGAACACCTCCGGACCGATGGGCGCGCGCAGCATCGCGCTATGGCTGGAAGACGCGCCGCAGAAAGAATTCTTCTCCCTCTCGCTCGACTACGCCTGGGGTCATTCGAGTGTGGCCACCTTCGAGAAGCTCATCACCGCCGCCGGTCGCAACGCGGCAGGCAAGGTGTTCGCGCCGGTGGGTACGAAGGACTATTCGACCTACATCGCACGCGTGCGGCAAGCCAATCCGCAGGCGCTCTATGTCGCGTTGGCGGGCGATGATGCCACCGCGTTCTTCAAGCAGGCCGGACAATTCAAGCTCGGTGAACGCATCCAGATCGTCACCGAGACGGTGGATCTGCTCAACATCAAACCGGTCGGTGACTCGGCAGTGGGGCTGGTCGGCTCGACCCGCTATACGTTCAGCTACGACGACCCGGTCAACAACGCTTTCGTCAAGACGTTCCAGACCGAGTACAAGGAAGTTCCGGACACATGGGACGGCGAACAATGGCAAGCCTGCCAGTTTCTCGAGGCCGCGATCCGCAAAGCCCGCTCGACCGACACCGGCGCACTGGTGAAGGCGCTGGAAGGCATGGAGCTGCAAACGGTGAAGGGCAAAGTGGTCATGCGCGCGTGCGATCATCAGGCCGAGCAGCAAGGCTTCGTCGTGCGCGTCGTGAAGAAAGACGGCTACTCGCATCCGGTGCCCGAAGTGCTCAAGACCTACCCAGCAAACCGCGTAACACCGGGCTGCCGGCTCGATACGTATTAGGAAGATGAACCGCAAGGGACGCAAAGGGAAGCAAACTGCGGGCACGAAGTTTCCACCGCCCATTCCCATCCGAGCAACCGACTGATCGATTTTCCTTTGCGTCCGTTGCGTCCTTTGCTATTCCATTTTTCACCTAGCCTCACTCCTTATGGACCCTAGCGCACTGTTCGTCGTGCAGTGCCTGAATTCGTTGTCGCTCGCCGCGCTGTTG
>JBJXGX010000347.1:0-18221 GCA_046160305.1 Burkholderiales bacterium
CCCATGCCCTCGGAGCGGCGCGCACCGATCGATCGCGTGATATCGCCCTCGGGCGGCTCGATCTTGATGACATCGGCCCCCATGTCGCCAAGATACTGCGCGGCCATCGGCCCCAGGATCACCGCCGTGAGATCGAGAATCCGGATGCCTTCGAGCGGGCCCGCCATCGTCATGAACGCGTGCCGGCGTTACCGCTGCGATCGCCGCTCGCCGCGCGCTTCTCGCGTTTGGGCAAAAGGTCGCGCCCGATGATCTGCTTCATGACTTCGATGCTCCCACCGCCGATGCGGGTCATCCGCGCATCGGCAAATGCCCGCGCGATCGGAAATTCCCACATATAGCCCCAGCCGCCGAAGAACTGCAGGCATTGATCCATCACCTTGCCCTGCTGCTCGGTGGTGAGCATCTTCACAATCGCCGCGTCGACGGCGTCGAGTTGTTTGCGCAGATGCAATTCGATGCAGCGGTCGAGGAACACGCGATTCGCCAGGATTTCCGCGCGCATCTCGGCCAATTTGAATTGCGTATTCTGGAAGTCGGCAAGCGTCTGCCCGAACATTTTGCGTTGCTGCGTGTAATCGAGCGTCCACTCGAGCGCGGCCTCCGACGAGGCGACCGCCCGGATCGCCTGCACCAGACGCTCCTGCGCAAGCTGCGTCATCAGGTGATGAAAACCGCGGCCCTCTTCGCCTAACAGGTTCGTCACCGGCACCCGAAGATCGGCGAAGAACAGCTCCGCGGTGTCCTGCGCCTTGCAGCCGATCTTCTCAAGACGCCGGCCATGCTGATAACCGGGCCGGTCGGTTTCCACGAGGATGAGGCTCACACCCTTCCCGCCTGCCTTCGGATCGGTCTTGCAGGCAAGCACCAGAAGGTCGGCCGTATGGCCGTTCGTGATGAACACTTTTTGGCCATTGATGACGTATTCGTCGCCGTCCCGCAGCGCCGTGGTGCGCATTCCTTGCAGGTCGCTGCCGCCCGAGGGTTCGGTCATCCCCACCGCGGCCACCACTTCGCCGGTCGCCATCTTCGGCAGCCAGTGCCGCTTCTGCGCCTCGGTCCCGAACGCAACCAGATACGGCGCGATGATGTCCGATTGCAGATAGAACGTCGGACCGGTCGCACCGACCCGCGCCATCTCCTCGATCAGGATGGTGCCATGCAGAAAGTCTCCGCCCATACCGCCATACGCCTCGGGCACGTCGCAGCAGAGGAGCCCCGCCGCGCCCGCCATGCGCCATAGCTCGCGCGGCACGACACCCGCCTTCTCCCACGCGGCATGGTGCGGCACCACCTCGCGCGCAATGAAGCGTCGCGCGGTCTCGCGAAAAGTTTCGTGCTCAGCGGAGAAGAGCGTTCTTGGGATCACTACGACCCTCTATGAAAAAAACGGAATTACGGAATCCTTGACGACGCGAGCATACGACAGATCGCCGGGATCCCCTGGCGCGAGCCGCTTTCACGTCGGGCCTGATCGGGGCCAGACCATTGTCGAATAGCATCATCATTGAGGAACCTTTATGCTTGGCGGCCGTAAGCTTGCATTGCACACTTTCAAATCCGATCAACCGGCCAAGGAGCCCCCCGTGCGTACCCCCAGATTGCAACGTGACCGCCAGCAGTGGATCTATGATTACGTCGTGAAGGAAACCGGCCGCGTCTTTCACTGGGACGAGCAGGGCCGGGAACTGCCGGCGAGCGTGAAGAGCCATGCGCAGATCTCGAAGCACCTCGGGCGCATCGGGCAGCGCATGGAACGTGTCGCCGCCGAAGAGGAAGCGGTCGGTCATAACGCTACCGCCTTCGAGCTGTACTTCCGTGCCTCCGCTACGTTCGCCGCGGCACAGCATCCGGTGCTCGAAACGAACGATGAGAAGAAGTATCTGCACGGCCGGTGCATCGCAAACTACGAGAAAGTGATCCAACACGCGCCCTATCCCTTGGAGCGGGTCGAAGTGCCGTTCGAAGGGGTCGAGTTGCAATGCAATCTGCACTTGCTGCCCGGCAAGCCGAAAGCGCCGGTCGTGATCTTCATCCCCGGCTGCGACATGACAAAAGAAATGTACCCGGACCCGCGCGTCGTGCACGCGCATCATCGCGGCATGCATCTTCTGGTCATGGATGGCCCAGGACAAGGCATGGGCAATCTACGCGGCATCAAGCTCACCGCGGAGAACTACGAGCGCGCCGTCCTCGCCGTCGTCGGTTATCTGCAAGGCCGCAAAGAGATTGATCCCGACGGCATCACGATCTACTCGCTCAGCATGGGTTCCTTCTGGGGCCTGCAGGCCGCGGCGACCGGCGATCCGCGCATCAAAGCGGTGGCCGGTCCCTGGGCCTCGTATCTCGACAAGTACTACATCCTCGATACGTTCTCACCCCGATACAAGCAGTTGTTCGGCTACCTCACCGGCGCCAACTCGGAGAAAGAGCTCGATGAAATCGTCGGCAAGATGACCGTTGCCGGTCGCGAAGGCGGCATCAAGTGCCCGGTGCTTCTCACCGTCGGTGAATACGATGCGCGCAGCCCGACGGAAATGATTTACGAGTTCTACGAGAAGATCAATGCACCGAAAGAACTCTGGGTCTATGAAGACGCCTACCACCAGACGCGCATGTTCGACGGCGATGCAACGCGCAGCGATATTCACATGATGGGCATGGACTGGCTGCACGATGCGTTATCTGGCAAGTTCAAGGCCGGGTACGCGCGGAAGACCTATGTGCGCACCGGCGGTGGCGGTCCAAATGGCAAGCAGGGCGAAGGACAGGACTCGCTGCACTGGTGGAAGAGCTGATTCGCTACGACGCTTTCGATCTTAGCTTCGCTGCCAGGCGTTCAGTCTCCGCCGATGAAGCGCTGGACGCATCATCACCCACTGGGTCGCCGAGCAAACGTTCGATGGCCACGCAACGCCGCCGAGGGAATACTGGAACCGGGAACGTCCGATCGCGGATTTCCCGCCCCACGTCGCCGACTGGAACCGACTATTTTGCATAACTCTGGAAAATAGTCTGGACTATTTTCCAGATGGCAGCCGATTCGTCAAAACGGGAACTCAGCTATCTCTTGCGCAGGGACCTTGGGCGCAAGCTGGTCGTGCTGACTGGTGCCCGCCAAGCGGGGAAGACCACTATGGCGCGCCATCTCATGGCAGATTTCGAGTCCGCGCAATATCTGAACTGGGATGTGATGGCCGATCGTCAACTCATCCTGCAACAGGCTTGGTTGCCCAAGGCCAAGCTACTGGTGTTCGACGAAATCCACTGATGCGCGAGTGGAAGGCCTTCTTGAAAGGCGCCTGGGACGGCCGCTCGGCGGGGCAGGCGATACTGGTCATCGGCAGCGCCCGCATGGATACATTCATGCAAGGCGGCGAATCCCTTGCGGGTCGCTACTTTGGCTGGCGCCTACACCCTTTTTCGGTACGTGAGCTGATCGCGGCGCAGGGCCTGACGGCCAGTGCGGCACTGGTACGGCTATTGGTTCGGGGCGGGTTTCCAGAACCCTGTCTTGCCGAAAGCGAACCGGACGCCGATCGCTGGCGCGCCCAGTACGCTACCGACCTGATTCGCGAGGACGTAGTCGATTTCTCGCGGGTGCACGCGTTGCGGACGATCCAGTTGATGTTCGACCTGTTGCGCGAACGCGTGGGCTCGCCCATCAAGCTTTCCAGTCTCGCGCACTCGCTGCAAATTTCGCCGACCACCGCGACCCGCTACTTGGAAATCCTGGAGGCGTTGTACGTGGTATTTCGGGTGACGCCCTGGCACCGCGATGTGGCGCGCAGCCTGCGGAAAGAACCCAAGATCTACTTCCTCGACACCGGCCTGGTCAAAGGCGATGCAGGGATCAAGCTCGAGAACGCCGTGGCCGCAATGCTGCTGAAGCACTGTCACCACCGCGAGGACGCTGAAGGCAAGTCCGCAACACTGCACACGATCCGCGACAAGGAGGGCCACGAAATCGACTTCGTGCTGGCGGAGGGCGAAGCGGTAACCGATCTCATTGAAGTGAAATTCAGCGATGCCGCGCCGAGCCCGTACCTGTATCGAATGGCTGAGCGCTTCGCGCCGGCGCGAGCGGTGCAAATCGTGGGAAAGCTTCGGCAAGTCGCACAGCATGGTCGAATCGAAGTGACGCATGCGGACCAGTGGCTGGCGGGCTTGGCGGCCTAAATGCCATCCACATATAATGAGCCTTCCTCACGATCTTCCGGTGCACTGTGGCATTGCAACGAGACAGTCTCGGCTTTCTATTGGCAGACGTTTCGCGATTGATGCGAAGGGCGTTCCAGCAGCGCTTGGAGGGAAGCACCCTCACCCTTGCGCAGGCGCGCGCACTCGTCTACGTGTCGCGAAACGAAGGGGTGCGCCAGGTCGATCTCGCCGATCTGCTGGAGGTCCAGCCGATTACCCTCGCCCGCCTGATCGATCAATTGGCTGACACGGGATTGGTCGAACGCCGTGCCGATCCTGTCGATCGGCGCGCCTATCAGGTGTTTCTTACGCGTGCTGCCGCGCCGCATTTGGCTGCAATAGAAAAAGTCGCCAAAAAAATTCGATCGGAAGCACTGCACGGATTCAGCGAACAGCAGGCGGCCAGCGCACTCTTTGCCCTCGGCAAGATGCGCGAGAATCTCGCGTCGCGTTGACAGCGGGCATGGACCACGCGGGTACTCGCCAACGCATGATCTCTGCGCCAAGCGGCAACGAACCAGCGATCTATGTGGTGGGCACTCTGTGACGCGCGGATTCAAGCGGCTGCTCCTGTTGGTGGTGATCCCGTTGATCGCCGCCGTCGGCGTCGGCTATGCGTATCTGAAGGGCGGGCGCTACGTCGAGACCGACAATGCCTATGTCAAGGCGGAAAAGATCGCGGTCAGCGCCGAGTTATCCGGCAAGATTCGCGAGGTACTGGTGCAGGAAAATCAAGCGGTCTCCGCGGGTGAGCCGCTGTTCCGGCTCGATGCCGAACCGTTCGAAGTCGCGGTGGCACGGGCCGATGCGCGGCTCGCGCAGGTGCGGACCGATCTGGCAGCGCTGAAAGCGAGCTACCGTACGAAGCAGGCGGAGATCACGCTCGCCACGACCAAGCACGCGTTTGCCCGCAAGGACCAGCAGCGTCAGGCCGATCTCGTCGCGAAAAATTTCATTTCCACTGCGCGGTTCGAGGAATCGCAGCAAAGCGCCGACCTTGCCATCCAACAGATCAACGCCATGGAGCAGGACCTGCGGCGCATCGCCGAAACGCTGGGCGGCAGCGTCGATACGCCGGTCGAGCGCCATCCGAGCTATCGGGCCGCCTTTGCCGAGATGGGCAAAGCAAAGCTCGATCTCGCGAATACGGAAGTGCGAGCGTCCCTGCCGGGTAATGTGAGCAGGCCACCCCGGCTTGGGCAGTACGTGGCTGCGGGCACTATGGCCATGGCGCTGGTGGTAAGCGGCAATCTCTGGATCGAGGCGAACTACACCGAGACCGATCTTACGTTCGTGCGTCCTGGACAGCCGGCTGTTGTTCGCATCGATACGTATCCGGGTGTGACGTGGAAAGGATCCGTCGATAGCCTGAGCCCCGCGACGAGTGCCGAGTTCTCGGTGATCCCAGCGCAGAACGCCACCGGGAACTGGGTCAAGATTACGCAACGCGTGCCGGTGCGGATCAAGCTCGATCCCGAGCGCGACATGCCGCAATTGCGTGCGGGCCTGAGCGCGATCGTGGAGATCGATACCGGTCATCGACGGCGCGTTCTCGGCTTCGCTCTCTGACCGCGTGACGCCGGCCGCCGCCACCGCGATTCCGCCGGCCACGCATCGCGGGTGGATCACGTTGTCGGTCATGCTGGCGACAATCATGCAGGCGTTGGACACCACCATCGCCAATGTCGCGCTACCGCATATGCAAGGCACCCTGGGGGCGACCCTCGAGCAGATCTCCTGGGTGCTCACCTCGTACATCGTTGCCGCCGCCATCTTCATGCCCTTGACCGGATTCCTGAGCGCGCGTCTTGGCAGAAAGCGCGTGTTCATGTGGTCGGTGGTGGGGTTCACCCTTGCATCGATGCTCTGCGGCGCGGCGCAAAGTCTCGAACAGATCGTGCTGTTCCGTCTGCTGCAGGGTGTATTTGGCGCGGCGCTCGTCCCGCTATCGCAAGCCGTGCTGCTCGATACCTACCCGCGCGAGCGCCACGGATCGGCGATGGCGATGTGGGGCGTGGGCGTAATGATCGGACCGATCCTTGGACCGTCACTCGGCGGCTGGCTGACCGAGTTCTACAACTGGCGATGGGTGTTCTACATCAACCTGCCGTTCGGAATCCTGGCATGGTTCGGACTGGCTGCGTTTGTCCAGGAAACGCCAAGCGATCGGTCGCGCAGATTTGACGTGCTCGGATTTTCATTTCTCGCCTTGGCCATCGGCGCATTCCAGATGATGCTCGATCGCGGCGAATCGCTCGACTGGTTCGCAAGCCGCGAAGTCGTGATCGAAGCATTGATCGCCGGCTTGTGTCTCTACCTGTTTCTCGCGCACATCTTCACGCACGAGCGGCCGTTCATCGAGCCCGCGATCTTCAAGGATCGCAACTTCACCGTCGGACTGATCTTCATCTTCGTGGTGGGTCTCATCCTGCTTGCGACGATGGCCTTGCTGCCCCCCTTCATGCAAAGCCTGATGGGCTACCCGGTGGTCGACATCGGTTTTCTTCTCGTGCCGCGCGGCGTGGGAACCATGGTTGCAATGTTCATGGTGGGGAAGGTGTCGCACCGGATCGACATGCGCTACTCGATCCTCCTTGGTCTTGCGCTTGTCAGCCTTTCGTTGTGGGAGATGACGCACTTCACCGCCGACATTTCAAGCTGGGACATCGTGCGCACCGGTCTTACCCAGGGCATGGGTTTGGGCTTCACGTTCGTGCCGCTCACGACCATCACGTTCTCGACATTGGCCGCGCACTATCGCAATGAAGGGACGGCGCTCTTCAGTCTCATGCGAAGCCTTGGCAACAGCATCGGCGTGTCGATCGTGATCGCGTATCTCTCGCAACGCACGCAGATCAATCGCGCGGTGTTCTCCGACTACATCAATCCGTTCAGCATGGCGCTCCAGCAGGGCGTCGAAGCCGGCATCTACGACATTGCATCGCCCGAGGGGCTCGCGTCAATGGAGCAACTCGTCAATCGCCAGGCGGCGACGCTCGCGTTCCTGCAGGATTTTCGGCTGATGATGTGGATCACGTTGGCGGCGATTCCGCTGATCCTCTTGTTTCGGGCGCCCGAAAAAAAAGCCGCTTAACCCGGAACGCTATTTTCCAAACGGCTTGGCCAGGTAATCGAGTTGCCTTGCGATAAAGAACTTGATCACCGGCAGCGCACGGAGCATCGCTTCGCTTTCCGGAACGAGCCCGCGGTTGATGAAGATATGCGGGGCATCCGGGAACATCGCCACCTCGATGTTGCCCTTGCGGCGTTCGACGTATGTGCGGGCGAAATGCAGCACCTTGTCGGTCGTGAAGCCCACCAACTTCTCGGCGCCCGCTTGAACGATAAGCATCGGCGGCGTGTCGATCGGCTCGTCGCTTTCAATCACATGCTGTGGGCTGTGGGCCCTGACCCCGGCAACCCCGCCCATATATTGATCGAGCTTGAACTGATCGCCCGCATTCATCGATTCGATGAGATCGACCGCCGCGCCACTGGCGATCACGTATCGCACCGTTGCATCCACATTCGGTGCCTCGCGAAGCGGGATCGCCGTGTAGTCGGGATGCCTTGGCCGCAGCGCTGCCATGATCACCTGATGCCCGCCGCTTGATACGCCGAAGATGCCGAAGTGATCCGCGCTACCCTTGAATTCCGCTGCATGCGCCTTGAACCATCGCACCGCATAGTTGATGTCCTGCGCGGCCGCCGGATACGGTGCACGACCATTCAAGCGCATGTCGATGGACGCCCACAGGATGCCGTGTCCCGCCATTTCCTCGGCGATGGCCGCTTGGCGGAGCCTGTCATATAGTTTCCAGCCGCCCCCGTGAATATCGATGATCATCGGAAACGGGCCCGGACCCTGCGGCTGATACACCCGCGCAAGCAGGCTGATTTCACCATGGCGCGCGTATTCAACGTCGCGCGAGGTCACCTCGAATCGTGCAGTCGGATCGTAGCGAACGGGCGAAGCGGTCATGCGGTTGTCTCCTTTATCGACCCTAGGCAGAGCGACGGGCGTACAGCGGCGTATGGCGACGTATGGCGACGTATGGCGGCGCGCTATCGTCTGACACTTCTCTCGGCCAAGTATATGACGAGGGTATCATCGGGTGCTCTCGCTGATGAGTGGCCCGAGCCACCAGCGCATCTACATGCGCTGCCCACTTCAGGGACAATGCTTCCTTCGATGCAATCGCGCCAACGTTTGGTTCGCCAGCATCGCATCTCGACTGAATCTGGAGCGTCCCATGCAACACATCCTGCAACGCATCGCGCTATTCCTGCTCATCCTGATGCCGGCGATCGCGCATCCCCAGGACTATCCTTCCAAACCGGTGCGCATCATCGCAACCTTCGCGCAAGGCGGCGGCGCCGACCTGACCGCGCGCATTCTTGCCGACCGCCTGACAGAAGTGTGGAAGCAACAAGTCGTGGTGGAGAATCGGCTTGGCGGAGGCGGCACCATCGGTGCCGAGGTTGTCTTGCGCGCGCCGGCCGATGGCTACACCTTGCTGCTTGCGACCAATACGCACATCATCAGTCATGTGGTCTATCCAAAGGTGTCGTACGACTTCATGAAAGACTTTGCGCCGATCGGGCTGGTTGCGTCGAGCCCGATCCTGCTCGCGGTGCATCCGGGTTTCAAGGCCAATAATCTGCGCGAATTGACCGACCTGCTGCGCGCATCGCCCGGCAAGTATTCCTACGCGAGCTGCAACGTGGCAAGCCCGCAGCATTTCGCGATGGAGACCTACAAGCACACGATGGGACTCTTCGCGGTGCACATTCCACACCGCGGCTGCACGCCCGCGGCGATCGACGCGGTGGCGGGACATCTGGAGATCGTGGCAACGTCGATTCCCTCGGGATTACCGTTCGTACGCCAAGGCAAGCTGAAGCCGATCGCGGTCATGTCGCGCGAGCGCACACCGTCGGCGCCGGACATTCCGACCGCGCGGGAGTCGGGCATCAAGGAGCTCGCGGATTTCGAGCTGGAGGTGTACTACGGCTTCATGGCGCCACCAGGCACACCCGCCGCGATCCTCGCGAAAATCGAAAAGGACGCGCATGCCGTGCTGAAGACGGCAGACGTGGAAAAGAAATTCGTCGCGGCAGGCCTCGACGTGATGATCGCAGGGCCGGTCGAGATGATGAAAAAGATCAACGCCGATCACCAGAAGTACGCGGTGGCGGCGAAGCTTGCGAACATCAAGCCGGAGTGAGGCCTGTTGACCGGTTCAATGCGCTTTGCGATCCAACGCAGTGCGTTCCAGCGCAGTGCGACGCCGCGCGTACAGGTGCGAAAGCATTGACGGCCCGGCATACGCGCGACCGGATCTTCACATAACGGATCTTCACATAACTTTACGTGAAGGCAATTTCCCGCTTACGTCCTGTTGCGAGACTGGATGCCGCACGCGAGAGCTTCCCCGCGATCTTCGCAGGCTGAAGACTCTCCTGCCATTCATCCACGAAAGGACTGCATCATGAGCGACAAGAAATCAATCCTCCCGCAACAACCTCTTCGACGGTTTTTCAGACGGGCCGCGATCGCCACCTTGATCGGCGGCATCGCTGCCGGAATCGGCTTCAAGGCCTTCGCCCACGGCGGTGGCTGGAGCGGATGGCACCGCGGCGGCTTCATGGCCGGGCCAATCGATCCTGCCCGGGTCGATGAGCATGTTGAACGCATGCTCAAGCATCTTTACGTCGAGATCGACGCGACCGAGGAGCAGAAGCAGCGACTCGCGCCGATCGTCAAACAGGCCGCGAAGGACACGCTGCCGCTTCGCGACAAGGCGCGCGATGCGCGTACGCGAGCGGTCGGGCTATTCACGCAGGACACCATCGATCGCGCTGCGATCGAGTCGTTGCGCGCCGAGCAGCTCTTGCTCGCCGAGCAAGCCTCGCAACGCATTGCGCAGGCGCTCGCCGAAATCGCCGAGGTCCTGACGCCGGTCCAGCGACGCCAGCTCGCGCAACGCTTCGAGCATCGCCGCGGCTGGCGACAAGCCGGTAACGCTGGAGTCTGAGGGATGCGAGCGCCGCGATCGGCCATCGGTTCCTCTATAGTTCGCGCATGGCCGAACGCATCCTCCTGATCGAAGACGACGCCCGCCTCGCCGAGATGGTTGCCGCCTATCTTGGCGAGGCGGGATATCGGGTTTCGATCGCCGCGGCGGGTCGGGCGGGCCTGGACCGTCTCGCGCGGGAACCCTTCGATGCGCTGGTACTGGACCTGATGCTGCCTGACATGGATGGACTCGAAGTGTGCCGGCAACTGCGCATGACATCCGGTCTGCCATTGCTCATGCTCACTGCCCGGGGCGATGCGATGGATCGCATCGTCGGTCTTGAAATCGGTGCCGACGACTATCTGCCCAAGCCGTTCGAGCCGCGTGAACTGCTCGCCCGCTTGCGCGCCATCATGCGCCGGGGGAGGAGCGCGGCGCCTACGCAACGCCTGCGCTTCGGCCGTCTGGAGATCGATCGCGACGCGCGCGCCACGAGTGTGGATGGTACTGCGTGTTCGCTCACGAGCTACCAGTTCGATCTGCTCGTCGCGCTCGCCTGCCATGCCGGTCGCGTGGTGTCCCGCGAAGCACTCATGGAGCTGGTCAAGGGAGCATCGCTCGAAGCATTCGACCGCTCCATCGACGTACACGTGTCGCGTATTCGTGCGGCCATCGAGGACGATCCGAAAAAGCCACGCCGCATCATCACGGTGCGCGGCGCGGGCTATGTCTTTGCGAAGGCGCAGGACTGATGCGCCGCCTTTATCTTCGCATCTACTTCGCGGTCCTTGCGAGCCTCGCTGTATTTGCACTGGCAGCCGGATTGCTATGGCGCCAGGTCGGCGATCGCGGCCCGGCAGGCCATGTCTTCGACGTGGCGGCGACCCTTGCACAGAACGTCCTCGCACCCGCTGGCGATCCAAGGACCGAACAGCAGGCCGCCCTCGACAAGCTTGCCGCCAATCTGCGCGCTGACGTTGCGCTGTTCGCACCCGACCATTCTCTGCTCGCCACGGTGGGTGAGCCGCTTCGACCGTCTTTTGCCGAGCGCGGCGGATGGTTTCATCATTGGGACGGGCCACCGACCTGGGCGGTACGACTGTCCGATGGCAGATGGCTCGAAGCACGCGTGCCACGCGAGCACCGGCGTCCCGGTTTGGGTTTATTCCTGGCCCTTGCATTGCTGGCGCTCGCGGTCGGCGTTGGTGCGTATCCCGTCGTTCGTCGATTGACGTTACGACTCGAGCGATTGCAGGCGAGCGTCGAGTCGCTCGGGGCGGGGGATCTCTCGGCGCGCGTCAAGGTCGAAGGCAACGACGAAGTGGCGCGGCTTGCCGACAGCTTCAATCGCGCCACGAAACGCATCGAGCAATTGGTCGGGGCACACAAGACCCTGCTTGCCAACACGTCGCATGAGTTGCGCACACCGCTTGCGCGCATCCGCATGGCGATCGAGCTGATGAAACCGAACGCCGATCCGCAACGCAAAGCGGCGCTCGAACAGGATATTGCCGAACTCGATGCGATGATCGATGAGATCCTGCTTGCCAGCCGGCTCGATGCCTCCAGGGACCCCGAGGCGGACGAAATCGTCGACCTGCTCGGACTCGCCGCGGAGGAATGCGCGCGCTACGAGGACGCGCGGCTCGATGGCGAGCCGATATCTCTACGCGGCGACCCAAGGCTGCTGCGCCGGATGATCCGCAATCTGCTGGAGAACGCACGTCGCCATGGCGCACCGCCAATCCAAGTGCGCGTCGCCCGGGCAGGAAGCAACGCGGAAATCAGTGTCGAGGACGCTGGCCCAGGCGTGCCCGAGCCGGAGCGGGAGCGGGTGTTCGATCCGTTCTACCGCCGTCCCGGTGGCAAGGACGCCGGCGGCACAGGGCTTGGGCTCGCACTCGTGCGACAGATCGCGCGGCGGCATGGCGGCGAGGCGCGCTGCGTGTCGCAGCAAGAATATAGCGGCGGATTCGTCGTAGTCCTGCCCACTCGCACCTGAACGAGTGACCCTACATGGCGCTAGCTCTCCTGCCTGCCGACCGGCTGCGGTCTTCGCGCGGCCAGCACCACCAACGCCCCAACCCCAGCGAGCGTACCAAACAGCGCGATGGAACGGGTGTAATCGCCATACGCGTCTCGCAGGGCACCGGCGACAATCGGTCCGCAGGCCTGTGCGATGACCTGCATCGAGAGCGCGGTGCCGCGAATCGCGCCGTAACTCGCGCGGCCGAAATAATCCGCCCAGATGATCGGCAACAGCGTCAACAACCCGCCGATGCCAAGGCCGAACAGGCTTCCGCTCAAATAGGCCTCTGGCGCAGACGTGATGTAGAGCATGCTGATCGAACCGATTCCCATGAGCGCGCCGGATGCCGCCAGCAGAAAACGGATCGGCCAGCGTCGTGGCAGCCAGCCGACACCAAAACTCGCCACCGCCGACATCAACGAAAACGCACTCACGATCGTGGCAACGGTCGTCGGATCGATGCCGCGTTCGATCATATGGGACGCCTGGTAGAGACTCACACCGGCTTGGCTCGGATAGACGAGTACGGTGAAAAGCGCGAGCAACCAGAATGCGGGTGTTCGCAGCGCCTGCTCGCGGGTGAATTGCGGTTCCGGCGCATCGGTCGAATGGGTTTGCTGAGCGGGCTCGAGCACAAGCCCGACATCCTCGGGGCGACGCACGAGCAACAGCCACGCCGGCAACAACCCAACCACAAGTACACAGAGTCCGACGGCCAACCATCCCGAACGCCAATCGCCGCCGTTCATCGCGAAATGCGCAATGAGCGGGAGCGCGACGAGTCCACCAAGTTGCGCGAGTGTGGCGATCGACGAGGCCAGCGCGCGACGCGCCACGAACCAGTTGTTCAGTGCGCCGTACAGACCGAGCTCGAACGGTCCGGCCCAGTTCATCCTGGCGTAGCAGTACAAAATGTAGAAGAGTACGAGCGAATGGATCAGCGAAATCGCCATGAGCGACACGCCGGTGCCGATCACCGCGAAACAGAGCACCATGCGGGCACCGCTTCGATCCAGCAGGCGGCCAATCGCGGGGGAAACAAAAGCGGCGATCACGCCGCCAAGCGACACCGCACCACCGAACGCAGTGCTCGACCAACCGAGATCGCTTCGCATCGGTTCGACGAAGATCGACAGCACCGCCACCGCCGGACCCTGCCGCGCGAATCCGGCCAAACACACGCAGCCGAGGATGATCCAACCGTAGTAGAACGGCAGCCGCGGGATCAAGAGGCGCGCTAGAAGCGGTGCGCGCATGCTGCCCTGGTGGGAACGCTCGCGCGGCAGATCACTCGGCGATCGGCTTCCATCCGCCCCCAAGCGATTTGTACACCGCAACCAGCGCGGTGGCGGTCGTCATCTCGCTCTGCGCGAGTTGATCCTGATCCTGCAACTGCCGGCGCTCGGCATCGAGCACGGTGAGAAAGTCGCTGACGCCGCCTTCGAAGCGCAGTCGCGCAAGCCTGACCGCGCCCTCGCTCGATGCCGCCGCGCGGCGCAAACCCGCTTCCCGTTGGCGTGAGCGCGCATACGCCACCAGCGCGCCCTCGGTTTCCTCCAATGCACGGAGCACCGTCTGCTCGTACTGCGCGAGCGCCGCCGCGGCACGTGATTCCTGAATGCCGATGCGGGCACGCACGCGGGCGAAGTCGAACGCCGACCACTGGATCGACGGACCGAAACTGTATGACACGCTGTCGGTTTCAACGAGATTGGGAAGGGTGCGCGCCTGGAACCCGACACGACCCGAGATGATCACGCGCGGAAACAAGTCTCCGGTGGCCACGCCAATGCGCGCGGTTGCGGCGGCAAGCTGTCGTTCGGCAATCCGAATATCCGGCCGGCGGCGCAATAATTGTTCGGGCGTGCCGATACTTGTCAGCACAGGCGATTGCGGGAGCGATTTCTGTGGCGCGAGTTGCGCGTTGAGCGCATTCGGCTGACGGCCGGTCAAAACGCTGATGCGGTAAATGGCGCGGGCGACACGTTCCTCGAACAACGGGACGAGCGCCAGCGTCGATTCCAGCTGCCCCTCTGCACGCAGCGTGTCGAGTTCAATGCCGCGGCCGGCCGCTTGCCGCGCCACCACCAGATCGACCGTGCTGCGCTGATTCCGCGCATTTTCGCGGGCCACCGCGAGCGAGCGCTGCAGGCCGCGAAGTTCGAAGTACGTGCGCGCGAGTTCGCCCGCGACCGCCACATGCGCGGCATATAGCCCGGCTTCCGCGGCGCCCAGCTCGGCGACCCGCGCCTCGATGGAACGTCGCACGCGCCCGAAGAAATCGATCTCCCAGAACGGCTCGAGTCGTGCGAAGTAAGCATCGCGATTCCGGTCACTGCGACTACCCGGGAATTCCGCGGTGCTGAATTGCTGCAGGGTGTAACCGGTGTTGGCGGTGACCGTGGGAAATCGCTCTCCCTCCGCGTCGCGACGTACACCGCGCGCCTCCTGCAATCGCGCATCGGCAATCCGAATGTCGTGATTGGCGATGAGCGCCTCGGCAATAAGCTCGTCAAGCTCCCGATCAGCAAAGAGCTTCCAGAATTCCGCGATCGGTTCTTGCTGATCGAAAGATGGATCCGCCGCGTTGGCGAATTGCGCCTCGGCCTTGGTCCCAGGCGGTTGATGGTCACGCCCCACGGTCGCGCAGCCGCCGGCAAGAAATATTCCGAGCGCGCTGATGCCCATCAACGAGACCCGGAGCGATGCAGCCCTACGCATCACCCCGCTCCTTGTCGCGCGGCGCGACCACCGGCGCAACCGGCCTCGCGTTCAAGTCGGTCGCATGATGCAGCGGGCGTTCGCCGGCGAGCTTGCGCAGCATCACATAGAACACCGGGGTGAGGAACAAGCCGAAAAATGTCACGCCCAACATACCCGAGAACACCGCGACACCCATCGCCTCGCGCATCTCCGCACCGGCGCCGCTAGAGAGCACCAACGGTATGACGCCCATGATGAACGCAAACGATGTCATCAGGATCGGCCGCAGCCGCAATTTGCACGCGGCGATCGCGGCCTCGACAACACTTGCACCGCGGTGCTCCAATTCGCGCGCGAACTCGACGATCAGGATGGCGTTCTTGCACGCGAGCCCCACCAGTACAAAGAGGCCGATCTGCGTGAAGATATTGTTGTCGCCACCCTGCCCGTCCAGGCCCGAATACCACACGCCGGTGATCGCGCAAAGCAGGCACATCGGCACGATGAGCACGATCGCAAGCGGCAGGGTGAAGCTTTCGTACAACGCGGCGAGCACGAGAAAGACGAGCAGCACGCAGAGCGGAAACACATAGATCATCGTATTGCCGGCGAGAATCTCCTGATACGTGAGCTCGGTCCATTCGAACGCGATGCCATTTGGAATGGTGCGCTTCACGATGTCTTCGATCAGCGCCCGCGCTTGTCCGGAACTCACACCCGGCGCCGGTGCCCCGTTGATGTCAGCCGCTGGGTACGCGTTGTAGCGCGTCACGCGATCGGGCCCATAGCTGTTCGTCACTTTCAGCACCGAACCGAGCGGCACCATTTCGCCCGCCGCATTGCGCGTCTTCAACTGCGCGATGTCGCTCGCCTGCGAGCGGAAATCGGCATCCGCCTGGACGATCACCTGATACGTGCGGCCAAACAGATTGAAGTCGTTGGCGTACAGGGACCCAAGGTAGATCTGCATGGTCTCGAACACATCGGTCACCGCGACACCAAGACGCCTCGCCTTGGTGCGATCGACATCCGCATTCAATTGCGGGACATTGATCTGGTAGCCCGAGAAGACCTGCGCGAGTCCGGGGGTCTGCCAGGCTTGTCCTTGGATCGCGCCAGTGACCTTGTACAACTCTTCGTAGCCGAGCCCGGCGCGGTCCTCGAGCATGAGCTTGAAGCCGCCAATGGACCCCAGCCCCATCACCGCAGGCGGTGGAAATACCGCGATGAATGCATCTTGGATCTGGGACAGTTGACCGGTGAGCGCGCCTGCGATCGCAAACCCGGACAGGTCCGGCGTCTTGCGTTCAGAGAAATCCTTGAGCGTGAAAAAAACGATCCCCGCATTCGGTGAATTCGTGAAACCATTGATCGAGAGGCCGGGGAATGCCACCGAGTCCTTCACCCCGGGATGGCTGAGCGCAATGTCGGACATCTTACGGATCACCACTTCGGTGCGATCGAGCGACGCGCCATCCGGCAGTTGCGCGAAGCCGACCAGATATTGCTTGTCCTGCCCCGGAACGAAGCCGCCGGGAACTTTCTGGAACATGAACCAGGTGAGCCCGATCAAGAGGATGTAGATCACCATCGCGACCGACTTGACGCGCAGTACGCGCCCTACCGAATTCGAATAGCCATCGGAGGAGCGTTTGAAAAAACGATTGAATGGCCGGAAGAACCAGCCGAACGACACATTGAGCAGCCTGGCAAACCAGTCGGGCTTGGCGCCGTGCGGACGTAGCAGCAAGGCGGCGAGCGCAGGCGACAAAGTGAGCGAGTTGAACGCCGAGATGACCGTCGAGATCGCGATGGTGAGCGCGAACTGGCGATAGAACTGCCCGGTCAATCCGGACACGAACGCGATCGGGATGAATACCGCGCACAACACCAAAGCGATCGCGATGATCGGGCCGCTCACTTCGTCCATGGCGCGATAGGCGGCCTCGCGCGGCGTGTAGCCAAGCTCGATATTGCGCTCGACATTCTCGACCACCACGATCGCATCGTCGACCACGATACCGATCGCCAACACGAGACCGAACAACGTGAGCGCGTTGATCGAAAAACCAAACGCGAGCATCAACGCGAATGTGCCGACGATCGACACCGGCACCGCGACCAGCGGAATGATCGAGGCACGCCACGTCTGCAGAAACACGATGACGACGATCACCACAAGGAGAATCGCCTCGAACAAGGTGATGATGACTTCCTTGATCGAATCGCGCACGAACACCGTCGGGTCATAGACGATCGAGAAATCCATGCTCTCGGGAAACATGCGTTTCAGCTCGGCCATCTTGTCGCGCACATTGTTCGATAGCGCAATCGCATTCGAGCCGGGCGCCTGAAAGATGGCGATCGCCACCGCGGGCTTGTTGTTGAGGAGGCTGCGGAGCCCATATTCCTTCGCGCCCAGCTCGACGCGGGCTATGTCCTTCAGGCGCGTGAGCGTGCCATCGGGCGCGGCCTTCACGATAATCTCGCGAAACTCCTCTTCCGTCGACAATCGCCCGGCGGCGTTGATGGAAAGCTGGATGTCGACGCCCTTGTTCACCGGCGGTGCTCCGACCACGCCGGCGGCTACCTGCACGTTCTGCTCGCGGATCGCGCGGACCACGTCGGTCGCCGTCATCTGCCGCGCCGCGACCTTCTGCGGGTCGAGCCACACCCGCATCGCGTAGTCACCGGCGCCGAATACAAAGGCCTGGCCGACGCCTGGAATGCGGGCGATCTCGTCGCGCAGATTGAGGACCGCATAGTTGCGCAGATAGAGCGCGTCGTAGCGATTGTCAGGCGAGAGCAGATGCACGACCATCGTGAGATCGGACGAGCTCTTCTGCGAGGTTACGCCGAGCAGTCGCACCTGCTCCGGTAATCGCGGCAACGCCTGCGCCACCCGATTCTGGATCTGGACTTGCGCCTTATCGACATCGGTGCCGAGCTTGAAGGTCACGGTGATCTGCAACGCACCATCGGCGGTCGATTGCGAAGACATGTAGAGCATGTCCTCCACGCCGTTGATGCTCTCCTCCAGCGGTGAGGCCACGGTCTCGGCAATGACCTTCGGATTCGCACCGGGGAACGCCGCACGGACCACCACCGATGGGGGCACGACTTCCGGATATTCGGAGACCGGCAAGCGAAACAGCGCGAGCAGCCCGGCGATGAAAATCACCACCGACAGCACCGCCGCGAAGATCGGTCGATCGACGAAGAAGTGGGAGAATTTCATGACGCAGCGTCTGCGCGGCGCGCCGCGCCGA
>JBJXGX010000348.1:0-92432 GCA_046160305.1 Burkholderiales bacterium
GCGATGGCTGGGCGCAGGTCACCACCGAGCTTGCGTTTGAGCGAAGCGGTCCGGAACGTTACCTCTCAAGCATCGAATTACTGGTTCAGATGATTCGCGCCGCATCCCCGACGAATGATCGCCAGGCGGTCGCGATCGGCAAGCTCGCTGCCGAAGCCAAGACCTTGCGACGCATGTCCCTTGGTGTCGCCGGCATGCTCGATCGTGGTGAGCATCCCGGTGTGGTCGCGGCGGTCGTGAAGGATCTTGGCACCACGTTCGAGCAGCGCATTCCTGAGATCGCCACCGAAATCTTCGACATCGAACTTGGCGCATCCGGATCGCATCTTGCCGAGGTGGCGGCGCAGACGCTTCAATCGTCGGTGTCGTTTTCGCTCCGGGGGGGTACGCGCGAAGTGCTCCGAGGCATCATCGCAAGAGGATTGGGGCTGCGATGAGCGACGAGCGCACACTGATCGCCGACAGCGTCAATCGCCTGTTCGCGGACACCATCGACCGTGCGTTGCTCGAGCGCATCGAGGCCGGCGAGTGGCCAGCCGCGCTCTGGGCACAGGTCGAGGAAGGGGGCTTCGATCAAGTGCTTTGCCTGGAAGGTGCCGCCCACAATTGGCTTGATGCGCAAAGCGTGCTCCGCGCGATCGGCTACTACCGCGTCCCGCTGCCGCTGGCCGAGTGCATCGTCGGCAACTGGCTCCTGGCGCGCGCCGGCCTGCCGGTCGATAGCGGGCCGATCTCGATCGTGCAATGCGATAACGCGATGCGTTTGTCAAAAGTGGGGGATCGATTGGTATTGAACGGCACACTCGTCCGCGTTCCTTGGGGCCGACAAGTAAAGCGTATCGTCGTAGCCGGTGTGCTCGCAGGCAGGCCAGTCATCGCGATCGTTGATCCATCGAAAGCGGGCACCGGTCGCATCACAGCCGATGTCAATGTCGCCGCTGAGCCGCGCGATTCGATCGTGTGTGAAGGCTCCGAATGCGAAGCGTATGCCTTCGTGGATGCGCTCGGATCCGACCCGGTGCGCACATACGGCGCGTTGGCGCGTGCGGCAACGATGGGCGGCGCGATCGAATCGGTGCTGGATCAGGCCGTGCAATATGCGAACGATCGCATCCAGTTCGGTCGTCCCATCGGTAAATTCCAAGCGGTGCAGCATCTGCTTGCCGAATTGGGAAGCGAGTCCGCGGCAGCCACCGCAGCGATCACCGGCGGTTGCGAATCGGTGAGTGCCTTGCATGCGCGCCTGGACATCGCCGCGGCAAAGGTGAGGGCGGGCGAGGCCGCCAAACACGCCGCGCGCATCGCCCATCAGGTGCACGGGGCCATCGGGTTCACCTACGAGCACACGCTCCACTTCGCGACGCGACGGCTCTGGTCGTGGCGCAACGAACTCGGGAACGACGCCTATTGGGCGCGCGAGCTTGGCGCGGCGATCATCCAGTCAGGCGGTGCGCGCTTCTGGGCGGAGATGACGGCGCGTTGAGCGCAATCGTTTAGCCGGCGGTACGGGTCCCCGGGTTGTGCCTGGAGACCCGACGATGCGCAACGACATGTCAGGGATGGTAGTCGCTTCGGAAGCGGTCGTTGCGCGATGGCTCCCGCGTTGACCCGATCGACTCGATCGAAACCACTACGTGTGGCTCATGGACGGTTTGCTCCACCGCGAGGGCCGGCGCATCGAATTCCATCCAGCTATCGGGCACGCGTCCGATCACCGCCATGAAAACCAGTAACCAGCCGGCAATGCCGACGGCAATCGCGCGATTGACGATCGCGATGTTTGGGTCGTCAAGTTCGCGCTTGGCGTAGTGATACGTCATGGTGAATCCTTTCGAACGGGGAGTGTGGAGTGCGATCCAGGAAAGATTGCAGATTGCAAAGTCTATGGATCGGGTGCGTCAGCGAGATTTCGCTCCGAATTCTTTTTGTTTCGTTTGTTTCAGCCGCTTCGGACCGATTGCGCCGGCGTAGAGGGAAGCGCCGGCGATCGCGCGATGTCAGGTCGCCACGCCCGCTGTCCCGCCTATTGACACGATCGCGAGCGTTGGAGTAATTCGTAGCGGGAGCCCGCATGTCGCGAGACTCGATACGAGCAGGCGCGGGTCAATGACCACCAAACCAACAATATTGATCGTCGACGATGAGCCGGACATGCGCGAGGTATTGGAGGAGTATCTTGCTTCGCATGGCTACACGACGATCAGCGCCGAGAGCGCCGGCGCGGCACGCTTGCTTGCAGCGGGGCGACCAATAGACCTCGCGCTGCTCGATATCAATATGCCGGGCGAAGACGGGCTCAGCCTTGCGCGGCATCTGCGCGAACGCTATGCGAAGATTGCGATCGTCATGCTGACTTCCGCCGGGACGGTCGTCGATCGTATCGTCGGCCTCGAGATGGGCGCGGACGATTACATCGCCAAACCCTTCGATCCTCGCGAACTGCTTGCGCGTGTGAAGAGCGTACTGCGTCGCACGTCGTCCGCCGGGCGAGTCGACATTGGCGCCGGGCGGGTGCGCATCGGACGTTGCGTGCTGGACCTCGCAGCACATCGGCTCACCGATGACGAGGGAAAAGAGGTGCCGATGTCCCCGCTCGAGTTCGATCTGCTGAAGGCGCTCACCGAACATCCCAACCGGCCGCTCTCTCGTGAACGGATCCTGAATCTCAGCCAGCAACGGGACTGGGACCCGTTCGATCGCAGCGTCGATCTGCGCGTCATGCGGCTGCGCAAGAAGATCGAACCGGATCCTCTGCATCCGCAGTTCATCAAAACGATTCGCAATGAAGGGTATGTGTTCATACCGGAAGGCGGTGTGTCCCAATGACAACCAAATCACGTGTAGGGAAAATCCTGTTCGCTCTTGCTTGCGCCGCGCTTCTGCAATTCCTCGCCGGGTGCGGGCGCGAGCCCGAGGCGCCGCTTCGCATCGGCACCAATGTCTGGATCGGCAGCGAGCCGCTCTATCTGGCACGGGAGCTTGGGCAGCTGGATACCAAGACCGTGCAATTGGTCGAGTACCCGTCGGCGACTGAAGTGCTGCGTGCATTTCGCAACCAGGCGATCGACGGCATGGTGGTGAGCCTGGATGAATTGTTCGGGCTCGCGGTCGATGGTCTGCAGCCCAAGATCATCCTCGTAGCGGATGTATCGCATGGCGCCGATGTCGTGGTGGGCCGCCCCGGTATGCGTTCGATGAGTGAGCTCAAAGGCAAGCGGGTCGCGGTCGAGAGCGGGGCACTTGGCGCGTACGTGCTCAGCCGCGCGTTGACGCTCAACGGGATGCAGACGAGCGATATCAATGTGGTGCATCTGGAGTCGAACGAGCAGCCCACTGCGTACGAGAAAGGCCAGGTGGATGGCGCCGTCACCTTCGACCCCTATCGCGCCCAGCTGCTTCGCGCCGGCGCCACGACCTTGTTCGACAGCACGCAAATTCCGGGCGAGATCGTCGACCTTGTCGCGGTACGCGCAAGCGTCCTCGATAAGCAGCCGAAGGCGGTGCAGGCGCTGCTGTCCGGCTGGTTCAGCGCAATCGACTATCTGAAGCGCGAACCCAAGGACGCGGCGCATCGAATGGGTGTGCGCCAGCAGACGAGCGGCGAGCAATTCCTGCAGGCGCTGAAAGGATTGCATATCCCGTCCCGCGAGGAAAACCTGAAGATGCTGGGTGGGGCAGAGCCGGGATTGGTGGCAACCGGTGGCCGGCTGATGGCCTTGATGCTCGAAGCGAAGTTGCTGCAGACCCGCATCAAAATCGAAGAGATTCTGGCGCCCGGACCCTTAGCGAGCCTCGCAAGGTGAGCTTTCGCATTCCAGTCTCGCTCCGCCTCACGGTCCCGCTTATTTTGCTCGGCTTTGCCGCGACCTTGAGCACCGTCAATTTCTTCTATCACGTGCCGCGGGCGGAGCGAATAGCCGAGGAAAATGTCGGCAAGCGATTGGCACAGGAGATGTCGCGCCTGCAAAGCACCTTGGAGTATCTGCTGCTCAAAGGGGATCTGGAGGCCGCGCAACGCGAAATTGCGGTGCTCGCGCACAATCACGATTACATCCTGGCCGCGTTGACCGACGATCAGCGTGCAGTCATCGCTTCGACGCGGCGTGCTTGGCTTGGACGGACGATCACGGAAGTGTTGCCGACGTTCGATTCCGCTGAAGCCGCGGAGGCGATCCGGGCGCGTCGCGCGAAAACGATCGTCGACGCGGGCGACGGCACCGCGCTCGGTTACGCCGGGATCCTGATGGGCAGCCGGCGTGAGGAACTGCGCCCATCGCGAAACGGCAGCCTGTTCCTCATTCACGATCTCAATCGATACAAGACGGAAGCGCGCGCCCAGGTTCTGCAGCAATCGCTCTACTGGGCGGGCTGGGTGACCGCGCTGGCCTTGGCAATGTGGCTCGTGTTTCATTTTCTGCTGACCCGCCGCACCGCTCAACTGGTGCGTGCGGCCGAACAATTCGCGGGTGGAAATCTCGCTGCCCGCAGCAACCTGCGCGGGCGCGATGAGCTCGGTCGGCTGAGTCGCGCCTTCGATGCGATGGCGCTGGATGTGGCCAACACGCAGCGCCGGCTGCGCGAGGACATCGCCGAGCGCATGCGCGCCGAAGAAGCGCTGCGGGTATCCGAGGCGAGCTACCGCGCCATCTTCGATGCGACCGAGGATGCGGTATTCGTGCTCGACATCGAAACCGTTGCGGTGATCGACGCGAATCCCAAGGCTTGCGCGATGTACGGCCATACCCGTGAGGAGCTATTGGAAGTCGATGCCAGCCGGCTTCGCTTTGGCGATTCGCAGTCCGCGGACAAGAACACCAGGGAGATGATCACGCGGGCGCGCGCGGGCGGCACCCAGCACTTCGAATGGCATCTCAGACACCGGGACGGCAGCATGCATTGGGAGGAGGTGTTCGTCAAACGGGTGAGCCTGGACGGTAAAGATCGTCTGCTTGCACTCATCCGCGACGTCACCGAAAAGAAACGCTCGGCCGCGGAGCTCGAGCGCCAGCGCGAAGCGTTATACCAACGCGAAAAACTGGCCGCGCTCGGTTCGCTGCTGGCCGGTGTGTCGCACGAGCTGAATAATCCGCTTTCCGTCGTGGTGGCACGGGCAGTCATGCTGGAGGAGCGCGGCGATCCGGGCACGCAGAATGCCGCGCTGAAGATTCGCACTGCCGCCGAGCGCTGCGCGCGCATCGTGCGCACCTTTCTCGCCATGGCTCGCCAACAGCAACCCGAACGCGGTGCGGTGGCGATCAACGACGTCATTGCCGCGGCCCTCGATATGACGGCCTATGCGGTGCGTTCCGGCGGGATCGATGTGTCACTCGATCTCGCCCGCGATATTCCACCCATCCTTGCCGATGAAGCCCAACTGCATCAGGTGCTGTTGAACCTGATGATCAATGCCCATCATGCCCTTCAGGATCAGCCGGGACCGCGCCGGATGTCGGTGACCAGCCGGCACGACCCGGCCGATGATGTCGTTCGCCTTACGATCGCCGACAATGGGCCCGGCATTCCGCCCGAATTGCGTACGCGCGTGTTCGAGCCGTACTTCACCACGAAACCGACGGGTGTCGGCACGGGCGTTGGATTGACGGTGAGCTTTGGCATCGTCGAGGCCCATGGCGGCAGCCTCACGCTTGAATGTCCCGACCAAGGCGGGGCGGTCTTTATGATCGTTTTGCCGGTCGGCCGCGTGATCGCGACGATCAACGAGCCCGAGCCCGTGCGTGTGACGAGACCACGGCAATGTTCGATTCTTGTCGTCGATGACGAGGCAGACATTCGGGAAACACTGGCCGATATTTTGACCGGCAAGTCGAATCACGTGGTGACGGTTGGATCCGGACGCGAGGCGTTGCAGCGCATGGCAACGCAGGACTTCGACGTGATCCTTACCGATATCCGCATGCCGGATCTCGATGGGCGCGCCCTGTATCAGGAAATCGAACGGCGCTGGCCCGAGCGGACCGCGCGCGTCATCTTCGTGACCGGAGACACCCTGATCTCGACATTGCGCGAGTTCGCCGCCGCGATGGGCCGTCCCGTCATCGAGAAACCGTTCCTGCCGGACGACGTGCGCCGCATCGTCGCGGAGCTCGTCGCCACGAACGCGCATGGCATGCATCGCTGATCGCTCATTTCAAAGAAAACGAGATATGTTCTTTCGCCAACTGTTCGATCCGACGTCCTCCACCTACACGTATGTCCTTGGCGACAAGGCCTCCGGCGCGGCGGTGATCATCGATCCGGTGATCGAGCTGATCGACCGTGATCTGGCGTTGCTGAAGTGACGGTAGGTGCAGTCGAGACAGGCATGCGGACCAACTACTCGGCGGGTTATCGCCGCAGGGGGGTAAGCGCGCGTAAGTTGCTCGATTGCACCTTCCCATTGCAGACTGTCGTCTATACCCGCTGTGGATCGAAACCGCCCACTCGACATCGATCGCGACACGTCGGGTGCAGACATGTGAAGTGCACGACGCCGGCCACAGCTCATCGGCCCAGCCGCGCGCGTTCGACGCGATCCTCAATGAGAGAGTTCGTGTCGTGCAAGAGATCGACGCCTTCGCATCGTACTTACAACAATAACAATCGCTCGCGCCACGCCACCGTACGAACGGCCAGACACTAGGCCCGCGTCGGCATTCGCATCACGCGAGCCGCCTCTTCGAAGCGCGCATCATCGATCTCGCTCATCACCCCTTCAACGTCCACTGCTTCCAGCGTTCGCTCGAAGCGCCCGGTCAGCACGGCATCCGCGTGCAGCACGCCGCGCTCATACAGATCCCAGATCTCGTGTCCGTATTGGGTTTGAAGCAGCTCCGGCGCGAAGCGGCCGAAAAAATTTCGCAGATTGTCGACGTCGCGCAGCAACATTCGATTGGCGTGGTTGTTGCCGGCCGCGTCCACCGCTTGCGGCAGATCGATGATCACCGGTCCGTCCGGGGCCAATAGAATGTTGAACTCCGAGAGATCCCCGTGCACGACACCGGCACGCAGCATGCGCATCACTTCGCCTAATAGCTGCAGGTGATGTTCGCGCGCCAGCTCGGGCGTGTAAGCCACGTCATTCAGACGGGGCGCGGCATCGCCGTTCTCGTCGGTCACGAGCTCCATCAACAGCACGCCGTCGCAAAAATTGTAAGGCTTGGGCACCCGCACGCCGGCGGCGGCCAACCGGTAGAGCGCATCGACTTCGGCACTTTGCCAGGCCGCCTCTTGAGCTTGCCGTCCGAAGCGGGTGCCCTTGGCCATGGCGCGGGCTTGGCGCGTATTCTTGACCTTGCGATTCTCGGAGTAGTCCACCGCTTGCCGGAAACTGCGTTCCGTGGCTTCCTTGTAGACCTTGGCGCAGCGCGTCTCGCCGCCACAGCGCACAACGAATACCGTCGCCTCTTTGCCGCTCATGAGCTGTCGCACGACGGTGTCGATCAGGCCTTCCTCGATCAAGCTGTTTAGTCGCTTCGGTGGTTTCATCCCGCTATTTTGAGGCACGATGGCCTTTCCAGTCCGAGTAATAACGATCCAACCGGTCTCGGAACCACCCAATGGAGGCGGAATGACTGCCCAAATGCCCCTGAACGACCGCATGCGTGATGGGATGGCGCATCCCCTCGATCGCGGTCGAGGAATGCGGTTCGCGGACAAGGAATAGAATCGCGCCCACCTTTGAGAGGTTTTCCATGGATAGCGATGCGCTCAAAGAGCTGTTCGACATCGAGCACATCAAACAGCTCAAGGCCCGGTACTGCCGGTACGTCGATACCAAGCAATGGGAGCACTTGCGCGCACTTTTCACCGTCGATGCACGCCTTGAGGGACTTGGGTCCGCACCGAATGGCGCGACAGTGGATGTGTTTATCACCGGCATCTCCACGCGTTTCAAGGACGCCGTGTCGATCCACTATTGCCCAACACCCGAGATCCGGTTGACGGGCGCGAACAGCGCGCGGGGCGTCTGGTCGATGATGGACTATGTGCAGTGGCCGGATGGGTTCAGTCCGCGTGAGGCGCCCAATGCCCGCGGATTTCGCGGCTACGGGCACTATGAAGAGGAATATCGGCGGGTGGGCGAGACATGGAAGATTGCATTGCTCCGATTGACGCGCGTTCGTGTTGATCCGATCGGTGCGAATGAGGCCGCGCCGTCGAAAGGCCTGCTCGCGGTATCGCCGGATTGGCTGGGAATCCACGGGGCGGGGCACACGGATTCTTTGCGCCGTTCGGGGTGAGTGTTTCGGCGAGTTCAGGTTGAACGGCTTCAAACGGGTGACCCTTCGACGGGCTCAGGGTGAACGGCGTCAAGCATGCGGCCCTTTGACGCGCTCAGGACGGTCAGACGGCTTTGTTTCGAATTTAGTCGCTTCACTACGCAAGGAGATGCATCGTGATCAAGTTCTACTTCAACACCGCACCCAATCCGATGAAGGTGGCACTTTGCCTGGAAGAGATGGGGCTCGCGTACACGGCAATTCCCGTCGACACGCGCAAAGGGGAACAATTCCTTCCGGAATACGTCGCCTTGAATCCCAACTCGAAAGTACCCACCATCGTCGACGGCGATGCAGTGGTATTCGATAGCAATGCAATCGTTCTGTATCTCGCCGAGAAGACCGGCCAGTTCCTGCCGGCGCGCCCGACGGATCCGATCTCGCGCGGACAGTTGCTCTCCTGGCTGATGTTCGTGGCGAGCGGCATCGGCCCGTATTCGGGTCAGGCCGTACATTTTCGGACGTACGCCCCGAAGCCGAACGAATACGCATTGAACCGCTACGACTTCGAAGCCGACCGGCACTGGAAGATCGTGGACGCCCGCCTCGCGCGCCAACCATACATGCTCGGTGCGACCTACACGGTCGTCGATATGGCGGTGTGGGGCTGGGCGCGATTGGTACCCGTCGTTCTCGGCGGCGATGCGGCCTGGACGCGACTCCCTAACGTCAAACGGCTGGTCGATGAGATCAACGCGCGCCCGGCCGTCGCCCGCATTGAAGAGCTGAAGAAGAAGCACACCTTCAAGACGGAGATGGACGATGTCGCCAAGCGCTCAATGTTTCCGCAGAACGAGCGGCTGGCCGGGACGGGGCGGGGGTAACCGAAAGGTCCCGACCAATTGAACCGCGAAGGACGCATGGGGCGCCAAGGAGGAAACAGCGCGATTGGCTCATCGAAATTGCCCACGGATTACGCGGCGCATATACTCGGCCCTTGCATTCCATTGCGTCCTTTGCGCCCTTCGCGTCCATTGCGGTTCAAGATCTAGCTAATCAAGGAGACTTTCATGCCCATCGATTTTCACGCCCACTGGATTCCCGCACCCATGTCCGAAGTGCTACGCGCACGCACCAAGGTGCCGATGATCCGGCCGGGCGACGATGGCTCCGAGTATCTGGACTATGGATATCAATCCGCGAAATTGATGCCAGGCTTCGACGATGTGCCCACGCGACTCGCGGAAATGGATCGCACCGGCGTTACGCGCGCGGTCCTCTCGCTCACCACCGTGTATGGCGTGGAATGCATGCCGCTTGCCGAGTCGCTGCCGCTTTGTCGCGTATTCAATGATTCCGTCGCGGCCATGTGCGCAACACATCCGGAGCGCTTTTCCGGACTGGCCGCGCTACCCAATGCGGATCTTGACGCGGCGCTCATCGAGTTTCAGCGCGCGATGGATCTGCCCGGCATGGTCGGTGCTTTGCTGCCGGGCGATGGTTTTCTCTCGAAGAAGCGTGCGGAACGCTTCCGCCCGATCGTCGCCGCGGCGAATCGCCGAAGCGCGGTACTGCTCGTCCACTACGGGCGCTGGGCGGGTGACCCCGAGGCGCTGAAGATCGACAGCTCGGACAACGCCGGTGTTCGTTATGGCACGCTCGATATGCAGTCAAAGCTGTCATCGAACATGGTCACCTTCGCAATGACCGATTTTCTCGCGGAGTTTCCGAATGTCACGATGATGGTCCACAACCTCGGTGGCAATGTCGCCTACGAGATCGAGCGGCTGGATCACCGCAACTATCTCGATCGGCCCACCGATGAGCTGCCCTCCAAACGCATTCGCGCATCGAATGTGATGGTCGATTGCAACTCGTTCGGTGCGCGCGGCATCGAACGAGCCGTGGAAGTCTATGGCGTGGAGCGCATCGTTCTTGGCACCGACGGCACGGAATTCGGCATGAAGTGGTCCATGGATGCGATCGCCGAAGCGCGCCTGTCAGAGGCCGAAAAGCGCGCCATCCTTGATGGCAATGCGGCCAAGGCGCTGGCTCGGGTCGGCACCCGCGTGACCGCGATGGCCGCATAGTCGCGCCGGCGTGCGGCGACCGGGCGAATTGCCAGCCGCGCAATGACCATCCGCTCGGTCGAAGCGATCCCGATCGCGTTGCCATTCGAGATCGGCGGTCCGAAGCCGATGCTCGCGGGCAAACCCCGCACGATGGACATTCTGCTGGTCCGTATCGAGACCACGGACGGACAAGTTGGGTGGGGCGAGGCCTTCGGCTTCGCCGTCTGGCCCGCGACGAAAGTTGCGCTCGAGACGCTGGTGGCGCCGCTTGCGGTTGGTCGCGACGAGCGCGATATCGAGGGCGTCACCAACGATATCCAGCGCAAGCTCCATCTCCTTGGGCGCACCGGACCCGTCATGTATGCCATTTCGGGGCTCGACATCGCGCTATGGGATCTTGCCGGCAAAGCGGCGGGCAAGTCGCTTGCGGCGATCCTCGCGAACTCACCACGAAAAAGTCTGCCGGCGTACGCAAGCCTGCTGCGCTACACCGACCCGGCCTTGGTCGCCCGACATGCCGCGCGCGCCGTAGAGGAGGGCTACACGACGATCAAGCTGCACGAGATCGGTGTGGAGCAGGTACGTGCCGCGCGCGAGGCAATCGGCCCGGCCATCAAGCTCACCATGGACACCAATTGTCTGTGGACCGTCGATGAAGCAATCGCCATGGCGAGGCAATTGCAGCCGTATGCACTGACGTGGTTCGAGGAGCCGGTTTTCCCGCCGGAAGATTTTGTGGGTCTTGCCAGGGTACGGAGAGAGGGTGGGCTACCGATCGCGGCCGGCGAGAATGCAGTGAGCGCGGCGAACTTCGCGCAAATGTTCGATGCGGGTGCGGTGGACTTCGCGCAGCCCAGTGTCACGAAAATCGGCGGTGTCTCCGAGATGATGCGCATCGTTCAGCTCGCGCATGATCGAGGCGTCACGCTCGTCCCGCATTCCCCGTATTTCGGGCCAGGATTGTTGGCAACGGTGCACATCGCCGCCGCGATGGAAGCCGAGACCATGATCGAATATTCATTCGCGGACCTCGGCGGCAATCCACTAGGCGATGCGATCTCCGTGCGTGACGGTCGCGTCGCCGTACCGACCGGGCCCGGTTTAGGGCGTGACCCGGACCCAGGGATCATCGAGCGGTACCGCGCTTACTGAGCTTGACGTCACTGCACGACGACGCTCAGCCGCCCTAATCTCTAGCACTTGTGGCTGCCACCAACCTGAAGGTAAGTGTTCGCGGCAACAAGCTTCGCGTGGTGTCCCGCCAGGGGAGAAGAGAACGTAGTGCGGATATGGATGTCCCCCATCTCCTAAATTCTCGGCAGGCAAAGGCCGTGGCAATCAAACGGAACGCGATGCGGACCGGATTGGCTTGATAGGATCCCTCTGTCGCCGAGGCGGCGATCGGTGTACGCTCCTTTTTTCATTGATCATCTGGATACCCATGGCCGGCGATGGTCCTGTCTGTTTTGTTACCGGTGGTGCAAGCGGCATAGGGGCTGCCTGCGTACGCCGCATGGTTGCCGAGGGCTCCCATGTGGCGTTCGGCGATCTTCAAGTCGAGAAAGGCACGGAGCTCGCACGAGAGCTTGGCGAGCGTGCTTTCTTCTCGCGGCTCGATGTCAGCGTCGAAAGCGAGTTCGCGCATGCACTCGATGCAACGGTTCAGCGCTGGGGTCGACTCGATTGCCTGGTGAACAACGCGGCCGTCGCCGGCGTGATGGGACCGATCGCGAGTATTCCGATGGACGAGTACGACTACGCGTCCAACATCATCCAGCGGAGCGTATTCATCGGTCTTAAGCACGCGGCCCGCGTCATGCAAATGCGTGAGACCGGATCCATCGTCAATATCGCGAGCGTTTCAGGATTGAAGGGCGGGTACGGCCCGCATGTCTACAGTGCCTGCAAGGCGGCGGTCGTGGCCCTCACGCAATCGGTCGCGCTCGAACTGGCCGAGTCCGGCATTCGCGTCAACGCGGTGTGCCCGGGCAACATTGAAACGCCCATCCATACTGGGGTTCGCGATCAACGCTGGACCGAACGCATCGCGAAGATTCGAACTGCGCTCGTCGACGAACAGCCGATCAATCGGATGGGGCTCCCGGAGGAGATCGCCGCCGCCGTTCTGTGGCTTGCGAGTGACGAGTCGAGCTATGTGACAGGCCACGCACTCGTCGTGGACGGTGGGCAGATGGCAGGCCGCCTATGGCGAAAACAGCCGCCTTTCCTGCGCGAATTCCATCGCGCCAAGAGACTCGACACATGATCGGAGACGTCGATCGATGAATCGCGATACGCAACTTAAGCTCGCGCGCGTGCTAAGAGAGCATATTCAGAACAAATCGACCGATCGTGCGACCGAGGTCTTTCGCAATCCGGTGCTCGCCTACAGCGATTCCGCTCGAGCAAAACTCGAACGGGACAAACTCTTTCGCACCCGGCCGCTTTTTGTCGCGATGTCGTGCCGGATCCCGGAACCGGGCGACTTTATTGCCGATGAGCTGGCGGGCGTGCCGGTACTGGTGGTGCGCGATGCGGATCGCTCGTTGAAAGCCTTTGCGAACATATGCCGGCATCGCGGCGCGCCGGTTGCCAGCGGTTGCGGGCACGCGCGGGTCTTTGCTTGTCCGTACCATGGCTGGACATACGGACTTGACGGCAAGTTGGCGGGCGTTCCCGAAGCCTCGACCTTTGGAGAGCTCGATCGTGCGCAACATGGGCTGCAACGCCTGCCCTTAGGCGAACGCCATGGATTCATCTTTGTGCGCGTCACGCCGCCCGCTATCGGAGAATCGTTCGAGATCGATGTCGATCGCTATCTATGCGGCCTCGAATCGGATTTTTCCGCATACGGATTCGAGCACTACAGTTTCTTCGCCGCCGAGACGATGACACCCATGATCAATTGGAAGTTCGGCGTCGACACGTTTCTCGAGTCCTACCATCTGCCCGCCTTGCATCGGACGACCGTTGGACCGCTCGTGCGCGGAAACATCGGCGCGTTCACGCCATTTGGTGACCATAGCCGGCTCACCATGGCGCGCTTCGATACGAGCGAATGGGATGCGAAACCCGAAGCCGAGTGGGCGGTTTTGCCAAACGTTCTGCCGATCTATCGGCTGCTGCCAAGCGCGATCATCGTGTTCCAGTCGGACCATCTCGAGACGTGGCGCATCACGCCAGCCGACCGGGTCGATCAGTGCAAAGTGGAGTTCGCGCTGTATTCACCCGAGCCACCTGCGACCGACAAAGCGCGAAACTACTGGCAGAAGAACTACGATCTGGCGATTCGAACGGTGCTCACCGAGGATTTCGCGTTAGGCGAGCGGATGCAGCGGGGCTTCATGAGCGGGCTGCAAAGTGAAGTCGTGTACGGCCGCAACGAGCCCGCGCTGATCTATTTTCATCAGCGATTGCAGGCGGCGCTCGGACTTTGACCGAACCTAGACCGCGCGGTGTCCTGAGCGCGTTGAAGCTTGCGTGTCATGCGAGGCGAACTCGCCCGGAAATCGTGTTGATGAGCTGGGGCGCGTCCGCGGGGAGCGTGTCGCCGCGCCATGCGACATGACCGTCGGGGCGCACGAGGACAAAGCGCTTTTCGTACAGGTTGTGCACCGCCGGATCATCGATTGCCGCGACATCCATCGGCACCTCGGCCTGCCGCGCCGCGTCGATAAGCGCCGCGGCCTCGCGCGCCCTCCCATCGAATGCCAGCAAGACAAAGCCACGGCCAAAAAGATCGAGAATCGAACGCCCATCCCGCAACCATGCATGGGGCGCGCGACAACCAGGGCGAGAAGTCGGACGATAGATGATCGGCTCATCCAGTTCGGACATGGCACTCACGCGATTCTCGGGTTCGCCATAGGCGCAGATCGGCGAGTCCAGATAGCGATACCCAAGGTGCATGTTGAGGCAGAACCATTCACGCTTCATGCCTTCCATCAGCGCATGTCCCACTTGGCCGCGCACAGCACGCCCGGCATCGCTCTCTTCAAACAATGCATCGCTGCTTCGAGCGGATTTCATCGTGATCAGATTACCTGTCGAGAAGCGCGTGATGCGTTCGGCAATCGGCTTTCGTTCGATACAGTATGAAGCAAGCAGTGCCTCGCCGCCCCAGCCTTCGAGCACGGCCGCGAGTTTCCAGGCGAGGTCAATCGAATCGGCGATGCCGGTATTCATTCCCAATCCACCGGTCGGGGAGGTGAGATGGCACGCGTCGCCACAGATGAATACGCGCCCGTCACCATAACGTTCGGCGACGAGCTCCGTGCGAACCCACGGCAGAATGCTAAGGATCTCCATCTCGAAGTTGCGTCCTAGCATCCGGTAGGCGAATGCCTTCAATTCGGGGTCAGTGTAGGTGCGATCGTCGTCTGCGCTGCCGATGATCGACATTCGCCACTGGTCTTTGCCATTGATCGCAACCAGCGTTCCCCATACGCCGGCCGGTCCGACCAGAAGATAACGATAGCCGGGCCGCTTGTCGTGCAGCGTATTGAATTCCGCGCAGCGAAAAATCACATTGGTGGTGTAGGTGAGCACGCCGCGCCCGTGCATCGGAATTCCCAACTGCTCGCGGACGCGGCTCCTGCCACCGTCGCAGCCGATCAGATACTTCGCGCGGATGGTGAGCACATCGCCCGACTCGAGCGACCGGATCCGCGCCGTGACCCCGCGGTCATCCTGCTCGAATACGAGGAACTCATGGCGATAGAGGAGGGTGCATGGCGCCTGTGATGCCGCGAACGTCCGCAGGATCGGATCGAACATGTTTTGCGGACAACGCTCGCGATGTTGCGGGCTTTCCGGGGGCACCGGCTCGTCCCGCATCGAGGGCATCGGCTGTCGACCGAGCTCATACCCGTTGAGCGAGGTCAGATAGACATTGTCCTGCGGATAGTCGCGATCATAGGGGCTGGCTTCGACCTGTCCGACGATTCCCCAACGGCGGCAGAATTCCATGGTCCGGATCCCGACCATATCCATCTTCGGCTGATAAATGGATCCGTCGCCCCGCTCGACGACGATACAACGCCGAGCGCGCCAGCCCAGGTCGCCGCCCAAAGCGAGGCCCACGGGCCCTGCGCCAACAATGAGGACATCGGTATCGACCGTCGATCGGGTCATGATGCAAGGCCATGTATGTGAATCGTGAATCGAGCCTTTCCGCGCGCCGGTGCGAATGCGTTCGGGCGGTTCAGGGGCACATGCTATGATCGTTCAACGCAGTGGTGTTGACTGGATCATGATCGTTTTTGAGTTGACTTGCGAGGCGAAGCACCGGTTCGAAGGTTGGTTCGCCTCGGGCGAAGACTTTCAGGGGCAGACCGCGCGTGGCTTGTTGTCATGCCCGATGTGCGGGACGAAATCCGTTACCAAAGTGCCGATCGCGAAGATCGGTCGCTCTGAATCCGAAGCGCCAGCACCTGCGGCCAACCAAGCCCCCGTGCGATCTGAGAGCCCCTTTCCGGTGAGCATGCCCGATCGCGCAAAGATGATGGCGTTCATCGATCACATGCTCTCAACGTCGGAAAATGTCGGCAGCCGGTTCGCCGAAGAAGCCCGACGCATCCATCGCGAGGAGGCACCCGCTCGTTCGATCCGCGGACAGGCCACGCGCGAGGAGACCGAAGCGTTGCTGGAGGAGGGGATTCCCGTGCTGCCGATCCCGGTTCCACCGCAGACCGACTGGCATTAGGCGGTCACGCGCGCTGAGCGGTAATCTGATCATGCTTGATCTTGCCCGGGTCAAACTTGCCGCAGAACGACTGCGAGGCGTTGCCCATCGCACACCGGTCGTCACATCACACACGTTGGACGATCGAATCGGGGCGAAGGTGTTCCTGAAGAACGAAGGCGTGCAGCGCGCCGGCGCCTTCAAGTTCCGCGGTGCATTCAATGCACTTTCCGCGCTGCCGGACGATGCGCGCCGGCGCGGCGTGGTGGCCTGGTCGTCCGGCAATCACGCGCAGGCTGTTGCGTTGGCCGCACGTCTTTTCAAGGTGCGCGCCGTGATCGTCATGCCGACCGATGCGCCGATTACGAAGCTCGACGGCACGCGCGGCTATGGTGCGGACATCGTGCTGTACGACCGCTACAAAGAAGATCGCGTGGCGATCGCCATGGAGATCTGCGAACGTGAAGGCCTCACACCGATCCCGGCCTACGATGACTTCGAGGTCATGGCCGGACAAGGCACCGCGGCACTCGAACTGTTTGCGGATGCGCCCGACCTCGACGTGTTTCTCGTGCCGGTCGGTGGTGGTGGTCTGATGGCGGGTTGCGCGACGGTGGCGAGCGCGCACCGTCCATCGATCAAAATCTTCGGTGTGGAGCCGGAAGCGGGCGATGACACGAAGCGTTCGTTCGACACCGGCGAGCGCGTCACCATTCCCGTTCCGCAAACGATTGCCGACGGCTTGCAAGTGAATGCGCCCGGTGAGTTGACCTTGGCGGTGAATCGCAAGCTGGTCACCGACATTCTGACCGTGTCGGATGCATCGATTGTGCGGGCGATGCGATTCCTGTTCGAGCGGCTGAAACTGGTGGTCGAGCCAAGTGGCGCGGTGCCGGTTGCCGCGATGATGGACAATCCAAGTCGATTCGCCGGCAAACGAGTCGGCGCCATCTTGTCGGGCGGGAATGTGGGCGTGGATCGGTTCGTCGAGCTGATCGGCAAGTTCCCGCAAGACTGAGGACACTATCCAATGGAAGACGCAGAGCTCAAGATTGACGGCATGACATGCAGCGGTTGCGTTCGAAGCGTGACCAAGGCGCTTTCCATGGTTCCTGGGGTCGCCGATGTCAGCGTGTCGCTCGATGATCGGTTGGCGCGCGTGAAGTTCGATCCGGCCAAGGTGAATCGGGCTGCAATTCGCCAGGCGGTGCTCGAAGCGGGATTTGAGAGTCCGTAGGAGCGTGGGTCACCGTTTGGATGCTCGATCTTTGGCTGATCCAAAAACGGCATAATGTATATTATGTTAAATGATGGCCTAGGTTGAATTCGCGTTGAATTCAGTCTTCACCGACCTCACCGACTTCACCAGCCATTCCCGCTTCGATCGCACGCATCAACCAGCAATCGCCCGACCACCCACGATCACTTGCGTTTTAGTGCATCCATCGCACCGCCGACTCGTGCGGCTTCCTCGACTACGGTTGAGACATCGGCCTTTGTGATCGGCCTGTCCTGCAAGACGCCGCTGGTTCCTAGCACCACCACACTGATGAACACGCAGATCCCGACGACTATTGGCATGGCTTCTTCCTTTGTATTCCCGGGCGCCACGATGGCGAATCCTTTACTTCTTTGCCCCACCTTGCTTGAGTAGCGCCACGATTGCCAAATGTTTGCGCTGCGCGGCCATTGCAAGCGCTGAAAGGCCGTCTTCATTGACCAGATTCGGATCCGCGCGTTCCCACAACAGGGCCTTGACCAGCGCCTCGTGGCCTTGGCGCGCCGCGAGCATCAAGGGCGTCGATCCGTTCGGTGAGCGGCTATCGATCAGGACGTTGTTTTCCAGCAAATACTGGCAGATATCGGCGTACCCGTGATACGCCGCATAGTGAAGCGCCGTCCATCCCGAATGGGAAATCTCAGCGCCCGCCTTGTGCAGCATCTGCACCACGGATAAATGGCCGTGAAACGCCGCGAGCATCACGGCGGATTCGCCTTGCGCGTTCCGCTTGTTGATCTGCGCTTTGCTCTTTAGCAGATGCGCCACGATCGGCGCATGGCCGGTTCGCGCAGCCTCCATGAGCAGCGACAAGCCCTTTTCATCGGTTGAGTCGACCGAGAATCCGCGCGCCAGACCGCGCTCGACCGTCTTGAGATCGTTCTTTCGGATCGCCTCGAAGAGCTCTCCGACATTGGCGAGCCCATGCGTCGTGATCATCATACCGATGACAATGCCCATCAACGACAAGACGAATGTGCCCAATCGGTGCGCCCGTGTGGATTCAGCGGCTCGTGGAATCGGCATCGGATCGTCCAAATCAGCGCAATCGGATGGATTGATCAACTTAGTTCAACCCGGAAAAGTCGCGAGAAGTTACCGGAAGTTGTTTCCGCAAGTAACTCAAACGAAACGTTTCTTAACTCCGCGACAAAGCTGGCGACATGCTTGACCCACGCGGGCTGATTCACTTTCCCGCGCTTGGGAACCGGCGCGAGATAGGGAGAATCCGTCTCCACCAGGAGCCTGTCCAGTGGCACCTTCCTGGCCACGTCCCGCAAGGTTTCCGCGCTCTTGAATGTCACGATCCCGGAGAACGAGATGTAGAAGCCTTGATCGAGCGCCGCCTTGGCAACGTCCCATGACTCCGTAAAGCAGTGCATGACCCCGCCCCGCTCGCTCGCCCCCTCCTCGAGCATGATCCGAATCGTGTCTTCAGCCGCCGAGCGTGTGTGAATGATCAATGGCTTATCGCAGGCCCGCGAGGCGCGGATATGCGTTCTGAACCGCTCACGCTGCCACTCGAGATCGCCTTTCAATCGAAAGTAGTCGAGCCCGGTTTCGCCGATCGCGATGATCTTTGGATGCGCGGACAGCGCGACAAGCGACTCGACCGTAATCGGTGCGGCGTCCGGATAATCAGGATGCACGCCGACCGATGCAAACAGGTTGGCGTGGCGCTCCGCAAGCGCCAGCACGCCGGGGAATCCCTCCATGGTAACGGCCACGCATAGCGCATGGGTGACGCCTTCGCGCGACATCTCGGCGAGCACCTCATCATGCCGGCCGGCGAAGTCCTCGAAGTCCAGATGACAATGGGAATCGACCAGCTTCATCGGGCGACGCTCGCCGGCTCGTTGACGACGAGCGCATCGCGATAACCCTGGAATAGCTGCTCGTACACGAATCGCGGGTTGAGCGGATGCAAGGCGAGCGCACGCGCTTCCGCGAGTTGGCGGATCCATCGCTGCAATACGAGCCGATCCAATTTCTTCGCCGTCGCGCCAAGCTTGTCGCGATGTTCAATGTAGTAGCGCGGCGGGATGCCAAAGCTCGTGGACATCAAATCGAACGCCCATTTTTGAAGCAAATCGACGACCTGGGGCACCGGTAAATCCTTGACGGCTGACGCAAGAGAAAGTGGTTCGGCGTACTGCGCAACGAGCGCCTCGACCAGCACCGCCCCCACCTCGCGCCGCGCTTGATTCTCGAAGGCATCAAGCGGCGCGCCACTTGCAAGCGCAAGATGGGACGAGGGCGCCTCGACGCCTTGCTGCCGAAGCCACGCCGCGCCCGCTTCCAACGTGGGCATCGCCAGATCGACGCGCTGGCAGCGGCTGATGATCGTCGGCAGGAGCTTGCCGGTATCGTGCGACACGAGAATGATGAGCGTACGCGGCGGCGGTTCCTCGAGCGTCTTCAGGAGCGCGTTGGCGGTACTCGTATTCATTGCTTCGGCGGGCGCGAGAATCGCAATGCGCAATCCGTTGCGATGCGAGCTCATGACGACCCACTCCTGCAGCGCGCGGATCTGCGCGATGCGAAGCTGGGTCGATGGGGCTTTGGCGGCGGCCTTGGTCTTTGTTTCCCCGTCGTCGTCAGCTTCGGCATCGTTCCCCGGTTCGAGCAGACGAAGATCCGGATGGGTTCCCTGCCCCGTCCAACGGCACGCGAGGCACGCCATGCATGGAAAGCCGTTTGACGGCAGCGCTTCACAGAGCAACGATCTGCCGAAGAGCTTCGCCAGATGCAGCTTGCCGATGCCTCGTGGTCCGCGAAAAAGCAGTGCGTGCGGCAACGCCACGCGTCGGGCCATGAGTTGTTGCCAGGCTTCTGACTGCCAATGCAGAATCATCTTGAACAGAATGCCACGAGAACATTTTCAACGTTCTCTTTGACTGCCTCGAGTGCCCTATCGGTGGAAACGATCTTGAAGCGCGCCGGCTCTTGGCTCGCGCGTTCGAGATACGCCTCGCGGACACGCTGGAAAAAGCCGGGATCCTCGCGCTCGAAGCGATCGAGGCCGGGTGTCGCACTGCCGCGCCGCGCCATGCCCACCGCAACCGGCACGTCGAAGAATAAGGTGAGGTCCGGCCGCACATCGCCATGCACCCATTCTTCGAGCGCCTTCAGTCGACTGAACGGCAGCCCGCGGCCACCGCCTTGATAGGCGAAGGTCGCATCGGTGAAGCGGTCGGAAACGACCCAGCTTCCGCTTGCCAATGCCGGCCGAATCACCTTGTCGAGATGCTCTGCCCGCGCCGCGAACATGAGAAGAGTTTCAGTGTCGAGCGCCATGGCCTCGCCCAATAGAAGCTTGCGGAGGCTTTCTCCCAATGGTGTTCCCCCCGGTTCGCGGGTCATGCGGACCGCAATGCCTCGCCCCACGAGGAACGCCTCGATCGCCGGAATGAGCGAGCTTTTGCCGGCACCATCGATGCCTTCCAGGGTAATGAACTTTCCACGCGCCACCGCCTGCACTTCATCCTCCATTGCGCTGATAGCGTGCGACGGCCTGATTATGCTCGACGAGTGTCTTTGAAAACTGGCTCGTTCCGTCGCCCTTTGCAACGAAGTAGAGCACATCGCTTTGCGCCGGTTGAACCGCCGCCCGCAGCGACGCGAGCCCCGGCATCGCAATCGGCGTGGGCGGAAGCCCGGTCCGGGTATAGGTGTTGTACGGCGTATCGTGCTGCAGGTCTTTGCGACGCAAATTGCCGTCGAAGTCGGGGCCGATTCCGTAGATCACCGTGGGGTCGGCCTGCAATCGCATGCCGATGCGCAAACGGTTCGAAAAGACGGCGCCGATCAATCCCCGATCCTCGCCGCGACCGGTCTCCTTTTCGATGATCGAGGCCATCACCAGCACATCGTGCGGCGAGGTGAGTGGACTGGTCGCATGGCGATCACCCCATGCCGCCAACAGATGCGCCTGCATGCTCTTGTAGGCGCGGCGCAGGACCGTGATGTCCGGAGTCCCCCTCGAAAAGCGGTACGTATCTGGATAGAACAGGCCTTCCGCGTGTTGCTCGGTCGCGCCGATCTTACTCAAGAGCTCCCTCTCAGACAGCCCACTGGATTCCTTGATCAGATCCGGATGCTCTTCGATGGCCTTCCGATATTGTCGAAACGTCCAACCCTCCACGAACCGGATCTCCGACAGGATCGCATCGCCGCGGACCAACTTGTCCAGAATATCGAGGGGGGATTCCGTAGGGCCGATTTCATAGACGCCGGCCTTCAAAGTGGCATTGTCGCCATGCACCCGCATGAGGAGGACGAACGCATCCTCATGGATGGGGATGCCACCGTTCCGTAACTGCTTCGCGGCGGAACGCACGCTGCTTCCCGGCCGGATCTCGACTTCGGTGATGCCCTCGCGTGCACCAATCGGCGCCCGCGCCCAGTGATAGGCATACGTGCCGGTGCCCGCGATGGCGGCAAACAGGATCGCGACAACAAAAAGGATCACCCGCACGATTGACCGCATCAACGAAAATTTGGAGGGCATCCGGTCGATCTCACTTGAAGACCGCGCGGGACGCCCTGAATAAGGGTTCGAGGATCTCAGACCCCAGATCTCAGGCCCTATAATAGGTCGCTCAATTCAATGTCGATATTCTAGCGGGCAAGCGGATGCAGGTTGCGGATACGTGGTTGGACTATCTGGCGGCACACGGCGCGCGCATTGACAGCGTCCATGTGCGTGATTTCGGCGATCGGGATGCCGAACTCGATGCCACGGCACGCGGCGAGACGATCGTGGCATCGCTCGCGCATCTTGCGAGCTTGCATTTTACCGGCGAGGACGTGGTTGCCTTCCTGCATGGACAGGTCACCGCGGACATCGTCGCCCTTTCCCCGGGTTCGGCAGCCCTCGGCGCGTACTGCACCGCCAAAGGTCGAATGCTCGCGACCTTCTGGCTCGCCCGTGAGACATCCGCGCTCACCCTGCTGCTCGATGCGCAGATCACGCAGGCAATCCACAAGCGCCTTGCGATGTTTGTCATGCGATCGAAAGTGAAGATCGCGAATCAGGATAGTACGCACGTCGCGGTCGGCGTCGCGGGCCGGAACGCCGAAGGTGTACTGCGCCATGCGGGAATTACCGATGTACCCGCCGAGCGCAAAGTCATTCGGACCGCCCAAGGCGACGCGTGGTGGTGTGTTGGGCCGAAGCGATTCATTGGCTTGATCGCACTCGATCGCGCATCCGAGCTGTGGTCATCGCTTGCGCACGAAGGACGTCCCGTAGGCGGTGACTGCTGGCGCTGGCTCGATGTAACTGCCGGAATTCCGTGGATCGGCGCGGGTACGCAGGACGAGTTGGTGCCGCAGATGGTGAATCTCGAGATGATCGACGGGGTCAGCTTTACGAAGGGTTGCTACCCGGGTCAAGAGATCGTCGCTCGCACGCAGCACCTTGGCAAGATCAAACGTCGGATGGTGCTCGCCCATATCGACGCCGAACCCGCGCCGCACGCGGGCGATGCGATCTTCGGCGCCGATCTCGGTGACCAGGCATCGGGAATCGTGGTCAACGCGGCGCCTGCACCGGGCGGCGGGTTTGACATGCTCGCGGTCATGCACACCTCGACCGCGACGGCATCGTCTGCCCACTTGCGAAGCCTTGACGGACCGCGTCTCGCGCTCCGCCCGTTGCCCTACGCCAATCAATGAGGCGGTGATCGCGTGTGCGTGATCCTTTTCGCGGTCGACGCGCATCCGCGTTATCCGCTGGTGGTCGCCGCCAATCGCGACGAATGGTTTCATCGGCCCACTGCCGTCGCGGCCTTTTGGAGCGATGTGCCGAGCGTGTTCGCAGGACGCGACCTCGAGCAGCATGGAACATGGATGGGAATTTCCCGTTCGGGTCGCTTCGCCGCGGTCACCAATGTGCGGGAAGGGGGGCCGGCGCGCGCGGATGCCCGATCGCGCGGGGCGTTGGTCAGCAGCTTCCTCACGGGCACGGAGTCACCCGCATCGTTCGCTGCGATAGTGGCGCAGCAGGGCACCCGGTACAACGGATTCAATCTGCTCGCGGGTGATCGCACGCGCCTGATGTACCTGTCCAACCGCGGCGGCGCCCCCGAGGCGGTGCCATCCGGCGTGCACGGTCTTTCGAATCATCTGCTCAATACCGCATGGCCGAAGGTCCAGCAGGGCAAGGCGCGCCTCGCAGCCGCGCTTGCGGACGATGCGGTCGATATCCCGAAGCTCTTCGACATTCTCGGCGATCGCTCTCCGGCATCGGCCGGATCGCTGCCGGACACCGGCGTGGCGCCCGAACGCGAACGCGTGCTGTCGGCCCTGCATGTGCTCGCCGGTGACTATGGAACCCGCACCGCAACGGTGTTACTCGTCAGCGCGAACGGTCGCGTGGTGTGCCATGAACGATCGTTCGACCAGCAGGGCAACACCACCGGCGAAGTGCGGGAAGCGTTCGCGTTGGAGGGTCACGGCGCGTAACTGGTGGCGCGAACGATCAAGATCGGAGCGTGCGCCGCATCGCGACATGCGGGATCCCGGCCTCCATGAAAGTATCCCCTTCCACCACGAATCCGGCCTTTTCGTAGAATGCCTTCGCATGGCTCTGCGCGTTCAGCATGGCGTGCTCGAAACCCTGATCGATGGCGCGACGAACCAACGTTTCCAGCAATGTCGCACCAACGCCCTTCCCTCGCCATGCTTTCAACACCGCCACGCGCCCGATGTGGCCGTCCGGCAACAGCCGGCCGGTTCCAATTGCCTCACCGGTGCCAATCATCGCGATCGCATGCACGCACACCGGATCGAATTCATCCATCTCGATCTCGATTGGAACGCCTTGCTCCTGGACGAACACCACCTCCCGGATCGGCATGGCCTGTGATTGCGCGAGTTCCCAGGTGAGGAGCCGGATCTGCACGTCGATGGCGCTTGAGGAAGAGGTCATCGGTCGGCCCGTATAATCATGAACACCATTTTCGCACGCCCATTCCCGATGAACAGTCTCTGGCGCGATGACGAAGCGGCGCGCTTTCCGGGCGACCTCGGGCTTCGCGTCTACACATCGCGTTTGCTCGGCCGCGACAAGAGCCTCGTCCTGCACGGCGGGGGCAATACATCGGTCAAGCTTATCGAGCAAAACCGGTTCGGTGAGACCGAAGAGGTTTTGTATGTGAAAGGCAGCGGCTGGGATCTCGAGCACATTGATACGCCCGGCTTCTCGCCGGTGCGTCTTTCACATGTGGAGAAACTTGCCAAGCTGGATCGGTTGTCCGATCCCGACATGGTGAACGAGTTGATGACCAATATGCTCCGTGCCGGAGCGCCGGCACCCTCCATCGAGACGATCCTGCACGGCTGCCTGCCGTTCAAGTATGTCGATCACACGCACGCGGATGCGATCCTGGCGGTCACGAATACCGCGGACGGCACCGGGCGCATTCAACAAGTGTTCGGCGAACGTGTGATCGCGATTCCTTATCTCATTCCAGGGTTCGACCTTGCCCAGTACGTTGCCCGGGCGTACCAACACCAGGCAACGCCGGCGACGATCGGTGTCGTGCTGATGAATCACGGCATTTTTTCGTTCGGCGCAACCGCGCGTGAGTCCTACGAGCGCATGATCCTGCTGGTCGGGACGGCCGAAAAATATCTCGATGCTGAACACGCCTGGGCGGTAACGGGTTCCCACTCAACGGTCAGCGCAACCGTCGAATCGATCGATCTTGCGCAGCTTCGACGTGATATTGCCGCGGTCGCCGGATTCCCGATAATCATGAGGATCCGCACCACTGCGCAGACACTTGCCTTCGCGCGCCATCCCGAGGTTGCGCGAATTTCGCAGCAAGGGCCGGCCACGCCCGATCATGTCATTCGCACCAAACGCACGCCGATGATCGGCACCGACGTAGCGGCGTTCGTCGAAGACTATCGCCGGTATTTCGAGGCGCACGCGCCGCGCGCCAAAGAGCCGAAGACCATGCTGGATCCGGCGCCCCGCATGGTGCTCGATCCTCGCTTTGGACTCGCTTCGATCGGGCGCACTGCCAAAGATGCCGCGATCGTCGAGGAAATCTACGAGCACACCATCGACATCGTTCTGCGTGCTGAGGCTTTGGGCGGCTATCGCGCGCTTCCCGCCCACGATATTTTCAATGTCGAGTATTGGGATCTCGAGCAGGCCAAGCTGAGAAAAGGTGGCGCCGCGCCGCCGTTCGCTGGTGAGATCGCGCTCGTGACCGGCGCCGCATCGGGCATCGGCAAGGCCACCGTGACCGCATTGCTCGCGCGGGGCGCTGCGGTAGTGGGACTGGATCTTGATCCGGCGATTACAACGCTCCATCAACGCGCGGACTATCTTGGCGTGGTCGGCGACGTAACAAATCCAGAGGCGATCGGTGGTGCGCTTTCTACCACCGTAGCGCGCTTCGGCGGATTGGACATGCTGATTCTGAACGCCGGAATCTTCCCAGCCGGCCGCGACATCAAGGACCTTGGCCTCGCCGAATGGCGGCGGGTCATGGCGGTCAATGTCGATGCCAATCTGCTCCTGATGCACGCCTGCCATCCCTACCTCAAACTCGCGCCACGAGGTGGTCGTGTGGTCGTGATTGGCTCGAAAAATGTTCCCGCGCCGGGGCCGGGTGCAGGCGCCTATTCCGCATCAAAGGCTGCGCTCAACCAGCTCACCCGTATTGCCGCGCTCGAATGGGGTGTGGACGGCATTCGCATCAATACGCTTCACCCCAATGCGGTGTTCGATACCGGCATTTGGACCGACGCAGTGTTGGCCGAACGAGCCAAGCGCTACGGCTTGACGGTCGATGCCTACAAACGGAACAACGTGCTCGCGACCGAGGTGACAAGCAAGGATGTGGCCGAACTTGCCGCTGAAATGTGCGGGCCGTTGTTCGCCAAGACCACGGGGGCGCAATTGCCGGTCGATGGCGGCAACGAGCGGGTGATTTGATGTCGATGCGCGTCGAGACGATGCGTTGGACTTCGGACCACGTCCTCGAGCTGATCGATCAGCGCGTGCTGCCGTTCGAGGTTCGCTACATCGCATGTCGCGACGCTCGCGAAACAGCAAACGCCATCACTGACATGGTCGTTCGAGGGGCACCCGCGATCGGTTGCGCGGCCGCGTTTGGCCTTGCTCTGGAGGCTGCCGGCATTGAAAACTTGAGCCGCCCTGAACGCGAGCGGCGATTGTCCGAAGCGAGTGCCGCATTGCGATCGAGTCGGCCAACGGCCGTCAATCTGTTCTGGGCACTCGATCGAATGGATCGCGTCTGGAGAGATGCACGTGAGACCGACGGACTCGCGCTCACACAACGACTGCGCGACGAAGCGGAACGCATCTTCGACGAGGATCTCGAAGTCAATCTCGCCATCGGCCGGCATGGTACTCCCGTCCTCGCCGACGGCGCGCGCGTCATGACCCACTGCAACGCGGGTGCACTGGCCACCGCCGGACACGGCACGGCCCTGGGCGTCATTCGTTCAGCACGGGATCAAGGCAAGCGCCTGATGGTGATCGCCAACGAAACGCGTCCCTATCTGCAGGGTGCCCGGCTCACCGCCTGGGAAATGGTGCAAGAGGGAATTCCGGTCACCTTGGTGACCGACAATATGGCCGGTCATCTCATGCAGCGTGGCGACGTCGATGTGATCGTGCTTGGCGCCGATCGCGTTGCCGCAAACGGCGACTTTGCGAACAAGATCGGCACCTACACGCTCGCCGTACTTGCGGCGCGCCACGACATTCCCTTTTATGTCGCGGCGCCGTTGTCGACCATTGATCTTGAAACACCGGATGGCACGGGCATTCCCATCGAGGAGCGCGCCGCGGCCGAAGTGACCGGCTTTCGCAATCAGCGTTGGGCGCCCGAAGGGGTGATCGTTCGCAATCCTGCGTTCGACGTAACGCCCGCAGAGCTTGTGACAGGGCTCATCACCGAGCGTGGCATCATCACAGCACCGAATGCTGAAAAAATTCGGGCGCTATTTGGAGAGAGTGTCCGGCAGACGAGGAGAGATGAATGAATCCGATTGAAATCGTCGAGCGATTCGCGCGTGCCGCCGAGTCGGCCAATGGCAGTGCCCTGGCGCGATGCTTCACTGAAGACGGCGTCTACCACGATGGGTTCTATGGAGCGTTCCATGGACCTTCCGGAATTCGCGCATTCCTCGAAGAGTATGTCTATCGCGATTCCGAAAGAATGCGCTGGACCTATAGCGACATTGCCGGTTCGGGAAACCTTATCTACGCGAAGTACCTGTTCTCGTATTCATCGAAGCTCGCGGGCAAGGAAGGCCAACGCGTGCATTTTCAAGGCGTGAGTCAATTCCGGATGAAAGGGGACCTGATCGAGCGCTACTGGGAAGTGTTCGATTCCGGCATGGCGCTCGCCCAACTGGACTTCGCGCCGGAGCGAATCCGCAAGGTGCTCTCACGCGCGAACGATGCGTTCCTGCGAACGGTGCCGGCGGATCACTGATCGGACGCGTTCTCTTCGATGATCTCGACCACCGTATAGGGCGGCACGAGATCGAACAGCTCGACGATATCGTCATTGCGCATCCGGATGCACCCGATCGACCCCGGAACACCCATCGGCGCCGTATCCGGGCTGCCGTGAATGTAGATGTAGCGACGCATCGTGTCGACATCGCCAAGCCGATTGAATCCACGCTCGCAGCCCGAGAGCCAGAGGATGCGCGTCAACATCCAGTCACGACCTGGGAACCGCTCGGCGAGCGCTGGCGAGAACATTTCACCGGTAGGACGACGGCCCTTGAACACGGTGTTGCAGGCAGCACCTTGACCGATCTTCGCGCGAATGATGTGGCGACCCCGCGGCGTCCGGTTGCTGCCATTGCGTTCCCCCGCCCCATTGCTCGCGGTGGAGACGCGGTATTGCCTTATCACCGCTCCCGAGTCGTCGAGTAACTCGAGCGACTGCGCAGCGAGAAAAATCTTAATCGAGGGCATCGATCGTACGATCCGCCGATCGGCGTCTCGCCGAGAAGAAAGACGAAAGCATCGCCCCGCACTCGTCGGCGAGGACATCACCGGACACCTCGGTGTGGTGATTGAGCCTCGCCTCTCGCATCAGATCCACGACGCTTCCGCACGCACCGGTCTTGGGATCCCGCGCACCGAACACCAGCCTTGCTAGACGCGCATGCATGATCGCCCCGGCGCACATGCAACACGGCTCCAAGGTCACATAGAGCGTGCAGCCAGGAAGGCGGTAGTTGCCGAGCGCGGCAGCGGCGTCGCGCAACGCGATAATTTCAGCATGCGCGGTCGGGTCATGATGGGCGATGGGCCGGTTGCCGCCCCGCCCGATGATGCGGCCTTCATGAACCACGACGGCACCGACCGGAATCTCGCCCGCAACCGCCGCCGCCCTCGCGATCGCGATCGCCTCGGCCATCCAGGTCGCGTCGCGGTCAGCCACCAGAATCACTCCCACTCTCCAGTCAAGATACTCACCACATTGCCGGTGCCCTCCGGATTGGATGACATCAGCAACGCCTGCAACAGGCTGGGCTTAACACGCATCTCACGAGCCACCGTGGATTGAGGCACGCCGAAGTGCTCTTTCATTACCTTCAGGCTCTCGGCAATGACCTCCGGCGCTTCATTGGCAATCAGATGATCTTCCGACTCTTGCACCGCTTCGCCATGGCGATTGAGTCCCACGTACCCTGCCCTAGCCTGGTCATCCGAAAGCATACCAAGCTGCCGGCCACGAAAAATGATTGCTGCCTTGGACACCCCCCAACGCAGCTTCAATTCAGATAGGCCCGGCCAGTTGAGACGCGTGCCACGGATGGCCAGTTTGCATTCGCTGGCGAACGTGCTTCGCGGCATCAGCAATGCGCTGGCGAAACGATTGGCCTGCGTCTCGGTCAATCGGTCGCCGGTCAAGATGCCAATGTGCAGCGAGAAGTGCCCCAACTCGTGAGCAATGCCAAAGCGCTCACGACACGCCGAGCGGCCAGAAGCGTTCAATGCGATCAGGGGGCGCTTTGTTGCAAACGACACGGCATCGACCTCAGTTGCCAGACCATGCACCTTCATCACGACGGCACCGGCGTTCTCCGCAATGCGCGTGACATTGCTCAGCGGACCCATGCCAAGACTAAAGAGCGAACGGAATTTCTCGGCAGCGCGCTCGATCGTCTCGGGAGACTCCGGATCGGCCTCCCCAACTTGGTAGTGCGGCAGTTCGACATGCTCATCCACCACACCCACCAGATGCTTGAGCATTTCGCCTCGGGCGCGCGCGACCTGGCGCATCATCACCTTGGTCGTCAGCTGCCGGCGAAAGTGGCACTGCTCATCGGCAATCGGATTCGGATCGAGGTGATAGAAAAACCCCGGCAGAACATTCAGTTCTCCGGCGAGAGAATTCTCAAGCGAAGCTGCAACCGATTCGGCACCAGTTTCTACACGACTAAGGAACTGCTTCGACACCCCCACCCGCTCCCCCAACTCTGTGAGCGACAGATCGTGGAAGAGCCGGATGAGTCGAAGGTTGGTCCCAATGAAGTCGCTCATCGCACTGCTTCGGAGGCTGCATCGCCTTCGTCGCGCCGCTTCGGTGCCACCCGGGGCTTCGCCACATCGACGGATTGCGGCAAGATTTGTTGACCTTCCACCCGCAATACACGCACGGCGTTCGACACCCAGCGGCATGCGAGTTCTCCGCTGGGCGTGAAGCCGAGAAACTCGACCCGCGGTTCGGCAGCGCCATCATGACCGCGATCGATGATGAAACAGAAGCGGGCGGGTGCGCCATCAGTCGCCAATTCCAGAAAGTCCATCTGGTAGCGATTGGAGGAAACCGCGGGATTGAAAGCTGCAGGTGATAATAAAATTATTTTGTGCATTTTTTGAAATTCGTCAATGCAATTTTAGTGCAATTTTGTTAATTCGTCAACTTTTCCGACAGAATGGACGCCATAACGTCGTTAGTCACCCTTATTCCATACAAACCGCAGGGCTTGAAAAGTGTCAGAAACAGATCGATAATTCTACCAGTCAAGAGATATCGCCATGCAAACCCTCACCAAACAAGTCCTAGAGCACGCCGCCGGATTGCCGGAAGGCACGCCTCTGGTTGCCAAAGAACTGCTGCACCTCGGCAACCGTGCAGCCGTAGACCAAGTGCTGTCCCGCCTAGTGCAACGTGGCACCCTGCTGCGCGCCGGCCGCGGTATCTATGTCCTGCCGGTCGAAAGCCGCTTTGGCACCCGTGCACCCTCGACCGTCAAAATGGTTGAAGGTCTGGCGAACCAGCGCGGGGAAATAATCGTGTCGCACGGCGCCGCTGCCGCCAACGCGCTGGGCCTGACCACACAGGTGCCGATGCGGGCGGTCTATCTCACGTCAGGCCCCAGTCGCCGCTTGAAATTGGGCGCACAGATGGTCGAGTTCCGGCACGCGCCGATCTGGCAGTTAATCTTTCCGGGTCGAACTGCTGGCGAAGTGGTGCGAGCACTGGCCTGGCTAGGTCGGGAAAAAGCCGGGGAAGCGATCCAGAAGCTGCGCGTCAAGCTCCCGCCGGCGGATCTGAAAGAAGTCGCGTCGGCGCGGTCGCGCCTGCCGACGTGGATGGCCCAAGAGGTCAGCGTTCTGGTGGCCGATGGCTGAGTTCTGCCGGCTCTCCCGCTCCGAGCGCCTCGACGCGCTCAATGCAGCAGCCGACACATCGGGCTTGCCGCCCCATCTGTTGGAAAAAGACGTCTGGGTGGTCTGGTCGCTGCGGCACCTCTTTGCCGGCCCTTACGCAGAGCACTTGGTATTCAAGGGCGGCACGTCCTTATCGAAAGCCTATGGCGTCATCCGGCGATTCTCTGAAGATGTGGACATGACCTATGACATCCGCGCGATCGCTCGAGATCTGGTGGGCGATGCGGATACGCCGCTGCCCGCCAACAAGAGCCAGATGAAGAAATGGAACAAGGAGATTCGGGCGCGCCTGTCGGACTGGATCGACGCCGAGATCGTGCCACGTCTCAAGCTCGATCTTGAACGGCATGGCCTACCGGCAACCGTGCGGGCGGAGAGTGACAAAGTGTTCATCGACTATGCACCGCTCGCGAGCGGCACCGGCTATGTCGCGCCCGTCGTCATGTTGGAATTCGGCGCCCGCTCAACCGGCGAGCCGAGCGCGCCACGCGCCATCCGCTGCGATGCGGCTGCGCATCTGCACGGCGTCGAGTTTCCAAGCGCGACGCCAAAGGTAATGCACGCCGAGCGCACCTTCTGGGAGAAGGCCACGGCGATTCACGTTTTCTGTGCGCAAGGCGAATTCCGGGGCGATGACCGTTTCGCGCGGCACTGGCATGACGTGACGAGACTGGACGCCACCGGCTTCGCCGACGCGGCCATTGCGGACAAGACCCTCGCTCGCGCAGTTGCCGATCATAAGACCGTCTTCTTCGCCGAAAAGAATACTCGTGGCGAAGTGATCGACTATCACGCCGCCGTCGCTGGTGCGATCCAGCTTGTACCGGATAACGGCGCATTGGCCAAACTGGCGGCCGACTATCGGCGCATGGTCGATGATGGTTTGTTTCTCGATGACGTCGAACCCTTTGACGCTCTGCTCGATCGATGTCGTGCTATTCAAGTGAAGGCAAATTCAAAGTCGTAATGATCGCGGAATATCGAGAAATCTTGAAGCTCGGCGAACCGCCTATTCCCACTCGATCGTCGCGGGCGGCTTGCTCGAAATGTCGAGGACAACGCGATTGATGCCCCGCACCTCGTTGATGATTCGCGTCGACACGCGCGCCAGCAGATCGTAGGGCAATGGCGCCCAGTCGGCCGTCATGAAATCAGTGGTTTGAACGGCGCGCAATGCAACCACGTGCTCGTAGGTGCGCCCATCGCCCATCACGCCTACGGATCGCACCGGCAGGAACACGGCGAATGCCTGCGCTGTTTTGTCGTACCAACCGGCGGCACGCAACTCATCAATGAAAATTGCATCCGCTCGACGGAGGAGGTCGGCGTACTCCGCTTTCACTTCGCCCAGAATCCGCACGCCTAAACCAGGTCCTGGAAACGGATGGCGAAACACCATGTCCCGAGGCAGCCCCAACGCGAGGCCAAGCTCGCGCACTTCGTCTTTGAAGAGCTCACGAAGGGGTTCGAGCAAGGCAAGTCTCAGCGTGTCAGGCAGACCGCCGACGTTGTGATGCGATTTGATGCTCGCCGCCTTCTTCGTCTTGGCGCCGGCGGATTCGATGACATCGGGATAGATGGTGCCTTGCGCGAGCCAGCGAGCGTCTTTCAGCTTGGCGGCCTCGCGCTGAAACACTTCGACGAATTCGCGCCCGATGATCTTGCGCTTTTGCTCCGGATCGGCGACACCGGCGAGGTGGCGCATGAAGTCGGCGGACGCATCGACATGGATTACCTTCACGCCCAGATTCTTCGCGAAGGTGTCCATGACCTGCACGGCCTCGTTCAGCCGGAGCAAGCCGGTATCGACGAAAACGCACGTCAACTGGTCCCCGATCGCACGATGAATTAGCGCCGCGGCCACCGATGAATCGACCCCGCCGGAAAGTCCGAGGATCACCGCATCGCGACCCACTTGCGCTTGAATGCGAGCGACGGCTTCCGCTACATAACCGGGCATCGACCAGTCGCCACGACAGCCACAGATATCGCGGACGAATCGCTCGAGGATGGCGCTGCCCTGCTTCGTATGCGTCACTTCAGGATGAAACTGCACCGCATAGAACCGCCGGTCTTCATCGGCCATGCCCGCGATCGGCGTGGTCGGGGTACTCGCGATCACTTTGAATCCGGGGGGCAACGTGTTGACCTTGTCGCCGTGGCTCATCCAGACATCGAGCAATCCGTGTCCCGCCGCATTGGAGCGATCTTCGATGTCACGAAACAGCCGCGAGTGGCCCCGCGCGCGGACTTCGGCATATCCAAACTCGCGCACGTTCGAACTCTCGACCACACCGCCGAGCTGCGCTGCCATGGTCTGCATGCCGTAGCAGATGCCCAGTACCGGGACACCGAGGGAAAAAACAATATCGGGCGCGCGAGGCGTTGTCCGCTCGGTCACTGACGCCGGGCCGCCGGACAAAATGATGCCGGTCGGGGCGAATTCGCGAATGAAGTCGGCCGACACATCGAACGGATGCAACTCGCCGTAGACACAATGCTCGCGAACACGGCGCGCGATCAACTGCGTGTACTGGGCTCCGAAATCGAGAATAAGGATCCGATCGTGCGCCCTGCTATTCGACACGATAGTTCGGCGCCTCTTTCACGATCTGTACGTCGTGCACATGCGATTCACGCATCCCCGCGGAAGTGATCTCCACGAACTCGGCACGCGTTCGAATATCCTCGATCGTGGGGCAGCCGACATAGCCCATGCTTGCGCGCAACCCGCCCAGCAACTGATTGATGACCGCCACGACCGACCCTTTATAGGGAACGCGACCCTCGACACCCTCTGGAACCAGCTTGTCGGCATTCGACTCGGGGTCCTGAAAGTACCGGTCCGCCGCGCCCCGCTGCATGGCACCGATCGACCCCATACCGCGATACGATTTGTAGGAGCGTCCCTGGAACAGCTCGATCTCACCAGGCGCTTCTTCCGTTCCCGCGAACAGGCTTCCCAGCATGACTGAATAGGCACCGGCCGCGATGGCTTTCGCGACGTCGCCCGAATAGCGAATACCACCGTCCGCGATCAGCGGCACACCGGTCCCGGCCAACGCTTTTGCGACGCTGCTGATCGCGGTGATCTGCGGGACGCCGACGCCGGCGACCACACGCGTCGTGCAAATGGAGCCCGGGCCGATGCCGACCTTGACCGCGTCCGCCCCCTGGTCGAGCAGCGCTTTGGCACCGGTCGCCGTCGCGATATTTCCGCCGATCACTTCAACACGGGGAAAGTTACGCTTCACCCAGCGGACCCGGTCGAGGACGGCTTGCGCATGGCCGTGCGCGGTATCGACGACGATCACGTCCACGCCTGCCTCGACCAGCGCGCCGACCCTTTCCTCGGTGCCGTCGCCCACACCGACCGCCGCCCCGACCCGCAGCTTGCCTTGCTCATCCTTGCAGGCGTACGGGTACTCGCTCGATTTCAAAATGTCTTTGACGGTGATGAGGCCGCGCAACTCGAACTTGTCGTTCACGACGAGGACGCGCTCCAGCCTTGACTTGTGCAACAGCGCTTGAGCCTCCTCCAGGGTCGCGCTTTCGCGCACGGTTACCAGGCGGTCACGCGGGGTCATGATATTGCGCACCGGCTGATCGAGCTCGGTTTCGAAGCGAAGATCGCGGTTGGTTACGATACCGACGACGCGCGAGCCCTCGATCACCGGCAGCCCTGAAATGCGATGCAGCGCCGTGAGGGCCTTGACTTCGCGAACGGTCATCGAGGGCGGGATCGTGATCGGGTCCCGCAGAACCCCTGATTCGTACCGCTTGACCTTCTGCACCTCCAGCGCCTGCTGTTTCGACGTGAAGTTCTTGTGCACGATACCGATGCCCCCTTCTTGCGCGATGGCGATCGCCAGCCGGGCATCGGTCACCGTGTCCATGGCGGCCGATACCAGCGGCACGTTCAGATGGATGTTGCGGGTCAACCGGGTTTTGAGGTCGACTTCGCGCGGCAGGACGCTCGAATGCGCCGGGAGCAGTAGGACGTCGTCGAACGTGTAGGCTTTGGCGGCAATGCGCATGGACCGGAATACGGGCAGTGAAGCAGGGTTGGGTCGGGCCGCAAAGGGAAATTATACACTTCCCGACCCTGCCGATCGTGGGCTTCGAAGCGGACCTGCCGATGTGAACGAAGCCGCCCGCATTTCCTGGGGCCCATCTTGCATCCAGCCGTTTTCCATCGCGCCCGCTTCGGGCCCGGGAGTCGTCGTCATGCGTATCTTGATTCTTGCCGCCACCGTCCTCGTCAGCGCAAGCGTGATTGCCCAGCCGTATCGATGGGTTGATGCGAATGGTCGGGTCCAGTATTCCGATCATCCTCCGGTCGGAACGACCAATGCCAAGACGGTCAAATCGAAGATCAGCACGGCGACGGGAACGCCCGGATCAAGCGACGCCGCGTCCGCCAAGAGCGCCCCGCTAACCCCTGCTGAACAAGAGCAGGGGTTTCGCAAGCGCAGGGTCGAGGAGCAGGAAAAAGCGCAGAAGCTTGCCAAGGACGAAGAAGCGGCAAAGGAGAAGCGTGATGCCTGCAAAAGCGCGCAGCGAAGCCTGGCCGGCATGGAGGCGGTCGGACGCGTCACACGCACCAACGATGCCGGTGAGCGCGAGTTCCTGAACGATGCGGAAATCGCCACCGAGAAGGAACGTACCCGCAAGATCGCCGCAAGCGCCTGCAATTAGCCGTACCGCCGGGTGCGCCGCTCGACGTCACACTAGGCGATACCCCCGGAATCTACCCGACGTTTGCGCGCCCGCGCACGCCGCGCGGCCTTCGGATCCACCCGCAGGGGTCGAAGGATCTCAACCCGATCCCCGCACGCCAAGGGTTGATCGATGGCGGCCGGAATGCCGTGGATCGCCAGACCGTAGCCGCTCGCAAAATCGACTTCCGGACACTGGCCAAGAATCCCGCTTGCGGAAAGCGCGAGCCCGACCGTCGCGCTGTCCTCAAGATCCAAAAGCCGCCGGATCCAGGTACGATCGCTCATTGCGTAGATGACTTCAACCCGCATCGCGCTTGCCTTGGTCAAGACTCTCGGCGCGACGGACGAACGCCTCGACCAAGGTGCCCGCAATGAAGCTGAACATCGGGCCGACGAGGTGTTCGAGCAACCCGCTCGCAAGCTGATAGTTGAGAACCAAGTGCACCTTCGACGCATCCGCCCCAAGGGGTACGAACGACCACCTGCCATCGAGATGATTGAACGGGCCCTCGACAAGCTTGAGCTCGATTGACTGATCCGGATGCGTTTTGTTGCGGGTCGTAAAGCGCTGGCGAATGCCTCGAAATTCGATATGAAGCGTCGCCTCCACCTCGTCCGGTGCGATCAAACGCCGCTCGCTTCCCTGACACCACGGCAGGAATTGCGGATAGGCAGGGATGTCGGCGACGAGTGCGTGCATCACGAATGCGGGGTGCAACACCAGCGCGGAGCGTTCGATATGGACCATTGGTGGAAGGTTGGCTGCCCGGACCCGACGACGGCTACAATCGCCTCACCATTCCGCGGCCAGACCCAATGAGTATTGTCGAGAATCGCAAGGCGTCACACGACTATTTTATCGAGGAGCGCTTCGAAGCGGGGCTCGTTCTCGAAGGTTGGGAGGTGAAGGCGATCCGCGCCGGACGCGCGCAGTTGAAAGAAGCCTATGTCATCGTGAGCAAGGACGAGATGTTCCTGATCGGCGCCCACATCGCGCCGCTGCCGACCGCCTCGACGCATGTCAATCCTGATCCGACCCGCACACGCAAGCTCCTGCTCCATGCCCTCGAGATCGAACGCCTGATCGGCAAGGTCGAGCGAGCCGGCTATGCATTGGTGCCGATCGATTTGCATTACACCAATGGGCGCATCAAGCTGCAGATCGGGCTGGCAAAAGGAAAACGGCAGTTCGACAAGCGCCAAGTCGAGAAGGAACGCGAATGGGATCGGGAGAAGCAGCGGCTCCTGCGGCATCAGACGCGCTAGGCATGCGGGCATGTAAGCGACGGACCGCGCAGGTTGCCGGGCATCGACGGGCCTAGAGCGAGGTGCGGCCGCAGTTGGACACGGTGCGAGAAACGACGGCGCGAAAACAATCCAGCGCTTGGTCTCAGCTTCCTGTTCTCAGCTTCCCGTTCTCAGCTTCCCATCAAGCCGGGTGCCGAGGTCTCGATCAAGGCAATGGCTTCCGCGGCGATCCCTTCGCCGCGTCCGGTGAAGCCAAGCCGCTCGGTGGTTTTTGCCTTGACATTGACCTGCCCGGGCGCGAGGCCGAGCGCGCCCGCAATGCGCTCTACCATCGCCGGAATGTGCGGTGCCATGCGTGGTGATTGCGCGATGATCGTCGCATCGACATTGACGATTGCATATCCCGCGTCCGCCAGCAGCTTGCGCACCGCCGAAAGAAGAACGACGCTGTCGGCGCCTCGATAGCGCTCATCCGTATCCGGGAAATGCCGTCCGATGTCACCGAGCGCAGCGGCGCCGAGCAACGCGTCGATCACCGCATGCAGCAGCACGTCGGCATCCGAATGGCCGTCGAGCCCGCGCGCGAATGGAATCGTTACGCCGCCGATGATAAGCGGGCGTCCAACGACAAGTGCATGGGCGTCGAACCCTTGCCCGATACGGTGCATCGCGATGTCCTGATTACTTCGACGATTTATGTTGACGCATCCACGCCGACACCAATGTGAGATCTTCCGGATGCGTGACCTTGATATTCGTCCCGGCACCGGGGACCAGAAGCGGATGCAGTCCGAGCCGCTCGACCGCGCTCGCCTCATCGGTGATCGTCAAATCCAGAGCATGGCCTGCACCCAACGCCTGCAGCAACGTACCGTAGCGAAACATCTGCGGTGTCAGGGCGCGCCAAAGCGAAGAGCGATCGACGGTTTGCGCCACGTGCCCTGCTCCGTCATCGCTCTTCAAGGTGTCGGTCACGCGCGCCGCAAGCAGCCCACCAACCGCGGAATCACCGAGGGCATCGATCAAGCGCCCGACGTCGGCCGCGATGAGACATGGTCGCACGGCATCATGCACCAACACCCAATCGTGGAGATCGATCGCATCGGCGCAACCGATCAACCCGTTGTACACGCTGGTCGTGCGCGACTCGCCACCGCAATACAAAGGAATGACGCGATCGGCCTCGAGCGGCCACGCAATACGGCTGAAATAGTGGTCGTCCGCGCTCAGCACGACGAATACACGCTCCACGCGCGCATCCGCGAGCAATCCCCGAATCGCATGGGCGATCAGCGGGGCGCCGGCGATTTCCAGGTACTGCTTGGGAAGCTCGCTGCCAAAGCGCCGCCCGAATCCAGCGGCTGGAACGAGTCCGAAATATTTTGCCATTTTGAGGAGCTTGCCTTTTTCGCGGGGCCCGCGCGAGACGATCCGATCAGCGGCGCTATCGAACGGGCGACCTGATCCGCGCGAACAACGCGTTCCGACCATCCATTACGGCGGCGCCGTTGAGCTCGCGACACCTTGTGATGGCTATAATACCGGCCCATAAGCGATGACGCGGAGCGGATCAGGACACGAACATCCGATTGCGCCGCATCGTGCATCGCCACCGCGGCTCTTTCGGTCGACGATCCCACGAAGGCGCTTGATCGATGTGACGCTGGCATCGCTCGCATCCGCGTACCGTGTCCGCCTACTCTCCCCATCGATTCTCGCTGATGTCCTCTGTCGTTTTACCCGCCAAACCGCCCCGACAACGCCTCGAGAATTTGCCGGGCTCCGCGGATGCCTTCGAGCTGGCGCGCATCGCGAGCAAGCTCAAAGCCGATGCCGAGAAGCGCCTCGTCACCGTCATTTGCGCCTCGGCCTTGGATGCCCAGCGACTCCGCGACGAGATCGCATTCTTCGCGCCCACCTTGCAGGTCCATTTGTTCGCCGACTGGGAGACCCTTCCTTACGACGCGCTCTCCCCGCACCAGGATCTCGTCTCCGAGCGCCTCGAGACCCTGTACAAAGTCATGCAGGGTGAAGCGGGTGTGCTCGTCGTGCCCGCCACCACGGCACTGCAGCGTCTTGGCCCGCCCTCTTTTCTTGCGGCGCACACGTTCTTCATCAAGGCGGGCACGAAGCTCGAGTTGGCAAGCCTGCGCGAGCAACTGGTCCGCGGCGGCTACAGTCATGTCACCCAGGTCATGTCGCCAGGCGAATTCTGTGTGCGCGGCGGCCTGGTCGATCTGTTCCCGATGGGAAGCTCCCTGCCCTTTCGCATCGATCTGGTCGATGAGGATATCGAAACCATCCGCACCTTCGATCCGGATACGCAGCGCACGGTCTACAAGGTGAATGAAATTCGCCTGCTGCCTGCCCGCGAATTTCCGATGCATGAGGCGGCTCGAACCGGATTTCGCGCGCGCTTTCGCGAAACGATCGAAGGCGATGTGTCCAAGTCGACGATCTATCGCGACGTGAGCAACGGCGTTCCGACGGCCGGTATCGAGTATTACCTGCCGCTTTTCTTCGACGAGACGAGCACGCTGTTCGATTATCTGCCCCGCAACACGACGCTCGTCCTGCACCACGATTGCTCCGCCGCGATCGATGAGTTCTGGCGCGATCTGAATTCCCGCTATTCGTTATTGAAAGGCGATCGGTCGCGCCCGCTCCTGTCACCGATCGCGCTCTTCTTGTCGAGTGAGCAATTCTTCGTCGGGCTCCGCGCGTTCTCACGGATTGATATCCGTGGACAGCAGAGCGATTCCGACGCCGACGACACCCCGGCGTTCTCGGTGCTCCCCGACGTATCGGTGGATCGCCGCGCACCCGATCCCCTGCATCGCGTCAAAGCCTTCCTCGAGCGGACGCCCCACCGTACCTTGATCGCCGCCGAGTCGGCGGGCCGTCGCGAAACCATGCGCGAATACTTCGGCGAGTACGGCCTCGTGACCGCGCCCGCGCCGGACTTCGGATCGTTCGCGAATGCAACGGCGCGCATCATGCTTGGCGTCGCGCCGCTCACCGGCGGATTCACCGCGCGCGATGCGGGCCTCGTCATCGTCACCGAGTCGGAACTCTATGCCTCGACCGCACGGGCGCGCGGCGGTCGCAATGACGCCAAGCGCACGTCGGTGGAAGGCATGGTGCGCGATCTCGCCGAATTGCGCGTCGGGGATCCGGTCGTCCATGTCGAGCATGGCGTCGGACGCTATCAGGGGTTGGTGAGCCTCGATATCGGTGATGGTGAGAACGAGTTTCTGGCCCTCGAATACGCGGGCGCTGCGAAGTTGTACGTACCGGTGGCGCAGTTGCATGTGATCAGCCGCTACGCCGGTGGCCCGCCGGAGCATGCGCCGCTACACCAGCTCGGCAGCGAACAGTGGGAAAAGGCGAAGCGGAAGGCGGCCGGGCAAGTGCGCGATACCGCGGCGGAGCTTCTTGCGATCTACGCGCAGCGCGCGGCGCGGCAGGGACACAGCTTCGATGTCAAGACACACGACCTCGAAGCCTTCGCCGAAGGCTTCGGATTCGAGGAAACCCCGGATCAGGCCGCGGCGATCGATGCGGTGATCGATGATATGCGCGCGGGAAAACCGATGGATCGGCTCGTCTGCGGCGATGTCGGATTCGGTAAGACCGAAGTCGCGTTGCGCGCTACGTTCGTCGCGGTCGCCGACGGTCAACAGGTCGCGGTGCTCACGCCCACCACGCTCCTTGCGGAGCAGCATTTCAATACGTTCTCCGATCGCTTCGCGGACTGGCCGATCAAGATTGCGGAGCTGTCCCGATTTCGCACCGGCAAGGAGCAAAGTGCCACCCTCGCCGCGCTTGCCACCGGCGGCGTCGACATCGTCATTGGTACCCATAAGATTCTTTCTTCCGACGTGAAGTTCCGGCGCCTGGGCCTCGTCATCGTCGACGAAGAGCATCGCTTCGGGGTCCGGCAGAAAGAGGCGCTCAAAGCGCTGCGCGCCGAGGTTGATGTCCTCACCTTGACCGCCACGCCGATTCCTCGCACGCTCGCAATGTCGCTTGAGGGGCTGCGCGACCTCTCCGTTATCGCCACCGCACCGTCGCGACGCCTGGCGATCAAGACCTTCGTCATGCCCTACTCGCCCGGTGTGATCCGCGAAGCCATGATGCGCGAGCTGAAGCGCGGCGGGCAGATCTACTTTCTGCACAACGACGTGCAAAGCATCGACGCCCAATGCGAGAGGCTGCGTGAGCTGGTGCCCGAAGCGCGGATCGCGATCGCTCACGGTCAGATGCCGGAGCGCGCACTGGAACGCGTCATGCGCGAGTTCCTGCAGCAGCGCCACAACGTGCTGCTCTGCTCGACGATCATCGAGACCGGCATCGATATCCCGACTGCGAACACGATCCTTATCGATCGCGCCGATAAGTTCGGGCTGGCGCAGTTGCACCAGTTGCGGGGCCGTGTCGGACGCTCCCATCATCAGGCCTATGCTTATCTGTTGACGCCGCCGGCCGATGCGCTCGGGACGGCGGCGAAAAAGCGGCTCGAAGCGATCCAAATGATGGAGGAGCTGGGTTCGGGCTTCTACCTCGCCATGCATGACCTGGAGATTCGCGGCGCGGGCGAGGTCCTCGGTGATGAGCAAAGCGGTGAGATGCAGGAGATCGGGTTCAATCTCTATGCGGACATGTTGAACACCGCGGTGCGCGCACTGAAGGCCGGGCGGGAGCCCGATCTGTCACGACCGCTCGAAGTAACTACCGAAGTCAACTTGCACACGCCCGCGTTGTTGCCGACCGAATATTGCGCCGACGTGCATGAACGCCTGGTGCTGTACAAGCGGCTTGCGCATTGTCCGAACGAGGACGCGCTGACATTGCTCCAGGAAGAACTCGTTGACCGGTTCGGTCCGCTCCCGACCGCGGCTGAAGCGCTGGTCGCAAGCCACCGGTTGCGTATGCTTGCCAAGCCGCTTGGTGTCCAACGGGTCGATGCCTCCGCTGAATCCATCGCGCTCACCTTCGAGCAGCATCCGGCGGTCGATCCGGCGCGCATTATTCAGCTCATCCAGAAAAATCGGCATTGGAAGCTGGCTGGTCCCAATCGCCTTCGCGTGGAAGCGAAAGCGGTGAGCGTTCCCGAGCGCACGCGGGCCGTTCGGGAAATCATCGGACTGCTGCGACAGAAAGTGTCGTGAACGCCCGGGTATCCGCCTTGTTGTCCATGACCCTCGCATTGAATATTGCGGCGGCGCACGCGGCCGTGCCGGACCAAACAACGGAGCAAATGACCGAGCACGCGCTTGCGATCGCGCAGGCTGGAAAATCCGCGGAAGCCCGAGAGATCCTGCTACCGCTTGCAGAGACTGGAAATCCCGAGGCGCAGTTCGGACTCGGAATGCTGCTCGAGAGCGCGTTCAGTCGTCCGTCGGAGGCCGCCCTGTGGTATCGGCGCGCGGCGGTCAGCGGGCATGCTGCCGCGGAGAACAATCTTGGCGCACTGTTCTTCGACGGTCGCGGCGTTCCGCGCAGCATCGGTGAGGCAATGCGATGGTATCGAATAAGCGCGGATCGCGACCATGCTCCGGCGCAATACAACCTTGGCATGATGATCGGACGCGGACAGGGTACGAAGGCCGATCCCATCGAGATGGTGATGTGGCTGGAACGCTCCGCAAAGGGTGGTCACGATCGCGCCCAGGCACAACTCGGGCGACTGTATCTGGAAGGTGTAGGCGTCGAATCGGATCTGAAGATGGCGCGCCACTGGTTCGAGAAGTCCGCTGAACAGAACAATCTTTGGGGCCAGTACTACCTTGGCCTGCACCTCAAACGGGGCGAGGGAACCTCGCGTGACTTGGCGGCCTCGATCGTCTGGTTCGAGAAAGCTGCTTCACAAGGGCACATCCTGTCGGCGTACGAACTCGCAGTGGCATACGACCTTGGCCTTGGCGTGGCGTCCAATCCGGACCTCGCCATCAAATACTACAAGAGCGCCGGCGAGCGGAGCCACGTGCCGTCGATCCGCCGGCTCACCGCGATCTATGCGCGAGGAGAGCTCGGACTGCCGATCGATCAGGCACTTGCTCGCTATTGGGGCAAGAGGTTGAACGCCGCGGCGCGCGAGAAGCAGCCGGAGCTCTGATGAACCGGGATCTGGTTATCCAAGGCAGTGATGCGGATCAGTCGATCGCCGATACGCTCGCGACAAAGGTAGGCGCCGATCGCGCCGAGCAGGTCGGCCTCAACGCGTTTCGAATTCTCAATCCGCGATTGACCGAACAGATCCCATCCTATTTCGACAATACGCGGATCGACTTCGCGCTCGTGCCCGCGACGCGACGCCTCGCTGAATTCCGCCTTGTTGCGATGGACATGGACTCGACCCTGATCACGATCGAGTGCATCGACGAACTGGCCGATCTCGTCGGACGGAAAACCGAAGTCGCGGCGATCACCGCGGCGGCCATGCGCGGGGAACTCGACTACCCGACGAGCTTGCGGCAACGGGTCCATGCGCTGGCGGGGATCGACATGGCCGCCGTCGAGTCGGTCTATCTCGAGCGTCTGCGGCTTTCACCTGGCACCGAGGCGATGTTGGCGCGATTGCACGACCTGCGCATGAAGACGCTCCTGGTGTCCGGTGGATTCACTTACTTCACGGACCGCTTGAGGCAACGGCTCGGCCTTGATTTCGCCCACTCGAATACCCTCGAAATAGAGCACGACAGGCTCACCGGCCGCCTGATCGGGGACGTTCTGGATGGCGCCGGCAAGGCCCGCGTCGTGATCGAAACCGCGAAACGTCTTGGCGTTGCAGTGGATCAGATCATCGCGATCGGTGATGGCGCCAACGATCTGCCGATGATGGCCGAAGCCGGCGTGTCCATCGCCTATCACGCCAAGCCCGCGGTGCAGAAAAAGGCAACCTACTGCTTCAATCATGTGGGGCTTGACGGCCTCTTGCATCTCTTTCGCTGAAGAGATGCCCCGCGTGCCTATTTCTCCCCGACTCTGCGCAGGCGTGGTTCGATCGGCCCGTCCGGCGAGGATCGCTCGGCGAGCACGCGTTCAAGCTCGGCGATGCGCGCTGCTGCATCGTCCAGCCGCCTCTCGATATCCGCGCCGTGATCGGTGAGGCCGCGAATGGCCTGCGCGACCGGATCATCATCGCCCTTGGAAACCGCATAGGCAGAGAATCCCAGCTTCTCGGCGTGGGCTTCGCGCGCCTGATCGACATTCGCCTCGATGATCCGCGCCGGAATACCGACAGCCGTTGCGCCCGCGGGCACATCTCTCACCACCACCGCGTTGGAGCCGATCTTGGCGTTGTCGTTGATCACGATCGGGCCAATCACTTTCGCGCCGGCGCCAATGACAACACCGTTCCGCAATGTGGGATGGCGCTTGCCCTTGTTCCAGGATGTCCCGCCAAGGGTGACGCCGTGATAGAGGGTGCAGTCATCGCCGATCTCGGCCGTCTCGCCGATCACGACACCCATGCCGTGATCGATGAACAAACGCCGGCCGATCGTGGCGCCGGGATGGATCTCGATCCCGGTCAGGAAACGCCCTACGTGCGACAAGAGGCGGGCGAGCCATCGAAACCGCCATCCCCACAACGCATGCGCGACGCGATGCAATTGCAATGCGTGAAATCCCGGGTAACACGTGAGCACCTCCCAGACCGTGCGGGCAGCGGGATCCCGCTCGAAAATGCAGTCGATATCTTCACGGAAATGGGTTGGCATGGCTGATACCGCTTCGCAGTGGCTGAGACAGAGTCGGGTCACCAGCGAAGCTATTTTCGAGGGCCCCGAGAATTGAATTGTGGGCGGGCGTCGCGCCAGGGTCAATCGGTATCGGCGGTCGCTGCATCGTCGGGCCGTCCGCGTATTCGCAGCCCCGATTTTGCCGCGTGCGCTTCAAGGTTATTCAGCACCCCACGAAGAATGTTGATTTCCTCCCGCTCAAGGTTGGCGCGACCGCATAAGCGACGCAGTCGTTCCATGAGCTTTCGCGGGTTGCTCCGATCAAGAAAACCGCTGTTGCCTAACGCGCGTTCGAAGTGGACATACAGACCTTCCAGTTCCTCGAACGTGCCGGGCAGGAACTTATCCGGGATTGCCGATCGCGGGCGGCCGGACGTTGCACCCACCCCATCGCTTGCGATCCGCAATTCATAGGCGATCACCTGCACTGCCGCGGCGACATTGAGTGACGAGTAGACCGGATTCGCCGGGATTTCCACGATACGCCGGCATCGGAGAATGTCCTCATTGCGAAGTCCGCTCTCCTCGTTGCCGAACACGAATGCAACCGGACCATCGGCAGCGGCCTCGATGGCCTCGCGCGCGGCGTCTCGCGGCGAGAGGACGACCGGGCCGATCTCCCGTGGCCGCGCGGTCAGTGCATAGGCGGTGATGGTGCCCTCGAGCGCGGCGCCCACCGAGGACGCCAACCGAGCATTGCAAAAAACGTCTACCGCGCCGCTTGCCATCGCGATGGCATCCCGATCGGGGAACCGCTTCGGCGCCACGAGACAGAGCACCGAGAGCCCCATCGTCTTCATCGCCCGCGCCGCGGAACCGATGTTTCCCGGATGACTCGTGTGCGAAAGCACGATGCGTACATTGTCGAGCCGCGATGTCGGCGCGCTCATGTCTGCGCACTCAATTGGATTCGATCCCTTTCAGATAGGCGCTGAATTGTCGGTGAACGCAGCCGGGCTGCGGCGCTGATCCGTTACACTGGCGCGGTTTTGCTTGCCGATTTCAAGCCTTGCATACGAATGCGGCGCCTTGAGATTCGGATCCGGCGTTCCTTCTATCGGACCTTCCGCTCCATGCCCATTCTCCATCCTATGCTCACGGCCGCGATCAAAGCGGCGCGGAAGGCGGGCTCGATCATGAGCCGCGCCACGCTCAATCTCGATACGATCACCGTGACGACCAAGCGGAAGAACGATTTCGTCACCGAAGTGGACAAGGCCGCCGAAGAAGCCATTATCGACATCATCCGGAAAGCCTACCCCGACCACGGTATTCTTGCAGAGGAGTCGGGCGCATCCGGGAAATCGGATGCTGAACACGTCTGGATCATCGATCCGCTCGATGGCACGACGAACTTCATCCATGGCTTTCCCCAGTATGCGGTGTCGATCGGGGTCACGCAGAAGGGCATCCTCGCGCACGGCGTCATCTTCGATCCGGTGAAGAATGAGCTGTTCACCACCAGTCGGGGAAAAGGCGCGTACCTGAATGATCGGCGTATCCGCGTCTCCGGTCGGATCGGGCTCAAGTCATCCCTGATCGGGACAGGATTCCCGTTTCGCGAGATCGATAACTTCGACGAGTACATGGCGATGTTCAAATCGGTCACGCGGGAGACCGCCGGCATTCGTCGCGCAGGCTCGGCAGCCCTCGATCTGGCCTATGTCGCCGCTGGCCGCCTCGATGGATTCTGGGAGATCGGGCTCTCGCCGTGGGATGTCGCCGCCGGTGCGCTCATGATCCAGGAGGCAGGCGGATTGATCAGCAACCTCGACGGCGAAGGCGATTTTCTCAATGCGGGCCACGTCGTGTGCGGATCACCCAAGGTGTTCACACCGCTTCTGCAGCTCGTGGGCAAGCACTGGAAGAAACGTTAGGCGCCCTTCCCCGCACCCTTCACCATTCACCGAGTTGCCGCATTGATCCGCGGCATCACCTCATTGGCCATCAACTCCATCGAGCGTTTTGCAAGTTTTTCGTCGACCCAGTCCATGCCGGCGTAGACGATCTCACCGAATGCTCCAGCCTTTTCGCGGAGCGCGAGAATCTCGTCGACCACCTTGCTGACCGTGCCGTAGATCACCAGGCGATCCAGCACGAAATCGGAAGTGAGCTGATCGTCGGGCTGGTCCACCGATTCCTTGAAGACGACGTGCCGCCCCCCTTTCGTGAGCTTCGTTTGCAACTGGCTGTAGTAGAACCGATAGGGACTGTTCGGATCGTGCCGCCCATAGGACGCCGCAACCTTGTCGTCATCGGCGACGAAGATCGTTCGTGCGACCCGCCAGTCCGCCCCGTCCGCCTTGATCCCCACTTTCGCTTTGCCCTCGACGTAATTCTTCCAATGGCTCGGCAGCCAATGCGGCAGCAGGAAATTCGCGGAAAGCGGATGAAAATCGCGCTCGCCCATGGCGATCACACCCTTCGAGAAGGGCGCGACCACCGTACCGACGATTTCGGGCCGCGGCGTCTGAAAAGGCTTGGCCATGATGCCTGTGCCAAGTTCCCGGTCGAGGAATTTGCGGGTGGTGACTTTGAATCGATTGTTCGGGAAATCGATGTCGTACGGCGGATCGCGCTCCCAGATCGCCAGGATCACATCGATCGCCTCGGCGAACATCTTGTTGCGATCCTCGCCGAGGATGCCGAGCGCTTCCGCATCGGAAGGCAATGCGCCGGGGCTCACACCGAGGATGAAACGCCCCTCGGCAAGATGATCGAGCATCGCCGCCTGCGTCGCGACCAGCACCGGATGCATGTGCGAGAGATTGGTGGTGCCGGTTCCAAGTTTGATGGTCTTGGTCGAATGGATCAAGGTCGCCAGAAACAGCATGCTGTTCGTGACGTTCTCGGCCCGGTCGGTCAGGTGCTCACCGACATACGCGTCGTAGAACCCAAGCTGGTCGGCGAGGATGATCGCCTCGCGATCCTCGCGCAGGGTCTGGGTAGGGTTGCGATGCAACGGGTGCACCGGCATCGTGAAATAACCTAGTCTCATTGTTCTCACCGATTACCGCGAAGGAAATTGCGTCTTTGACGCCCCGGAGTCTACCGAAAGCCGGGGCTAAATGGTCCCTCTTTCGGGCTTCGGGCAACGGCCCATCCCCTGACATCGTCTATCATTTCAACCCGCGAAGGAATCCCTGCAATTGAATTTCGCCGTCCTGCGCCATCGCGATTTCGCACTGTTCGTCAGTGGCAATGCGCTTTCATGGCTGGGGTCGTGGATGCAGCGCATCTCGATCGGGTGGCTATCGTGGGATCTCACCCACTCGTCCCTATGGGTGGGACTGATCTCGCTCGCGATGTACGCGCCGGTGATCGTACTCGGACCCTTGTTCGGCGTGCTGGCGGACAAACTCGACCGCCGGTGGCATGGTGTGATCGTCAATGCAATACAGATGCTGCTCGCCGTAACACTCTTTTTGATCAGCATTGCCGGATCCATGCGGATCGAGCTTCTGTTCGCCGTTTGCATCCTCATCGGTATCGCCGGCGCGGCCTATCAGCCCGTTCGACTGTCGCTCGTCAACGACATCGTCCCGCGCGAGTTGCTCACGCAGGCGATCGCGGTGAACTCCGTGGTCTTCAATGCGTCGCGGTTTGTCGGCCCGGCGTTGGGTGGCATTGCCATCGCATCGCTTGGCGTGGCATCCACCTTCGCGATCAATGCGATCACCTATGTCGGCGTGATCAGCGCGCTTTGGGTGGTCGTTCTCAGGCCGCCCACGCACCGGCATCAATCGAGCGGGTTCTTCGCTGATCTGCTCGCGGGTTTGCGCAATGTGGCCGCGCATCGCGCCATTCGAAGTTTCATGTTGATGGGCGCGATCACCTCGGTGTTCGCTCGCGGCGTGCTCGAATTGCTGCCGGTATTCGCCGATGCGGTCTTTATGCAAGGCGCAAGCGGCCTTGCGATCCTTACCTCGGCGGGCGGTATCGGCGCCGTCGTGGCCGGACTCACGGTTTCCCGATTCAACGACACGTCGCACCTGCCGCGCCTGTCACGACGCAGCGCATTCGCCGCCGGCGCGATCCTGATCATGCTGGGACTCACCACCAATTTCTGGCTCGGCGTGTTCCTGGTCTTCGCCATCGCGGTGGCCACGACGCTTTGCATGGTCAGCATGCAGATTGCCGTGCAATCGGCGGTCGACGACCCGTTTCGCGGACGGGTGATGAGTCTTTGGGGCGTCATCGCGATGGGCGGACCCTCCATCGGCGGGGCGGCGATCGGCGCAATCGCCCAGTTCACCGGAATGGCCGGCGTGACGATCGCCTGCGGCGTGGTTGGGATGACGATGGTCTGGATGGCAGCGCGTGCGCAACGACAAGATCGTCGCCCTTGAACGTTGAACGCGGCATGCACGTCCGTGCACCGAGTAGCATTTTTTTACACCGCCTTACCGCTTGGGCTTTGCGTCGTACGCATAGCGGATGGCGACCCAACCGGCGCGCGGCGCGCGGAACTGTTCTGCCGCAGCGCTACTCGCGTCGAACGTGCGCCCCGGACCGTTGAAAAAATTCTCCCCAAGCACGCCAACGGACTCGTATTTGCGATTCAAGGCGTTGCCCACTTTCAGGACCACGTCCCACCCTGCCCCGATCGCATAACCGCTCGAATGATGCATGACCCGGTACGCGGGCAACCGGCCATTCACGTCTTCGTTGTTTTCATCGCCCCGCGCGAATTGCCCGCCGAACTGGTTGACGACCGCGGCAATCGACCAGCGCGATGTGATCGCGTGCTCGGCGCGCAGCTGTCGGCGCGCAGCTTGACGGAATAGAACGGAATGCCTGGAATACGATTCCCGGGGCCCACCTGAATGTCACCGTTCGCATCGGCCGATGAATTGTTCGTGCTTCGCAGCTTGAACGTATGATCGCCGTCAAGTCCCGCGGACGTACCCGAGGCATCGCGAACCCGCACCTGCGCGATGTTGTATCGGCCGGATACATGGACGCTGAGTCGATCCGTCACCTGGAAGTTGTTCGTGGCCTATAAGCCATGATAGGTGTTGCCCGTCTTCGCCCGCGTCACCGCATCGAACGCCTGCGTACCGAGCGTGTTGCGATCACTGGTGAAGGCGGCCTCCGCTTCGTCCTGCTCGTAGCGCGCGTGCCCCTGGCCGAGCGCGGCCCCGATCGTCAGACGATTCGCGCGCTCCACGATCTTGAAGCCGTTGGTCAGTTGCATCGATGCGCCGAGCATCCGTTGGCGCACCTTCGACCGATTGAGGAACCCGGTCGAATTGCCCGGCCCAACACCAGCGACCGGATCGAACGCGTCGTTGACATTGCTCGCCAGATTATCTTGCGTGAACGAACGCGCATAGAGATTGACCGACCCGAGCAACGATGCGGACAGGTAACGCGAGCCGCGCAACGTCACCAGAAGCGCTGCATTCCCGGTCCGGTCCGGATAGGAATAGGGTTGTCTTCGATCACCAAGCATCGACAGCGGCAGTGCCTGCGTCCCCTCCAAGGGATTGTCCGCGAGCGTGATCGATCGATAATCCCTGCGGGGAGCCAAGCATTGGGGACGACACCTTGCGCATGGACCAGGTGCGCGGTCAAGCCGGTGACGATCGCGCAGACCATCGTGGCTAAACAGCGCTCTGCCTCGCGGCCAGCGGCGCGCGGACGCATTCGGTACGGCTCCTCTCTTTGTACTTTGTACGACGGCTGGCGGCTTCGCATCGCGCCACGCACTATCGCAGTTTTGCGGTTTGCCGCAGAATCGCAGCCTTCAGGCCCCCGCGGCGGCGGTTCGCACGGACGCGATCATTCAATTTTCGCATGATCGCGATGGGCACCTTGACCCGCGGAACCGCCGGCATCATTTCGCTTCGACTTGACCGATCTGACCGGACCCTGATCTTCGTTTTTTGGAACCACGATAAGCATCAGTCATGGCAACGTTCCCACCCACGCCGCAGAAGCGGACCGCAATCGTCACCGGCTCAGGCCGCAATATCGGACGCGCCGTCGCGCTCGCGCTTGCGCGCGAAGGCGTCAACGTAGTGGTCAATGGCCACACCGATCAACAATCGGTCGAAAAGGTCGTGAACGAGATTCGCGAGAACGGCGGTCACGCGATCGCGCGAATGGCCGACGTGTCGAAACACGATGAAGTGGCCGCGATGGTCGCGAAAGCCGTCACGACATTCGGCTCGGTGGATATTCTCGTCTCGAATGTCGGGATCCGTCGCATGCAGCCGTTCCTCGATATCTCGCTCGACGATTGGCAAGCCGTCATCGATACGAATCTGTCGGCGGCGTTCTACCTTACCCGCAATGTGATTCCGCATATGCGTGCGCGCAAATGGGGCCGGATCGTATTGATCTCGGGGTTCGATGCGTTCTGGGGACAGGTGACCCTGCGCGCCCACAATATCGCCGCCAAGTCGGGGCTTCACGGCCTGTCGAAGGCGCTTGCCCGTGAATTCGGGCAGGATGGCATCACCGCGAACACGGTCGCCCCCGGCGCGATTGATACCGTACGCGACTGGTCGCAGTACCGGCATCAGCCACGCGAGCAGTTGTTGAAGGAGATACCGCTTGGGCGATTCGGCGATGTCCGCGAGATTGCGGCAGCCTGCACCTATCTTTGCTCCGAAGGCGGCGGTTTCGTTTCGGGTCAAGTCCTGCATGTCAATGGCGGCCACTACATGTACTAGTCCGGTGCTCCAGCAATCACTTCGACCGACACATCACCCATGAATCCGCAAATCGAAAAAGTCAGATCCCTGCCCGGTACGTTTCTCTTCGATCTGGACCGCAGTGCCCGGGGCATGCGTCTCAACCGCTTTCTATGCGGGCTTGCGCGGCCGGAAAACCGTTCGCTGTTCAAGAGCGACCCGGAGGCCGCGTTCACCCATGCCGGCCTCTCCGCCGGGGAGCGTGCCATGGTCCGAGCCTTGGACTGGAAAGCGATGGCCTCCTATGGCGCCAATTTCTTCGCGCTGGAAAAACTTGGCCGCGTGAGTGCCGTCGGCAATCCCGCGATGTGCGCGCAGATGCGGGGCGAGCCGCTGGAAGAATTCCTGAAGACCCGGCGCGTGCCCGACGCGCGCTGAACCCTGCAATCGACGAAGGCATTCACATGGCCACGATCATCGGCGGCATCGGTACCTCCCACACCCCCACGATCGGCATCGCGTTCGATCAAGGCAAGCAGCAGCATCCTGCCTGGTCACCGCTCTTCAAGGGATACGATCCGGTTGTCGAATGGCTCGCCCGCATGCAGCCCGATGTGCTGGTGATGTTCTACAACGACCACGCGAACACATTCTTCTTCGACCACTATCCGACCTTCGCCGTGAGCTTGAGCGCGCAACACACGGTCGCTGATGAAGGGCTTGGCCTGCGGCCGGTGCCGCCGGTGAACGGACATCCCGGGCTCGCCCGCCATCTCGCCGAATCACTGGTCACCGACGAGTTTGACATTTCGGTCTTCACGGATCTGCCGATCGACCATGGTTGCTTCTCGCCGCTGTCGGTGATGTGGCCGGAACACAAGACCGGCTGGCCGGGTGCAATCCTGCCGATCGAGATGAATGTTCTCCAGCATCCGATGCCCACGCCCCGCAGGTGCTTCAAGCTCGGGCAGGCGGTGCGCAAAGCGATCGAGTCGTATCCGGAAGATCTCAATGTCGTAGTCGTTGGAACAGGCGGTCTTTCCCATCAACTCGCAGGCGAGCGCGCGGGCTTCAACAACAGCGAATGGGATTTGCGTTTTCTCGATCTGCTCGCGAACGAACCCGAAACGCTCGCCAACATGACCCACGGCGATTTCATCGAGCTTGGCGGCAGCGAGGGTGCCGAGGTGATCATGTGGCTTGCGATGCGTGGCGCGTTGAGCAATAACATCAAGAAGCTGCATCAGAACTACTATCTCGCGATGACCGCCGCCTGGGGCGTTCAGCTCTTCGAGGAGCCGGCTGCCAGGGATCGAATGCATTCGCGCAACACGTCGGCCACGTCACGTGCCGGCGCATGACGCAAGGTTGGCAAGCAAGTCGCCGGTAGCAGCAGGTCGTCGACAAATTACTTCGCGCGACCCTTCGTTGATGGTGGGCCTCAGGCGGCCCGGCTCGCGCCACCCATCGCAAGCGTTGTCGCCTCGTTCACCGACGCGGTCGACGTGAGCGTATGAATCAGCGCCATTTGGCGCGGCACGCAGACCGTTTTCGCATCGAACCGTTCAACGATCACTTGCCGGGCCAGGCTTCGCATCGGATCGAGCTTCGCGCCCATGTCCAGCGCCGCGGTCAATGTCCTTGCAAGGCGCGCGACATCGAAGAAATCGACTAGAAAACCGGTCTTCGAATGGGTAATCACTTCCTCCACGGGCGGTGTTCTCGAGCCCACGATCACCGCACCGGCGCTCATCGCCTCAAGCATGGACACGGACGGCACGAACGGATAGCTGAATCCGACGTGCACGCGTGCGACCTGCAGGATGCGAACGAGCGCTGATTGCGGTAAGCGACCCAGGAAAAAGACGCGAGAGAGGTCGAGGCCCGACTTGACCTCCTCCATCATCCGTTCGCGCCACGAGCGGCCATCGATCGGTGGCGAGTACCCCGGCGCATCATCACCGATGATCAACGCCACCGCATTCGGGCGGCGGCGGAGCACGTCCGGGAGCGCGCGCATGAACAGGTGGAACCCCCGATAGGGATCCAGATGCCGGGTGACGAAGGTAATCACTTCGTCGCCGGCGCGCACGACACGGCCGACGGGATCAAGCTTGATGGTGGCGTCCGCCGCCGGCGTGAAGAGATCCGTATCGATGCCCTCGTGAATCACGCTTGTACGTGCCCGATAGGCGATGGGCAAAGCCTCTTTCTGCCACCGCGTCGGCGTCATGCCCCAGTCCATCGCTTCAAGCGCGAGCATGCCGTTTGCGTTCTTCAGTCGGACGCGTGCACTGTCCTCGAACGATGGGTTCTGAAACTCCGTGTCGAAATCGAGGTCGCGCTGCTTGGACGCGTAATGAAATTCCAACCAGTTGATCAGCTTGACAGACGGGAATACGTCTTTCACGAACAGCGACTCGCCCCAGCCGGGATGCGCGATCACTACCTCGGGCGTGAAACCCGACTCCCTCAATTGCAGCATCGCTCGGGCACAGGCTTCGCCGCGAATCACCTTGGTTTCGAATTCGGCCACCCACGGCTGGATTTCGCGACTCGTCGCGCGCGTAGGCTGGTAGCGCACAACGCGCATGCGCGGATCCTGGGCGGCCGCGGGCGCAGCGATGGTGAGCGCGACCACAAGATGCCCAGCCTCGATCAGCGCAGCGCAAAGCCGATGAAATGGTCCGGGGAAGTTCTGATGAATGAACAGAATATTCATGTCGGGTACTCGATCCAGGCGCGATCGGCTTGCAATGCAATCGGCTCGTAGTGCAATCGGCTCGCAGTAATCCGGGCGCCGGATCAGAAATCCGTGCGGCTGAGGACAGCCCGTCCCCGCCGCATTATGTCAGCCTTGTTCCGCCAATTTCCTCCAGAATATCGTTCGTGTGGCGCCTTCCGCGATTCGAGGCACGCAGACGCGCGAACACCGGTCGTTCATCAGCCATACGATTTCATTGCGACCTCGCCATCCGTACCGCGAGGCCATCGTGATCGGTGCAATCACCAAAGGGAAATCTTGCCGTGTTGAAAATCGTTGTCGTGGGCACTGGTTGGTGGGGCATGGAGCTCGGCAAGGCGGCCAAGGCCGTGCCCGACAAGGTCGAGCTGCTTGGCTGCACGTCGCTTTCCACAGAGGAATGCGAGCGCTTTCGCGCGTCCTATGGCGGCAGGATCTTTCCTACTTTCGAATCCGTGCTGGCGGACCGAACGGTCGACGCCGTGCTGCTCGCGACACCGCATTCATCGCATTGGAAGCAAATCATCGCGGCGGCAGAAGCCGGCAAACACGTGTTCTGCGAAAAGCCCTTCACACTGACGGTCGATACCGGCGCGCAGGCTATTGCCGCATGCGAGAAGCGAGGCGTGGTCCTTGGCGTCGGGCACAATCGCCGCTACATCGAAGGCGCACGCAAGATGAAGGCGCTCGTCGATGCCGGCGAACTCGGGACGATCCTGCATGTGGAAGCCAACTATTCAGGCAATCTGGAAGGGCGTTATCCGCCGGATCATTGGCGGGTGCAGCAAGACGAGATTCCCTGCGCGGGGCTCACACCGATGGGCCTGCACATGGTCGACACCCTCACGTGGATCCTAGGACCCATGGTGCGACTCACCGCGCTCGCGAAACATCGCGCCCTGTCGCATCCGATCCACGACACCTGCGCGGTCCTCTTTGAGCTGGAAAGCGGCGCGACCGGATCGCTTGGGTCCCATCTTGCCTGCGCGATGACGGCGATCCTGCGCATCTATGGCAGTCGCGCCATCCTCGACGCGCGCAATAACTTCACCGAGGTATCGATCGAACCAACCGATCCGAATGCGCCGCGTACGACACATCGGTTTATCGTCGACAACGGTCTGCCCCAGGAACTTGCCGCACTCGCCGATGCATGCGCCAAGAAGGCACCCTATCCGGTGCGGCCGGCCGAAGCGCTGCGCAATATCGCTGTGCTTGAAGCCATTCAACAGTCATCGGGTGCCAATGGCGCCTGGCGTGACGTGAGGCGTATCGCCACCGCGATAGCGACATAGAATCGGGGCCTTCGAACGGCTTTTCATGGGATCGCATCGATGTCCGCCCCAAATCTCGTCGCACTGGTAACAGGCGCTGCCACCGGTATCGGGCAGAGCGCGGTCATGGCGCTCGCCCGCGCCGGCTACAACGTGGTGATCAATTACGCATCGAGCGAAAAGGCCGCCCGCGACACCGCGAAACAAGCCGAGGCACTCGGTGTGCAAACGATGCTGATCAAGTGCGATGTCAGCGACGAAGCGGGTGTGCGCGCGATGCTTGCGAAAACCGAAGAAAAATTCGGCCATCTCGATGTGCTCGTCAACAACGCGGGAACCACGGCGTCCTGGAAACCGAAGGACCTGGAGACGTTGTCGCTGGATGAATGGGATCGCGTTTTCGCGGTGAACGTACGCGGCCTTTTCCAGGTAACGCGGGCATCGATTCCGCTCCTGAAAAAAGGGACCCATCCTTCCATCGTCAACACCGCGAGCATTGTCGGCCTGCGGCCGGGGCCGCAACCACTTCCGTATGCCGCCAGCAAGGCAGCGGTGGTCAACCTGACCAAGACGCTTGCGTGGAATCTCGCACCGGATATTCGGGTCAACGCAGTGGCGCCGGGCTGGATGGAAGGCGACTGGATGAAACGCATGCTCCTCGACAAGTACGACGACCTGATGGGCAAGCGCGCGAAAGCGACGCCGCTGCGACGAGTCGTCACCGCCGACGACGTTGCCGAGACGATCATGAGCCTCGTGCAGTCGAACCGCTTCGTGACCGGCGAGATCATCGTGATCGATGGTGGATTCACCGCGTCGACGTGATCGACAAACATTTTGAGTTACCGGCCTGCGTGGCCGCACGCAGTACTATTCTCCAGGGAGGACTTGAACACATGCTGGAAGGCGTCGTCCCGTTCCCACCGGAATTCGCCAAGCGCTATCGCGAACGCGGCTACTGGCAGGATCAATCCATCGCGGCCGAATTCGCGGTGGTGTTCGAGCGATTCGCCGATCGCATCGCGCTGATCGATAGCGAGCGACAGTACACCTATCGCGACATCGATCGGATCACCGACAATCTCGCGCTCAACCTTCTTGACATCGGTCTGTCGCCGCTCGACCGGGTGGTTCCGGTGCTCCCCAATGTCGCGGAGTTCGTGCTGCTCTACTTTGCGTTGCAAAAAATCAGCGCGATCCCGATCGCCGCCCTGGTTTCCCATCGCTATGCCGAGGTAAGCCAGTTCGTCGCGCTGTCCGGTGCGACAACCTGCGTCTATCCGGAAGCACACGGCGATTTTCGCTTTGGCCCGATGATCGAGCGGATCCAGAAAGGGTCGCCCGCGTTGAAGCTGAGGATCGTCCTTGGCACCACCGGCACCGGGGAGCATTCGCTCCGCACATTGATCGAGCAGCCGGCCCGCTTACCTCGTACCGCGCTCGATCGAATCAAGATCGATCCAACGGATCCCTGTATCTTCCAATTGTCCGGCGGCACGACCGGCATTCCCAAGCTGATTCCGCGTACGCACAACGACTACGCCTACAACTCGAAAACCGCCGCACCGGTGTGCGCCGTCACCCGCGAATCCGTGCTCCTGTTGGCGCTGCCCGTCGCACACAACCTGCCGCTCGCGTGCCCCGGCATCCAAGGCTACTTCTTCAACGGCGGCAAAGTCGTCCTTGCGCCGACCACGCGCCCGGAAGAATTATTCAAGCTCATCGAAGCGCATCGGGTCACGCATGTGAAGGTTGTGCCGGCCTTGCTAATCCGCCTGATCAACGACCCGTCGATCGGCCACTACGACCTTTCTTCATTGCGCCTGATTCAATCGGGCGGTCAACGCATGCAACCGGAAGTGCGGCTGCGCACCCATGAGCTTATTCCAAGCGCATTCGTCCAGGAGAACTTCGGCATGTCGGAAGGCGTCCTGATGTTCGTGCGGCTCGATGATCCGGACGAGGTCAAGCTCGAGACGTGCGGGCGCCCCATCTGCCCGGATGATGAAGTCAAGCTTTGCGACGACGAGGGCAGCGAGGTCCCTTTCGGTGAGACCGGTGAGCTTTGCTGCCGCGGGCCGTACACCTTGCGCGGATACTTCGGCGTGCCCGAGTACAACGCGCGTCAATTCACACCGGATGGTTTCTACCGTTCGGGCGATCTGATGCGCCAGCACCGCTCCGGAAACTTCGTTGTCGAAGGACGCAAGAAGGATCTGATCAATCGTGGCGGCGAAAAAATCAGCGCCGAAGAAATCGAGAATCTCATCCTCATGCACCCATCGGTGCAAAACATCGCGTGCGTGCCGATGCCGGATCCGAATCTGGGTGAGAAGATGTGCGCGTTCGTGATTCTCAAGAGAGAGAAGACGCTGACCCTGAAAGACCTGGTCGCATTCCTGAACGACAAGGAGATCGCCCGATTCAAACTACCCGAGCGGCTGGAGATCGTTCCGGATTTCCCCGTGTCGACATTTGGCAAGGTCTCGAAGAAGGCGCTCGGCGAGCAGGTGGCAGCGAAGCTCGCCGCTGAGCAGGCGCCCCGATAGTCTCATTCAACATCTCGACGTCAACCCACCATGCGCATCATCGATCTGCACTGTTATCCCGGCACACCCGAATGGATCATCTGCCAGGGCCCCTATGTCGAGGCATTGGCGAAATACTGGAATCGCCAATGGGTCGGCAAGACAGAGGAAGCCGTGCTCGACGATTTCACCAAGGCAGGTGTCGAAGCCTGCCTGGTTGCGCTCGACCTGGAAACAACGATCGCAACACCGCCCGTCACCAACGAATACGTTCACGCGATGTGGCAGCGCCATCCCAAGCGGATCATCCAATGTTGGGGCGCCGTCGAACCGGCCAAAGGCGAGATTGCAATTCAGCAGGCGCGCAAAGCGGTGCGCGAGCTTGGCTTCATCGGCTTTCACTTTCATCCGATCATGCAGCACTTCGAAGTGAGCGATTCGCGCTATTACCCGCTTTTCGAGGAGATCAGCGCGATGGGCGCGGCGGTGATGATCGACGTGGGAACCACCGGCATGGGCGCGGGACTACCCGGCGGTATGGGCGCGATCATCCGCCACGCGCATCCGGCATCGATCGATCGGCTAGCGGCGGACTTCCCGAATCTCAAGATCATCATGGCGCATCCGGGTTGGCCCTGGGTCGATGAGACCACCGCCGTCGCCCTGCACAAAGGCAACGTCTATTGGGAGATGTCAGGCTGGGCGCCGAAGTATTTTCCCGGCAACCTCAAGATCGATATGCGCGCACGGCTGCAAGACAAGGTGATGTTCGGCAGCGATTATCCGAGCATGCCGTATGAACGCATCCTGCGGGAGTGGGGTGAGCTTGGCTACAAGGACGAAGTGATGGAAAAAATATTCCATAAGAACGCGGAGCGGGTACTGGGGCTCTAGATCCTCAAGACTTCAATCTCTCAGAAATTCACCACGGAGGACGCGGAGGCGATGGAGGAAATCAAATTGGGGCTGATCGCGCTGCGACATAGCTTCTTGGATCCCCTCCAAAACACCGTACTTGTCAGCGTCTACGCCCGAATCATGACTCCTCCCTTACCTCCGCGTCCTCCGCGTCAAATTTCTGAGGCTGTAATTTCTGAGGCTGTCGCATGTTTATTCACTCAGCCTTCAACCCCATCGCCTTCACGACGTCCCGGAATCGCTCATTGTCGCGGCGGATCCGATCGCTGAATTGTGCAGGCGTTTCCTTCAACACTTCCATGCCGCCATCAGAAAGCCGCTTTTGTATCGCCGGATCGTCCTGAAACGCGTGAATGTGTCGACCCAGCGTGGCGATAATCGTGTCTGGCGTCCCCTTCGGTGCCGCCACACCAAACCACGTCGTGAATTCATAACCAGGCAGGCCCGCCTCGTCCGCCGTGGGAAGATCGGGAGCGCCTTGGAGCCGCTTGGACTGTGCAACGGCAAGTGCGCGTAGCTTGCCCGAGGCAAGGTGCGCACGCACCGCACCCAAGCCGACAAACACGACATGAACCTGTCCACCCACCAGATCGGTCACAGCCGGCCCCGCGCCGCGATAGTGCACATGCGTGAGCTGAACGCCCGCCATCCGCGCGAACAATTCGCCCGCGAAATGCGGGACGGTAGCGATGCCGGCCGAACCGTGATTGATCTTTCCCTGCTCGTGTTTGGCAAGCGCAATGAACTCCCCGAGGGTTCGCGCCTGAACGGTCGCGTTGACGACGACGAGAATCGGCGAGGTGGTCAGCGGCGCCACCGGCGCGAGATCATTCAACGCATCAAAACCCAGGTCCTTGAAGATATACGGGTTGATTGCAACGTTGCCGAGTTGGATAAGGCCGATCGTGTAGCCATCGGGGACCGCCTTCGCGATCGCTTCAACCCCGAGATTGCCGCCGCCGCCCGCGCGATTCTCGACCAACATGCGCTGACCCAATGCGCGATCCAGATGATCCGCCGCAAGGCGTGCCGGTACGTCCATCAACCCGCCCGGCGCGGTCGGAACTATGATGCGCACCGGTCGATTCGGATAATCCTGCGCGACCGCCGACAATGCGATCCATCCGACGGCGAGGATGATCAATCGCCCGATTCGATTGACGTGCATTCGCTTCGCCATACGAAAAGCCCCTTGGCATTGAGTCCTTGGGCCCATCATAGCGGGACACGTCCGAATCGGTGAATCCCTCGAACCGATGCATGCCCCACGCAGCCTGGAGGAACACCATGGATGAGCGCTTCGATCCAACTGCCCTGCCGATTCGCGCCGGGTTGGCCGCCGAGCGGGAACGCGCTTGGCTGCGCCTTGCGGCGCCCGGGACCTGGTGGAATAGCGCAACGAGGCTCGCCATCGCAGCCGAAGTGCGCAACGCCTCCGCCTGCTCGCTGTGCCAAGAACGCAAGGCGGCATTATCACCTTACGCGATCGAAGGAGTGCATCACGGGCTTGGTGCGCTTCCTCTGCCCATCATCGAAATCACCCATCGTGTGGCGACCGATGCCGGCCGCATCACACCAGCCTGGATCGACACATTGCGCGGCGCGGGTATCACGGACGAGCAATACGTCGAGACCGTTGGTATTGTCGCCCTTGTCATCGCGCTCGACACGTTCGATCATGCGTTGGGACTGGCGCGGCGTCCGTTGCCGCCGATTCAGCCGGGCGAACCGACCAGGCATCGGCCGGCCGGGGCGAAGCACGATCTGGCGTGGGTACCGACGGTCGCGCCGGAAGCACTGACCGCGGATGATCCCGACCCCTACGCAGTGCACGGCGCGAAGAACATTCACCGCGCCTTGAGCCTGGTCCCGCAAGAAGTGATCAATTTCTTCGATCTCGACGTCGAACTCTACTTGAAGGACCACGAGATCCGTGACTTCGCGACCGAACATCGCGCGCTGACCCATCCGCAGATCGAGCTCATCGCGGGTCGCGTGTCGGCGTTGAATGGGTGCTACTACTGAACAGTCAGTCATACCGCGCTGCTCCGTGCGAGCGGCGAACATGCGGGCGAGCACTTCAAGCTGGATCAGCTCATGGCTGGTGACGGTGCCGCCACCGGCGTGCATCACGGCGCGCTGCTGATCGAGTTTGCCGAAGTGATGCTCGGCGCTGACGCGAATCACCAGGTGCGAGTACGGAAAGCGGTGCAAGACACTCTGGGTGCAGCCGCGCTGGTTGACGCGGCAGCAGTCGTGGCTTCGTTCAATGCAGTGGTCAAGATCGCGGATGCCATCGGCATCCCGCTGGAAGCCTACAAGGCTGAAGCGACGCGGGCGTTACGGCAGGAGATCGACCTCGATCGGCTACGGCGCGAAACATGACCCGGCGCCGAACGAAGCAGCGCATGATGCGAGGTTCGCGTAGAAATGAAGTAGTCGATACGGGGGTCTCACAATGAAGGGTCATGCAACGTGAAAATCAGAACGTTGTTTCTTCTATTCGTAATCGCGTTTGTCTGCCATAGCGTACGCGCACAGGAATCAACGGCGAAGGAATGGCCGGCGAAACCGATCCGTTTAATCGTTCCTTATCCGCCCGGGGGCGGTACCGATGTCATTGCACGAATCGTGCAATCTCCGCTGGCCGAGGCCCTTGGGCAGCAGATCGTGATCGAGAACAAGGGCGGCGCTGGCGGCGCTGTTGGGACCGAGATGGCGGCGAGATCCGTTCCCGACGGTTACACGCTTCTGTTCACGCTCTCCTCGCATACGATCAATCCGCTGCTGTATCGCCTGAGCTACGACGTGCGAAAGGACTTTGCTGCGATTTCGATGGTTGTGAGTGTGCCGCAGCTGATCGCGGCGAATCCCGCGGGAACAGTGAGCAACTTGCGGGAGCTGATTGACGCCGCGCGGCGTCAGCCGGGCAAGCTGGCGTTCGCATCGGTTGGCAACGGAACGCCATCGCATATCGCTGCGGAACTGCTGAAGCATCGCATGGGCATCGAACTCGTCCACATTCCTTACAAGGGCGGCGGACCAGCGGTGGCCGACACGATCGGCGGGCACGTTCCCTTTATTTTCGTGACGATGCCCGCGGCACTTTCGCAAGCAAGAGCCGGAAAGCTTAGGCCGCTCGCGGTGACGACGCGCAAGCGTTCGCCCGCCGCTCCGGATATTCCGACGGTCATGGAGGCGCTTGGCATTGCCGATTTCGACGTCGATTCTTGGTATGCGATTTTTGCCCCCGCAGAGACGCCGAACGCGATCGTTCGACGCCTGCAAAGAACCATTGCACAAATCGTTCATCAACCGGAGGTCAAGAAGAAGCTTCTCGATCAGGGCGCCGATTCAGTGGGTGGAACGTCGGAGGATCTCGATAGGGTCGTGCATCGTGAGATCGAGAAATGGACCACGTTGATTCGTGATGCTGGAATCAAGGCTGACTGATCAGTTCCGTAGGATCAGCAATGCGCCGCTCGCGACTAGGAGCAGACTGATGAAACGAACGAACACCCGCGGCGACAGACCGATATGCACGCGGCCGCCGACGAACAGGGCAACCACGGCAAGCGGCAGTGCCATAACCAGATAAACTAGCAATTCGCGGTTGAAGAGTCCGATGGTGGCGTACGCGATCAGGCGAATGCCGCCATCAATCAGGTAGTTGGCGGCAAATGTCGATCGTAATGCCGTCTTGTCGAGGATTCGCATCGAGAAGTAGATGACATAGAAAGGGCCGCCCGCATTGAAAATCGCCCCCATGAGCCCGCCCAAGAATCCGCAATAAGTCGCGGCGATCCGCGAAGCTCGCACTGCCGGAAGTACGATGAGTTGATAGATGGCGTAGACGATCACAAAGCAGCCCAGCGCCTTGGCTAGATTCTCCGTCGCGACATTGTTCAAGATCAGCAATCCCGTTGCGACGCCGATGATGGTGAACGGCAACAGCGCGATCAGTTCTGTCCAGGCAATCGCCCGGCGGTTTCGCAATCCCTGACTCGCCGAGCCGATGTAATCGAGGCACACCACGAGGGGGACAACGATGGACAAGGGCGCCACCAAGGTCAAGAGTGGCACCGCGATCAGCCCGGAGCCGAATCCGGCTATCCCCCTGACAAGGTAGGCGACCAGAATTACGATCGCCGCATAGGCGGTCGTTCCGGCGCCCGCAGCCTCGATCAGGTAGGGCCTCGACCTTCGAGGTGCAGGGTTCCCTCATCGCGATTCCAGAGCCGCAGCATATGGCGCGAACGCGAAGCATCCGGCGCATCCTCGAACGCCGTCCGACTATGGGCGAATTGGCGGTTGTTGATGTACTGGAATTGCCCGCGCTCGATGCGGAACTCGATCCAGTGCTCGGGGTTATCGAGAATCTTGCGCAAAGCGAGCAGGGCTTCGCGACCTTTATTGTCCAACGGCTGACCAGCCAATTCCTGGCCCTTATGGATATAGTCTTCGTAGTGGCGTGCCGCGAGCGTGGCGTTTTCGTACTCGTACACCGGCTGCATCGCGAAGCGCGATGACTCGGGCGCATGCTCGGCCTGCCTGTCCCATGCGAACGGCCGGTATAGGCGCGCGAGCAGCTCCGGGCTTTGCCGTAGCATCAGGTTGTGCGCTGTCACCAGACTGGCGAACCGACTCATTCCCCCAGACGGCGCACTCTCGAGGCAAAACAATCCCACAAACGCGGGCGGCTTCCAAAGCCACCCACCGTCAGTATGGAACGGCTGGTCGAGGTTGGTGACCGATCGGCGCACGCCATAGGCGAGCGGCTGTCCGGAATCTTTGACGTCGTAGATGCGACCACCGTCCCACTTCTGGTTGACGACTTGCCCGAGCGTGCACGCGAGCAACCAGCCGATCGCGCGACCTTCGTTTGCGCCATATCGCTCCACCGGAACCCGATCCACGACGGCTAGTCCGCCGCCTTGCAGCAGGCGGCGGCGTACTTGCGCCATTACCTCGATGCAAGACGAGAGCTCGAACCGGTCGGGCCGCAGCGCCTCGGTTCGCACGCCGTCCTTGCGAATGCGTGCAACCACCGCTTCAATCTCAGCAATGGCCTCCGATGGAAATGGCACGAGCCAATCCGCCGGCTGCAATTGATCCCGCATCCATGCCTGCGGCCCAGCGATCTCTTCATTCAACATCATGTTCGGCTCTCATCGAAGCCGCCTGAGGCCAAGGTAGGAAGCCTAGCCGAAATCGGGAAAGGACGAGAAGACACCGCTGCCCTGGAATGCCGGATCGACGTTCGCCCGATTTCGGGCATTCGATTGCCTGCCGAACGGGTCCATATCGCACTTATTGTGCGTTTGCCCTGCGAATGAAAATCAACCCGTGAATTGCATACTCCTTTTGGCGATCCTCACTCGATCACGCCGAACCGTCTTTCATTAAAACATGCACACCTGTCCATCGTCCTTTGACATCATGTCTTCAATTCCCGAAATAACGTCGCTCCGCCGCACGATTCCTTGTTTGGGATTGGCCCTCATGCAGTCGATTGCTGCGGCTGCCCAGACGCAGACCGATTCGGCTACGTTCGGCGTGGTCAGTCAACGCAGCCCCACGTTGACGGCGCAATACTGGAATCCAATCCTGCGCTATGTTGCGGACAAATCCGGGGTACCGCTCACACTCAAGCTGGCGCGAACAGGCCCCGAGCACACTGCCATGATTACGCGCGGGGAAACGGAGTTCATCTACTCCAATCACAATTTCACGCCGGATAACGACCCGGTCGGTTATCGCGTGATCGCGCGCCCGGCCCAAGCCGCCATCACGGGACAGATCGTTGTGCTCGGAGATTCGCCGATTGCGGCGCTCGCACAACTGCAGGGTAAAGACGTTGTGTTTCCCTCGCGCGCGGCATTCGTTGGCTACTACGTTCCGATGGATGCCATGCTACGGCTGGGACTTCAGGTGAGTCCTCTTTTCGCCGGCAACCAGGAAGGCGCGATCGGTCAGCTCAAGGCCGGCCGCGCAGTGGCGGCGGCGGTCAACTCCGAGGTAATGCGGGACTTTGCGCGACGCGAAGGACTTCATTATCGTGTGTTGTGGACCTCCGACCCGTATCAGAACATTCCCATCTCCGTGCATCCGCGCGTTCCGAAGCAAAAAGCCGATGCAGTCGGTGAAGCATTCGCCCGCATGTCAGAGGACCCGGAAGGTTCACGTATTCTTGGCGCCTGTGCTGAGTTGATCAAGCAGCCGCCTCCGTTCGGATTTGTCCGAGCGACCGACGCCGACTACGACAACGTCCGCCAGTTCCATCGCAACACGCTCGTCAAGGGGGACTGACGGTCATGGGCGGGCGCATGGCATTGGTCTGGGCCCACACAGGCCTTGCCGTTCGGGTCGCCATTTCGTCCGGTGCCCTCCTCGTCCTGTTCGGTCTGCTACTCATAGCGAGTTTGATTCGCGAGGATATCGCGCAGGCCCGACGCGCGGTGGCGAGCGATCTCCAGCATGAGCTCACATTGCTCGCGACCACACTGATCGAGCCCGCTGTCGTTGGTGACTACACGCTGATCCGCCAGATGCTGACTGTTCGGGCAAAGCATTCCGACGTGCGAAGAATTGCCTGGACCGACAACTCGGGGCATGTCATCGAGGCGCTCGGTGATGAAATATCAGCCATCGCCCCGGCGTGGTTCACGCGGCTCGCGAATGTCCCAGACATCGACGGCGAGCAGAAGATTCTTGTGGGCGGGGAGCCATACGGAAAGATCAGCATTCGCTTGACCGCCGCCGCGAGCATTCACGCCATCTGGTCCGCTGCGATCAAACGGGTAATGCTGGTCGCCGGAGGAATCGGGATTTGTCTGGCCCTCACATCGTGGGTCCTTTTCCGCGGCTTGCGGCCATTCTCCGAGCTTGCTCTTGCCGCGCGACGCTTCGGCCGTGGCGAGCACGGATTGCGCATCGCCGTGACCGGGCCGCCGGAGTCACGGTCATGCATCGATGCATTCAACCGCATGGGAGCGGACATCGAGCGCCTTTTCGATTCGCTCAAGACCGCAGAATCCAATCTGCAGCGGGCGAACGTCGAGCTCGAGGAGCGCGTGGTCTTGCGCACGGCGGAATTAGAGCAAGCCAATCAAGGATTGCAGGCGGAAGTGAGCGAGCGGCGCCTCGCGGAAGCGGCGCTTAGAGTCAGCGAAGAATATGCCAGCCGACTCGCTCGCGTCGTCGAGCAGGCGAGCGATGGCATCCTCACGCGCGACATGAACGGTGTCATTACCAGCTGGAATGCAGCGAATGCCCGTCTCTTCGGTTTCAGCGCGGAGGAGGCGATCCATCAGCCGATCGGAACGCTTCATCAGGTGAACTTCACCCCTGAGGAACGTGCCTGGGCGCTCGCGCGGATTCGCAGCGGCATTGCCCACACGTTTGAATCCACGCGTCCCGATCGCGATGGTCGCCCCATCCATCTGCATGTCGTCGCCTCACCGATCTTCGATACCGAAGGCGTGCAGTGCGGCGAGATGTCGGTTTTTCGCGATGTCACCGATCGCAAACGGGTGGAGGAGGAAGCCGCTCGCGCGCGCGAGGCAGCCGAGGTGGCGAACCGTTCCAAGTCTCAGTTCCTCGCGAACATGAGCCACGAGATCCGCACCCCGATGAACGGCGTACTCGGCATGGCAGAGCTTCTTCTTGGGACAGAGCTCGACACCAATCAGGAGAAATTCGCTCTTGCAATTCACCGTTCGGGAACCGCGCTTCTTCACCTGATCAACGATATTCTGGATTTTTCCAAGATCGAAGCGGGACGCCTGGAGTTGGAACGTCTGCCGTTCGATTTGCGCGAACTGGTCTGCGATACCACCGAGCTATTGCACGAGTCGGCGCACGCAAAGGAGCTGCCGCTCACCTTTGCGATCGATGAAGATCTTCCTGCCATTCTTATCGGTGACCCGCTTCGGCTGCGCCAAATTCTTACCAATCTCGTTGGGAACGCGCTCAAGTTCACCGCAGCCGGTAATGTGAGTATCCACGTAAGCAAAGTGCCAGACGATACCCTGTTGCAGTCAGTCGAACACGGCACGCCCGAGGCGTCACCGATCGGTCTCCTGTTCGCGGTGCGCGATACAGGCATCGGCATCGCCGCGCATGCCATGGACCGGCTCTTCACGCTCTTCAGTCAGGCTGACGGATCGACCACTCGACGATTCGGCGGAAGCGGGCTTGGCCTCGCGATCTCGAAGCAGCTCGCAGAATCGATGGGAGGAAAGATAGGCGTGGAGAGTGCGGTTGGGCTCGGCTCGAATTTCTGGTTTACCGTGCAGATGGAGGTCGACATGACAGCCCGTGCGATGGCTAACGATACGAGCCGCCGCGCGACATTCTCTTCGGCCGCGATGATCGATGCGCCTGCGTATCAGACAATCTCCGCGCACGCAGGGAGGAGAATGGCGCACGGTTCCAGCCTCGCCGACGCTCCTACCGTGACGGAACGACGGCGCATTCTGCTCGCCGAGGACAATCCCATCAACCGCCAGATCGCGACGGTCATGCTCGAGGGGTTTGGCTTCGAGGTCGTCAGTGCGGTGGACGGTCGTCAAGCCGTTGAGCGGTCATACGGCCAAATCTTCGACCTCATCCTCATGGACTGCCAGATGCCGGAGTTAGACGGCTTTGAAGCGACCACCGCGATTCGTGCACGTGAAGGTGCACAGGGTGGCGCCGCGGCCGATGCCACGCCTGGGTCACGCGTGCCGAGGCGTACCCCGATCATCGCGGTGACCGCCAATGCGATGCAAGGTGACCGGGAGCGGTGTCTCGAAGCAGGAATGGACGACTACCTTCCAAAACCCTTCAGCAAAAAGAACTTGCGGGCGACCGTGGACCGATGGATCCCCGCGGTGAAGGAAGCCATGGAGTTGGCATCGAATTCCTGAGGGCACGCATACGCATGCTTCCGTTGGGTGTTCCGGGAAACCGGGTGACCTACGAGATTCTAAGCCAACGCAAACCCCTCATACCCTTTTGCGACCACCTCATCGCATTTGCGCACGTAAAGTGGAAATCCGCCGATGTACGGCATGAACACGCGTGGCTTGCCGGGGATGTTCGCGCCGACATACCACGAGCTGCATGTCGAGCGTAAATTCGGCGCGGCGACCTCATTCACATGGGCGACCCATTCGTCTTCCGCTTTGATGGTCGGCTCGATGCGTGCAAGCCCGCGCTCGCGCATGTACGCCACACAGCCGGCCACCCAATCGACGTGTTGCTCGACGGCGAGAATCATCATCGCCAGCACCGACGGGCTACCCGGTCCGGTGATGGTGAACAGGTTCGGAAACCCGGCCGTCATCAGACCGAGCATGGTCCTTGGGCCTCCCAGCCATTTTTCGTTGAGGGTCAATCCGCCTTTGCCACGGATATCGATGCGCAGCAATGAACCCGTCATGGCGTCAAAGCCAGTGGCGAGAATCAGCGCGTCGACCTGGGTTTCCCGGCCCTTCGCCTTGACGCCCGATGGCGTGATGGATTCGATCGGCCTATCGCTGATGTCGATGAGCGTGACATTCGTTCGATTGAACGTTTCGTAATAGCCCGAATCGACGCACAAGCGCTTACAGCCCAAGATGTTCTTGGGCGCAAGAGCTTCGGCCACGACCGGATCATGGACGATCTCGCGGATCTTGCCGCGCACGAAATCAGCAGCCGTCTCGTTGGACTTGTTGTTGAACAGCAGATCGCCGAACGACCCCATGAACGGCAGGCCGCCCGCGGCCCATCGCTTCTCGTACTCGCGGTGGCGCTCTTCAGGTGTGGCCTCGAGCGCCGAATTGCGATTGAACTCGAACGCGAAGCCGGTGGGCATCTGCATTGCGCGGTGGCGCAGGCCCGCATAATCGGCCTTGATCGCGCTTCTTACTTCCGGTGCGAGCGGGGCATTGCGTGCCGGCACCGCATAGTTGGGCGTTCGTTGAAACACATACAAGTGCTTCGCCTGCTGGGCAATGAGCGGAATCGATTGGACGGCGGACGATCCGGTGCCGATGATCGCGACGCGCTGCCCGGTGAACTCAACCGGCTCGTGCGGCCATTCCCCGGTGTGATAGACGGGCCCCTTGAACGACTCGAGTCCATTGATGTGCGGCATGTTGGTGGAGGAAAGGCAGCCGGTCGCCATCAGGCAGAATTTCGCGGACACCCGGGCTCCATCACCGGTCTCGATCTGCCAACGATCCTCCTGCTCGTCGAAATGTGCCGCGATAACCCGCGTATCCAACTGAATATCGCGGCGCAGATCGAAGCGATCAACGACGTGATTGGCGTAGCGCATGATCTCAGGCTGGGTCGCGTACTTCTCGGTCCAGTCCCATTCCTGCTGCAGCTCGTCGGAAAATTGATACGAGTACTGCATGCTCTCGACGTCACATCGCGCACCGGGATAGCGATTCCAAAACCAGGTACCGCCGACACCGCTGCCCGCCTCGAACACGCGGACCTTCAGTCCCATCGCCCGCAAGCGGTAAAGCGCATAAATTCCGCCGAATCCGGCGCCGACGACGATGACATCGAATGCGCTATCCGCACCTGCACCCGCTATTTTCTCCTGCTGACCAGACATCTTCTTCCTCAATGGATTCAGGCCGGTTGAAGCCCTCGAACTACGCTTCGTCCCAGATCTTGTCGGTGAGCGGCAGCCCGCCAAGATCCGCCGCACCGAGCGGACGATCCGGCGTGACCCCCGCTTGTTCGAGGAGCGCCGCGAGCTGCCGGACATGCTGCGCACTATGCCAGACGGTGCGTTCGAGCATTTCATGGCGACTTGTCTCGCCGAAATAGGTGGGCACGGAATGATCGAATTTCTCGTCGCGCACCCTCGCCCACCAGGCTTCGAAACGTCCGCGAACAGACTCGCCGAACGCGGCCACGGACGCGCTCGACTGCATATCATCGGGAGGCGGCGCCACCATCACTTCGTATTCGAGTCGGCCGCCCGTCTCTTCCATCTGCAAGAATGCGGTGGGAATCTGAAAAATGTGATGCATCAGCACCCGCCATGATCGCGGCCGGTGCGGCAATTGGTTCTCCAACGCGGACTCGGGCATCTGACGCACCAGCCGCACCGCGGTCGCAAGAACGATCCCGGCCCGCTCCGCGAGCGCGGTCGGCGACAGTTCCGGACCGGTATTTTCATTGAGACCGAGAAACTCGACGACGTCTTTGATGACCTGGGCGTAGACAAACTTGCCGTCACGCGCGACCACCGGCACCGAGCGGGCACCCATTGCGCGCATGGACGCCAGACCCTCTTTGTCTTCGAGGACGTTGACCGACTGGAACTCGATCCCACGGACCGAGAGATACTCCTTAACCCGAAGGCAGCTCGTTCAATGCGGTTGCCAGAAGACCTGAATTGTCGCGCTCATGCGAGGCTCCAAGAGAATGAGTCTGAAGGATAGCTGATTCATGGAAGGTGGGCCTCTGAATCTACGGCCTCAGGCCTACTGCCTCAGAAATTCACCACGGAGGAAACGGAGGTAATGGAGGAAAGGCGAAGGCGAGGTTGCCCCTATGCTCCGAACCACGCGAAGGCTCGGATCCACAGAAAAAAGCACTTCGTGGTGAATTGTTCATGCCTCCGAATTTTGCCGTTCCTCCTTCTCCTCCGTTTCCTCCGTGGTGAATTTCTGAAGCTTTAGTTCGGTACTCTGTATTCTCTTCCAACATAATCCCACCAATGAAACTCGCCTACTTCACCCAGCCCGTCCACCCTCTCCACCGCGACTACCGCCAAGTCCTTCGCGAGAACCTCGACGCCATCATTCTTGCCGACCGCCTTGGCTACGACGAGGCACTCGTCGGCGAGCATTTCACCGATCTTGCCGAACCGATTACCTCCGCGCTGATGTTCCTTGCGCGTTTGATTCCGGAAACCAAGACGATCAAGCTCGGTCCTGGCGTTGTTAATCTGCCCATCTACCACCCGGTCATGATGGCGGGGCATGTCGCGATGATCGATCACCTCATGGACGGACGATTCGTGTGGGGAATCGGACCGGGCGGGCTGCCCTCGGACATCGAGGTATTCGGCAACGCGACGGTCGATCGCAATCGCAAGATGATCGAGGTCTTCGATCAGATCATGAAGATCTGGTGGGGTGAGGCGCCCTACGATCTGAAGGGCGAGTTCTTCGAGGTGTCGACCCGAAGAACGTTGTTCCCGGAGATCGGTCAGGGCATCGCGCCAAAACCGCTGCAGAAGCCGCATCCGCCGGTTCGGGTGACGGCCCTCACGCCGCACTCACATGGCATCACGCTCGCGGCGGAACGTGGCTGGGCGCCCATCTCGTGCCAGTATGTGCAGGCCCATTGGATTGCGACCCATCTGCCCAAGTATCTGGAAGGCCTTCGCAACATCAAGGCGCCGGAAGATCCGAGCGGCTGGCGTGTCGCGAAATGCATCTTCGTCGCCGACGACGATGCCACGGCGCGCCGCTATGCAGGAACCGTTGCCGGTCCATACGGGTTCTATTTTTCGAACCTGATGAAAAAGCTCGGTCGTGGCGGACGCCTGGGTTTGTTCGGTGCCTACCCGAACCAACCGGAGGATCAGATCACGGTCGAGCAGTCCCTCGCAACCCAGGTCATTGCCGGATCGGTGAATAGCGTGGTCGAGCAGATTCTCGCGTTTCGCGCGGAGGTCGGTCCTTTCGGCACGCTCTATTACACCGGGATGGATTGGGCCGATCGCGCTCTCGGCGAACGGTCGATGGTGCTGATGGCCGAGCAGGTGCTGCCGCGGGTCAACGCTGCTTTGCGGGCTACCTAGGAATCTGCGCGGCAGACCCCGCAGATTCCTGATGGCAGACGCTACTTGCCTTCAATCGCGCGAATGCGCCAAGCGATAACGCCGGATTCGAGCGAATTTCGCTCGAAAAGCGTCGGATTCACAAAATTGCGTCTGCTTAGAGGAGTGTGCGCGCTCTGCCGCGCAGACTCCTAGCCCTGATCAATGGCGCGAACCCGTTGGCCAGACCACCGGTATCATTGATCTATTGCGACCGATCATCGATGCACGGCGTTCCCACATTGGAGGCAGTATGAAAACACGTACTTTGGGCGGCAAGATCACGGTGAACGAAGTCGGCTACGGATGCATGGGGCTCTCCGGCATCTATGGCGCATCCGATGATGCCAAGTCGATCGACCTGGTTCGCCGCGTCGTCGATCTGGGCGTGAATTTCTTCGACTCGGCGGATGCCTACGGCAATGGGCACAATGAAGAGCTTCTCGGCAAAGCCTTGAAGGGTATTCGGGACAAGATCGTGCTCGCCACGAAATTCGGCCAGCAGCGCAAGCCCGAGGGCACCGTCATCTGCGGAACGCCGGAGTATGTCCGTTCGGCCTGCGAGGCCTCGCTCAAGCGCCTTGGCGTGACCACGATTGATCTCTACTTTCAGCATCGCGTCGACAAGACCGTGCCGATCGAAGACACCGTCGGGGCGATGGCCGATCTCGTGAAACAAGGCAAGGTGCGGCACCTTGGTTTGTCTGAAGTATCGGTTGCCAATCTGCGTCGCGCGGCGAAGGTGCACCCGATCGTGGCGGTGCAATCCGAGCTTTCGCTTTGGAGCCGTCAGGACGAGTTGGACGTCCTGCCGGCGTGCCGCGAGCTTGGCATCGGATACACCGCCTACAGCCCTCTTGGGAGGGGATTCCTGACCGGCACGGTGTCTGGTCGCGAAGGACTCGACGCGAAGGATTCGCGCCAAAGTCATCCGCGTTTCGCGCCGGAGAACATCGCCGAGAACCTGAAGCTCGCCACAAAACTGAAGGCACTGGCTGCCGCCAAGGGCTGCACGCCGGCACAGCTTGCGCTTGCCTGGGTGCTCGCCAAAGGCAGCGACATCGTGCCGATCCCCGGCACCAAGAGCGAATCGCGCGTGGTCGAGAACATCAAGGCCGCCGACATCGTGCTGTCCGTATCGGAGATCAAGGCGCTCGAGGAAATCGCGCCGATCGGCATCACCAAAGGCGATCGTTATCCTGCCGCGAACATGAAGGCGATCGACCGGTAATCGGGGCGGCGATGATCGTCGATATCCACTGTCATTTCGTTCCCGAGCGCTACATCGATTTCGTGCAGCGGGAATCGGCGTTCGCCGTGCGCCGTCATGCGGTCGCCGATCAAAGCGAAGAGGTACCCGTCACGGTTGGCGATTTGAAGTTCGGGCTCAATCGCACGTTCTTTGATCCTGACCGCCAGATCAGGCGTCTCGACACATTGCGCATCGACCGCACCGTGTTGTCGCTCGCCACGCCGTTGATCAACTACGACGTGCCTGGCGAGCTGGCAAGTCGCGCGGCGCGCATCTTCAATGATGAAATCGCGGCGTTGCGCGACCGCCATCCCGAGCGGATCGATGGTTGGGCGTTTCTACCGATGCAGGATCCGGTCGCGGCCGCGCACGAATTGCGCCGGGGCATCACAACGCTTGGCTTGCGAGGCGGGCATATCGCATCGAACGTAAGGGGCCGGTATCTCGATGCCATCGAGTACGCGCCGATCTTCGAGGCTGCGGTGGAGCTCGGCGTTCCACTTTTTGTTCATCCAGCGAATCCGCCCGGCCGGGAGCGTATGCGCGACTATGAGTTGGCCGTCGTCAGCGGCTATCTGTTCGACTCGACGCTCAACATCTTCAACATGATCTTCGGTGGCCTGCTCGACCGGTATCCGACATTGAAGCTCTGTTGCGCGCATGTGGGCGGCTATGCGGTCATGCTGCGTAATCGCATGCAGCGTGAGCTCGATACGAATCCGGTGCTGGCAAAGTCGATCAACGGAACCGTCGGCGATTACCTGCGGCGGCTCTACTTCGATACCGTCTGCTTCGAGGAAGGCTATATCCGCTTGGCGGCGGACACCGTCGGCGCGGATCGGCTGGTGCTGGGCAGCGATGGACCGTTCCCGCTCGGCGAGCCGGATCCGGTCGGATTCATCGAGCGCTCGTTTGGCGGCTCAAGCGCCGGTCGCGACATCCTGCATCGTAACGCCGCCGAAATGCTCGGCCTTTCACCTGCGCGGGCCTCTCTATGACTATTCGCAAGACGATCCTCACGCGAGAAACGGTGCACGCGGAATCCGGGCGCAGTGCGGCGCGTCCGATCAACCGTGCAGCGGCCATCGTTGTCATCACCAATCCATTTGAAGGCCGCTTCGTCGACGACTTGTCGGCGCTTTATGACCTTGGCGCCCAGCTTGGCGAGCAGTTGATGCCAGAGCTGGTGACGTTGCTCGGCAGCAAGGTTGTCTCGTACGGCAAGGCGGCGATCGTCGGTGTGGCGGGCGACCTGGAGCATGCCGCGGCGATCCTGCATCCCAAGCTCGGCAAACCGATGCGCGCGGCGATCGGCGGTGGCGAGGCGCTGATCCCATCGAATGCGAAGGTGGCGGCCGCGGGCACTCCGATCGACGTTCCGCTTGGTCACAAGGACAATCCGTGGTCGTTCGATGAAATCGATACCTGGACCCTGTCGGTTGCCGATGCACCGCGACCCGGCGAGATCGTCGTCGTGATCGCAATCAGTGATGGCGGGCGACCGAATCCTCGCATCGGGAAGGGTCGCGCGGTGATTTGAACGGGCTATCGCTGAAAGGCTGTGAGTCTTGAGAAGTTGTAAGAGACCGACTTAACCCGCCAAGCCACAGGGTCTGTCACCGTTCAAACAGACTCGGGAGCCGTGCCGCGCTCATGCGGTTGCGTCTCGAAGTAGGTCCCGAACCGACTGGCCATCAGATCTTGCAGATGAACTTCTTCCTGCCGCACGAAGCCCGCCTGCGGCAGCTTCCCGGCCCTCACGAGATCGAGCACCGCGCAAATACCGGCCGCCGTGGTGAGCTGGATCGCGCTGTAGTGTGCGCCATTCAACGGGCGTCCATGGACTTGCGTCAAAAACGATTCCTGCACGAAGCGGCCATGCTGGCGCCCTGCCGCCGTCACGAAGACGATCACGACGTCCTGCTGGGTGCTCGGAATTGCCGTCTCGAAGATTTCTTTCAAGAGGTCGCGACGGTCCCGGAGTCGCAAATCATCAAGCAGCAGCTTCACGATGTCGCGATGCCCCGGATAGCGGATCGACTTGTAGTCGAGATGCTGAATCCTTCCCAACAGCGTCTCGCATAGCGTGCCCAGTCCACCGGAGGTATTGAACGCTTCGTAGGTCACGCCATCCAACGCGAAGGTCTCGTACCCCTCCAGCGCGGGCACCGTAATGCGCTCGCCATCGACGATGGTCTCGCACGGATTGCAGTACTCGTTGATGAGACCTTCCGTGCTCCATGTGAGGTTATACTTGAGCGCATTGCGGCTGTAGCGGGGCAGCGCGCCTACGCGCATGCGCAAATCGCTGAGCGTCTCGAAGCGGCGCGCCAGATCGTTTGCCACGATGCCAACGAATCCGGGTGCCAATCCACACTGCGGCATCAAGACGCTGCGCGCGTTCGTCGCAAGCAATCGGATCGCACGGGTCGCGGCGACGTCCTCCGTGAGGTCGAAGTAGTGGACCCCGCACTCCACCGCCACACCGGCCACCTGTTCCGCCGCCGAAAACGGGAGTGCGTTCAGCACGGCATCGTGTCCTTGCATGGCGGCTAGCAGCGCGGAGCGGTCTTGGATGTCGAGCGTGAGCGTCGCGAGGTCAGTTCGCGCCAGAATGGCAAGTCGCGACGGATCACGGTCGGCGATCGTGACCCGGTAGCCCCCGCCGCCCAGCATGGCGGCAATCGTTTCGCCGATCCGGCCGGCGCCGAGGATCAAAACACGTGCAAGCGTCGAACAACCGGTCATGGCAATGTCCTTCTGGGAAGCGCAACGAGCAGGCCTGAGCATCCTGGTCAGGATCCTGCCGCAACATTGACTAGAATGGGGCCGGTTTCGTCAAGATGACCAACCTATCCAGTCATTTCGTCAGCGGCGCCGCATGCTGGATACCCTCGATGCGAAGGATCGTCGCCTCGTCGCGCTTTTGCAGGCGAATGCACTGGCCGGCGCTGCCAACCTTGCCTACCGGCTGGGCATTGGGCGCACGACGATCATCGTACGGATTGCGCGGCAACGAAGACCGGCGTCATAACCGGTTACCGGGAAGAGAGGAAGATTTTTGTACACCATTGCAGTCGACATCGGCGGTACGTTCACCGATGTGGTCGCCATTGATCATGCATCCGGAAGCATCTACCCGGGCAAGGTACTGACCACGCCGGACGATTTGCAGCAAGGCGTCATCGATGGCATCAAGGAAGCCGCCGGCGCGGCCGGCCTGCCGGTTTCGCGATTGCTCGATAGCGCCGACCGGCTTGTTCATGCGACCACGCAATCGAGTAACGCGGTGTTCGCGTTTGCCGGTGCCCGCACGGCAGTCATTGCCACGCGCGGATTCGGCGACACACTTCTCATCATGCGGGCCTCGGGGCGTGTTGCCGGGTTGAGCGTCTTCGAGCGACATCACTATCGCAACACGCAGAAGCCGCGCCTGCTGGTGGACGAGCGCGACATTTTCGAAGTGACCGAGCGCATCGACTACCTTGGCCGGGTTGTCGTTCCACTCGATGAGGCGTCTGCACAATCAATCGCCGGCCGGATTCGCGAAGCGGGATACGAGGCGGTCGCGGTCGCGCTGCTCTTCTCCCACAAGAATGCCGATCACGAGCAGCGGATCCGCGCGTTGCTGAAAGAGGCGATGCCCGATCTGCACGTGTCCTTGTCAAGTGACGTAGCGCCTGTGATCGGGGAGTACGAGCGAAGCGCCACCGCGTTATTCAACGCCTACGTGGGTCCTGTTATCGAGCGATACCTCAGCCGCCTGGCGCTAACCCTCAATCAAGCGGGATTGCGACGGCAGTTGATGATCGTTCAATCGAACGGCGGCGTGGTGTCGGCGGCGCAGGCCATTCCGGTTTTCACGATCGAATCCGGCCCGGCCGCCGGTGTCGTCGGCGCGGCGCGTATCGCGGCGTCGCTCGGCTATCCGAACGTCATTGCCACCGATGTCGGTGGCACCACATTCAAGGTCGCGATCATTCGCGATGGTGCGTGGGGCTACTGCAAGGAGACGGTGCTCAATCAATATCAACTGCGCTTGCCGATGGTCGATCTCAGCTCCATCGGTGCGGGTGGCGGGTCGATTGCCTGGGTTGACGGCAATCGCCTGCGGATCGGCCCGCAAAGTGCCGCCGCGTCGCCCGGACCTGCGTGTTATGGACTTGGCGGCAACGAACCGACAGCAACCGATGCGGATGTCGTGCTCGGTTATATTTCACCCGACGGATTCCTGGGTGGTCGCATGCAACTGCACGCGGACCACGCGGCCGATGCTATTCGGCGGAAAATTGCCGCGCCTTTGTTCAACGGCGATGTACTCGCTGCCGCCGCCGGCATCCGACAGGTCATCGACAACCAGATGGCCGACCTGATTCGCAAGTCCACGCTCGAGCGCGGTCATGATCCGCGCGATTTCGTGATGATGGCCTATGGTGGTGCAGGGCCGGTGCATGCGGCCTCCTATGCAGGCGAGATCGGCATCGATCGCATCGTCGTGCCCTACCTTGCGACCGTGCATTCCGCGTACGGCGCGGCACTGTGCGATGTGCGATTCAGTCTCGCCTATTCCGATCCCATGGTGCTGCCGGTGGCGCCTGCCCGCATCGAGACAATCTACGCATCGATGGAATCTGAAGGTGCGAAGCGCCTCACCGAGGCCGGTGTCCGGCGCGAACGATGGCGCTTCGATCGATGGATCGAGGCACGCTTCCGGCGCCAGGTGCACAACGTCCGGATCCCCGTGCAGGCACGCCTGGACGATGCGGGGATCGCCGCCATGGCAGCAGCATTCGAGAAAGAGTATGAGCGCCTGTTCGGTCGTGGGGCGGCCTTGCGAGAAGCGGGAATCGAGCTCGTAAATTTTGGCGTCGATGCCGTGGGCGAAGTTCCGCGCTTGCCGGAGCAACGCGGATCCGTTACCGGGCATTCGCTGCCGCGCACCGAACGATCCACCTACTGCCCCGTGCGACGCGACATGGTGAGCACGCCGGTCTATGACGGCCCAGCGCTCCCGGTCGGTGCCGCGATCACAGGTCCTGCCATCATCGAGCATCCCGGTACCACCATCGTCGTGTTGACCGGCCAGCATGCGACGATCGATCCTTTCCGTCATACACATATCCTGCTCGGCCAAGCTTCGAGAAAACCATGAACGATCGCCTCGCGACGACTATCGACCCGGCAAGCTTCGAAGTCCTCAATCACCGGCTGCTCACGATCGCCGAAGAGATGGGCATCCAGTACATGCGCTGTTCGGGATCCAACGTGCTGATCACCGGCAACGATGCGGCCGCGGCGATCATGATGCCGGACGGCGCGTTGGTTGCGGTCGGACCCTACATCGTCACCCAGGGCAACGTGCTGCCGCTGATCGTCGAAAGTACACAGCGGCTCACCGCCGCATCCGTCGGCATTCGCGACGGCGACATGTTCATCTGCAACGATCCGTACCTTGGCGCGATCCACGCCCCCGACTTCGCCACGGTCGCGCCGATTTTTCACGCCGGCGAAGTGGTCGCTTGGATCGGCGCATCGGGCCATCAGTTGGATACCGGCGGCACCGATCCCGGCGGCTTCTCGATCAAGGCTCTCGATATCCACCAGGAAGGCCTGCGCATGCCACCGGTCAAGCTGGTGGATGCCGGGCAGGTACGCGAGGACGTGCTCGCTTGGATCATCAATCAGGTCCGCGACCCGCTCGTTGGTCTTGACGTGCGCGGGCAAATCGCGGCGCTCAACTCCGGGCGCCGGCGCATTCTTGATCTGATCGAAGCCTGGGGTATCGACGCGGTAAAAGCGGTGATGGCCGAATCGATTGCGTTCGCCCGTCGCAAGCTCACCGCACGACTTGCCGAACTGCCCGATGGCATCTGGCGCGAAGTGCAGTACATCGATCATGACGGCCACACCACCGAGATCTATCCGATCGTGTGCACGCTCACGAAGAAAGGCGATCGGCTCGCATTCGATTTCACCGGCACCAGCCCACAGGCGCGCGGCCTCATCAATTGCACCTGGTCGGGGTTGCAGGCGGCGGTCCTGTCGTCGGTCTATATCAATCTTTGCTGGGACATCCCCTGGAACCGTGGCGTACGCGACTGCCTCGACATCGTGAGCGTCGAAGGAACGGTGAACCATTGCACGTATCCCGCACCGTGTGCCATGGCGACCATCTCCGCGGTGATCGTGACCATCGATGTCACCTGGCGATGTCTGAGCCATATGCTGCTCGCCAGCGACAAGTATCGCGATCAGGCGATGGCGGTGTGGTCCGGCACATCGATGGCGCCGATTTTCGCCGGCACGAGCCAGCATGGCTTTCCATTCGCGGCCACCGAGATGAGTCACTTCGGCGGCGGTGGGGGTGCGCGTACTTATGCCGATGGCGTCGACACGGCGGGCATCGTGTTCAACACCACGCCCAACATGCCGAACATCGAAGATCAGGAAGCCGAGTATCCGGTTCTCTACCTGTTCCGCCGGCACCTGCGCGATTCGGGTGGACCCGGACGATACCGGGGCGGCCGATCGGGAGAGCTCGCCTACACGATGTATGACGCACCGAACGATCTGCTGGAGGGATTATTCGCCGGTACCGGCGCGGAAATGCCGAATGCCATCGGGCTCGCAGGGGGCCTTCCCGGCGCGGCGATTCGCGTGGCGCGTGTGCTCGACACCGACATCACCGCGCGAATCCGAAGCAAACAGTCGCTACCCGAACACCTTGCGGATATCGTGGGCAGGCGAGAAATCCTCGCGCCCAAGCATGTACGCTCCGCGATGCAGCGAGGCGACGTCTGGTACCACAGTTGGCAGGCAGGCGGCGGATATGGCGACCCGCTGACGCGCGATCCGGCGGTCGTCCACGCAGATCTTGCGCGAGGAGTCATTTCGGAAACGGCGGCGCGTACCCTCTACGGGATTGCGACCAGCGCTTCCGGCGAATTGGACTCGGACGCGACGCGATTGCATCGGCAAGTGCTACGCGACAAGCGGCGCGCGGACGCGACGCCACTAGGTGCGGAGGCAAGCATCAAGTTCGCAGGCACCGGACGCCATCGCTACGGCGAGGCGCTCGTCATCGATTTCGCGGAGAACGCCGTGCTCTGCGGCCACTGCGGACACCGGCATTGCGGCGCGAACGATGATCTTGCGCGCCATCTGCGCGAATACGAATTGCCGCTCGACTCGGCGGGGCCGGTACGAGGCGAAGACTATGATCGTGGTCGATTCCGGCTAAGGCACCTTTGCTGCAGCCACTGCGGCGGGCTGGTCGATGTACAGGTTGCAATGCAAGGTGCGCCCCGACCGGGCATGCAAATGACGTTCGGGAAATGACGTTCGGGCGCTGATCCGAACGTCATTCGGAAGCCGGACCTTAGCGCACCAGTATCGTGCTCAATGACGGAAAGATCACCACGAGCATCAGCACGATGAACATGACAGCAACGAACGGCATGGATCCCGCGAACACGTCTCCAAGCCGAATGCTCTGATCGGCGAGGCTCGACTTCACCGCAAACGCGGACAGGCCCAATGGTGGTGTGAGCAGCCCGATTTCCACCGCGATGACCGTGATCACACCGAAGTGAATGAGATCGATCCCGAATCCTTTGGCGATCGGGATCACGATCGGCACGACGATCAGCAGGATCGAGGTCGAGTCGAGAATACATCCGAGCCCGATGATGATCGCGATGTACACCGCGAAGAATCCCACCACACCAAGCCCTTGCAGAACGCCACCGATCGCATCCGGCACGCCTGAATACGTGAGCATCCGGCTATAGAGATTGGCTGCAATCAAGAGGATCAGGATGCTCACCGACACGAACCCGGTTTCAACGAGCACCCGCCACAAGCGCCGCCAGGTCAGCCGATTACGCATCAGTGCGATGAGGAACGCCCCCATCGCGCCGACCGCACCCGCCTCGGTCGGCGTAAAAATGCCCGAATACAGCCCTCCCAGGATCAGCACGACGAGCGAACCGACCGGCGCAAGCTTTCGCGCCGCGCTCGCCCAGGTTTCCGCGTGCTCAAGATCGGCCGAGTCCTTGACGGTTCCGGCGAACCCTTTGAAGTACACCACCATGATGTAGATGCCGAGGCAAAAGGCGACCGACATGATGACGCCGGGGATGACACCGGCGATGAAGAGTTTCCCAATGGATTCTTCGGCGACGATGCCATACAGGATGAAGAGAATGCTGGGCGGAATGAGCATGCCTAATATCGACGACCCCGCCACCGTCCCCACCGCGAGCTTCGGTGAATAGCCGTTCTTCAGCAGTTCGGGTACCGCGATGCGCGTGAATACCGCGGCCGAGGCAATGCTGATTCCGGTTACCGCAGCGAAGAGCGCATTCGCCGCAACCACCGCCATGCCGAGGCCACCGGATATCTTGCGCAAAATCCACTCGGCAACCTCGAACGTATCCTTGCCCAAATCCGCGATGCTGACGAACATTCCCATCAGCACGAACAGTGGAATCGTTGCGAAGACAATGTCCTGGATGCCGCTGTAGGACGAGAGCGCCAACATGCGGGAGGACGTCTCGAAGTTGTCTTTGATGAGCCAGATGCCGATGAACGACAACGAAAACAACACCACGCCGACCTGCATTCCCGCGATCACGAGGAACACCATCGCGGCGATCAGTAGATAACCAATCTGTAGCTCAGTCATCGCGCGCCCGCCTCGTTCGCAAAGCCTTTTCGCAAGAGATCCGCGATCTGCACAAGGTAGGCGATCGTCACCGCCGCCGCACCCACGACGATGATCAAACGGATCGGCCAGGTCGGAAACGTGAAGACGCCTTCGACACCAAAGAACTCTTTGCGTCCGAATGAACGGGTCAGCGGCAGCCAGCTTGCGTTCACGATCAACGCGAACATCGCCGCACCGACGAAGAGAAAAAACGATTCGACCACGGCCCCCCAGCGCTTCGAGTGCTTCGTGATGATCTCGAGCAATACGTCGCCCTTGGTCATGCGACCGGTATGGACCGTCGCGCCGATCTGCAGGAACACGATCCCGATGATCGAGAACGCCGAGATATCGGTCACGCCGTCGATCGGGTGGTTGAATCCGGACCGCGCGATCACATCCGCGCAGATCAAGAACATCAAGACAAAAATCCAGACGGTGCCGATGCTGTTGAGCCCCATCAGCACGCCCTCGTAGGCTCGATAGAGCCAGCCGCGCCGTTCGGTCAATGCATCGCTGCGTCCGGCGTCATCGAATTGCGGCGGCGCCGTTTCCACTGTTTCCCCCTTGGCCAACTGTAATAAAAAGGCGACGGGCTTGCCGGCCCCGTCGCCCCTGCCGCGCGATCACGCGGTGCTGCAAGTCCTGATTACTTGTCCCAGTCGCGCAGCGGCTTGCCGCCCGCCTTGCGGATCTCGTCCATGTACGCCTTCAACACGGCGGTAGCGGGCAGCCCTTTTGCATCGTTCGTCCGTGCCCAATCGCCTGCAATGTCCGGAAGCGATTTCGCCCAGCGCGCGCGGTCTTCTTCCGAGAATACCGCCACCTTGGTACCGGCTGCGATCATCGCCTTCTTCGACGACTCGATATTGGCGTTGGTCTGCTTGATCAATTCTTCGGTGTAGGCAACACCGGCGTTCACGATGGCCGTCTGCACTTCTTTCGGCATCTTGCCGAATTTGTCGGCCGTCACCGCAATGCCACCGGAGAACATCGCACCGATATTCACCTCCGCCACATGGGTCGCGATCTCATACAGGCGAATGGGCAAGATCCCGGTGTAGAAGGAGATGGCGCCTTCCGTGACGCCGGTCTGCACGTTGGTGTAGTACGTAGGCAGGCCACCGTCGACGGCCACGGCGCCGGTGCCGCGGAGCCATTGGGCGGCGGGTCCGGGGGCATTGTAGCGACGCCCCTTCAGGTCATCGAATTTCGCAACGGGCGTCTTGGTCCAGACGTGGTAGGTCTCGATGCTGATCGGCGCGAGGTACTTGATGTTGTTGGCAGACCACTCTTTCTGCAGCGCCGGCAGCTCGCGCGCGAGCTTGTCGAGCGTGCGGGTCACGATCCCCATGTCGCCGCTTGAGAACGGCGTGTAGAACGTGACATTCGACAGCGGCATGCTGTCGGCTTCGAATACCGAGCCTACGTAGCCGATATCGGCGATGTTGTCGCGAATTGCCTCCATCGTGTCCTGGAGCTTGAACAAGGTTCCTGCGTACGCCTCTTTCCAGGTGATCTTGTACTTCCCGCCTTCCTTCAACTGCCGGTCGATGTCGTTCTTGAAGAAACCGGCCATGAGGCTGATCGGCAGCCATGTGGTCGGGTGGCTGGAGGCAAGGGTCAGGTTGATGTTTTGCTGTGCAGCAGCGGGCACCGCGGCGGCCGTGAAAACCGCGGCCACTGCGACGGAAAGAGCGGACTTCATTCGATGCAGCGTCATACCTTTCTCCTGTAATGATTCGCCCCGTCCGCGGGACGGGGCTAGAACAAGTCATCGCGCCGTAAAGCGGCCCGAATCCGGCACACCCGGCAAGCGCCGCAGGATGATAGACGAAGCGCTGATCAGACGTGCGACGGGATGCGATTTTCGCAGACGCTTCAGAAGAAAGCGCGATCCACGAATAAGCCCAATCCGAGAGCCAACATGACGCCCGAGGCCGCGCCGATTGCGCGCGCGTGCCAGGTTGTCCGGGTCAGATAGAGAAGCACCGGCAAAGCAAGGGCTACGACGAACGCCTGACCGAACTCGACACCAAGGTTGAAAGCCAAAAGCGCCAGGACCAGGCCGTCCGTCGGCAAACCGAGTTCCTTGAGCACCGCTGAAAACCCAAAGCCGTGCACGAAACCGAAGACGATCGCAACGAGCCATCGCTTCGACGCGGCATGGCCCCGGAGGAAGATGTTTTCCGCGGCGACATACGCAATCGACAGCGCGATTGCTGATTCGACGATGCGGCTCGGAATAGCCACTACGTCCAGTGCGGCCGCGACCAGCGTAATGCTGTGGGCGACCGTAAATGCGGTGACGATCTTGATCAGGTCGATGAATCGCCCGCCGAGCAACAACAGGCAAAATAGAAATAGCAGGTGGTCCCAGCCCGCGATGATGTGTTCGATTCCGAGGGTGAAGAAACCAAACGCCCCGAGCGTGGCGCCTCGCTTGAACGGTTCGATCGTTGCTTCGGGCGCATCGCGTCGAAAGACGAACTGCCGGCTGCCCCCGGGCCATTGGATGTTGGCGAGCGTCACATAGTCGCTCCCCAGCAAATCGCCGAGATCATTTCGAATGCGCAGTATCTTGGGCGTGTCGCGACCACACTCGTACCGGAGCAGGATCGCGATGCTCCCGCGCTCATCGGCGGGCGGCGTCAAAACGCCCGGGTCGCTCTTGCACGACTGCCCATCTGCACCCACAGCAATCAATCTCTCGACGATGTTTGCCAATGGCCGAAAATTGGCGTCCGACGTAACGTTCGGCAGACCGGCGGTTTTTGCGGCCTCCAAGTGGATTGAGCTCAATGGCAGGGTGTAGGCGATCTGCACCGATGCGCCAGACACCGTTATCGTGGCGAACCCCTTGTCGCCCGGATGCGCAAGAAGCGACGCCGACGTTACGTTGAGCAAGACCAGCAATGCGAACAGTGCAACCCGCATTGGGCTCTGGTTGCTTCCCGCCGAGTCGCACGCCACGGACGCCACGCGTCACCGCCTCTCAGGACGCCTTCGAAAGCGACGAACCCTGATTGGTCGCACGCATCGATTTGATCATTGTGATCAGATTATCAATCTGGAAGTTTGCAATGGTGACCACCGATGCGCTTCCAACCGCTAGTACATAGCGACTGACGGAATCCGGCGCGATGTCACCGACTGCCAGTTGGAGCAGCGGCTGCTGCTGATTCTTCGCATAAGCCAGTATCACCATCTGCGGCACGGCAAGTCCAAAAGACTGGACGCCCTTATCGGTTGGGAACTGTCGCTCGGTGCGCGCGCGCCCGAATCCTTGAAGCGCATGCTCGATCTGCCTTGAATGCTCAGGATCGGTTTGATGCGCATGCGAAGCCTCCGCCGCGCCATGCACGCCGTGATAGAACCAAAGTTGAGCGGGATCTCGTTCAAAGCGATGAATGGCGCCGTCATGGACCACTTCGATCGCGCTCAACTGTTCGATCGGCACCGGCAGCACCAGCCGCGCACGCTGCATTGAATTCGCAACGGCCTCATCATCACGCGCGACATTCCGATCAAATAATTCGATCCCGATGATCAGCGCGATCAGGCAGGCAAACATTGCCCATGCAATGATTACCCGCTTGTTGGCGCGTCGCGCGTTCACCGTTGGCGCCACCAAACAGCGATGCCCACCAAAGCCATCAGTGCCGGAACAAGGATGATCGACAGGAAGAATGTTCCCTTCATCTGACGATTGGTGAGATTCACGCGTGGGATATCGTAGGTGCGCGGTTCGATCCCGATCAGATTCTCGCGCGCGGCAAGATAGTTGATCGTATTGAGAAACAGCTTGCCGTTCCCCATGATGTGGAAGAACGAGTTGGTCGCGAAATCGGAGTCGCCAACGACGGCAATCCGCGAAGGTTTGGACGGTGGGCGGGTAGCGTCCTTCGCGTTATCCGTTGAATCAGCAACCATCGGCTTGCCTTGCAGTCCGCGCAACACCATTTCAGCCGACGGGGTGGATTCGCCTCGACGGACTGCGATGGCCATGAGGGTAGCCGGGCCCGCCTTGTCTTTGGTCGGATCGAATTCAACCCGTTCGCGATGTGTTTGCCCGAAGCTCTTTTTCGAGGCATTGACGATAGGACGAACGGATGAATGCAGGACGCGCTCGCCGGTCGGGGACAGCGATCGGGCACCCGGGAAAAACGTGAGGGGCAGGTCGCGCGTCACGTCGTGGCGATTGTAGTCAGTGACCGCGGGCGCGGAGACGTCCGTCCAGAAGTGGCTCGCCGGATCGATGACGATCGTATCGTCGAGTACGATTCCGTATTCTCGAATGGTGGACTCCAGACCCGTCTCGATGAACGGATCGAGCATGAAGAACCCATTGCCGCCCTCTGCGAGATAGCCTTGAATGGCTTTGACCTCCTCGGGCAATAGCGATGTCTTCGGCCCGGCTACGACCAAAACGATGCAACGTGAAAAATCGCCCTGGCCACCAACCGGCGACATCTTCTCGACGGTGTAATTCATACTCTCCAGACTCTGTCGTGCCTTGGCCATGCCATGACGTTCATGGAGCACGAATTTTGCACCGAGCCCATGGCTGTGCCCGCCCGAGCCTCCTTCAAGATGATCATGGGACTCCAGGCTGAATGGATCGGGCTCGCCATGGCCGTCAAGAAAACACACGATCCGCTGAACGCCCTGCGATACACGGAGGATCCCATTGGCGATATCGGTCTCCGCGGGTCCGTTGATGCGAAGTGTTCTTCCTTCGCTCTCCAGAATCGCGGTACCGGCGAATTCCACCCCACGCAGCCTCGCGTGGGCGGGATTCAGCATGGGGTCGGAGAATTCGAGCGTTACCTTGCCATCCGATTTTGAAGCAATGAATTGATACAACTCAACGGCTTCCCGCATCATCGGATCATGGAAGAAGGTGATCCTTACCGGCTTCTCGAGCCGCTTCAGCATATGAATCGTTTGTTCGGACAGCGAGAAATGTCCTCCTGCCGTCATGTCGAAGCGAATCGGAAATCGTATCGAGAGATATGCGAGCGCCACCAGTACGCAGACCGCCCCCACAGTGAACAACACGATTTCACCGCGCCGCCCGCGGAACAAGCCGGCAATCTCGGCGCGCAGCGGGATTGCGCCTCCGATGGCGAGCACAACGCCGATGACGGACAAGAGGGCCACGACAACCGCGCCTTCGAGATAGATAAAGTGAACGGCGGCGGCGGCGCCAAGAAGCGCGATCCCCGCAAGCGACGTCAATCCGTGGCGCAAGTTTCGATCCACGCTAGCGCCGCCATTGCAAGAAGCTGGTGTTAAAGGTGAGAGCGATCGCACAGACGATCAAATAGAAAGCGACCGCCTCCGTTCGCACGAGACCGCGAATGAAATCGCCGAAATGTTGCGCAAACGAGAGGTGGAGGAACAACCCGCGCAGCGCAGGCGACGATTGAAATGTCTGCAAGTGGCCAACCCACCAGAATGCAAGCAATACGGGCGCCGTGATCAGCGCGGCAATGATTTGATTGTGCGTAAGCGACGAGAAGAACTGGCCGATGGCCAGACACGCCATGCCAAGAAGCAAGAAACCGATGTAACCGGCGACGATCGATCCGGTTTCCGGATTCCCATAGAGATAGAGCGGGACGAGATTGATTGCCGTGGCGGCGGTCATGATGAGGAGCAAAGTCACCGCGCCCAGGTATTTGCCCAGCACGAGTTGCCACGGCCGAAGAGGGAGCGTCATCAGTAGCTCCATCGTTCGGCCGGAATACTCGCCCGAGAATAAACGCATGGTAATCACGGGCATCAAGGTGATCAGGAGCAGTCCCATATTGCGCAGCGTCTCGTCCAACGTCCCTTCGCCGGTGAGGAAGATGTTGTAGACGAAAAAATAACCGGTGCCGAGCAGGAACACCGCGACCACGAAATAGGCGATCGGCGAGCGGAAGTAGGTAATCAGCTCTTTCCAGTAGATTGACAGCACGCCGTTCAAGCGGGCTCCTTAACCGGCGGCTTGTTGCCGACATACCGGAGAAAAATATTCTCCAAGGTCGGCTGACGGCGATCGAGTCGATGAAGATCCCAGCGCCCCGCCACGACGCGTGCGATCCGCGCCTCGACCCCGTCGCCCGCATCGACATGGCACTCGACGTGCAGCACCGATTCCCGGCCGGCCATCGCGCGCACCGAAACACGGTTGACGCCTTGCACCGATAGCAATTCGTTTCTGATTGCCTCTTCAGGGGCCGTGACCTCGATCTCCACGTTATCGGTTTCCTCGGAAGCCTGTTGCAACCGGCGCGGCGAGTCGATCGCAAGCAGACGACCATCGTTGATGATCGCCACGCGTTGGCAGATCAAGGTCACCTCGGCAAGAATGTGCGTGCTCAGCAGGACCGCGCGCAGCTTGCCGGCGGCCCGGATCACCTCGCGCGTGTCCTGGATCTGTGCCGGATCGAGCCCGGCTGTCGGCTCGTCGAGAAGAAGCACCTCCGGGTCACCGAGCAGCGCCTGCGCCAATCCCACCCGCTGGCGATAGCCCTTCGAGAGCTTGAAGATCTCTCGTCCGACCACGGCTTGGAGCCCACAGGCATCGATGACACGATCCACTTCCGCCGATATTCCCGCGCGCGCCACGCCCTTCACCCTCGCTACGAAGCGGAGGTAGGTCGAAACATCCAATACATCGTAGAGCGGCGGATGCTCCGGGAGATAACCGATCTTTCGGGCGGCGTCCTCGTTCTGCGTGGCCATATCGAAACCGGCGACGGTGACGCGCCCCGACGTCGCCGTGATGAAGCCTGCGATCATCCGCATCGTCGTCGTCTTGCCCGCGCCATTGGGCCCGAGAAACCCTACGATTTCGCCCTTGCCGACCGCGAACGAAATGTCGTGAATGATCCGTTTCGATCCGTAGCGCTTCGAGACGGATTCAAGAACGATCGCCGGAGGCAGAGAAATCACGATTTTGCCGCCATCAAAGCAAGAAGCCCCCGTTCAAGGGGGCTTCCTGGCACGAGTGCTAGCCCCGCTATTTGTACCAGCGACCGCCCTTGCTCTTGTACTGGTTCTCGTCGTGCGCCATGAACAGCTCGGCGCCTTCGAGATCACGCATCATCTTCAAACGGTTGACCGAGTTGCTGTAGTCCGTGACACTGGTGTTCAAACCAGCCGCGTAGCCGTCGAGGTTTTCCTGCATCCAGATCGCGTCCTGCGACATGATGATCGTGCCGCCGGTCGCGAGCTTGACCTTCATGGACTGATGACCGAGCGTGTGACCCGGCGTGCTGAGAATCTTCACGGAACCATCACCGAAGAGGTCGTAATCGCCTTCAAGCTCGAGATAACTGAACTCACGCGTCTTCTCGAGATCAGCCATCACAAACGTTCCTGGGCTCGAGCGCCCTTGGAACTGTTCAGGCCACCAACCTTGATAGAGCTCCTTCTTCTGCAGGACGTGGATCGCCTTCGGGAACATGGCAATGTTGCCGACGTGATCGAGGTGGGTATGCGAGGTGACGACGACCTTGACCTTATCCGCCGCGAACCCGATCTTCTTAAGCTGCTCGTCGATGATATCGCCGCGCTTCTGGCTTGGTTTCAGGAAGTCGCACTCCCCTGCCCGCCAGTAGCTCTTGCACTTGCCATCCGCGACCGCGACGTTGCTACCCGTGTCGAAGACCACCAGACCTTTTGGATGGTCGATGACGAACATACTCACCGGAATGGTGACGTCACGCTGTTTTTCTTTCGGCACACTCGGGATGAGGCCGGTAATCGGAAACGGCCCGAACATACCGCTCGTGGTCCAGTAGACGCCCTTGACTTGCGCGCTGACGGCCGCAGGTACTACGATGCAAGACAACCCGATTGCTGCTGAAGCGAGCAATCTGAGACTGGTTTTCATGTGTCCCCCTTTCTAGTTGTGTGACGCCCGGAGCCGCAACCGTATCACAGGGTCCAAAAGAATTGCAATCGAATTGCGAAATGGCGTTTTCCTGGTGTCGACTCGACTAACCAGCCTCACTGCCATTGTCACCGGTGCTGCCCGTGGCATTGGCCTCGGTATCGCACAACGCCTCGCCGCCGACGGCGCGCGCGTGGTGATCTGGGATCTTGACCTGCGCCCGTTCGATTCCGCGCGCGCCGGTTTCGTACCGGTGCTCTCGCAACAGGTCGACGTCACCCATCGCATCGGTGTCGAACAAGCGTTCGCGACTGCGTGCACGGCGCTTGGCAAGGTCGACATTCTCGTCAACAACGCCGGGATCAATGGCCCGGTTGCACCGGTTTGGGAATACCCGCCCGAAGCCTGGGACAAGGTGATCGCGGCTGATCTGACCAGTGTGTTCTACTGTTGTCGTGCCACTGTGCCGCATATTGCGCGAGCATGGATCCGGACGCATCATCAACATCGCCTCGATCGCCGGCAAGGAAGGCATGCCCGGCATTGCGGCGTACTCGGCGGCGAAAGCGGGGGTGATCGGATTCACCAAAGCCTTGGCGCGCGAGCTGGCCGATAGCGGCGTGCTGGTGAACTGCGTGGCGCCGGTGATCACTGAGACTGAGTTATTCAAAGAGATGACCCCCGAGCACATCGCCTCCGCCAAGGCACGCATTCCGATGGGGCGCTTCCTCACGATTCCGGAAATTGCCGCGCTGGTGGCCTGGATCGCCAGCCCCGAATGCACCTTCACCACCGGGTTCACATTCGACATCTCGGGCGGTCGCGCCACTTGCTAGACGAATACAACGAATAGAAGGCCATTCACTATGCCGGCTTGGTCGCTGTGCCCATTGGCGGTATTGGACGTGGATCCGCCGCATCTCATTGCGCTTGCCGCGAAGGCGGGCTATGCGGCGGTGGGCATTCGCATGGTCCCCGCGTCACCGGGCGGGATCGAGTATCCGCTTCGCGCAGGCTCGGCGGAAATTCGGGAAACGCTCCACCGCATGAACGATTTGGGTGTTCGGGTCTTTGATCTGGAGTTTCTCTCCCTTTCGCCGGAATTCGACGCCAGACAATTTCGTTGGCTCGCTGAAGCCGGCGCGGCGCTTGGCGCCAGGCGCATCAACTGCTCCGGTGATGACCCCGATCCACTTCGCGCGGCCGACCACTTTGCCGCGCTATGTGATCTCGCCGCGGAATATCGTCTGGGGGTGGATATCGAATTCATGCGCTGGCGTCATACCAGTACGCTTGATCATGCGGTCGAGTTGGTGCGACGGGCCGGCAAGGCGAACGGCGGCATCCTGCTCGACGCGTTGCATCTGATTCGCGCGGGCGGATCGCCCACGGAACTCGCGAAAGTGCCGCGCGAATTCCTGGTGAGCGCGCAGCTCTGCGATGCGCCCGCTGCCTCCCCGCCTGACAGCCGCCTCGTTGCCGAATCGCGCACGAATCGGCTGGTCCCAGGGGAAGGCGAACTACCGCTTCGCCAGATCGTCGAGGCCTTGCCGAATGACATTGCCCTTGCGCTCGAAGTCCCGATGTCGGCCTATGCACCGGACGCGCCCCCGATTGATCGGGCAACGCGCGCCATCGTCGCCGCTGAAAAGCTTCTTGCGTCATGGCGCGCGGTTGGAAACTGAACGAACCGGACTGACGAACTGAAGGGCCACATGCGGCGCCCACTCGCGGCGGTTGATCTGCCGGCCGGGCTGATCTAGACCTGCATCACCCAGGCGCCGTATTTGGTGATCACGCGGTCGTGCGTGAGCAGTTGCGCCGATTCCGAGCGCGCTTGGGCCACGAGCATGCGATCGAACGGATCGGCATGGTGCGGCGGTAGTGCACCCACCAGCGCCGCATGCATGACCGAGACCGGGATCAGCTCGTAACCCGCTTCGCGGAAAAAGCCGATCGCATCCGTCCCGGAGAGCGGCATGTCTGTGCGCCTGAGCGCGTGCTTGATCGAGATCTCCCACACGGTCGCGGCGCTCACGAGGATCGCATTGTCCGGGTCGACGATCAGACTGCGCGCCCGGGTGGAGAGCTGCGCGTCGTCGCGAATCGCCCAGAGCGCGATGTGCGTGTCAAGGAGCAATCTCATTTCTTGCCCAGCATCAGCTTCGCGACCTCGGCATCCAGCGCACGGTTCACGCGAATCGGCCCCACCCGCCCTTTCGCTACGCCAATCCGCCTGCCGTTGGCCTTCGATACGAGCGGGACAAGCCGCGCGGCGGGCTTGCCGTTTCGCGCGATGATGATCTCGGTTTCTTCCCCCGATTCGATCGCTTCGATCAGCCGCGAGAGCGAGGACTTCGCTTCCAGCATGTTGACGGTACCCAATCTACACTGCCCATAGGTTAGCTAGACCAGACTAACCGTACCTGCTTGGTCCACTGGCGTCAAGGTCGCGCCGAGCAAGCCACCGACGTTACGCGAGGCGATTCACCGCGTGGCCGGTCTGGGTGGTTTCCTCGGACGAAAAGGCGATGGCGAACCCGGCCCGCAAACGCTCCGGCTCGGCCCGCAGCGCCTCGATGACATCGCCGCCATGTGGTAGGTGATGACCGATGCGACACAGAAGGCGGTGTCCCGCGTTATCGATTCCGGGTAAAGATCAGGGCAGAGCCGGGGGATACTTACTTCTCGACCGAAGGCGGCGAGGCAAGTCATTGATTTTTGGAGGCGGGGGTCGGAATCGAACCGGCGTACACGGCTTTGCAGGCCGCTGCATGACCACTCTGCCACCCCGCCATGCATGCGGCGCGCCAATACGCGCCGCCGAATGAGCCAAATCAAAAGCGGAAGGCGCTTCGTACCCGCGGAGATGCCCTCCCGCGACGAGCGAACCTTCCGCGCGCGAAAATCTGGAGCGGGAAATGAGTCTCGAACTCACGACCTCAACCTTGGCAAGGTTGCGCTCTACCAACTGAGCTATTCCCGCAGCGAGGGCGGATTA
>JBJXGX010000349.1:0-16221 GCA_046160305.1 Burkholderiales bacterium
GCTGCGATCAAGGAGTTTCATGAAATGCAGCGCGACAACCACGAGCAGTGCCGTGTTGAACGTGACCAAGGCGTGCGCGAACTGAAGCAGGCCTTCGCCGCGGGCTCTCAGGATCAGCTCCGACGGACCGAGCAGGCGCGGGTGCAGCAAGTCGGGATGAACCGAAAAGGCAAAGACGAACACGACCGGGAAGATGACGAAGGCCAAGCCGATCCCGATGCGCTGGGTCGAACGCAAGAGCTCTCCTGCGTGCATCGACTTGCCCTCGTCGCGGTCGACGATGGCAGACGCCCTCATGCGAGATCCAGCACATCGGCCAGCGGGCGACGCGGCGCGGCCGGCAAGGCCTTCATCGGCGTGCCGATCCGCAGCAGCAGTTGTGAATGGCCCGGCCGCCCGGTGAGCTGCTGCAGTTTCGGCCGCAGAGCGGCTACCTGCACCGGCTGGTTCAGGTAGGAGGCCTGCAGGCCTAGGCGCACGCCCACCAGCAGCAGCCGCTGCAAGGCCTGGCCCGCGGCCAGCCAGTCGCGCGGCATGTCGCCCTCGGTGGACAACACCGCGAGCACGGGGGACTCGTCTGCCAACTGGCGGTCCTTCGCGGCGACGCCGTGGCCCATGTTGAACGTGCGCACCACCATCTGCGCCACGGGAATGGCCAAGGTCGGCAGCGTCAGGCCGTCGCCGCGGCGCCGCGGATGCATCCAGGCCGCCAGCTCGCGCCGCCAACTCGGGTTGGCCCATTGCATGGCATCGCCCTCGGCCACGAGTGCGGCAGCGCCCAGGCGCTGGTCGTCGATGTCGAGCACGGTGAGCGCGGCCCCTTCGACCTTGACTGCATCCACCAAGCTGCGCAAGGCCTTCGGGTCGACGGCGGTGGCGGTGAAGCGCTCGCGGGTGGTGCGCCGCTCGGCCATCGCAGCACCCAATTCGGCATCGGCTTGTGGAGCAGCCGACGGCGCGAGGCTTACACGCGCCAGCAGATCGGCGTCGGCTGCATCAGGCAGCAGTTCGACCTTGGCTTCGAACCCTGCGGCCGCGGCCGCGACACGCAGGTTGAGCAGCGCGCAGCCGCAACTGATGGTCAGCTCGCGATCCTCCGGGTCATTGACCGGCAGCGCGCGCGTGCGGTCGGCAAGCAGCTCGACCGCTTGGCCCTCGAGCCGGAACAGCCAGGGCTGCGTATTGTGGCTGGACGGGGCCAGCGTCGCCGCCTGCACCAGCGCTTGCAGTTGGGGGAGTGATGGATTCATGGCGTTCTCCGGCTTGTTGTGCGGCGGGGTGTCGAGTTCACGGCAAACGAAAGTGGCAGGGTCCGGTGAGCCGCACCAGGCAGGCCGGCACCTCGCCACGGGATCGGTCTTCGGGCGTGACCGTGTTGGGCTCGTCCAGCAGCACATGGTTCAGGTGCTCGGTGATGCGCACACGGCAGGCACCGCAGCCGCCCGAGCAGCAGGAGAACGGCAGCGCGATGCCGGCGTTCAGCGCCGCTTCGAGCAAGGTGTCGCCGGGGCGCAGCATGACTGTCTGTTCGCCGTCGGGTGACTCGAACACGGCCGGTTGCGCTTGATCGCTGACGGCGCCGCGCCGGGGCGAGACGAAGCTCTCCTCGAACAAGCGCTCTGCCGGCAAGCCGCCCGCGAGCAAGGCCTGCCGCACGGCCGCGCGCATCGCATCGGGGCCGCAGACCATCGCGCGATGGAAGCCGCCGAGGTCGGTGTCGCGCAACACGGCGGCGAGCGTCGGTGCATCCAGTCTTCCGACGGTGAACGCCGGGCCGTCGCATGCGGCGGGCGCAGTCTCGAAGACCCAATGCAGACGCAAGCGCGGCGCCCTGTCCAGCGCCTGCTGCTGCAACGGTGCTGCGAAGATCGCGCGCTCCAGCGCGCTGCTGCCGTAGACCAGCGTGACCTCGGCGACCGGCTCGTCGTGCAACACCTGACGCGCAACGGCCTGCAGCGGCACGATGCCCGAGCCCCCGGCCACGAGCAGCAATCTGCGCGGCCCCTGCGATGGCGGTAGCCCCGCCGTGAAGTCGCCCGACGGGCCGAAGCAGCGCACGAAGTCGCCCACGGACCACTGGTCGTGAATCCAGTTCGACATCAAGCCGCCCGGCACGCGCTTGACAGTGATGGCCAAGCCGCCGTCGCACGGCGCCGTGGCCAGCGAATAGGCGCGCCGCACCCGATCGCCGTGGATCGGCACTTGGAGCGTCAGGTATTGGCCGGCCTCGAAATGCTCGGCGTGACGCGCGGGATCATCGAACACCACCGTGACGGCGTCCGCGCCTTCGGGCAGCATGGCGGCCACGCGCAGCGGCCGTGCGCGCGCTGGGCCGGCGGCCGCCATGCGCTCCCACTCGGCATCGCTGAGATCGTCAAAAGGCCGGGCATGCACCTCGCTGGCGCTCAGGCCATGGGCTAGGCGTTTCATATGCCAACCCCACCAGCCGAAGAAGCGGTACAGTGCCCCGGGCGTGATCTGGATCGCGGCGGCATCGCAGGCCGCATCGGGCAGCAAGTCCCCGGCGAGCAACGCCGGCATGCCGCTGTCGATAGCATGGCGCAGCGGCCGCATCAGTGTGCCCACCCGCTCTAACGCCCGGCCGTTGATCGCCTCGCCGCCGCCCACGGGCAGGCCGCCCGCCCAGGTGTAGCCGGCCTCGTGCGCGAATTCGCGCAGCAGCCCGAAGGCGAAACGAAACTGTTCCGGCTCGGCGAAGCCGCAATTCATCACGCCCACCATCCGCGCGCGACGCAGGCCGGACTTCCGGCGCTCGGCGTGGATGTGCTGGAGTGCCAACAGGCCGGGGTAGGGCAGGCTGTCCCAGTACAGCGGCCCGATGATCAACAGCAGATCGGCCTGCGCGCAGCGCTGCCCTGCCACTTGGGCGACCGCCGCACTGCGGACGAAGTCGGTCGCCGCGACGACCTCAACCTGCGCCGCGCCTGCTTCCATCAGCGGTTTGAGATAGTGCCAAATCGCCTGCGATGTACTGACCCCGGCTGGACGCGGGCTGACTTGCAGCACGGCGACCTTGGGCCGTGGGGGGAACGCAGCGGCTGTCACCAGGGCGTGCGCCGCGCGCATCAGCTCCGCGCGTGCACCTTCGAGCGTGCCGGATGCGTTGCCCGGAACCCCAGGCGTTGTCAGCGCGCTCGCAATCGCGGCAGGCCAGGCCGCGCGGTTACCGCTGACGACGGCAGCACCCCAGGCCGGGCTCCCGAAGTTCAGCGCATTGGTCTCGGCGAAGGCGCGAAACAAGCGCGTGCGCTCGGGAGAGGGCGTGTCGTCCAGCGCCAGGGCGGCCCAGCGCGCGCGATGTTCGTAGCGCAACGCATGGTGAGTCATGTCACCCGCCTTGCGAAAGAACGGTGAGATCAGCGGTAGCAGCCTGTCCACGGCCATCTTCAGCTGGGGCGAGTAGCCGCCGTAACGCAGCGGCGTCAGCAGCACCACCAGTTCGGCGTGATGCACCGCGCGCGCGATCTCCTGGCCTTCGTCGTGGATGCGGCAACGGCCGGGCGTTTTCACGAAACAATCGAACTCGCCCATGCAGTGGCCGATGTCGTAGCCTGCCAGATGGAAGGTGCGCACGGTCCCGAACTGTGCGGCAAGCTGGCGCTCTACTTCGGTGCACAGGACGCCTACTGCGTCGGTGGACGAAGCTGCGCCGTTGAGGACAACCACTGTCATCGCAATGCTCATGTGCAAACCGTACCGTGCTCTTTCCCCTTGAGTTTTGATAGATCGCAAAGCGGGACAGGGATGCCGACGTGAGAATTCGAACGACAGACCGTAGGTACCCGGTTCTATGGCTCTGCCTTCGTGAAGCAATGATCGAATGGAGCACCTCATGTCTCAGGTCGTCGATGCGCCATTCGCGCGCCAGTTTCTGCAGCGCCTGCACGGAGCAGCCAACGCGCACGATGCAGAAGCGGTGGCGGCGCTTTGCTGCGACGATGTGATCTGGGAAGACCCCGCCGCGCCAGATACGCTCGATGGACGCGACGCCGTGCTCCATTTCCACCGCGACGTCATGTTCCGCGCCTTGCCCGACGCGCACATTGAGGTGATCGATGGCCCCTACCTCGCGCTGGACGGCACGGGCGTCGCGGCACGGCTGCGCGTCAGCGGCACGATGACCGGGCCGCTGACGCCGCCGGGCTTCGCGCCCACCGGCGGGCACCTGGCATTCGAGACCGCCGAGTTCTCGCACTTCAAGGACGGCCTGCTCGCCCACCACACGGTGGTCCTCAACATGCTTGATCTGGCCCGGCAGATCGGCGCCGTGCCGCAGGCGGGCACGCTCGGGGATCGCATCGGCGTCTGGATGCAGCACGTGGCTGCGTTCTGGGCGCGGGCACGCCTGGGATGAGTCTGGCTGCGCGGCGCCGCGACGTGAGGGCGGCATTGTGAGGAGCCATCTTCTTTCCCGTCATTGCAAGCGGGGCGGCACGACTTGGACGCCCCGATTTCTTGCAAGGGCTGGATCGACGCGCATCACGCGGCTTGATCTAACTCAACCCACGCCGCGCGGTCCGGTCGAAACTGACTTCCGAACGCACGACGTCAACGATGAATGGCAACTCGACACCGGATCCGAACGCTTTCGCTTGCCAGTGCGAAGAGCAGTCCTCGCACCGATGCGCACGCAAGCGCGCTTGTGACGATCATCACCCGAACACGAGAAGGCTACGATGGTTTGGAAAATAATCGCTGTTTCACTGGTGGGGCTCGTCGCACTGATTGGCGGCGTGTTGGCCTGGGGTGCGGTGCGATGGGATCGCAGCACCGAAGCGTTGCGTGCCCGATTAGACGCGGCGCGCGTGGCACATGCGGTCAAGACATTCGACGAACGCGAGCTGGAAGGTCTGCCTGCGCCGGTGCAACGTTTCTTTCGCGCCGCGTTGAAGCCCGGGCAGCCGATCGTCGCAGCAGTGAGCATCGATCATGCCGGCACCTTCAACATGAGCGCGACCGGCGAAGCGTGGAAGCCCTTTACATCTGCGCAACGGGTGATCACGTCCCGGCCGGGTTTCGTGTGGGACGGTCGCGTGTCGATGTTTCCGGGAGTGCGTGTACATGTGCACGACGCGTACGCCGCCGGCGAAGGAATTCTGCATCCGACGATTGCGGGTGTATTCACGTTGATGGAAATGCGCGGTACCCCCGAAGTTGCTCGCGGAGAAATGATGCGCTTTCTCGCCGAAGCGGCTTGGTATCCGACGGCGCTCTTGCCGAGCCAAGGCGTCGTATGGGAGCCGGTCGATGATCGATCCGCACGCGTAACGATGAAGGACGGCGCGCTCACCTTGACGATGACGTTTCGATTCAATGACGCGGGACTGATCGAGTCGGCACGCGCCGAATCACGCGGACGCACGGTCGGTGATCAGGTGATCCAGACGCCGTGGGAAGGCCGCTGGTCCGACTACGCCCTGCGCGAGGGCATGATGGTGCCGTTGCAAGGCGAAGTCGCGTGGCTGACACCGGCGGGCCGCATGCCGTATTGGCGCGGGCGCATCGAACGCGTGTCGTACGAGTTCGCGCGGTGAGCTTGAATGAGAGGATCCCGATCGGCCATATTGAGCGTTGATGTGATGCTGCGCTTCGCATCCGCAGTTTCCTCGGCCGTCCGACGCCAATGCAGTCGGACCGAATACGACGGCACGGAACTCTCCGGTGATCAGCTCAACCGCCTGGAGGCGGCCGGATCTGGTCGTCCGGATCGGTCGTGGCCCCGCGATGCCGCGATCGTTGCGTCGTCCGGTAGCGCAAGTGCTTGCGTGAGCACGAGGCGAAGGCCGGAAAATTGCGGCTTTAGGAAGTCTTGCCCTGGGCGACCAACCGCACGAAATCCGTTTCCGTGACAATGCCCACAAGCTCTTCGCCTTCGAGCACTGGCAGACAGCCGATTTTCCGGTCGATCATCGTTCGTGCCGCCTCTGCTACCGGCGCGTCAGGCGTTGTCGTATGCAGTTCGGCGGACATCGCTTCCTTCACGACGACCTTTCGCAGCATCGACTCCTCGGCTCGGGTGCCGAATCCAAGGGCACGCAAAAGCGCACCACGGAACAGATCGCGCTGACTCACCACCGCGCAAACCAGCGCGTCTTCATCCAGAACGACCAGATGCCGAATGCGTGCCTGCTTCATCAACGCATCGGCGATCGCGAGCTGGTCGTTGCGTCGGACGGTCTGCACATCGCGGATCATGACATCTCTCACGCGCAATTGGGGCTGCGTCATCTTCAGAATTCCTTTCATGATGGTGGGGTGGATCAAGAAACTATGCAGGGGTCGACGCGACGCGCGCTTTATTTCCGTCAATCGAACGACTCGTGCTGCTGTGCGAGCCTATAAAGGATGGCGCCGTGACTTCTGGTCCGGAAGCCGCACCGAAGCGCGCCACACATGAAACTTCACCGGCGCTGCGGTGATCAGCGTATTCCCACCGGCATCGACGATCTCGATGCGCAGCCAATGTTCGCCCCGGTCGACGTTTTCAAGACGGAACCGAAGTTGTGTTCGGTCCGGTGAAAGCACCGTGCGATCGAGCCCTACCCGTATCCGGTGGTTCGCAGCGACGTTAAGTGCCGGCGACAACGCGATCTCCACCGGGACGGTGCCGTCGTTATCGAAGAGCGTCGCCTCGCTTGCGGGTGAGAGCACATGGATCGATGTATAGCGGTCTGCCTGGGCAGCCGAATGCGCCTTTGGTAACGCTATGCCCAAAGCAAAGGCGAAAAGCAACGCCAAACCCCGAAGTGATGGAGCGTTCATTCATGCGCAGACTATCGCCCGCCGCGCATCAACGTTTGATCCGGATCAATATCAACGGGTGGCGCCCCCTTACGATCCGCGCGGTGAATCAAGCTCCTACACAAGCCGGGTTGCCGCCGGACACATCGAATCGGCCCGCGCTCGCTCCGGGCATTGCGACGCCCGGCATCGCATGTTTTCATTGCGGACTGCCTGTCCGCGAGCGCGGTCGTTTCACCGTCCGGTATCGCGATCACGACGAACCGCTCTGCTGCGCAGGCTGCGAAGCGGTGGCGCGCACCATCATCGCCGGCGGGTTCGGTGCCTACTACGCGCATCGATCCGGGGCCGCCCCGCGCGTTGACCCGCCGGTGCCGGCGACCATCCCGAACGCAAAGCTCTACGATCGCCCGGAAGTGCAGGCTAGCTTCGTGCGACCACTCGCCGATGGCGAACGCGAGGCCGGGCTCGTGCTGGAAGGAATCCAGTGTCCCGCGTGCGTCTGGTTGAACGAGCAGCATCTGATGCGGCTTGGCGGCGTGACGAGTGTCCGGATCGACTACACGACCCGGCGCGCGAAGGTCCGGTGGGATGCGTCGCGGATCGCTCTTTCCGACATTCTGCAAGCGATTCACGCGATCGGCTACGTCGCGCATCCCTATGATGCCGCGCGCATCGAGGACGTGCGCCGGCGTGAGCGACGCACCGCGCTCTGGCAATTGTTCGTCGCCGGCTTCGGCATGATGCAGGTGATGATGGTTGCCTATCCCGCGTACATCGCGGGCGACGGCGAGATGACGCGCGATATCGAACAACTCATGCGGGTCGCAGGCCTCGCGCTCACCGTCCCCGTGATCGCGTGGTCGGCCACGCCGTTCTATCGCGGCGCCTGGCGCGACGTTCGTATCGGTCGACTTGGCATGGACATCCCGATCGTATTGGGCATTGCCATCGCGTTCGCAGCAAGTGTCTGGGCGACCATCGCTCAATCCGGAGATGTCTGGTTCGACTCGATCACGATGTTCATTTTCTTTCTTCTGGCGGGCCGGGCCATCGAGCGGGTCGCGCGTGATCGCGCCGCGCGTCGCATCGAGGATCTTGCGCGACGGCTCCCCGCGATCGCGGAGCGCCTGCCGGCCTATCCTGCGATCGAAAGCGGCGAACGCGTTCCGGCGGCCGCGCTCGCCGTCAATGATCACGTCCGCATCGCGGCCGGGGCGGTGGCACCGGCGGATGGCATCGTGATGGAAGGGCAGGCGAGCTTCGACGAATCAGCGCTCACTGGCGAGAGCCGCTCGGTTCCAAAGGCACCGGGCGATCGCATCATCGGCGGGACGATCAATCAGACCAGTGCCGTGGTGATGCGTGTGGAACGGGTCGGCGGGGACACCTGGCTCGCGAGCATCGAACGCATGATCGAGCGGGCGGCGACGGCAAAGCCGCGATTTGTCCGATTGGCGGATCATTACGCGGGCGTGTTCGTTGCGACCATCCTCATTCTCGCGGTGGTCAGTGCGATCGGCTGGTGGGCGATTGATCCGCGGCAAGGACTGCTCGCCGCGGTTGCGGTGCTTGTCGTCACATGCCCCTGTGCGCTGTCGCTTGCCACACCGATTGCATTCACCGCCTCCACTTCGTACCTGGCGGGTCGCGGCGTGCTCGTTGCCGATCCGGAAGCGATCGAGAAGCTCGCGCGGGTTCGCCACATCGTCTTCGACAAGACCGGCAGCCTGACTGAAGGCCGATTGTCGCTGTCGAGGATCGACCTGTTCGATGCGTCGAATCGCGCGGATTGCCTGGGTATTGCCGCCTCGCTCGAGCGGAGCGCGACCCATCCGATGGCGCGCGCCGTTCGCAATGCCGCGGCGGTCGAACGTGCTGACACCCCGGTTGCCGAAGGCGTTCACGAGACACCCGGCGGCGGCGTGGAGGGGACGGTCGACGGACGCCGCTATCGATTGGGGGCCGCGCGTTATTCCGGAACGCTCCACGATAAGCGTGCTCGGATGTTCGACCATGCTGCCGATCAATCGCTTGCCTGGCTGGCCGATGAGCGCGGCTGGCTCGCCGTCTTCGCGTTCGCCGATGCGATTCGTTCGGACGCACGCGACACCGTGATGGCGCTTGGTTCGCGGGGCCTTCGCCTATCGATGCTGTCGGGCGATGAACCTGGCGTTGTCGATGCCATTGCCGGACAGCTCTCGGTCACAGAGCGCGAGGGCGGACTCAGCCCCACGGCCAAGCGCGATCGCATCGTCGCCGCGCAGCACGCCGGCGGTCTGGTCGCGATGGTCGGGGATGGCGTGAACGATGGCCCCGTTCTTGCGCAAGCCGATGTATCGATCGCCGTCGCGAACGCGGCACCGCTCGCCCACCATGCGGCCGGCATCGTCCTGCTCGATGATCGGCTTCTCAATATCGATCTCGCAATCGATACGGCGCATCGAACGATGCGCATCGTGCGACAGAATCTCGCCTGGGCATTCGCCTACAACATCGCGAGCGTTCCTCTTGCCGCATTGGGCTATGTCCCGCCATGGCTTGCGGGGCTTGGCATGGCGGCAAGCTCGCTTGCGGTGGTTGCAAATTCGGCCCGTCTGGCAACGCGACCATGGACATCCTCTACCTCCTGATCCCGCTATCGCTCGTGCTCGTATTCCTGATCGGCGCGGTGTTCTGGTGGGCACTCGCAAGCGGGCAGTTCGACGATCTGGATGTGCCGGGACATGCGATTCTGCTGGACGACGAGGACCCTACCTAACAGCGGAATCTTAACCAGCGAAGACGTTTGATCTGGATCAAGTTCCATCGGGCCAGGATTCCTAGAATCCAATCGTCGTTGGTTCAGAGGAACAAGAATGCAGGCGAGCACAGGGCAAGGAACGTCGGCGCCGGCCACGTACAACGACAAGGTGGTCCGGCAATTCACCGTGATGACGGTCGTGTGGGGATTGGTCGGGATGCTCGTGGGCGTCATCATCGCCGCGCAGCTACTTTGGCCAGAACTGAATTTTGGCGTGCCATGGTTTTCCTACGGGCGACTGCGGCCGTTGCACACCAACGCAGTGATCTTCGCGTTCGGGGGATCCGCGCTCTTCGCGACGTCGTACTACGTCGTGCAGCGCACCTGCCATGTGCGCCTTTTCTCCGACGCACTGGCCGCTTTTACCTTCTGGGGCTGGCAGGCGGTCATCGTGCTTGCCGCGATTACGCTGCCGCTTGGGATCACCACCAGCAAGGAATACGCGGAGCTCGAATGGCCGATCGATATCCTGATCGCGCTGGTGTGGGTTGCCTATGCGATCGTGTTCTTCGGGACGATCGGCCGGCGCAAGGTGGCGCATATCTATGTCGCCAACTGGTTCTTCGGCGCGTTCATTCTTACGGTCGCACTCCTGCATATCGTCAATAGCGCCGCGGTTCCGGTGAGTTTCTGGAAGTCGTACTCGGTGTACGCGGGCGTGCAGGATGCGATGGTGCAATGGTGGTACGGCCACAACGCGGTCGGCTTCTTTCTTACCGCGGGGTTCCTCGGGATGATGTATTACTTCATTCCCAAGCAGGCGGGCCGACCGATCTATTCGTACCGGTTGTCGATCGTGCATTTCTGGGCGCTCATCTTCACCTATATGTGGGCTGGGCCGCACCACCTGCACTACACCGCATTGCCCGAATGGGCGCAGTCGCTCGGCATGGTGTTCTCGCTCGTGCTGCTCGCGCCCTCATGGGGCGGCATGATCAACGGGGTCATGACCTTATCGGGTGCGTGGCACAAGCTGCGCGACGATCCGATTCTCAAGTTCCTCATCGTATCGCTCTCGTTCTACGGCATGGCGACATTCGAGGGTCCGATGATGTCGATCAAGACCGTCAACGCCCTGTCGCACTACACGGACTGGACCGTAGGACACGTGCATTCCGGCGCACTTGGCTGGGTTGGTCTGGTGTCGATGGGCTCGGTGTACTTCCTGATCCCGCGGCTATTCGGTCGTGAAGGGATGTACAGCAGGAAGCTGATCGATCTCCACTTCTGGATCGCGACCCTGGGCATCGTCCTCTACATCGCGGCCATGTGGATCGCAGGGGTCATGCAGGGATTGATGTGGCGTGCATTCAATGAAGACGGAACACTCACCTACACGTTCGTGGAAAGCGTGAAGGCGACCTACCCGTTCTACGCCATCCGTTTGTTAGGCGGCGTGCTGTACTTTTCCGGAATGGTGGTGATGGCCTACAACGTGGCGAAGACGATCGCGGGCGGGGTGCCGGTGAATGCGCCGGTTCTCAACCCGGCCGGCGCTTAAAGCGAACAGTGGACCGCAAGGGACGCAAGGGACGCAATGGAGAGGAAGCAGACCGTGGAAATCATGATTTGTCCCATTTCGACCCGTCCCGAATCGGGAATTCCATGCAGAGCCCTTTGCGTCCCTTGCGTCCCTTGCGGTTCAGTTCGAATTCCTAAAGAGAGCTAAATGGCCTTCAACCACGACAAGATCGAGCGCTCCAATGCGCTCCTGATCGTTCTCATCATCGCCGTCGTCCTGGTCGGCGGCCTGGTCGAGATCATTCCGCTCTACTTCCAGCGATCGACCACCGAACCCGTCGCCGGGATCAAGCCTTATCCCGCGCTGCAGCTTGTCGGTCGCGACATCTACATCCGCGAAGGTTGCTACAACTGCCATTCCCAGATGATTCGCCCGTTTCGGGCGGAAACCGAGCGCTACGGCCACTATTCGGTCGCAGGGGAATTCGTCTACGACCACCCGTTCCAGTGGGGCTCGAAGCGCACGGGCCCCGATCTCGCGCGCGTCGGCGGCCGTTACTCCGACGAGTGGCATCGGCTTCACCTGATCAGTCCGCGCGATCTCGTGCCCGAATCGAACATGCCCGCCTATGCATGGCTTGCGCGCGCGCCGGTGGAACCGGAAAGCGTTCCGCCAAAGATGCGTGCCTTGCGTTCTGTCGGCGTTCCGTATTCGGAGGAGGACATCGCCAAAGCCGAGGGTGATGTGAAAGGCAAGACGGAGATGGATGCGCTGGTGGCCTATCTCCAGAATCTCGGCACGGCGATCAAGGTTCGGCAATAAGAGGTGAATCCGATGGACGTCAATATGCTTCGCGAGCTGGTCACGATCCTGTTCTTTGCGGGTTTCATCGGGATTGCATGGTGGGCCTATTCCCCCTCTAGAAAATCGAAGCTCGACGAAATCGGGCGCTCCGTGCTCGACGACGACGCCACCAAAGGTTCCTGACCATGGCCGATTTCACCAGTGAAGTCTGGGGTGTCTATATCTCGATCATCACGATCGTCTCCATTCTGGCCTGCGCCTGGTTGCTGTGGAGCATGAGCGGACGCAAGGTATCCGGCAGCGGCACCGAGACGACCGGTCACACCTGGGACGAAACGCTCGCCGAATACAACAATCCGCTGCCGCGCTGGTGGATGTGGCTGTTCTACATCACGATCGCTTTTGCGCTGGTCTATCTCGCGCTCTACCCGGGTCTCGGGAGCTACGCGGGGACGCTGGGTTGGTCGCAGACAAAGCAGTACGACGAAGAAGTGGCCAACGCAAATGCCGTCCACGGCCCGCTCTTTGCGAAGTACGCCGGGATGCCGCTGGAACAAGTGGCGCTCGACCCGACTGCACGCGCCATCGGAGAAAGGCTCTTCCTCAACTATTGCGCGCAATGCCACGGGTCGGATGCGCGGGGCTCGAAGGGCTTTCCCAATCTCACTGATCGCGACACGCTTTGGGGCGCCTCACCGGCGGCCATCAAGACCAGCATCAGCGAAGGTCGGAACGGCATGATGCCCCCGTTGGCCACCGCGTTAGGGTCAGCCGATGAAGTGCGCAATGTGGCGAACTACGTCTTGAGCTTGTCAGGCAGCGCACATGACTCGCTCAAGGCCGCACTGGGCAAGGAGAAATACGCGGTCTGTGCGGCCTGCCACGGCGCTGACGGAAAGGGCAATCAGCAACTGGGTGCTCCCGACCTCACCGATCGCATCTGGCTGCACGGATCAGGTGTCGATACGGTCGTCGATGTCATCACCAGAGGCCGCGACAACCGGATGCCCGCGCACAAGGAATTTCTCGGTGAGGCGAAGGTGCATCTGCTCGCCGCATACGTCTTGGGGTTCTCGAAGGAATCGATCTCGTCGAAAGACAAATAGGAACCACAGGGGACGCAGAGGACGCAGAGGAAGGCTGTTTCAATGCGCATATGCGATTAATTGAGGAGATCCACTATGCGTAACAGCAAGAAAACCTGTTTTTCCTCGGTGTCCCCCGCGTCCTCCGTGGTGAATTGCTTGGGCGGTAGGGTGTAGGAACCCCATGAACGCCCACTCCAAAATCGTTATCGCGCCCGACACCGAACAGTCGCTCTTTGAAGTCGCGAAGAAGATCTATCCCCGCGCCGTGCACGGTTGGTTCGCTGCATGGCGGTGGTCGCTCGTCTGGCTGACGCAACTGGTTTTCTACGGCACGCCGTGGCTCGTGTGGAACGACCGGCAAGCGGTGCTCTTCGATCTGGACGCCCGCAAGTTCTACATCTTCGGCCTCGTCTTCTGGCCGCAGGACATCATCTATCTCACTGCGATCCTCGTTCTTTCGGCGCTATCGCTTTTTCTGTTCACCGCGGTGGCCGGCCGGCTCTGGTGCGGATACGCCTGCCCGCAGACCGTCTATACCGAACTATTCATGTGGATCGAGCGCAGGATCGAAGGCGATCGCGCCGCGCGCATGCAACGCGATCGCGCACCGCTTTCCGCTCGCAAGCTGCGCCTGAAAGCCGCGAAGCACATCGCCTGGATCGCGGTGGGGCTCTGGACGGGGTTTACATTCGTCGGCTACTTCACCCCGATCAACGTGTTGGCCAACGAGGTCGTCACGTTCGCACTGGGACCCTGGGAAATGTTCTGGATCCTGTTCTACGGATTCGCAACCTGGGGCAACGCGGGTTACATGCGCGAGCAGGTCTGCAAATACATGTGCCCGTATGCCCGCTTCCAGAGCGCGATGTTCGACCGGGACACGCTCATCATCACCTACGACGAGAAGCGCGGCGAGCCGCGTGGCTCCCGTTCGCGCCGTGCCGATCACAAGGGTCTGGGTCTTGGCGATTGTGTCGACTGCGGCGTATGCGTCCAGGTCTGCCCGACCGGTATCGATATCCGCAAGGGCCTCCAGTACGAATGCATCGGCTGCGCGGCGTGTATCGACGGCTGCAATCAGATCATGGACCGCATGGGCTATCCGCGCGGACTCATCCGCTATTCGACGGAGAACGCAATGGCAGAGCGATTCTCGCCGGCGCGAATGTGGCGGCGTGTGCTGCGCCCACGCGTGATGGTCTACAGCGGGATTCTGTTGGCGATCTTCGCTGCGACGATCGCATTGCTCGCGCTTCGAGTTCCCTTGAAGGTCGATGTGATTCGTGACCGAGGCGCGCTCGCTCGCGAAGTGGAGGGCGGCCGCATCGAGAATGTATATCGCTTGCAGATCATGAATACCGCCGAACGCCCGCATCGTTTCGCACTATCGGTTGTGGGCATCGACTCGATTGAAGTCGCCTCGTCGAGGGAAGTCGATTTGGCCGGCGCGACGATGCGAGCGGTACCAGTCCGCGTGCAGGTTGAGGCGGGGAAGGGGAGGGGCGGACCCAACAAGATCGAGTTCATGGTGCGCGCGATCGACGAACCGGCGGTCCAGGTGCGCGAACAAGCGGTGTTTATCGTGCCTCGCTAAAACATGCCGAATAGCCGCGAGGACGCAAAGTTCCCAAAGGAATGCAGAACATGACGATTGATGCGAGGCGGCAGGTCCCAGTGAGTCCTTGGTATCGCGAGCCGTGGCCGTGGATCATCGCGGCCGGTCCGATCGCGGTAATCATCGCGGGTGCGGTCACAACCACGATCGCGTACTCGACCGCCGATGGTCTCGTGGCGGACGACTACTATAAGCGCGGGCTCATGATCAATCGGGAGCTGGCCCGCGACCAGCGCGCCGCTGATCTCGGACTCACCGCGCGAATGCGCCATGACGCGGTGTCGCATCGCGTTCGCGTCGAGGTGGCGATCGCCGACCCGGCGCGCGTGCTTCCACCATCACTCACCGTCAAGTTGATTCACTCCACCCGCGCGGCCGATGATCGACTCGCGGTCATCGCTGCAATCGAGCGCGGCGTCTACGAAGGCGATCTCGATCTCGCCCTGACCGGAACGGCACCGTCGCGCGTGGCAATCGAGTCGTTGGAATGGCGACTGATCGGGACGCTCCGCGCCGACGCGGATGGAATCGTCACGTTGCGTCCTGCGAGCGTGCATGACCCCGCATCGATTCGATGAGAAAGGAATGATCGACCATGTCCGAATCTCCCATGCATGGCGCCACCGGTGCGCCGCCCAATTCGCACGGTGCCTGGAAATCGAGCGAGCCGGCGCACCGAATCATGTGGGTCGTCTGGCCCGCGTTCCTCGCGGCAGGGTTCGCCGAAGCTGTCTTCTTTACCCTGGTCGATCCGGAGGAACTGCATTATTTCGGCGACACGCTCGAGTTGTCGCGGCGGGCGATCTATACGGTCGGATTCTTCTGCTTCTGGGCGATCGGTACGTTATCGAGCGCGATGACGCTGTTTCTCGCGCGCCCGCGCGGCGGTTGATCCAGACAAGCGCGGCCTATTCGAAAGTCGCCTGACCCATGTCGATCGAATCCGTGCCGGCGATGTTCCTGATCGGGGCGGCCGGTGGCGGGCATTGCATTGCAATGTGCGGCGCCATGCTCACTGCCACCCGGATCGCTTCAACACCGGCGCTCACCGCCGGCTATCACATCGGGCGAATCGTATCGTATGCGATAGCGGGCGGCGTGGTGGGCGGGGTGGGCTCGCTGGCGCTACTTGCAGACGATATCTTGCCGATACAACACGTGCTCCATGGTGTGGCGTCGCTCATGTTGCTTGGGCTCGGCCTCTACCTGATCGGGATGACGCGGTTCATTGCGCCGCTCGAACGAGCCGGGGGACGGCTCTGGAAGCGCATCGCTCCGTATGCCATGCGACGCCTGCCCGCGCGCTCTTTTGGCGATGCACTCGCCCTCGGTGCGTTATGGGGTTGGCTGCCATGCGGCCTCGTGTACAGCGTGCTCGTATCGGCCGCTGCAGCGGGGTCCGCGCCGGTCGGCGCCCTGATGATGGTCGCATTCGGCGCCGGCACACTGCCCGGATTGTTGGGGGCCGGCGCGTTGCTCGGCAAACTCTCTTCAGGCTGGTCGCGGTCGGCGGTGCGTTACGCTGCGGGCGGACTGATTACGTTGTTCGCATTGGTGAGCCTTGTCCACCGGGCGCATTCATGAGCGAGACGATTCCCAGGCGACCGGTTGGCCACACGATCGTTGACATGCGGCGGTGCGCGTCCCATCCTACAATTGCGTTCGCGGATAGCAGAAAGGGGTGCAA